>JAVVGL010000005.1:0-104994 GCA_032249135.1 Candidatus Calescibacterium sp. | reverse complement strand
TATAACCTCATGAGCTATCAACCACTCCTCATACTCTTTTCTGTTTCTGCTTTTGTATTTCAAAAGATGAGAAAGATAAATTGATTTGTAGCTTTGTAAATTTCCATCAGATGAAACCTCCGCAAGAGCAAGATGAAAGGGGCTTGCATTCACATCTATCCCTATCACACCTTTTGCTTTTGTAATTGTTTGAAGAGGAATATCAAGAGAAAACCTGACAAATCCGTATATTTGTCCATCTTTTAATTTTAGCTCAACGGTGTAAGGGAATCGCTCTCCTGATAAGATTTTCGCCAAAAACAAAGCCCATTTATCTGATTTCCCACTCAAATCTCTTTTTACCCTTGCTAATATGAATTTCCTGTTTTTCAAAGCTATTCTTAAACAAAGATTGTTTTTACCTTTTTCAGCAGGGATAAATCTGAGATTAAGATTACCTTTGTGAGTTTTGTGTTTTGCACCTATGCTTATTAGAGTACCCTGCCTTTTTTCTTTCCATTTTCTTTTAAGCTCTCTTCTTGATTTTCCTTGAAGATGTTTTTTCTTAAGTTTCTCAAACAAAGCTCTACCACCGAAAATGAGCTTTTTTGGATTTTGACCTCTTGCCTTACAGCTTTGAAAAATTTCTCTTGCTTTCTCAACTGCACAACTTACATAATGAGAGTTAAGTTCTGGGAATTTTTCTCTTGCTGTACTGTAAGCTTGTGATGGAGTAAAACCTTCAAGAAGTCTTTTGTATGAAAATCTCACAGCAGAAGAGAAATTCCTCATAAGTTTGAGAATTTGATTTTTCTCCTCCTTATTTACAACGAGTTTGAAACATGTAGTTATAAACATGTGAGTTGAAATAATAGTGATAATTGATTTGTGCTTAAAGTGGAATTTTTGCAAAATCTTTGAATTTTGTGGAGAAATTATAATTTAAGATGATTGTGACAAGGCAAGTAAGATTATTAAATTCGGAAGAAAAAGGAAAAAATAAAAAAACATGATCACAAGCCTTGATTACAAGGATGGAGTTCTCTGGTGGGGAGAAGTCAATTTGAAAAAGGTTGCAGAAGAATTTGATACTCCTGTTTTTGTTTATTCTCTTGATGAATTCATAGGGAGAATGAGAGCAATTTCAAAGAGTGCAAATTATGATCACCTTTTGTGTTTCTCTTTGAAATCAAATTCTGTTTTGGCTTTACTTCGGGAAGCCGCCAGAGAAGGTTTTGGAGCAGATGTTGTATCTGCCGGAGAACTTTTTATCGCAGAAAAATCAGGTTTTCCCGGAGACAAAATCGTTTTCTCGGGGGTTGGAAAAACAAATAAAGAAATCTTATATGCAAATGAAAAGAAAGTTTTACTTGTTAATATAGAGAGTGAATCAGAGTATAATTTCATAAAAAAACTCTCATCAGAGCAGAAAATAAATTTTGGTGTGTCTTTCAGGGTAAAATTTGAAGTTCAACTTGAAAAACTTCACCCATATCTTGGAGTTGGAAAAAAAGATTCAAAGTTTGGAATTGACGAGAATTTAGCGTTTTCTTTATACGAAGATGCTTCAAAAGCAGGGCTACCGGTTTCTGGTATTCACTTTCATCTCGGATCACAAATAAAAGATATGGAAATTTTCAGAAATGCTTCGGAACTTGCTCTTGATTTCCTCTCAAAACTCAAAAAGCACGGCATAAAAATAAATTATGTTGATGTTGGAGGCGGATTGGGGCTTGACTATGAAAATTTAGTTGATCCCACCTTTTCCGAATATACTGCTTGCTTTGAACCCATCGCCCGCGAAGGATATAAAATAATCTTTGAACTTGGACGAGCAATTTCCGCTCCAGCTGGGATACTGATAACCAAAATAATAAGGAAAAAATATTCCGGCGGGAAGAAGTTTTTTATTGTTGATGCAGGTATGACAGAAATATTAAGGATTCCTCTTTACAAAGCTTACCATAAAGTTATACCTCTTGAAATGAATAATGCTCATAATGAAGAACAGGTTAGTGTTGTTGGCCCAATATGTGAAAATTCAGATTATATAGTTCAAGATATAGTTTTGCCTGACCTTTCAGAAGGCGATCTCCTATGTATCCTCTATGCGGGAGCCTATACATCTACTATGACTATGAACTACAACGGAAGACCTTTGCCCGCAGAGATTGTAATAAAAGGCAAAAATGTATTCCTCGCAAGAAAAAGACAAACATACGAAGATCTCATAGCAAGAGATATTTGACAAAATTTAATTCAAGATGAGAATTTAATTCAAGCAAGATGGAATTTTTTCATGACATAAAAGAAAATAAAGAGGAAGGAGCTTCTTCTCTTCTGATTTTAGCTTTAAGAAAAATTGAAAAATTCATTTCCGATCAGGACAAAATTTCTCCATCCGATATATTTGTTTTGACATCAGAGCTTAAACGTGTGCGCCCATCAATGGTTATAATGAGAAATTACGCGGAAAAAATAGAAAAGTTTTTGGCAAACTTTCGTGAGACTGAAAACATAAAATCACAAATTCAAGATTTTATTTACCAACTTATAGAAGAAATAAGGGAAAAGAGAAAGAAGATTGTAAATCAAGGGATTGATATTATACGACGCTATAAAAAAATAGCAGTTGTTAGCTACTCATCTATTTTGAAAGAAATTTTAGATAATTTTTCCGACAAAAAAATTTTAGCTTTATACTACGATAAATATGCAGAAAGGTTGGCGGGGAAAAACGAAATTTTGTTCGTTAGGGAAGATGAGATCGGAAATATAGCTGATGTTGGAATTATGGGAGCTGATGCAGTTGTAATCTCAAATGAAGGAAAATTCATAATCAATGGTTTCCCGTCTTCAAAGTTTTGTGATGCACTCCATAAAAAACCTATTTTCGTGTTTGCAGAAAAGGAAAAAATAACAGATTGTGATATTGAAATTGAAGAGGGATTTGAAAAAGTAAAATTTGGAGAAAATATTAAATTAATTTCCGATTAATTTTGATTTCGCCATCATAATAATCACTCATATAAAAATTTTTGAGGAGAATATTCAAGAGGAGCTCTTGCTCCGAACTCTGTATGAAATGTTCCGGGACAGAAAAGCTTAAATTTTTTTCCTTTCATCTCAAATTCTATTTCAGCAGATTCAATTTCGCTATTGTGACAAAAAGCTTTTTCTCCGTCTGGATCGTCATATGTAGCCATAATGAAATTATTCTTATCACCTTTCATTTTAAGAGAAAAATTCATTTTTCTTGACCTGATCTCCCATGTTATATTGTCTCCATATTCCCATTTTGCTGAATTGAAAAGAATGTCTCTGAAATTGTTGAATTCAAAGTTTTCACCTTTGTATCTTAATGAGAAAAGGGTAATTGGTGGAAGATGAATTGGACCTCTTTTTGCAATAACAGTTATTCCTTCAAAAAATGAGTCTTCTAACAAGTTCCCATTCTCGTCCACTATTGAGTTGCAATGTCCCCATACCCATCTGAGCGCATGTTTTTTACCCCATACATGAGCCTGATAACCTCTACCATCAACTTTTATATCATGTATTTGTGATTGACTCTCTAAATCTTTTATTTTTATGTATCCTTTGAGTTTGAGATCAGGATTAGGAGAAAGGACCTCCGTTTCAAGTGGTAGATAGTAAGCTGCTTCTGGTAAGTGTTTGTAGACATATCCCGTTGGTTCAAATTCTATTTCCCATTCCGCTGAAATATTTTTCACATTTATTTTGCCTTTCAATTTTCTTTCCCCAAGCTCGTTCGTATCTCCTATTTTTATAAGGAAATTTTTGTTTTCAAAATGAAAATCTGAAAGAGGAAATTTTCTGCATATCCCAAGTGGTTTTTCTCCTTTTTTAAATATTGCGCACCAAACACCGCTCCAACTATTATGTCCTTCTTCCGCAACATTCAGGGTGTACCTTATCCAAAAACCATAATCCCCAGAATTTCCCGTCACATACCAAACTTCATAATGCCCTTTTTTTCTTCCATCCCATCTTGGAATATTACTTTTTATCACCTCATTCATACCCGATACTTTGTTATTTTTTTCATTCTCTTTTTTACTTGTAAAAATTTCTCTTCTTTCTTTTTTCTTCCCTATTTTTATTTCAAACTTTTCTATCTTTATACTTTTCACAAATTAAGATTGCTATTTCATACAAAGATTAAGTTTTTCGCAGCTTTTATTTATTTTTGCTTTCAAAGTTTCTGCTTTGAAACTTTATTTATGTTTTTCAGAACACCAAAAAGTCCCTTGATTTTTTCTTTTATATCTCGTGAATGAAGAAGGTTTGTGAGAGATAGAGCAAACTCATATTTTTCTTTTGTGAAAGGATACCACCAAGGTGATGGAATTTTTTGCCCAAATTTATTTTTATGAACATGTCTTATCTGAACCATCTCTAATAATCCTTCTTTTCCGTGAGTTCTACCTATCCCTGATTTTTTCACTCCTCCCCAAGGAGTTTGCGGTATAGCGTGCGTGATAAGGTTATCGTTTATCATAACTGTTGCATATTGGAGCTTTTGTGCAACCCTTTCTGCTCTTTTAATATCTTTGGTCCATATTGATGCGGTTAAACCATATTCTGAATCATTTGCCAAATTTATAGCCTCTTCTTCTGTCTCAAAAGGAATTATTGGTAAAACAGGACCGAAAGTTTCTTCTTTTACGATTTTGAATGAATGATCAACATCTAAAAATATTGTGGGATAAACAAAAAGATCTTTTATTTCTCCTCCTATGATTTTTGCTCCTCTTTTTCTTGCATCATCAATATGTTCTTTTATTTTCATAAGTTGCTTTTCTGAAATAACAGCTCCAATATCTTTATCATATGGCAACTGAGACGGTCCAACTCTTAACTTTTTAGTTTTCTCTATTACGGCTTGAGTGAATTCCTCGTATATATTTTTGTGAACATATAATCTTTCTACCGAAGCACAGACCTGACCTGTATTGAAGAATGCTCCAAAAACTGCTGCATTAGCTGTAATATCAATATCAACATCATCAAATACAATCATAGGGTCTTTCCCACCAAGCTCCATAACACAAGGAATAAGATTTTCCGCTGCTGACTTCATTATAAGTTTTCCTGTGTAAGTTGAACCGGTAAAGAAGATTTTATCTACCCCTGCTTTTACAAGATATGCTCCTGTTAGACCATCTCCTGTTACAACTTCAACAACTCCATCTGGGAAACCTGTTTCCTTGAAAAGTTCCTTTATGATAACTCCTGTTTTTGGAGTGAATTCAGAAGGTTTGAGAACGCAGGTGTTTCCAGCCATAAGAGCTATTATTATTTGTCCCATAGGTATTGAAAATGGAAAGTTCCAAGGCGAAATTATTCCTATTACTCCATAAGGAAAATATTCTATGTAGCTTTCTCTCCCCAAAAATCCCCATATCCCTATGTTTATTTTTTCTTTTTTGAGAATTTTTTCGGTGTTTTTTGCGTAAAAGTCCGCAAGGTCTAAAATGGGGAATACATCTGAAATCAGCGCTTCAAATCTTGAAACCCCCTTCTCTTTTGCTATTTCATCTGATATATCCTCTATGTTTTTTCTTATTTTTTCTTTGAGCTTTAGTATCCATTCAGCCCTCTCTTTTATTTTGAGATTTCCCCAGTCCTTCTGGGCTTGACGGGCTCTTTTTACAGCCTCAATCACTTTTTCTTCTGATGAATTCTCAAACTCTCCTATGAGCTCTCCTGTTGCCGGATTTATGCTCCTCAGTAATTGAGGTCTTTCGGTTATTTCTGTTCTCATCATACTAAAAAAATTATCTCTGTGATGTTTTTTTTGTTTTTGGAAAAAGTTTTTTACTTATTCAAGTTAGCTCCGTAGTTTTATATAAAAATATCATCAGAGCAGATATTTAAGGCTATCGGGAAACAAATCTTTTATCTTTACCGTACAAGCATTTTGAAAAACTAAAAACAAAAGCTATGATTCATATACTTTTATATATAATTTGAAAAATAAAAACGAATATGCCATTAAATCTTGAAACATTAAAAAGTTCTCTTAACGAAACAAAAGAAGAACTTTCTAAACAAATAAACAAATACAAAATAATATTGAAGGATTATATAAACGAAATAGTCAGTGAGTTTAATTCAATCTACGATAAGATAAAAAATCTACAAAAGAACCAACCAAGAGAAAATTATAAAAACCGGAAAAACAAAATAGAAGAACTGATTAAAAGAGATCTAAAAATTTTTGAGCTAATAGAAAAACAAGAATTCTTTAAATTCATTCCCAAAAATTCAAGAATTGAAATATACGATATACACAATCTTCTTGAAAAATTATTTGGGGAAATAAAAGGAAAGGAAAAAGAGCAAGCAAAAATAAATAATAAATCAGAAAAATTACAAAGCAATATACACGAAGGAGAAAAAGAAATAACAAGAAAAGAAAAATCTTTTGAGTTTGGTTCAACAAAAAGAATTTATGAAATTGCAAGAATGATTCAAGAAGCAATATCTTCAAAAGCCCCAGAAGAAGCTGAAAGTTTGTACAAAGCCTTATCGGATGAAATAAAAAATTTTCTTATAAAATGTATAATACAAGGTCACAGGAACGAAGTGGAAAAACTGAAAGTAGATCCAATAACTCACTTCAAAACAAGGAATTGCTTACAACTTTTAATAAATAGAAAAAAAATCAATAGTCTAAATATAAAAGGGTTAGCAATTATAGATTTAGACAACCTGAAACAAATCAACGATAGATACGGACACCTTATAGGAGATAAAGTAATAGGGAAAGTAAGCAAAATAATTTCAAAAGTAGTATCACAAAATACCAAAGCTGAAATCATAAGATACGGCGGAGATGAGTTCCTTATCTTGTTCTTTGATGATAAAAATTTCGTACCTACTCTACACAGAATAATTGATGAGATAGGAAAAACAAAAATAATAGTGAAGAAAGAAAAAATAAAACTGACAGCAAGTATAGGAGCAACAAAAAAAGTTAAAAATTTAGGTAAATCAATAAAAATAGCAGATAAAAACCTTTATGAAGCTAAAAAACAAGGTGGAAATAAAGTAATAATTAGCTAAAAGCTTTTTCAAGACATAGCAAAAAGAAGCGAGGAAAAAAATCAAAAACAAAAAAGAAAAAAAGGAAATTTTGCAATATGAGATTAAAATAATATCAATAAGGGTAGGTGGCGGAATGGTAGACGCAGTGGACTTAAAATCCACTGGGGGCGTAAAAACCCCCGTGCGGGTTCAAGTCCCGCCCTACCCACTTTCCTATATTGCTCTCCTCAACCGGATTCTCCCAAGCTACCGAAGAGGAAAAGGCTTGTAAAGAAGCCCTATATATGGCTCTTGAAAAATTAGATTCGCCGCAAAAGAAAGATATCGCCTGCATAATTTTCCTCAATCCAAAATATGATATTCAGAAAATTTTAAGCTATTTTGATGGAATAGATAATGTTGGAATCTCTGCCGAAGGAGTAATAACACAAGAAGAAGAATTTGAAGGAGAAAAATCGGGAATCTCTTTACTCTTGATAGATAAAAGATACCTCTATTGTGAAACGTTTTCTGTTTCCGTACCATGGAAATACGAAAGGGAAATAGGTAGAAAAATAGGAGAAAGGTTTGATACAGAAATACCATCAACTTTAATTCTATTCGCGACACCATTTTACAACATACAAGAGGTGTTAGATGGTATAAGAGAGACAACGGAGAAAATCAAAGTTGTAGGCGGAGTTGCGAGCTCTCCCCCCGGAACACCAATTTTTTCATTTGAAAATGGTTCAATAGGAAGCTATGTACTATCTGGAATTTTCATTGAAGGAGTTGAAATCACAACAAGAATAGCGAAAAGCTGTAAACCAATAGGAGAACCTCTCATAGTCACATCGTCTTACAAAAATATAATTGAAGAGATAAACGGTGAGAGCGCAGTGGAAGTTTTAGATGAAATATTAGTTGAGGGTACGATGGAAAACCCTGATTATGTATCTTTACCTTGGTTTGTCGGAGTTTTAGTGGATGAAGAGAACGAACTTATAAGGTTCTATCCCATTTTAGACTCAAAAGACGGAGCAATATATATAGGTGGAGAAATAGAAAAAGGTAAAGTTATAAAGTTCGGAGTAATGTCAAAAGAGTTTGCGGAAGAAAGTTCTAAAACGGAGTTCTTATCTATACCACAGGATGGAGATTTTGGTTTGTTTTTCAACTGCGTAGCAAGAGGGAAAAGATTATTTAAAAAGAAAAATTTTGATATATCTATAATCAAAAAGAAAGCAAAGTTCCCAATCTCTGGATTCTTCGGAAACGGAGAAATAACCACGACTAAATTTCCAACACTACTTACATACACAGGCTGCTTTACAATTTTCAAAAAAGTTCCGATCTCTTAATCAAAAATCTTCCAAATTTAAGAAAAAAACAAATTTAAATCTTAAAATTATTGCTATGATGATGTGGCTTGGAGCAGCGCTTTTTATCATTTCTGCAGAAACAGGGAAAATAATAATAGATATAACATCTCCGGATTATAAACCGGTGAAAATTTCTGTTGAAAGCGAAGATAAAAAAATTGAAGAGATAATAAAGAAAAACTTATCAATAATAGGTTATGTAGAACTGTCAGATAAACCCGATGTAAAAATATCAATAAGAACTTCTTCCGATGATGAATTCATTTTACAGGCAACTATGAATGAGGAAAAGTCTCCCTTTTTGATTCTGAAAGCTCGCGGCAAAGACAAAGAAAAAGTAGCAAATGAACTCTCAAACCATCTTATATCAAAAATAGCAGGAGTAAAAACAGATATATTTGGAAGAACTCTTTACTTCCTTTCAAACTTAGAAGGTAAAAAAGAAATTTTCTCTGTAAATTTTATTTCAGGCAAAATTGAAAAATTAGTTTCAGCAAAGTCATTTATACCTTCTTTTTCGGTATCAGACGATGGCTCAAAAATAGCTTTCACACACTACGATGGAAAAAATTATTCTTTATATATTCTTGATGCTGCTTCCAGAAAAATTTACTCAACAACCCTAAAAACAGGAAATTTTCTATTTCCAACATTTGTAAATGAAAGCATACTAATAGTTCCATGGAATAGCGGAGAAGGAGGTTCTAATTTATATGTTCTTAACCTAAACCTCAAAAAATTCCAAAAAATATCATCAGGAAACTCTGATGTGCTCGGGAAAACAACACCAGATGGTAAAAAAATCATCTTTGTTTCAGGAAGAGAAGGGTTACCCCAAATATTCATAAAAGATATTGGAACAGGTGAAGAAAGGAAAATACCTCTTTCAGGCAGATACAACTCATCTCCTGATATATCTCCGGACGGGAAAGATATGGTCTTCACAAAACTTGAAGGGAATAAATTCAACATATACATTTACAACTTTGAAACCGGTCAAGAAAAGAAAATTATAGATTTTGGTTCATCGGAAAATCCAACATGGACTCCTGATGGGAATTTCATCATATTCTCCTCAAACGCAGACGGGGACTACGACCTCTACATAACAGATAAATTCGGATCATTCAGAAGAAAAATTTTAGATACAAAAAAAGATGAAATTGTAGGGTTCATAAGGTAAAGATTAAGCAGCAGAAAACAATTCAATCAACATAAAGATCAGAGTAAAAGCGCAGAAAAAGAAAACAGAAAATCTGAATTCTACCTTCCATTTTTGTAAAATATAGCAAAGTATGAAAATTGTGAAATTATTTTTGATTCCTTTTATTTTGGGGGTTGGCATCTCGGTTTTTTTCAGTTGTGCAAAGAAAATTCCGCAGGCAGAATTAGATGCAGCCAAAGAGGCATTAGAAAGAGCAAAAAAAATAGGCGCAGATCAGGTTGAAGAATACAAAATAGCTGAAAAATACTATAATGATGCTCTAACACTTGTTCAAGCTAAAAAGTACGATGACGCAAGAGTAAAAGCAATAGTCTCAAAAGAGTTCGCAGAAGCCGCAATCAAAAAATGGGAGGAATTATCGCGAAGACCGATGCCAGAAAAACAAGAAGAAAAAGTTGAAATTGTGGAGGAAGAACCAGAATTCCGCAGACCAAATCTGCCACGTCTAAAAGGAGTAAAAGAAGAAGACATTGCAGGACTTTCTACTCTGGGAAGAGGTTATTTATTGAAAGGTCTGAAAAAAGTATATTTTGACTTTGATTCATATGCTCTCAGAGAAGATGCTAAGGAAGCTATAAAAGAGAATTTCAACATTATAAAGCCTATATTAGATGAAAACCCAGAAGCAGCAATTTTGATAGAAGGTCACTGTGATGAAAGAGGAACAAACGAATATAATTTAGAACTGGGATGGAAAAGAGCCAACGCTGTAAAAAGATATCTTATAATGCTCGGCATACCAGAAGATAGAATACAAACAGTTTCATTTGGAGAGGAATTTCCAGAAGCCCCCTGCCCTCCTCCACAGTGCAACGATGAATCAAAATGGAGATTAAACAGACGCGCTGTCTTCGTAATAACAACAAAAGAATAAAACAAAAAATTTATCAAGTAATCAAGTAAATTGAAAATAAGCTGGAAACAAAATAAATAATGTAAAACAACCTAATTTCAAAGGAGAAAGGAGGTAAAATCTATTATGAAACCAAACATAGGTATAGACGATAAGAACAGAGAGGAAGTAATAAAAATTCTGACAGTTCTACTTGCTGATGAATATGTTCTTTACACAAAAGTCAGAAACTATCACTGGAATGTTGTTGGTCCGCAGTTTAATGATCTTCACAAATTTTTTGAATCTCTTTATGAAGAGCTAAACGAATATATTGACGAAATAGCAGAAAGAATTAGGGCTCTTGGTGGTAAGACCACAGCAACATTAACAGAATTCTTAAAAATAACAAGAATAAAGGAACACCCAGGAGAATTCCCAGAACCCAAAAAAATGATTGAGAACTTACTTTCAGATTATGAAACAATAATAAGAAACATCAGAGAAGATATTGTGAATGTCGGAGATAAATTCAAGGATTTAGGAACAGCTGATTTTTTGACTGAACTTATGGTAAAACACGAAAAAACTGCATGGATGCTAAGATCGTTACTTTCATAATATTATTTGTCTTACTTTCTCATTTTATTTTATTTTATCTTCACAGTCTTATCTTCGTACACTCCTCCTTACTTTATCTACTTTTCCTCTTTGAAAGATAAAAATGTGTTATAACAAAAAAGGAAGTTATAATAAGGCAAGCTATTGAGAAAACATCTCCATATTTTACATAAAATGTTTTTATATCAAGAGGTTTTACTTTGACCAAAAAAGAAGTTTTCTCCAAAAGCTTTGTTTGAAAAATTAAATCACCAGTAGGAGAAAAAGCACCAGAAATTCCTGTATTAGCACTGCGCAGAACAAATCTTCTCGTTTCCACAGCGCGCAAGGCAGAAACAGAAAAATGTTGATAAGGTCCCGAAGAATAACCAAACCAGCCATCATTAGTTATAACGGCTATTATTTTTGCTCCGTCTTGAACCATTTTGCGGACTATTGATGGGAAAATTGATTCAAAGCAAATAGGGATACCTAATCTTATTTTCTCTCCAACAGCCCTCACCTCTTTTCCCGGTTCAAAATCTCCTGCAACCTTCTCTACCCTATCAATCAGATTCTTTATAAAAGGTATTTTTTCCAAAAATGATCTCAGAGGTATATATTCACCAAATATCACAAGATGAGTTTTATCATAACTAGAATATTTTCCGTCAGGCTCAACAAGATAAGCTCTGTTATGGTATGTCAAATTTATTCTTCCATTTTTAATCTGCTCTGAAATTCCTATTCCACCTGCCACAATAAAAAAACCTTTTTTTGAAAGTTCTAAAACTTTACTTTGGAGTTCAGTCTCACGCTCAAAGAAAAAAGTAAAAGCAGTCTCGGGCCAGACCAAAATAACTTCACTATAAGGGAAATCAATTGCCGAAAAAGATAAATTTATATTCTGTTCAAGGGAATAGATTTTGAAATCAGGAGTCCATTTTACATCCTGCGGTATTGACGGCTGAACTATTACAGCTGGAATTTCTTCTTTTACTCCATCAACATATTTTTTTATTTCATCTTTTCGTTTCACACCATAAATTAATGCGAAAGCAAAAACAAAAAGAGCAAAAGAGGAACTGAAAATAAGCCTTTTTAAAATTTTCTTTTTTTCTTCTTTTTCTTTCAGCAAAATAACATCAATTATATCGCATAAAAATCCTTGAATTGTTATAACGAAGAAAGAGACAGCATATACTCCTCCGATATCAGCAATTTGAATAAAGGTTGTTTTTTTCCAAAGTGAGTATCCAACAAGAGCCCACGGGAAACCTGTAAGGAACCAAGATTTTATAAATTCCATCGCAACCCATATTACTGGATCAGAAAAAGAGAAAGGTAATCCGAGTTTTTCAGTTTTTTCTCTTATGTAGGCAAAAAGCAGAAAAAACCCAGCCAAAGTTAAAGAAAGTAAAGTCAAAGGCAATATTGCGAAAATATAGGGGAACCCTCCATAATAAGTTATTGCATGGGTTATCCAGTGAATTGTGATAGAAAAAGAGAAAAATCCTCCCCAAAAGAAAGGAGATATAGATTTATGAACTCTCCAAAATATATGAGCTGGCAAATAAAAGAGGAAAGCAAAAACGTAAATATTATATCTTGGCTGTGAAAGAAAATACATAAGTCCAACCAAAAGAGATGTTGAGATCAAAAGAATATTTTTTCTGTTCAGCCTTAACACTTTTTCAAATAACACACCAAACTATTTTACTGGTATATAATCATCTTTTTGCAAAGGTGGGAAAGATATTACAAGAGCTAACGCTGGATCTACACCTTTATTTACAAAAAAATGCACCTTATTTTTTGGGATAAAAATTATGTCTCCTCTCTCAACATATTTTTTCTCACCTTCTATATTTATTTCTCCTTCTCCTTCAAGAAGTATGACAATAATGTCACTTTTTTGATGAATATGAGGTTCCTCCGACTTTCCAATACTAACCAAAGTAAACGATAAGTTTTCATATTGAGCCACCGATCTCCTTGAAATTTCTCCCATTTTTCCAAGCTTTTCAGAGATCAGGTTTATTACTTTAAGATGGGTTTCGTGTGAGACAAAATTTATATCTTTGTCTTTCGCAAGCCAGATTATTCCAAATAACACAAAAGAGAATAAGATACCATATAAAATTCCTTCTATAACCACCCGCTTAATTGAACCGCGCATAAAAGATAATTTTAGTTAGAGAAAAATCAAAGAAGAAAAAATAAAGTTTGGGGGAAATACTAAAAAAAATAAAAAAATGAAAATGAAAAAAAATAATCCGAAATATAAATAAAATAAAAAGTATTATAATTTTTATTAAATGGGTATTTTCGGAAAAGATCCTTTTGAGGATATAGGAGAGGAAATTTTAGGTGAGAGTATATGGGGAAAACCTTCGGGACAAGAACCTCAGATTCCACAACAGCAAGGTCAAGAAGTTTCAGGTGTTCAGCAACAAATCTTTATTCCTCAGCAGGTTCCAGTTGTAACTCCGCAAGTTGTTCCGCAAATCCCGTTCCCTCCAACTTTTCAACCTCCTGCTTTTCAGTATCCGGTCCCGCAGCAGACACAACAACCGCAATATCAGCCATCTCCACAGGTCCAGCAACCTGCTGAAAGGAAGAGGGAAGATAAGAAAAAGAAAGAAGAGGTTGTCAGAAAAGCTTCTTATATTCTTAACTTCAAGTTAGGGGAGGAGTTCTACGGAGTTGATGTTGAGAATATAAGGGAAGTAGTCAGAGCTGGAAAAATAACTCCTGTTCCGAATGTTCATTATCATGTGCTTGGAATAATGAATTTGAGAGGTAGGATTTTTCCTGTAATTTCTTTAAGAAGGTTTTTCGGAATGGAAGATCTTGACCCTGAAAAAAGCAAAAAGAGCAAAATTTTGGTTGTGGAGGATGAAGAAGGTTTTCAGTTCGGAGTTTTTGTTGATGATGTCAGCGAGGTCTCTGTATATTATGTAGATGAACTTGAACCTATAACATCTGTGAAATTTTCAGGTTCAAAATATGCAAGAGGAGTTTTGAGAAGAGATAACAAACCCATAGTCGTCATAGATATAAAAGAAATAATGAAGGAAAGCTTAGTAGCAGAGTTTTAAAGTTCTATCTACCGGACTTTCTTGTTTTTCAATCAATCTTTTTTCGTTTTTTCAATCAAGCTCCTTTCAGTTTGGCTGATATAGTTTTTATTAGCGAATAAATTGCTGGCATAAGGAATAATGTCAGAGTTGTTGATAATATGAGTCCTCCTGCTGTTGGTATTGCAAATTCTTTTCCTCCAACCAAACTTTGGCTTGTGGAGAAAATTGATGGGACGACTCCTATTATTGTTGTCAAAGATGTCATAAGAATTGGTCTTAACCTCTCAGATGCACCTAAAATTACGGCGTCTTTCCAGCTTAAACCTTCTTCTCTTTCTTTTTTTATTATAACATCAAGTAGAACTATTCCATTATTTACTACTATTCCTTCAAGTAGGAATATGGAAAGAAAAGAGATCAAAGATAAAGATGTGTTTGTTAGGAACATAGCTAAAAATGTCCCCGATATTGCTGGTGGTATTGTTAAAAGTATAATGAATGGAGCTGAAAAGGATTCAAGTACAACAACCATAGATGCCCAAACAAGGAAAATAGCAAGAGCCATCAGCATTAAAAGGTTTAAAAAGGTTTTGGATGCTTCCTGAACTGCTCCTCCGAATTCTATATCAAATTCTGGAAAGTTTTCTTTGACAAGTTTTTTTATCTTTTCAGCTGCTGTCACAGATGCCTCGGTAGTATCTATTGATATAATCCCTACTCTAAATCCATTTATTCTGTAAATTTCTGATGGAGAGAGCCCAAATTTATATTTTACCACATCTGAAAGGTACATATAGCCATCTTGTTGAATTGGAATTGGAGTTTTTACAGGAGTATTTAAAAACTCTTCTATTTTTACCTCTTTCCCTTCTTTTGATCTCAGAAAAATTTTGAAGTCTTCTCCACCGAAAGTTACAGTTCCTACTTGAGTTCCCGTTATGATAGTTGATAGATAATCTCCAAGATATGCTGGCGTAAATCCTTTGTATTTTCCTGAATCTGTGAGTAAAAGTTGGAGTTCAGGAACAGGTTTTTCAACTTCAATATCTGCTGACCTTACAAAATCTTGTTTCCTTAAAAAATCTCGCAGAGCTAATAATCTTTCTATGAATTTAACATAATCTTCTTCCGCAACATCTGAATAAACTCTCATTTCAATTCCTCTTGATTGCCCAAATATGAAAAGGTTTATAGGGTTTGCTGGTATTATTCTGAACTCTTCTATATTCGGTTCCTCTGAAAGTATATTTGATACTATCTTGTAAGCTTCGTTATATTTTAGGTTTTTGAATCTCAGTCCCATAAGAATAAGGTTATCTGCTTCTGTGAATCTTTGAGCTCTTCCGAAAGCCCTACCGAAAGCTGATTCTCCATACCTTAAAAAGATATATTCTGTATTTTGAGCCATTTTCTTCATTATCTCATCTTTAACTTTAAAAGCAACTTCTTCTGCCCATTTCCAGCTTGCGGTCTTCGGAAGATAGATGAAAATTCTCATATCTTGTGCTTCCTGAACTGGTATGAATTCTTTTTTAATCTTTCGTGATAAAGAAAATGGTACTATTGATATCAAAATAAGAAGTGTTGTTGATATTACCGGATGTTTTACCACAAATCCAAGTGCTTTTTTATATTTTTCTTCAAGCCATCTTGATGTGGGTTCAACGCTTTTTGATTCTTCTTTTTTCTTCAAAAGTCTTGAAGATAACGCTGGGATAAGCGAGATAGCAACAAATAACGAAATAATTGATGATGTAGCTATAACTATAACAAAATCAATAAATATGAAGAAAGCTAATCCCTTCAAGAAAACTATCGGCGCATAGACGATAAAGTTTGTTATTGTTGAACCAAGCAAAGCAGTGAAAACATAATTAGCCCCTTTTACGATCGCCTCCCGAAAAGGTAATCCTTCCTCCAATCTTCTCCTTATACTTTCAAGAACAACTATTGAGTTATCAATAACTATACCAGATGAAATTATAATTGCGGAAAGCGTGATCAAATTCAGACTTTTGCCAAGAAAATATAGGAATAGAATAGAAAATAAAAGAGATGTCGGAATAGATGTTGCAAGAATTAGACTTTCTCTTATGCTCCTCAAAAATATAAATACAACAATAATAACTGCTAAAACCGCATAATATAAGGTTGTTCTAAGTTCTTCTATTGTGCTTCTTATTGAATCTGCAAAATCAAGTAGAACTCTAATTTTTATATCAGCTGGAACTTTTTCGGATATTTTTTCAAGAGCTGCTTTTACATTATTACTTACTTCAACTATGTTTGCCCCAGGTCTTTTTCTCACAAGATACAAAATAACTGTTTCTTGATTTCCTCCTTCAAAAAAGTATGAACGAGAAGAATCAACATATCTTGACGAAACCTCCACTTCTGCTATGTCTTTTAACTTTACAGGTACCCCTCCTTTTACCCCGACTACTATGTTTTCAATATCTGATTTTGTTTTTGGTTTGCTTTTCAAAGTTGCGTATATTGATGTTCTTCCGAGCGTTATTTTCCCAGCAGAGAAATCTCCATTATATTGTGCTATTGCGTTCTTTACCTCTGCGATACCTATATCATATTTTCTCATTTTCTGGGGATCTACCCATATATTTACATTCCTTTGTGCATCTGCTAAAATAAGAACACCTCCTACGCCAGGAAGGCTTGATATATAGGGCGATATTATCTCATCAAGAACTTTGTATAAAGAGGCTCTATCTCTTTTTCCTGAAACTCCCAGAAACAGAACAGGAAAAGCTGATGAAGTAAATCTCAAAACTGAAAATTGAATGTTTGTATCTTGTATGGTTCTCTTTATGAATTCAAGACGTTCATTTATTCTTTGGACAGCGTAATCAAGGTTTTCTCCGACTCTGAATTTCACTTGAACAACTGCTACCCCTTGCTCACAAATTGATGATATTTCCTCAACACCTTCAACTACTTTCACCGCTTCCTCTACTTGCTTTACTATCATTTGTTCTATCTGTTCTGGTGAGGCGCTCTGATATGTTATAGCTACGGAAACAAAAGGTGGTTCTACTGGTGGTAATATATCAACTGGAATTATTCTTGAAGCAAAAAGAGCCACGACAATCAAAGAAACATAAATTACAGTTATACCTGCAGGTCTTGAAACAGAAATCTGCGGTAGGTTCATAGCAAAATTTTAGTCTGAAACTTGGGGGATTTCTTTTTGTGAAATATTTTGAGTGGTAATTGAAGTTTAAAATTCATTTTTATGGGAAAAATTAAAAAAAGTTTCGCTGTTGTTTTTTTGCTTTCTGTTTTTTTCTCATGCGGAAAAGTTGGGAAAAATAAAGAAAATGAGAAAGTTCCAACATTTCAGGGGAAGAAGGATGAGGTTGGGGTTTTTGTTATAACTTTGACCAAAGAAAAAAATTCTTCCTCTCCTTCAATATCTTTTGTAGGTTCTACACAACCTGAACAGCAATCTGTCATATCTTCAAAAGTTTCAGGGAGGATTGTGAAGCTTTTTGTTGATATTGGTTTCAGAGTAAAAAAGGGTCAGGTTCTTGCAAAAATTGATGATACAGATTATAAGAACAATTTGGAGAGAGCGAGAGCCGAACTTGAAAGGATAAAGGCTCAACTTGAACTTGCAAAGATAAACTATGAAAGAGCTGAAAACCTTATAAAAACAAAATCAATAGCGCAAGCAGAATACGATAATGCAAAATCAAACTATCAAAGCTTACTTGCAGCTTATGAGACTGCAAAGAAAAATTTAGAAAAAGCGGAAATTGACCTTAACGAAACTAACATAGTTGCTCCTTACGATGGAATAGTAGTTGAAAAAAGAGCAGATGTAGGCTCTTTTGTTGGACCTCAATCTCCTATATTTGTGATACAAAGTTCAAAAACTTTCTTTCTGGGTAAAATTGCAGAGAAAGATATAACAAAATTAAAAATAGGGGATATTTTGGATGTTGAATTTCCTTCTTTAAAAAAAGTGGTAAAGGGTAGAGTTTCAAGTATAAAACCTTCATCGGCTGGAACTGGATTTGATGTAGTTATAGATTTATCTGAAAGCGTTCCCGCAAACCTTTTGGGGGTTGCATATTTGAAAATCTCTCAATCTGATAAATCCCAATCAGACGGTTTATATCTTCTGCCTTATGAGGCTATTTATATTTCACAAGAAGGAGAGTTTGTTTTTTCTGCTGATAACGGAACCGCTCGTAAAGTAAAAGTTTCTGTTATTGAGAACCTTTCAGATTTTGCTCTCGTAAAAATTCCAGAAGGCATAACTCAAGTTATATCACCAGTTTCAGATAGAATCTACGATGGGCAGAAAGTGAAAATAGTTGGAGAAAGAAGGTAGCAGCTGGTTGAACAAAAAGATAAGGTATGAAATCTTTGATTTTTAACAATAGGACTATAATTTGCAGATAATTCCTCTTATAGTTAATCTTCTCTATATGTTTGGACGAAAAACTGAGGGATTCGGCCATTTCACTGCTGATATACAAAAAAGATTTGCCTGCATGGAAAGTTGTTAGACTAACTATAATTTAAAAGACGGAAACAGAAGAATTTTGGTAATAGTTTGTTAGTATGAGCAATTTATATTTCTTAATTAAAAAAATAAAAAAAAATGATAAATATGAAAAATATAAAAAAAAGTTTAAATAAAATTATATTATGCAAAGAAAGTTAATTTTTCTAAACTTCTTCTTCATATTTTTAATTAGTATTTTTCTAAATTCGTGCAAATCTGCCCCTCCACCATTTGATATTTCGGAACCACAGCCCAAATTATTGAAAATACAAAGGGGAGGAACTGGAACTTTTGTTCTCACAATAATACCAAAAAGTGGGTTTTCAGGTGTTGTTTTCTTTGAACTCCTTGATAGAGAAGCAAATAAAAATGTAGCTGGGATTGATTTGTTCCCAACTGCTGCAAATATTAGCGAACTCTCTTATCAACCATTTACAGTAAGTATAGCGGATTCTGTTGAACCGAAAAAATATGAGTTAAAAATAAGAGTAAGCAGTGGAGATTCAGGTTTCAGGGAAAAAGATATAGATATTGAGGTTCTATCCCAACCGTCTTTTAGCTTAGGAGAACCAAATCCAAACTTACTCATAGTTCCCGTAGGTGGAAGTGCTTCTTTTTCAGTGCAAATAATTCCGCAAGATGGTTTCAAAGGCAAAGTTCTACTTGAATTAAAGGATGTAAATACAAACAGCCAAATGCTTGATTTCTCTCTCTTACCAAATGAAATATATTTACTTGAACCAGTAACACAAACTATTGTGTTAAATGTAAATTACACAGCAAAAGAAGGTACATATAATTTGAAGTTAAGAGGAGTATCAGGGGATATAATATCGGATACTAAATTTCAGGTTGTTGTAAGCGGGCAGATCGGTCCAATCGTCGTACCTCAGATACCTCAATATTTTGAAATATCCAAACTCGCTCCACGCTCTATAACTTTGCCACGAGGCGGAAAAACTAATTTAAGCGTCTCAATCGTACCTAAAAATGATTTCAAAGGACAAATCTTCCTTGAAATATTAGAAAGAAACTCAAACAGCTTAATTGAAGGAATAAACTTATTCCCATACTCTCTACATATTCTTGAACCAGTAACTCAAACAATAACTCTGTATGCTAAACCAGAAATTCCAGAAGGAGAATACAAACTCAAAATAAGAGCAGTCTCAGGTAGAATATTTGACGATGAGGATTTAGATGTCAAAATAATTCCTCCACCACCAGCAGAAGAACCACCGGGAGATGGGACAGCACCCCTTCCCTCCTTTGATATATCTGATTTGAACCCACCAAGTTTAACAATCGGTAAAGGAGATGAAGGATACTTTTTGGTGCAAATCACAACTCAAAATGGTTTCTATGGAGATATTTTCTTTGATGTTCTCTCCGGTACAAGTGTTGTCACATGGCTTACTTTAAACCCTCAAAGTGTCAGAGTTTATGGAGGTATGATGACCCAACAAATCTATGTGAAAGCTTCTCCTAATGCTATTACAGGAAATTATTCCCTCAAATTCAGAGCCTCATCAGGTAGTATTTTCAGAGAAAAAATTTTCTCTCTCAACATCACTGAGGGAACCCCAGCTCCTCCTTCTCCTTCTTTTGAAATATCGGATCCAAATCCTGTGAGTTTGGTAGTAGCAGCTGGACAAATAAAAACTTTTAGCCTTACAATAACGCCCCAGAATGGTTTTTCAGGACTTGTTAATCTCTATGTTGTTGATAGGAACACAGGCGGAACAATTTACGGAATATCTGTGAGCCCATACTCTATCAGTATAAATCAGCAGATGACACAGGTAGTAAGTTTGAATGTAGATTCTTCCGTATTTTCCGGATACTATGCTATGAAAATCAAAGCTTCATCTGGGGGGATAGTAAGAGAGAAAAATATAGATTTATTTGTTCCAAAGCTTTGGGCAAAAGCTTATGGTTCAACAGGAAATGATGAAGCATACTCAATTCAAAGGACAAAAGATGGAGGATTCATAGTTGCAGGATATATGACAATTTCCGGTACAAATACTGATGTTTGGGTTTTGAAACTTGACCCGGATGGAAATATCCAATGGCAAAAAGTGTTCGGTGGACCCTTTACTGATGTAGCCTACGAAGTGAAGGAAAGTTCTGATGGAAGTTTCATAGTAGCAGGTTCCTCTGTTACATATCCTTTTACCCCCGGGACTCCAAATCAAAGCGACGGATTTATCGTAAAGCTTGATTCAAATGGAAACTTTGCCTGGTCCCTCACTTATGGGGGATCGCTTACCGATCAATTCAGATCTTTGACAATATCTCAAGAAGGCGGAACAGAATACATTATTGTTACGGGTTATACACAATCTTTCGGTGCACCAGGAAATAAAGAAGACGCTTGGATACTAAAAATAAACTCTTCTGATGGTTCTGTTGTGTGGCAGAAAAGATACGGAACCTCTAATGATGATAGGTTCCAAAGAGTCATAACATCATCGTATAGCGGTTCTATAAGCTATGTTTTTGCAGGAAGAACTTTTTCATCTTCCACTAATTTTGACTTCTGGGTAATGATAACAGATGAGAACGGGAATATTAAAATGAGTAAAAAGTATTATTATCCTCCTCTTTCTCCAGGAGACGAATTTGCTTGGGATATAAAAGAAACACCAGACGGAGCTTTCGTAGTCGTCGATTTAGCTCAAAGATATATAGGTTCAGGAGGAAGAGATATTTGGATACTGAAAATAAGAAAAGATAATGGAGAAATTATATGGCAAAAAGCTTTTGGAGGACCAAATGATGATGAAGCTCGTTCGGCAGTAGTTGCAGAAAATGGTGATATTATAATCGCCGGAACAGCTAATAGTCTTGTATCAGGCTCTAGTACATATGATATATGGATTTTGAGATTAGATAAGGATGGGAATTTAAAATGGCAAAAAGTATTTGGACTACCAGGTTCTAATGCTGACCTTGCAAGCTCAATATGTCTTTCTGATGACGGAAATTTTGTAGTAGCAGGATACACAACAACCTCAGGAGGTGGAACTGATATTTTTGTTATGAAGATTACTCCTGATGGCTATATAAAATTCAATTCTGGTTCATCTATGAGGTCACAAGATTCGCTCGGTCTCGATATAACTACATATGCAATTTCACAAGATGTTTCAACAATCATCTCTACTACATCCGCATCTCCTGCCTCATCTAATTTCACCTCACAAAATAGAGCTTATTGGATAGTACATCACGCACCATAGAATAATGGACAGAGAGTGAAAATAGTCGGAGAAAGAAGATAAGAATAAAACTTTACTTTTTTGTTCCCTTTGGTTTTTCTTCTTTTTTAGTTTCTGGTTGCTTTGTTCCTGCTGATGGTTGTTGATTCTTCAAAGATATTATCCATGTTACAAGTTTTTTGGCTTCTTCTTCTGTGACCAAACCTTTATTTGCAGGCATAGGAACTTGCCCCCATTTTCCCATTGAGCCGTTGAGGACTGAATTTACAAGCTGAGGAATGTCTTTTTCTGTATATTTTTTTGAAACTTCAATCCATGCTGGACCTACAACCTGTTTATCTATCTGATGACAAGCTAAACACCCTTTTTGATTTGCAATCTGCAACATATCCTCTGCTTTTACTTCATGCGCCGAAAGAATAACAAATGAGAGAGCTGCTATCCCTCCTAATGCAATTTTTTTTGTCTTCATTTTACCTTCACCTCCCATATTTTTTATGGTATATTTCTTTTGTATTCTAAAATTTGTTTTTCTTTGAAGATTTTTTTCAGGAATTTTTTCATTTTCGTATCAAGTTCTGATAAATTTTTTTATTTATTTTGTCTTTTTTTATTGTTTTTCTTCTTTTCATTCTGCAAGTGCATTTATAGATTCTTCAAGGGCTTTTAGTTTGTGCTCTGTTTCAAAATATTCTCTTTCTGGAACTGAATAAAAGACAATTCCGGCTCCCGCCTGAATTTTTATTTTGTTTTCGTATATGAAAGCCGTTCTTATTAAGATTGCTGTATCCATATTGTCATCTGCGGAAAAATAACCTATTGCGCCTGCATATGGACCTCTCCTTTCTTTTTCAAGTTCTGAAATTATTTTTGCTGCCTCAATTTTTGGAGCCCCGACAACCGTTCCTGCTGGAAAACAAGACCTCAAAACTTCAAGATGTGTTTCTTTTATTTTACCCTCAACCTCCGATACTATATGCATAACTCTTGATAACTTTTTTATGTAAGCAAATTTTTTTACTCTTACTGTTCCGGGATATGAAACTTTTCCTATGTCATTTCTTGCAAGGTCAACAAGCATAACATGTTCTGCTAACTCTTTTTCATCTGCAAGAAGCTCCTCTTCAAGTTTTCTATCTTCTTCTTCTGTTTCCCCTCTTTTTCTTGTTCCTGCTATTGGAAGCGTTGTAGCTACACCATTTTCAACCCTCACAAGTATCTCAGGAGAGGTTCCAACTATTTTTATATCATCAAAATCAGCAAAATACATGTAAGGAGAAGGATTTTTTATTCTCAAAATTCTGTAAAGGGAGAACTCATCTATTTTTCCTTTTACTTCTATTTCTTTTTGTCTTGAAAGGACGACTTGAATAACATCTCCCATGTATATTCTTTGGATTCCTTTTTTTACCATATCTTCAAACTCTTCTTTTTTGACTTTGTCGTGAATTTTTTTCACTTTGAATTTTTTTGTTGAAGGATCTATTGATTTTTTTAGAACTTTTTTTATTTCATCCATACTTACATCTTCTGATAGCAAAATTATATCTCTTTTGAGATTGTCAAAAATTATTATATTTGGAGTGAAAACCAGAACTGAATCCGGGATTCCAAGAGAAGCTTTACCTTTTATTGTATTTACTTTGTCAAATTCTGAAAATAGGTCATATCCTATAAATCCTACAAGACCAAAAGGGACTCTTTGAATTCCGCTTTCTTTCTTGAATTCTTGCAAAAACTCCGAATACTTGCCTTTTATTTTTTTAAGCTCTTCATTTAAAATGTCAAGAAACTTTTTTTTACTATTTTTTTTGTTTTCTTTTTCTTTTTCTTTTTCTGCTTCTTTATCTCTTTCATCTATTTCTTTTTCATCTATAAAGTATTTTATTTTAGCTTTTGGTTCTCCGAAGCCCAAAAATGAGTATCTTCCCCATTTTTCCGGTTCTTCTGCGCTTTCAAGTAGGTATAAAGGTTTAAATCCACTTGCTTTGAGTTTGAGAAAAATAGATATAGGTGTTTCAGTATCAATAAGTAATCTTTCCACCTTCATAGTTTTTCTTATGTGATTTATCTTTTTCTACTTCTTTCTTTTCCTTCTTTATTCATTCTTCATTTTTTGCTTCATCTTTTTATTCGTCTTTTTTCCATCTTTCAGAAGGGATTAATTTCGTGTTAGCTTTTACCATATCAACTCTTTTTACCGCTTGCTTTTGCGGAGCTTTTTCAAAGTATTCTGGGTTAGTGTGCGAAAGGTCAAAAAGTTTGAGCATAGCATTTGCGAATTCATCAAGAGTTTTTTTCGTTTCAGTTTCGGTTGGCTCTATCATGATAGCTCCTTTGACTATAAGCGGAAAATAAATTGTTGGTGGATGAAATCCTTCGTCCTGCAAAGCTTTTGCTAAATCTTCAGTTCTTACTCCTAATCCTTTTTCGCTCAGAACAAATTCGTGTTTGCATTTGCGCGGATATGGCAAATGATATTTTTCTGAAAGCTTTTTCATAAGATAGTTTGCGTTAAGGACTGCAATTTGAGAGTTCTTTTTTATTCCATCATCTCCTAACATTTTTATGTATGCCCAAGCTCTCAGAAGTACTGGGAAATTGCCGAAGAAAGATTCTATTTTACCTACCGAGCTTTCTTTATTTGAGTAATCAAGTATGTATTTTGAGTTACCATTTTCATCTTCTTTTTTTATTCTAGGGTAGGGCAGGAATTTTTCAAGATGCTTTTTGACTCCGAGCGGTCCTGCCCCCGGACCTCCTCCTCCGTGCGGAGTTGAAAATGTTTTATGAAGATTAAGATGTACAAAATCAAAACCTATATCTCCGGGTCTTACAATTCCTGCTATTGCATTAAGGTTTGCTCCATCTAAATAAAGTAGTGATCCGTTTTGATGAACCAAATTTACAATCTCCTCAATGTTTTCATCAGCAAGTCCGAGAGTGTTCGGATAGGTCATCATAAGAACTGCAACATCTTTTCCTAACTTCTTTTTGAGGTCCTGGATGTCTATATTCCCTCTTGAATCGCTTTTTACTTCTCTTACATAGAAGTTGCACATTGCTGCTGATGCTGGATTTGTTCCGTGAGCTGAATCTGGAATAAGGACATATTTTCTTTCGCATTCTTTTTTTTCCTCAAAGAAATATTTTTTGGATATTTTGATAGCAAGAAGTTC
Organism: Candidatus Calescibacterium sp.; assembly: GCA_032249135.1. Classification (GTDB taxonomy): domain Bacteria; phylum Calescibacteriota; class Calescibacteriia; order Calescibacteriales; family Calescibacteriaceae; genus Calescibacterium. The sequence continues at coordinate 79,906 of JAVVGL010000005.1, read as the reverse complement.
CCCGTGAGCTCCTGCTGCGGGATGCAAGCAGAACGCGTCCATTCCGGTAATTTTGCATAGCATATTTTCAAGTTCATACATTATTTCAAGGGCTCCCTGAGCAAGCTCTGGAAAAGCAGGGTGCAGGAATTTGAATTGATCCATACTTGCTATCTTTTCGTTTATGCGTGGATTATACTTCATGGTGCATGAGCCAAGAGGATAAAATCCATCGTCTACTCCCCAGTTGATTTTAGATAATCTGTAAAACTCCTTTACGAGTTCTCTTTCGGGTGTTTTTGGAATGTTAAGTTTTCCTCTTCTTTTCATATCATAAAAAGATACAATTTTTGTGGGATGTTTTAAAAAACTCATTTTTTTGGCATTTTTTTGATTTTTATAGTATTTTCCTGAGCTTTATAGTTGCAAATTTAGATGATTTATGAGACAGATTATCCGATCAAAAACTCCTTATTCTTCACTTGGCAGATCAAAAAGCCTTCTGGCTATAACTATTCTTTGAATTTGTCCTGTTCCTTCAACTATATCAAGAGCTTTTACATCTCTATAAAGTTTTTCAACAAATTTATCGTTTTGAACTCCTGCATCACCGAGAACATCAAGGCATAGTGAAACTGCTTCCTGAGCAACAGCTGGACAGAAAGCTTTCGCCTGTGAAGCTTCAACAATATTTGCTATACCAACATCTGCCATCCAAGCTGCTTTCCAACACAGGAGTCTTCCGATCTCTATCATTCTTCTCACGCGAGCTATCGCTTCCTTTATTTTTGCATATCTTGGTATAGGTCTTGATAAGTTGTAGTTTTCTTTTACGAATTTTACCGTGTAATCGTATGCAGCACGGGCTATTCCTATTGCCATAGCAGCAATAGTTGGTCTTGTAGCATTAAATGACCTCATAGCAGTTTTGAACCCCTCCTTCCCCTCATATGCTTTTTCTCCGCCTAAAAGATTTTCTTCCGGAACCTCACAATCTTCAAAGATAAGAGAGCAGGAAGCGTAAGCTTTAAGTCCCATCTTATCTTCTATTTTTGATACTATAAATCCCGGCGTCCCCTTTTCTACGATAAAAGCTCTGTGCCCAGCTCTTCCGAGTTTTGGGTCCAAGGTAGCCCAAACAATAACAAAATCAGCTCTATCTGCGTTAGAGCAGAAAGCTTTATGCCCATTCAAAATCCACCTATCTCCCTTTTTGACACACCTTGTAGTTATTCTTGCAACATCAGAACCTGCACCAGGTTCTGTCATCGCAAAGGCTCCCCAGTGAGGATTTTCTCTATCTTTGAATATAGAGAGATATTTTTGTTTTTGTTCAGGAGTACCAATGAGCGCAAGAGGGGGACCCGCAAGTCCTGGTCCAGGTAAAGCAACGGCAACTCCTCTATCCCAGTAAGATGTTTCTTCTCCTATTATAACTGCCCGCCTTGCGGAAGTTCTCTCCTTTTTTTCTTTTTCTTTTTCTGTTCCGTCTCCTTCTATTTCTCTACCCATCCCTGCAACCCTTTCTTGAAATCCTATTTGAGCAAGCATTTTAAAAAACGGATGATCTGGTGGAACCGGCTCGCCCTTCAGATCATACTCTATTCCCAAAGGTCTCATGAATTTTTCTCCAAGAAACCTTATGTTCCTTATTAACTCCTTGTCTTCCTGAGATAAAGTAAAGTCAACCACCTTTTATTTCACCTCCTTTTAAATTTTTTTAATTTCTTCAAACACTAATAAATCATACTTCCTTTCCTTCTCTTCTTCTTCTTTCTTCATATATTTTTTTAGCTTTTTCCCTGAGTTCATATTTTAAAACTTTACCGGTTGCATTTTTTGGTAATTCATCTACAAATTCGTAATATCTCGGAATCTCGTTATCTGCAAGTTTGCCTTTCAGAAATTCTTTGATTTCTTCCTCCGTTATTTTCTCTTTCGCAACTACAAAAGCAAAAACATCTTCCCCCAAGAGTGGATGAGGAACACCAACAACAGCACATTCAATAACTTTCGGATGAGATGATATGACTCCTTCAACTTTTGCGGAAGATATATTGAAGCCGCCTCTTATTATTATATCTTTTTTCCTATCTACAACATATAAATAACCTTCTTCATCCATATATCCTATATCTCCTGTTCTTACCCAACCATCCTCAGTCCACACTTTTTTTGTGGATTCTTCATCTTTGAAATACTGCCGAGGTTTTACCCCCGGAATTCTCATCCATATCTCTCCTTTCTGACCTCGCGGAACCTCGTTTCCATCATCATCACATATTTTTACTTCGGTTGGAGGTAAAGGAATTCCCACTGAATCTGGTTTTTGGAGAGCCATACCGGGTGGGAGGAAACATCCAGCCATTCCTGCTTCTGTTGCACCATAAAGGTTCATAATCCAAGTATTTGGGAGTCTTTCTGCAAGGGCTTTTACAGCCCAAGGAGGCATAGGGGCAGTTCCAAACATAATCACTTTTATATGATCAATCTTTGCGTTTTCAAATTCTTTTTCCCTCATAACCGCAAGAAGATGAAACGGAACAGCATAAACCATAACAACATCTTCTCTTTTCATAACTTCTAAAAAAGCTTTCGCATCAAACTTTGGCAATATAACTACATTCAGAGCATATCTTAATGGTATCATCATCATAGCATGGCAACCCGCAAAGGTAAAAAGAGGAACAGCATGCAAAAAAGTTTTACCAGCATATAAAGACTCATAAACTGAATCATCTCTGACAAAGAGAGACTTGTGAGTTGATAAAACTCCCTTTGGGAAACCAGTTGTGCCAGAAGTATATATTATATCAAGATAGTCTTCCCCTCTGACTTCAACCTGGGGAAGCTGTGCAGGAAATTTTTCAAGGATTTTTTCTGCTTCTTTTCTTTCAAGAGTAAATCCCAAATTTACCTCTTTTTTTAGATCTTCTACAAGTTCTCCAAACTCGCTTCCGAAAATTATTCCTTTTGCTTCCGAATTTTCAAGAATGAATTTAACTCCTTCTTTTGGGAGCCTTACATTTACAGGAACAGGCAAAGCTCCTACTTTTGTTATAGCGAAATACGATATTTTAAAAAATGCTGCGTCTTTGTTTGAGAACATTATTGCAACTTTATCTCCTTTTTTTACGCCAAGGTCCAAAAGAGCGTGAGCGAGCTGAGAGGATTTTCTACCCCATTCTTCAAAAGTCATTTTTTCTACTCCGAAAACCTCAACAAAATTTTCTGGATACCTCTTTGCTTTATCTTCAAGAAGTTCAATCACTGTCTCCATATAAATAAAAAAAATAGTATTGAACAAAAAAATTTGTGAAAAACAAAAAAAGTATTAATTTTCACTTTATACTTACTTTTTACTGAAAATTTGAAAAATCCCTGATAAAATTCAAAAATAAAAAAATTAATAGAAAAAATGCAAAGAAGACAAATAATGGGTGAAGGGAAAAAAGATGAGAAGACAAATAATAAGAACAAATTAAGTAAGAAAGAGGAGCTTAAAGCAAAAGGTTATATGCCTATAAGGAAAGTAGCCGAACTTGCAGGAGTAGAAAAATCTACAATTCACTTTTACATATCGCAAGGGCTTTTGCCAAAACCAGTTCGGGTATCAAAGCAGATGGCTTACTATCCACCTGAAACAGTAGAAAGAGTAAAAATAATAAAGCAGTTGCAGAAAAGGTTCTTACCTCTCAAAGAGATAAAAAAGATACTCAAAAGACCTGATAATGAAATAAAAGAAATGTTGATGAAGATAGACCAAGAAATCCTCATTACAACAAAAGACGGGAAAGAAAAAACCTATTCAAAAATAGATTTACCACAAGAGGTCATAGAAGAACTAAAAAAAATAGGTCTGATAAAAAAAGAAGATGAAAAAGATTTGTTCAGAGAAGAAATTTTGTCAATCATATCTGATATGAGGAAAGCAGGACTTGATGAATCTCACGGATTTTCTATAAAGTTTCTGAAAAACTATGTTGATATATGTAAAAAACTTGTAGAAATAGAATTTACTGAATTCAATTCAAAAGTTATAGGAAAGCTCCCTACAGAAAAAATAATTGACATGGCAAAAATTGCCATAGAAAAAACATCTGAACTTATAAAAATACTTCACAAAAAAACTTTACTTGAAAAGCTTGAAGAACTCACATCAGAGCTGAATGAAAAAGGGAAAAATGAAAAACTTCAAGAGAAAACAAAAAGGAGGTAAAACAAAAAATGGAAGATATAGTAAAAAACCATATTGAAAAAGCAAAACAAATAACAGGAGGACAAAAAATACCTCTCCTCATAAATGGAGAATTTGTTTTCACTGAAAAAACTTTTATCACAGAAGACCCAACAATAGAAGAAGGTATAGCGGAAGTATGTGTAGCGGGAGAGAAAGAAGTTGGTGATGCTGTTGAAAGTGCAAAAAAAGCGTTTGAAACTTGGTCAGAACTTCCACCCAGAGAAAGGTCAAAATATTTGAAGCAATTTGCTGAAAAAATAAAAGATATAAAAGAGTATCAGATAGCAGAAATGCTTGATTCTGGGTTGCCTCGCTCTATATCCTCAAGAATATCTTTTGGAGCTTTGAGAAGAGGATTTGAATACTACGCAGAGTGGTGCGACAAAATCTCATCTGATGTCGTAGGAATAGGTCAGAACTTTTTTGATTTCACACTAAAAGAACCTTTCGGAGTTGCAGCAATAATAACATCTTGGAATGTTCCAGGAATGTTCTTAGGTTTTAAGGTTGCTCCTGCCCTCGCAGCAGGAAATACAGTGGTTATAAAACCATCAGAAAATTCACCCTTACCTGCTTTCATATTTGCAAAAGTAGCAAAAGAAGTCTTTCCCCCAGGAGTTGTAAATGTGATTTTCGGGGGACCAGAAACAGGAAGAGCTTTGATTTCACATAAAGATGTTTGGTTAGTATCATTCACCGGTGGAACAGAAATAGGAGAAAAAATAATAAAAGAAGGTGGAATTAAAAAATATATCCTTGAACTCGGTGGTAAATCACCAAACATAATTTTTGAGGATGCAAACATTGATTCAGCAGTATTTTTATCTAATGTTGGAATGTTTTCGTTAGCTGGACAGATGTGCGCAGCTTCATCTCGCATATTCGTTCAAAAATCAATATATGATGAGTTCGTAAAAAAGTATGTAGATATGGCAAAAGGAATATCTGTTGGAGACCCTTTTGACCCCGCCGTAATATCAGGACCACTTATTAGCAAAAAACAGCTTGAAAGAGTTGAAAGATTTGTTGAAAAAGGGAAAAAAGATGGTGGGAAAATACTCGTTGGAGGCACAAGATTAAATCAAAAAAAGGGATATTTCTTTTCTCCAACTGTTTTTGTAGATTTACCTCATAATTCAGAAGTTGTTCAAGAGGAAATTTTCGGTCCGGTTGTATCTATTTTCCCATTTGAGAGTGAAGATGAAGTTATTCAGCTTGCGAACTCAACAAAATATGGACTTGCAAGCGCAATATTCACAAAAGATATATCACGAGCAATAAGAGTTGCAAAGAAAATAAGAGCAGGAACGGTATGGATAAACACTTTTGGTATAATTCCGCACAATGCTCCATGGGGTGGATATAAAATGTCTGGCATAGGAAGAGAAGGCGGAAAGGAAGGTTTAGAAGATATGCTTCAAGTAAAAAATGTTTACATACAACTTTAAAAGCGATTATTTCATAAAATCTCTTCAAAATTCAAAGTAAAATTAAAGCCAAATTTTAACTCAATCAGATTCTATTTTCTATTTCCATCCCTATTTTTGAAATGCAGGAAATTTTAAAATCTAAATAAATAAATCAAGTGCTTAAAAAGAAGAAAATAAGAAAACAATGGCAGAGAAGAAAAGGAAACAAATATAGGAAAGAATTAAAAAGGTTTGACCCAATTTTGAAAGAAATTTTCTCAGAAGCAATAGGGAAAATTTATTATTTAGCCATTGGTAAAAAAATAGGTAAAAAAGTAAGAGTTATATTGGCAGAGATAAGTTTGGTAAAAACTTTTCGTCCTGATATTTTAGTTGAAGCTGACGGTAAGATAATCCAAGTTGAAATACAGGCTCAACAAGATAAAACTTTACCACACAGGATGTTCCGTTATTACTATGCAATAACAGAAAAATATAAAAAGGAACCTACACAGATTGTTTTGTTTGTTGGCAAAGGAAATCCTCCACCATCAGAGTACAAAACCCCGAAACTAAATTTAAAATACGAGGTTTTGGATATGAAGAAAATAGATCCTGATGTTTTTATAAGGAGCAAAAAACCTGGTGAGGTAATCGTAGGGATTTTAGCTGGGAAATTCAAAGATAAACCCAAGATAATAAGAAAGGTCAAAAAAAGAATTGTAGAAATTCTGAAAAATGAAGAAAAAATCATAAAATATATAGATAGCATAAGTTTTTTAGCAGGTTTATTTGATATTGAAATAAAGGTTAAACCCATGCCAATACAGGTTGATATAAGAAAAACTTTCCTTTATAAGTGGGGAAAAGAGGAGGGATTAAAGGAGGGATTAAAAGAGGGGGAGCAGAAGGGAATTATAAAAGGTATAAAACAAGGGAAACAGGAGGGTTTAAAGGAAGCAATTTTATTAGATGTTCAAATCAAGTTTGGCAAGTCAAAGGTAAAAGAGGTAAAAACTCTCTTGGAAAAAGTTGATGATGTAAATTACCTCAAAAAAATAAAAAGGAAAATAATAGAAGCAAAGAACTGGGACGATTTTATCAAAATATTCAGAAACCATAAGTGAAATAAATTTGAAACCTATCCCAATACAAGTTGATATAAGGAAAACTTTCCTCTATAAATGGGGAAGGTAAGAGGGACTGAAAGAGAGAGAACAGAGAGGAGTTATAAGAGGTTTGAAACTGGCAGTTTTAAGGATTGTGCAAGCATCATTGCAAAGTTTTTCATTTTTGTTGTTTCAACTTCCACTTGATAAATTGTAAACCCTCAATTTACTATTAATCATTTTATCTACAAGTTTTTTGTTTTTTTGCAAGATTTTCTGAAAATTGCTCACTAATTACTTTTCATTTCATGCTTTTGATATGATAAAGAGGTTACTTACATTAGAGGATTTATCAAAAAAAGAACTTGCAGAAATAATAGAGAGAGCAGTTGAAATATTTAAATCAATCAAAACTCAATATAGCAACACAAAAAAAGGAACAAAAAAAACACGGAAAAGAGAAAACGACCTAAATATAGATAGTGAAAAACTAAAAAATAAAGTCGGGTTAATATATTTTGAGAAACCTTCTACAAGAACGAGAATTTCGTTTGAAACTGCAATTTATAAACTCGGCGGAAAAGTTATATATTCATCACCGCAAGATACCCAGATATCAAGAGGAGAAGATTTGAGAGACTTTATAAAAGTCGTTGAAGGATATGTTGATTTTGCAATATGCAGAGTAAATAGCCATAAAACATTAGAAATTTTTGCAGAAAACTCGCAGATACCAATAATTAATGCTTTAAGTGATTTGAGTCATCCAACTCAGATAATTTCTGACCTTGCAACAATAAAATTTTTACTCGGAACATATGAGGGAAGAAAAATAGTTTTTCTCGGAGACGCAAAAAACAATGTAGCAAGGTCGTGGATAGAAGCTCTTTTAGTTCTTGGAAATTTCCAGCTTGTTTTCAGCTGTCCTCCGGGATACGAACCAGATTTCGGTTCAGGATATTCAGTGGAGTACGACCCTCAAAAAGCAGTCCAAAAAGCAGATGTAATATACACAGATGTGTGGTTTTCTATGGGGCAAGAGTATTCTGAGGAAAAAGAGAAAAAGATGGAAGTTTATAGAGTTGATAAGTCAAAAATTTCTGATGCAAAGATTGTTATGCACTGCCTACCTGCTCACAAGGGAAAAGAAATTTCAGAAGAAGTTTTTAGCATGTATGAGGATGTTATTTTTACACAAGCACACATGAAATTGGCATCGGCTATCGCAATTGTTGAATCAATTTTCTGACAAAGAAAAAAATTCATTTTTCACCTTTCTTATTTTTTACTTCTGCATAAATCTTCTCTGCTTTTTTTGCAACCGCTGTTTTTGATAAATCTTTATCTTTTTCAAGAATAATTTCAAGTCTTCTCAAAGCGGGTTCATATAGTTTTCTTCTTATGTAGAACTCTGCAACAGATAGATGATGCTCTGCTATGAGATTCAAAACTTTTTCTCTTGCTTTCATCACTTCTTTGAATTTTTCATGGTCTTGATATCTTTGGATGAAGATAGAAGAAATTTCTCTTACCTTTTTTGCATACTCAATATCTCTATCCGGTGTATCAACAAATTTCATATAGCATAAGATGGAATAGTATAGTGCGTCAGGAGCTTTTTTGTGCGAGCTATATCTCTGATAGAAAGATTCAAACAAAACAGCTGCTTCTGCACAATCTCCCCTTTTCATTCTGACATAGGCTATACCAAAGTTTGCATCGGGAACATATTGAGAGGTTGGAAAGAGCTCTATGATTTTCTGAAAATATCTTTCTGCGGTCTCATAATCTGCTGTGAAAATTCCGCCCTCTGCTTTTTCCATAGCAAGTTTATAAAGTAATGCGGGATCATTTGGTGGCTCTTTTTGGGAGCAATTATATAAAACAACAGCAAAAAAGAGAAGAAAGAGAGGAGAGGAGATTTTTTTCATGTTTTTGGTGCCGAGGGCGGGACTTGAACCCGCACGGGGGTGAACCCCACAGGATCCTGAGTCCTGCGCGTCTTCCAATTCCGCCACCTCGGCACTCTACTTTATTTTATGAACCTCAAACCTCAAATAAAAGATTTCCAGAAAAATCAATTTTACGAAGAAACCAAAATTAAAATTGAAAAGTTCATCAAAACAAGCTTTTATAAATACAAAGATGACGAAGACCGAGGAACTATTTTTTGGCAATCAACATACAGTTGCTCAGGAATTTGAACTTTTTGGCACAGGAATTATGACAGGTGAAACTTGTTCAATAAGGGTAAAACCTGCCCCGGAAGATACAGGGATAGTGTTCGTTGCAAATGGAGAAGAAATAAAACTTTCACAAAATATAACTTACCCTGGGTTTCACAACCTAACACTGAAAACTTCATCAGGAGATATTCTTTATATTGAACATATATTATCTGTGTTTTTTTCTTTTGGAGTAGATAATGCAATAGTAGAAGTTGAAGGAAAAGAAGTTCCGTTTTTTGATGGGTCGGCTCTGATATTTTCAGAAAGGATGTTGCAGGTAGGTTTAAAAGAACAGAACTCAATAAGAAGATATTTTGTCATAACAGAAAGAATAGAAGTGAGAGATGAAAATGGAATAATAATAGCTGAGCCATCAGATAAGTTCATAATTCACGCCGTTTATCAGTCGCCAAATGGGAAAAAGGAAGAATTTATTATTGAAGATAATATTGAAATTTATCCGGATGAGATAGCACCGGCAAGAACTTTTATTTACGAGAAAGATTTAAAAAAAGCATTAGAGATGGGATTATTCAAAGGAGGAGATATGGATTCGGCAATAATATTTTCAGATGAAGATAATCCAATAAACACAGATTTAAGATTTGAAAACGAAAGAGTTAGACACAAAATTTTAGATTTTCTCGGGGACCTTTATTGCTCTGGAATAAGATTTTTCGGGAAATTTTTCATTCTAAACCAATCTCACAAACTTTCACGGGAACTACTAAATAAATTAAAATATTTTCTGGTGTAAAGATGTTGATGCAAAGATAGGGCAAAATTCATTTTATTTATCATTTTATTTGTTAATTGTTATTTATCTGTTCAACTGTTCTCCTTGTTTCTCAGAAGTTCCTTCAAGCTCCTTGAAGTTTTTGACGAGAGATAAGACTATATCTGTAGGTTGAGCTCCTTTTTTTAGCCAATCCAAATATTTTTCTTTATTAAGGTCAAAAATTTTTCTTTTTGGGTCCCAGTGTCCAATTACTTCTATAAACTTTCCATCTCGTGGTGAGCGCGCATCCGCAACCACAATCCTATAAAATGGATTTTTCTTCTTTCCAAACCTTTGTAACCTTATCCTAACCATATATACCCAAATTTATGAAAATAAAATTAAAGCTTACAAAATCCAAAAAATTTGCCACTTTTTCAGAATTCAAAAACATCAAAAAATTCAGTCTTCTACAACAAAAAGCGATACCGTCCCATCTGATCCTTTCGGACGAATGTATATTCCAGATGCTTCAACAAGTATATCTTTTTCTCCATTTTCCTTCTCGTAAATTATGCCCCCCTTCGTGAAAATTTTTCTTCCCTCAACCTTTACGACTTCACCTTCAAGCTTCAAAGAGACTCCGAGAGGGACAGGTTTTTTATAAAGTATTTCAATCTTTCCAAGAAAACAAGGGAAAAAATTACCGGTGGCAAAGCTCATAACTTCATCTATAAAAACAGCTATTACTCCACCATGCACATGACCCGGTGGTCCTTGATGTTCTTCTTGCGAGAAAGTAAAATAAAAGTAAGATTTATTATTTTTTTCATCAAAAAAGCCATAGAATCCTTTTGAACAGAAAATACATCCACCGTCTGGATGTCTTACCTTTTTGAAATTTTCTGATTTTAGCGCTTTATCAAAAGCGCTCATAATATTAATAAATTTTATTTTGAAAATTTTATCAAAAAAACTTTTTCAAGACAGATTACAAAAATTATACTTTTATGATAAGTCGTGAGAAATTACAATTGATAGATATAGAATTCAAGAGAAAAAAGAAAGATACTCTGACGGCTTACATTTTTTTAGTTTTCTTTTGGTTTGTAGGGTTGCACAAATTCTATCTTGGGAGAACAATAGAAGGAATAATATATATTATGCTTTTGCCTTTGTGCCTGATTTTCTCAATACACGGTTTTTTCAATCTTGACAACACAACTTTTTTCACCGGTATATCTTTTGGAGCACTCCTTGGAATTTTTCTGATTTTGGATGTGATCACCTTGTGGAAACAAGTGGAAAAAGCAAATGATAAAATATATAAAGATATTTTTGAAAAAATAGCAGGCTCTCCTTACGAACAAACAATGTATCAGTAAATTCTTTTATTTCTTTCTTTATTTCTCCCTTTCCTTTCTTCGCCTAAGGAGCTCTTGCAAAACATCGTCAAAAGATATTCCAAGTTCAACGAGTAAAACTAAAATATGAAAAACAACATCAGCACATTCCCAGATGACAGAATTTTTCTCCCCTACCTCACCTTTTTTCCCATCCAAAGAAGCTTTTATCAATTCTTCAACTTCTTCTTTTATTTTTTCAGTAATTTTTGGAATACCTTTGATAAATAGTTGAGCAGAATAGCTCTCTTCTAATTTTGAACCATCTGATACCATTTTCTTTCTTTCCTTCAATATTTCCTCTAACTCAGAAAGTATTCCATAAGATGGATTTTCTTTTTTCCAAAAAACATATATGTTTTGACCGTCAAAACTTTCAACCTCATCAAAAAAGCAAGATTTCTCTCCTGTGTGACATGCAGGTCCAGATGGTTCAACTAAAAATATAAGTGAGTCTGAGTCGCAATCCGAAAAAACTCGCGATACTCTCATAGTATTCCCACTCTCTTCACCTTTGAGCCATATTTTATTTCTTTCTCTGGAAAAAAAATGAGCAAGTTTTTTCTCAAAAGTTAGCTTCAAAGATTCAGGAGATGAGAAAGCAAGCATAAGAATTTTTCCAGTTGCTCTATCTACCACAACAGTAGGAATAAGTCCCTTTGAAAAATCAATTTTTTTTGTTTGTTTTTCCATTTCTCTAAATTAGCCAAATTTTTCAGATAAATTCAAATATTTAAACTATTTTTCCACCAATCTTCTTTTCCATCACAAGAACAAAAAAATTTCCCCATCCTTTCATTATATCTGAAAAAGATAAAATGTTTTTCAGCCTTTCATTTTCTGGTAATTTATCGGAAAAAAGTAAGTTTTCAACTTTGTCTTTACTTTCATATAAACTGGAAAAAATAAAAGAAGAAAGAGGTAAGATATGTGTTTCAAATCCAAGTTTCTGAGCAATTCTCTCTAAAACAAAAAAATCAACGAAAAAAGAAATATCTTTCTTCCCAAAGGAAGATTTTATAATTTCAGCTAATTTTCTGAGATCAAAAAAATCAAGCTTTTCAACAGAAAATTTCCAGTGAAGATTTGTTGAACCTTGTGGGGTTCTTTCTTCAAAAAACCTATATCCGTAATCGCATATTATGATAAGGTCTAAATCTTTTACATTATTCATTACATACTCAAAATGTGGTGAAACTTCAAAAAAGAAAAAATCATCACTATAATAAACTGTGTTTTCAATCAATTTCATTTCCTCACTATAATATTTTTCTACGAAATTTTTAGTTTCAGGTAAAAGATTATCAAATGAAAGAAAAAATTCCCCATCCGAATTGCACGATATAAATAGCTCTTTGAAAACTTTTTCTCTACCTGAATACAAAACAACTGAGAAAGGCAAAGAATCAAAAAACTCATTTGCAATCACTACGATTGGAGAGTTTTTACTTAAAAGCGGGATTTCATCAAATATGTTGATTTTCAAATCATAAGACTGAAATTTTTCTTTTAATTTAGATACTCTTGACGAACTTGCTTCAACAAGATTTACTTCCAAGATCTTAATGTCAAATTTATGGGAGTATTTTATGATATCTTCCGCGAGCTCTCCATCACCAGCTCCAAGCTCAACAAATTTAAAAGTAGAAAAATTTTTTGATCTGATAAACGAAAGAATTGAAACCGCCATAACATCAGAAATCTTTGGTAAAGTGAGAAAATGCTCATCTGGATTTTGATTCCTGTAAAATTCTTCAATCCACAATTTTACAAAATCTCTAAAACTTATTCTCGTATCACTCATAAAAATAAATAGACAAACCAGACAATAAACTAAATAAAAAATAAAAAAATAAGTAATGAGATAAATTTAAATCTGAACTGAAAAAAATATGCTACGGGAAAGTTTATTCAAGACCCATACTTTGTTCCTCATATTTGCAAAGTTATAGATCATACTAACAGCTGAAATAATTCCCTCCCCTTTTCCCAAATTTTCTATCTTTATTTTATTGGATTTATCAGAAAAATTTTGATGAAGATTGAAAGGAAAATCTTTATTTTGGCTCAATCTAATTATCAAATCAGCAAAATCCAGCAAGTTTTTATATTTTTCATGACTTGAAATTTTTGATTTGAGAAAGAAAAAAATGAGATTACGAGGAGGATTATGAGAAATCTTTTGAGGTAGAATAATTTCTGATATAACACCATCCTCATTCCTCATACTTATAGGTTTTGGAAATGGGATTATTTTTTTTCGTCCCAAAAACAATGTATCTTCTGTTATAAAATCAAAACCAGCCTCGCACATGATTTTCACCAAAGTAGATTTTCCTGTTTTATTCTCTCCCACAAAGATTATAGTATATTTCTTATCTGAAACTGCTCCTGCGTGAAAAATAGCAAATTCACTGCACATAAAATCAGCTACTTTCTGCGAAAAATATGAGAAAACCCGAAGGACATCAAAAATACTTATCTCTCCATCTTTTACAATTTCACTAAAACTAATTTTTAATTTTTTTTCATCCCAAAGTTTGTGATTTTGGTAACAGCGATCAAAAAACTGAAAAAATTCTTTCAGATCTTCTATACCACGGACTTTTTTCTCAACAAAAAAATGTATGCAAAATTCCCTGAACTTAAAACCTAAATTTAAAAAATCTTTCATAAATGAATTTCACAATACAGAAAAAATTGCCAAGAAAATTTTGCTAAAAATAAAAAATAAAAATTCAGAAAACAAGAAAATGATAATACACAAACCTACAATTGTCTGAATTATCTGAATAAAGAAGGAGGTGAAATTCATGCTTGAGCCATCAAACCTTTTAAGATATGAGGTCATAAGACCGGTAGCGTTTCTTATAATTTTTGCATTAGCTTGGGGAATATTCTTTTTCAACTTCGGAAAACTTTTAAGATATGTATTAGTTGGAAGATATGAAAGAAGATGGGACAATATGCCAAAAAGAATTTTCACAGTAATAAAAGACGCATTCGCCCAGTATCAGCCTTTAAGATACCTTACATCTGGAATAAAACATTTCTTCTTCTTCTGGGGATTTATGATAATCTCACTTGAAACTCTTGAAGGATGGATAGAGCTCGTGATTCCACATTTTAGGCTTCCTATAATCAATACAACTTTCAGACCTGCATTTTTACTTGCAGAAGATATAATCCAATTTTTGGTGCTTGTGGCAATAGGATGGTCTATTGTTCAAAGATTTGTTCTCAGAATAAAAAGACTTGAAAACACACTTGACGCAATAATAATTCTCTTTCTCATATTTATCATCGCATCAACTTCTCTTGTTGGAAAAGCAGCAGCACTTTTACTTGAAGGAGAACCTTTCACATTTTCTCCATTTGCAAAAGTCTTCGGAGCTATGATGATAGGCTCTGGTCTTACCGAAAACCAAATATACATAATAAGAGAAATCGCTCTATGGGTGCACTCTCTCACCGTACTTTTCTTTTTAAATTATCTCCCGTTCTCAAAACACATACACATACTAACATCAATCCCAAACATACTTTTCAGGAGGATAGAGGGAACAAAATGCAATGTAGAACCACTTGATATAGGAAAACTTGAAAAGGGAGAGATTGAATACTATGGAGTGAGAAAAATAGAAGATTTTACATGGAAACAACTTTTTGATTTCATATCATGTACAGAATGCGGAAGATGCTCCGATTTGTGCCCAGCCTCAATTACACAAAAACCTCTCTCACCTATGCATCTTGTTCACAAACTAAAAGATAGACTGAAAGAAGATGGACCAAAAGCGATAAAAGGCATTCAAGAAAGAGAACCACTTGTTGACGGCAAAAAAATAACGGAAGATGAAATATGGGATTGTACAACCTGTGCAGCTTGCGAGGAGATATGTCCAGTTGGGATAGAACACCCAAGATTCATAATGGATATGAGAAGATATCTTGTTTTTGACCAGAAAATGCCTTCAACAGCAGGGAAAACTCTTCAAAAAGTTATGAACCAAGGAAATCCTTGGGGGCTTCCCGCAGAAAACAGAAATGAATTTGCAAAAAGTATAGGTTTGAGAATTCTTTCTCCCGGAGAAAAAGCAGATTTTATTTACTGGGTAGGATGTGCTGGATACTTTGATCCACTTGGACAGAAAATCACAAAAGCAATGAAAAAAATTCTTGAAGTAGCTGGGTTAGATATTCCTGTTCTTGGATCAGCAGAAAAATGCACAGGAGACCCTGCAAGAAGGCTCGGAGAAGAAGGTTTATTTGCCATGATAGCACAAGAAAATATCGCCATACTCAAAGATATGGGAGTAAAGAAAATTCTAACTCACTGTCCTCACTGCTATCATACCTTGAAAAATGACTATAAACAATATGGTGGAGACTTTGAAGTTATACATCACACGGTGTTCATAAAAGAACTTATTGAAACAGGTAAGATAAAAGTTGAGAAAATGAGAGATGGTACAGCAGCATACCATGACTCTTGCTATCTTGGAAGATATAATTCAATATACGATGAGCCAAGATTTATTCTTAAATCTACATTTGATGGTGAGATCAAAGAGGTTTTGAGACATAGAGAAAGAGGAATGTGCTGTGGAGCAGGGGGTGGAAAAATGTGGTACGAAGAAGAAAGAGGGAAAAGAATAAACTATACACGCTTTGAAGAGTTTGAAGAGATTTCCGCAAATTTAATAGCAACGGCTTGTCCGTACTGCATGATAATGTTAGACGATGCAACAAAATACAAAGGTTTAGAAGAAAAAGTAAAAGTAAAAGATGTCTCACAACTTGTAGCAGATCAAATATCAAAGTAAAAAATAAAAAAAATAAAAAACCATCCAAACTCCACATCTAAATCTTCACTCAAAAAAACAAGAAATAAATGTACTAACCCGTATAATGGCTAATATTTTTATTGGAGGTGAAAAAAATGGGGAAAAAAGTAGTAATATTAGGAGGTGGCATAGGTGGAGTAGTAGTAGCTTCAAGACTTTCTAAAATTCTAAAAGAAGAAATAAAAAATCAAAAATAAAATTCTAAAAGAAGAAATAAAAAATCAAAAATTAGAAGTATATCTTATTGATAAAAATCTTCTTCACGAATTTCGTCCATCTTACTTATGAGTTGCCGTAGGGACAAGGGAACCTAATGATGTTTCAAGACCTCTATCAAAACTAAAAGAAAAAGGCATAAATGTAATCAATTCCGAAGTAAAAGAAATAATTCCGGAGAAAAACAAAGTTTTATTTGATGGGCAAGAACTTGAATACGATTACCTTGTAGTATCATTAGGAACGGTTCTAAAACCAGAAAAAATACCGGTGATAGAGAAAACATTCCACGCATGGGAAATGAAAGATGCTCTAAAACTACGCGAAGCACTCAGCAATTTCAGAGGAGGGAAAGTAGTTGTTGGTCCGGCGGAACCTGTGTACAGATGCTCTCCAGCTCCTTTTGAACTTGCATTTATGATAAGATATATTTCAGAACAAAGAGGCTTCTCCGAAAAGACAGAAATAACAGTAATACATCCGTGGAGTGAGCCTATGCAACCTTTTGGACCATTTATGGTAAATGCCTTCAAGATGTTTCTCAATCAATTTAATGTGAAATTTGAAGGTGGGTTTTCAACTGAAAAAATAAAAGATGGGAAAATACAAGCAAAAGATGGTAGAGAAATTGAATACGATCTTGCAATCATAATTCCTCCTCATGAACCAGCAGATCCTGTATTCAAAAACAGCAAACTCAGAAACGATAACGCAGATGGATATATGTTAGTTGATAAGAAATTGCTCAGACACCCGGAATACAAAAACATTTTCGGCATAGGTGATATAATTTCAAGAAGTCTTGGAATAGGTATGGCAGGAGTTTTTGCTCACTTCCAAGCAGATTATGTAGCTTCACAGATAATAGACGAAATAAAAGGAACATCTATGGGGATCATGTACAACAGAACAGGAATATGCGTTATGGATGTGGGATACATGGGAGCCGGAGTATTTTGTGATTTTTCAAAGGTCATAGATGGTACGGCACCTTATCCCGATTGCTGGATGCTTGGAGGTATGAGAGCGTTCAGAGGTTTAAAAGTTGCTTTTGAAAGGATGTGGTTTAGCCAAATTTTTGGTAGATAAAAAAGGAGGTAAAAAACTATGGAAATAACAATAAAGGGTATTGATGAGAAAGAAAAGGAAAAAATAGAGGATATAATCAAAACACTAATAGAAAATAAAGATGCAATAAAAGATATAATAGAAATCGTTCAGAAACTACAAGAGAGCGGTATCCTAAGTGCTGTATCTGGTCTCCTTGAAGGATTTGAAGAAGGTTTCAATTCAATAGTAAAACCTGAACTTATGGGATAAGTTGCAAATGCTATGATGTTGGTGTGGATGATAGGGAATCTTAACCATCAGATGTTATTTGAACTTGCTCAAAAATTACCAGAAGGGATGAAGAAAGCAGCAGAAGAATTCTCCCAGGCTCAAAAAGAAAAACCTTCAATATTTAAAATGTTAAAGCTAATGAAAAGCCCGGAATTCTACGCAGCAATAAAATCTCTACACACCATAATAAAATATATATCAAATCATACAAACTCACAAGATAAAAAATAAAGAATTAGAATTATACAACAAATTGCAAATTAAGAAAAGCTCTTGCATTTACTTGCCTCATCGCATATCTTGCTTGTACCATTAGCTTTAAACTTGACATTATATTTTTGCTATCAGCTGTAATAGTTCCAGTTCATGAAACAACAGATTTTCCAACAGTAAAATAACTTTCACATCTGTATCTATATCTTAAAGAGAATAGCTTATCTATTTTTGTAGAACACAAAAATTGTGGATTTTGCGAAGATCAAAAATAGAACTACAACTTTTGCAAATACACCTATAATTTTAAGAGAAAATTTAACTTCTGCATTTTTCATTATCTTTTTATTCCTTGTTATGGGAAAAATTAATACGAAGAAAAGGGGCAAGAAAATAAAGAAAAAGAGATAGAGTAAAGAAAATTTATGAAAGAAGAAAAAATTCCGGAATTTCCGGGGTTTTTAAAAATTTTAGGTCCAGGGATAATATGGCTTGCACTTGCCCAAGGTTCGGGAGAACTTATATGGTGGCCATATCTTGCTGCAAAATACGGAGGGGCTCTTTTGTTTTTACTCATCCCCTCCGCTCTCGTGCAACTCCCACTAACTTATTACATCGGAAGGTATTCACTGCTTACAGGTGAGAGTATATGGAGAGGATTTTTGAGAGCAAACAAGTATTTTTCAATTTTTCTCTGGATTATGATGAACTTTTCGTTCTTTTGGTTCGGTTCATTTGTGGTTGCAGGAGGAACAGCTTTATCTGAACTCATACCTTTTGGAATATCAAGGAAAGCCGAATCAATACTCTGGGGATACTTGCTTATTTTAGGAATGTATATAGTACTTATGAAATCAAAAAAAGTATATGATGTGATAGAAAAAATTATGATGTTTGTGGCAATAGGAACATTCGTGGGACTTGTTATATCTTGCTCTTATAGAACGGTTCTGGAAAAAATACCCGATTTTTTCGCAAGTTTCCTCAAGCCAAACCTTAAAGTCATAGAAAAAGAAGACTACGAGAAAGTTATAACAGCTATAACTTTTATGGGGCTTGGCGGATTCTGGTCGCTCTTTTACTCATACTGGATTTTAGGGAAAGGAATGGGAATGGCAAAGCTAACCCAAAATAAATTCATCTCCGGTTTCATACCTTCAAAAGATACACCCAAAAATAAAATATCAATCTGGAAGAAAGCTCTATTGCTTGATTCATCGGTTGGAGTTGTAGGGAACTTAATAACAACAATTATGACAACACTTCTGGCATTTGCAATACTTAATCCAAAAGGTCTTTTTCCTACGGAATATAAAATTGCGGTTGTTCAAGCAGAGTTCTTTGCAGAATGGGGCGGAGAACTCGGAAGAAGAATTTTTTTGTTTGCTTCCGCTTTATTTTTGGTTGATACATGGATATCTACTGCCGACGCCGTTGCACGAACAAACATTGATATCATCAAGTTTGTAAATGAAAAAATTATAAAAGACGAAAATAAGGCTTACAAAATTCTTATAACAGCAATAACCGTAATAACATGCATCACTTTACCGATTGCTCCCCCTGGGGAACTTATTGTTTTCACAGCAGTGGTAGGATTTTTTGGAATGGGAGCAATTTGCATTATGGTTATAATAACTCAATCTTATTTTCTTCCAAAACTATCAGAAACTCTCAAAGAATCAAAAATAGAAAAAATTTCAATTTTTATAACTACAATTATATATATTTCTCTTGCAATAATTTATATTGTGCTTAAATTTAAGACATGAGAAATAAAAGCTATAAGAAAAATTTTACAACTTTGATTTTCAAAATTATTCTCTCTGCTTTTGCTTTATTATTAACTTTTTCGTTCTTTGTGGCTTGTGGAGAAAAAAATAGGGAAGACAAAAGTGAAATACCAAAAGAAATAATAAAAATTATAGAAGATAACCTGCTTCCATGCTCTGATGAACTCGGAAAAGAATATACGGGAGGACAATTTTCCCTGATAAGAAATATAAAATATTCAAACTCAAAATCAAATTTAGTTGGAGATCTATATTTGCCGTATGGCATAAAAAATTTTCCTATTGCAATACATATTCACGGCGGAGGATGGACAGCCGGAAACAAAGGAACCCCGATGGGCAGATGGTGGGGAGAGCTTTTTGCATGCAACGGAATAGCTGTGTTTGATATTGAATATACATTAGTTCCAAAAGCTAAAATTTCAGAGCAAGTAAAAGAAATAAAATGTGCAATCTTGTGGGCAAAAAAAGAAGGTAAAAAGTATGGAATAGGCAGCAAAGTAATACTTTTGGGAGGAAGCGCAGGCGGACACCTCACAGCTCTCACAGCATTTTCAAAAAATGATTTCCTACCTGAAAACTGCGAATGGTTTGACGAAAAATCAAAAAGCGAACTTAAAGTAGATGCAGCAATTCCTTTCTATGGAATATATGATTTCGGTAACCCCTATATAAAATACTTTGAGCCAGTAAGAGCTGAATCCGAAAATATAGAGGAAACTATAAAAAAATTATCACCCGTAAATTATATTGATTTTGTAGATTTCCCTGTCCTGATAATACACGGAGATGCGGATTTTCTCGTCCCTCTTGATCAATCCGTTGAACTCTATCATTTACTGGTTCAAAAAGGAAAACAAGCTGAAATCTTCGTAGTAAAAGATGGAGCTCATGCATTTGATTCCTTTCCCGAAACAGAATACACGAAGAAAACAAAAGAAAAATTACTTGAATTCCTCAAAAAATATGGATTTATAGACGAAAAAGTTGTAAGCGAGCTCAAAAAGAATACTCCTAATAATTACAACCATCTTGAAAAAGCTCGTGATTTCTTAAAACGTGGGTTTTTCAAACAAGCTTATCTTGAATTTTCAAAACAGAGTGAAAAGTCAAAAAGTTGTGAAACGGAATATGGTAAATTCCTTGCAAAAGCATTTGATATGCTGAGTCAAATCATAGTTTCTAATGAATCAGGAATTTTATCTCTCGTATCTCCAAATTCTTCTCAATCAAACATATCTATATCTCTCAGTCCACACCTATATCTACTATCAGCAAAAGCAGAAGAAGAAAGAGATAAAAAAGATCATCAAAATAATAAGCTTTATCAAAAAAATATATTGGAAAAATCTGAAAATCAATATCAGTGGAAACCTAACCTAAATCTTCTCTATGAAAACTATATAATGCCAATAGAAGAAAAATTAGCGGAACTTCAAAATTTATCAGAATATCTATATTCAAACTCTTGCGAGTTCTATGAAGAAGATGGCATACCAATCTATATGCAAAGCTTCACATCAGAGGTGAGAATAGGCAAAAAATTCGGAAAAGAACTTCCGGTGATTGTTATGGCAACATCACATATCGCAAAATTTTTCCTTGATTTTATTTTTTCACACGACATAAACTTTGATATACAAAAAGAACTCACTTCAAAATATCTTATCCCGCTTTTCCTTGCAAAAGGAGGAGAAGATATAACAGGACTTTTAAGACTTGCAGGAATACTCTACTATGAAAACTCTAATATCCTCAATTTCATAAGACCTGAAAAGTTTGATTCAGCAAAGCAAGAACTTATAAAATCTCTTGAACTTATAGCTTTGGCTATTGACGAAATTTTCCTCAAACCCAAAAACAACGATGTTTTCTCAGTCAAAGATGAAAATGAAGATAGTAAATTTTCTCCGGGAGATAAATTCTCAACAGGGAAACTCTACACTGTACCAGAAGGAATACAAACAAATTACACAAGACTACTTGATATTTTAGAACTAATTCCCACTTTCTTTGATGAAAATTACTTCAAAAGAGTCAGGGATTTCCTGGTAAATCTATCGTCAAAAATAAGAAAAAATGACCCTGTAAATTTTGCTGAAATGCGAGTTCTAATTCCAGATTTCCTAAAAAGCTTGAATTTAGGTGAAATCTTTCCAGATTTTATTTCGTTCAATATTGGAGGATTTTTTGATGCAAAAAAACCACTCAGAGCTTACCTACCAGAAGTCATAATAACAGATATAATTCCGGATATGAAAGAAATACTGGAAAAACCTGAACTCAATCAAAAAATCTCTTTGCCCTCGCTTTTGATAGAAGGAGAACTTGGAAAGCTAGCAAATGAAAACGACAAAATTCCAAAAACCGGAAAATGCTATGTATGTTTTGAAGGGGAAAGGTTTGCAGAATACGATGGTCAAAAAACTCTTGATGGCAACACAATAAAAAAACTTGAAAATGATTGCTTATATATCAAAGGAAAATTTCTATTTGAGAGTATAATTCAGCAGAGAATTCCTCTACTTTATATTTATTTCAAAGATCCAACATTCGGAGGGAATTTGTTCATAGGTAAAATATCACAAGGTTGTGGAACTGAAAATGAAAGTTTCCAGCTTGCAAATAACTTTTCCCTCAATAAATCCATAAGCTACATTATGATAAAATTAGATGACCTTACAAGAAGTTTTAGAATAAGCTTTTAGTTTTAAATTAAGCTTTTGAGAATTTAGGTTTAAGCCCAGATTAACTAATGAGAAATTCCTAAATTTTCAAGAAATCTTTGAGCATCAAGAGCAGCCATACATCCTGAGCCAGCAGCAGTAATGGCTTGTCTATATCTTTTATCATGGACATCGCCTGCTGCAAAAATTCCCGGGACAGATGTTTCTGTTGTTCCGTTTTTCGTTATTATATAACCCTGATCATCTAACTCAATTTTTCCTTTAAGGAAATCAGTATTAGGTTTGTGTCCTATCGCAATAAAAACTCCATCTGTCTCTACCTTAGAAATTTCCCCAGTTACAACATTCTTCAAAACAACGGCTTCAACTTTACCTTTTTCTGGGTCAAGAATATCAACAACAACACTGTTCCAAATAAATGAAATTTTTGGGTTCTTGAAAGCTCTTTCTTGCATTATTGGAGAAGCTCTGAGTTTATCTCTTCTGTGGATGATTTTCACCTCAGATGCAAATCTTGTAAGGAACAGAGCCTCTTCCATAGCTGAATCACCTCCTCCAACTACAACGACTCTTTTGTTTTTAAAGAAGGCACCATCACATGTTGCACATGTAGAAACACCTCTCCCCACAAGCTTTTTTTCAGATTCAAGTCCGAGCATTTTTGAGCTTGCACCAGTAGCGATTATTAAAGTCCAACTCAAAAATTCTTTCCCGGTATCCGTTTTTACTTTGAATGGAATTTTCTCAAGTGGATTTCCAATCTCAATATCAACAGCATTCTCATATATGATTTCTGCTCCAAAACGTTCTGCTTGTCTTCTCATATTCTCCATCAAATCCGGTCCCATAATGCCATCAGGGAAGCCAGGGAAATTTTCAACCTCCGTTGTCAGCATAAGCTGTCCACCGGGTTGTATTCCAGCTAAAATCAGCGGTTTCAGGAGAGCTCTTGCAGTATATATTCCGGCTGTATATCCAGCAGGACCAGACCCCAAAATTATAACATTTCTTACCTCCATAGTAATTTTAGTAAATCATTCAGGGAGATTTGAAGGTTTAACAGAAAAATTGAATTTATGCAAATCAAATTTCCTCTCAAATCTCTCCTTCTCTTTATTCTTAAAAATTTTTTTATTTTCTTACAAATCCCTCACTTTTACCCATCTTGCTGGGACATCATCGTTTTCAAGATATTCTTTTATGTTCTCAATTCCAAGGTAGCCTCTATCCCAAAGGTATTCAACATGCGCTCCTACTTCGTCAATTGCCAAAAGAAACTGATACTTTTTTGCATCTGGGAAAATTTCACGAGTCAGCTCTAAAATAGTTTTAGGTTCGGAACACAAATCTAAAATTTTTTTCAACCTTATATTATGGTGCTCTTTTATTTCATCTATTCTCTTTACAACATCCTCTATTATTGAGTAGTGAGCCGGAAGACCAAATGAAATCTTATTTTTTATAACCTCTTCCCTCACCCTTTCAAGTGAGTTAATATAATGTCCGACACCTGTGTATCTCATTATACTTTCAGGGAACTGATGAGGAGTTATATATGGCAATATATGATCTCCTGTAAATATTACATCGTCTAAAATAAGACACATGTGACCGGGACTATGACCTGGGGTATGAACAACTTTAAATCCATACAGAAAATCTCCATCTCGTAAAGCTTTTGTTATTTTCACAGATCTCAAAAATTCCTTTGAAGCCGTGTACATCAAAATATAATCTTGAACAGCTTTCTCATCAAGTCCCGATCTTATTAAGAAAATAGAGAGATAATGTTTTGCATATATTAGAACTTCTTGAAATCTTTCAACAGCTTTTGAATCAATCTCGTGAACATAGATTTCAGTTTTTGGATAAAGCTGCAAAAAGTTATAAAGTCCACCAAAATGGTCTATATGAGCGTGCGTGACAAAAATTCCCTTAACATCTTCTAAATTTACGGAATACTTTTGTGATACATACTTTTCAAATTTTTCTCTGAAACTTTCTAAATTTGACATAAATCCCATATCAATCAAAAAAACACCATCATCAGCCAACACAACATAGATGTTGTTGTAAAGAAAAGGTAAAGTGTTCACAGATAACCTTATAATTTTTCTCCCCCTTGATGTACTAAATTCTTCTGTTGGAAGTTCTTGAGTTATTCTTTCTCTTTTTTCTTCCATATGAAATTTAAAATTATCTCCCACCAGAAAATTTATCTTTTACACAATATTTCTACTCTTGAAAAAACAAACTTGCATTTTTGAGTCTTCCGAAAGGAGCATCTTATGCATAACAAAACTCAATCGCCTAATTTTTTTTCTTCTTGTTTTCATTAATGATAGCTGAAATAAAAAATTTCAACCAATTGCAAGTGCTATTGAGATACATAAATCTCCATCATGGGTGATTGATACAAAAATTTGAGATATACCCTTCTTTTCTGCTTCAATTTTTGTCAAGCCATAAAGAGAAACAGATGGGAAAGGTTTTCTTATTATTTCTATTTCTTTGAATATTATTGGTCTCCTCATTCCTATTGTTTTAAAAACAGATTCTTTTGCGGAGAATGTACTTGCAATTCTCTCAAAAAATTTCTCTTGCGAGCGCGTAATATATTTTATTTCTTCATCAGAAAAAACTCTTTTCAAAAATCTCTCCCCATGGGCAAAGTAAACTTTTTCAAAACGACTTATTCTAACTATATCTATCCCTATTCCCTTTATCACACCACTAAATATCAAGAGTTGTAGCTTCAAGAGCGTATTTCATGATGAAATCTCTTCTTGGCTCAACTTTTTCTCCCATAAGAATTGTGAAAAGTTCGTCAGCTTTTTGAGCATCATTAACTGTAACTTTTTTGAGAACTCGTGTAGCTGGATTCATAGTTGTTTCCCAAAGCTGCTGCGGATTCATTTCTCCAAGCCCTTTGAACCTTTGAACTATTATTCCGTCTCTTCCCAATTGCTCTGCTTCTTCTAATAGTTTTTCTGGATCTCCATATTTTTTGACCTCATCATATTTTCCTTTAAGCAGAGCTTTCGCTACTGCGGAAATTTCTTTATCGTCTTTGATTTTAAGAATTCTGGTTAATCCCCTTTTTAAAATATATTCTTTCAGCTCGGTATCATCTTTGAGATATAAATCTTGGTTTTTCTCTCTTACTCTAAAAAGAGGAGGTTGAGCTATGAAAAGGTGAGAATTTTCAACAACCGGTCTCATATATCGCCAGAAGAAAGTCAAAAGCAGAGTTTTTATGTGAGAGCCGTCTATATCAGCATCTGCGAGCAATATTATTTTGTGATACCTCAATTTTTCGATAGAACAATCTTTTCCTATCCCACATCCCAAAGCAGCTATTATTGCCTGAATCTCATCATGATTTAACATTTTTATCAAAGATGCTTTTTCTACATTCAGGATTTTTCCTCTGAGGGGCAGTATGGCTTGGAACCTTCTGTCTCTTGCCTGCTTTGCGCTCCCCCCTGCACTTTCACCCTCAACTATAAAGAGTTCAGTTTTTTCTGGATCCCTTATCTGACAATCTGCAAGTTTTCCTGGTAAAATGATCTCATCTTTTGCCCTTTTCCTTACAACTTCTCTTGCTTTTTTCTCTGCTTCTTTTTCAAGATGAGTTTGAAATACTCTTTTTACTATTGTTTCAATTATTTTGGGATTTTCCTCAAAGAATTTGACCAGTTTCTCATATACTGCTGATTCAACTATACTTTTTACCTTCGTATTTCCAAGTTTTGCTTTGGTTTGCCCCTCAAATTGTGGATCTGGTAAAAACACAGAGATTGCTCCGACAAGTCCTTCTCTTATATCTTCACCCGAAAACACAATATCTTTTTTCAGTATTTTGGGAGCAAATTGGTTTATTGCTCTACTTAAAGCCGTTTTGAAACCAGTAAGATGGGTTCCACCATCCACTGTCCTTATAGTATTTGCAAACGAAAGAACAAGTTCTTCACTTTCTTCCCTGTAAAGAAGTGCTGCTGAAAATTTTACATCTTCTTTTTCCCCCTCAATTTGAATCGGATTTCTAAATAGCACCTGAGATTCTGACGCTAATTCTTTCACAAGCCCAGACAGACCTTCTGTTGAGAAAAATGTTTCCTTTTGTCCCGTTCTCTTATCTTCCAGTATTATTTTCAGTCCCGGAATTATGTAAGAAATTTCTTTCAACCTTTCTCTTATTATATCGTAGGAGAATTCGGTTGTTTCAAAGATTTCAGGGTCCGGCTTGAATCTAACTCGTGTTCCTGTTTCTTCAATACCACTTTCCTGTTTTATTTTTGTTGGAGTAACTGGTTTCCCTCTTCTAAATTTTTGGTATGCAAGTTTTCCATCCCTTTTTACCCAAACCTCAAGCTCCTCTGATAGAGCATTCACAACAGACGCTCCAACTCCGTGTAATCCCCCTGACACCTTATAAACTCCCTTTTCAAATTTTCCTCCTGCGTGCAGTTTTGTAAATACTACTTCCAGGGCTGATGTTCCTGTTTCTGGATGAATGTCAATTGGGATTCCTCTCCCATTATCTTCAACTTCACAGGAGCCATCTTCAAGGATTCTGACGATTATTTTATTGCAAAACCCTGCAAGAGCTTCATCAACCGCATTATCTACAATTTCCCATACAAGATGATGCAATCCTTGCGGACCTGTGGAACCTATGTACATTGCAGGTCTTTTTCTAACGGCTTCAAGGTCTTTGAGTATTTTTATTTGTTCTGCTGAATATTCCTGAGAAGGGTGTCTTTCTTTTTTCTTATCTTTTTTAGGTTCAAACTTTTCCTGTAATTTCAGTTCCTGCTGTTTTGTATTTTCTTTTTGTTTTATTGTATGTTTTTCCTGTATTTTTTCGAACTCCATTTTTGTTCCTCCTTTTCTTTTTTGTTCTTCCTTAAAGCTTTAAATCTTAAAGATTATAAGTTTTTAATATTAAAGTTCTAATCTTTAAAGTTCTAATAAATTATAAAATAAAAATTTAATAATTTGAAACAGACTTTTGAGAATTTCCTGAAAATTTATAGGTTATATACCCCAGGAAAGCAGTGCAGAACCATAAGTTATTCCTGCTCCCAAAGCCGCAAGAGCTATAAGTTGCCCTTTTTTCAGAAGTCCCTTTTCAAGCATCTCATCAAGAGCGATAGCTATTGAACCACCTGATGTGTTGCCCACGAATTCTATGTTATCATAAACTTTCTCTTTTGGTATATTGAAATGTTCACATATCGCCTCAGTTATTCTTCGGTTTGCCTGATGTGGAACAATCCAATCTACCATATCTATTGTTATTTCATTTTTTTCCAAAATTTCTTTGAGAGCTTGCCCCATATACTTTACCGCAAGCTTAAATACTTCCCTCCCCTGCAATTTCATAAAGTGCATTCTTTCTTTTACTGTTTTCTCAGATGCAGGATTGCGGGAACCCCCTGCTGGTATCACAATTTTATCGTATTCATCTCCTATGAGTCCGAGTTTGAAGTCCAAAAGCCCAAACTTTTCGGTTCTTGTCATAACTACTGCTCCCGCTCCGTCTCCGAAGAGTATGCAACTTGATCTATCTTGATAATCCGTTATTGCCGAAAGTTTATCTGAACATACAACAAGAACATAGTTTGCTTTTTTGGATTTCAAGAATGTATCAGCTATTGATATTCCGTATATGAAACCCGAGCAAGCTGTGTTTATATCCATTCCCCCCGCGTTTTTTATTCCGAGTTCTTTTGATAAAATCCCAGCAGTGCAAGGTATAGGATAATCTGGCGTTATCGTGCAAAAAACTATGAGATCTATTTTCTGAGGTGAGATTCCGGACATTTTTATCGCTTTTTCCGCTGCTTTTACTGCCATAGTTGATGTAAATTCGTTTTCTCCTGCAATTCTTCTTTCCTTTATTCCTGTTCTCGAATATATCCATTCATCCGTTGTATCAACCATTCTTTCAAGGTCATAATTTGTCAGAATATTCTGAGGCAAATACGAACCGATACCTATTATTCCAGAAAGGATTTCGCTATCTTTTTTATTTATAAACACAACTTATTTCTTTTTTTTATCTACCTTTGAATTCAGGTTTTCTTTTTTCAAAGAAAGCTCTCACTCCTTCTTTTGCATCTTCCATCTGTGAGCATATTGATTGAGCCAGAGCTTCTATCTCAGCTTGAGCCTTCACATGGAATTCTCTTTTTAGTATTCTCTTTGTAAGTTTTATAACATACGGAGCGTTTTCGGAAATTTGGCGAGCCATATTCAGAGTTTCTTCTTCAAGCTTTTCGGGAGGAACCGCCTTTGCAACAAGTCCTATTTTTTCTGCCTCTTCTCCTGTTATGAATTTTGCTGTAAAAAGAAGTTCGCAAGCTTTTTCAAGTCCAACTATTAAAGGTAAAGTATAGGTTATTCCCATTCCAGGATGTATTCCAACTTTTGCAAAGTTTGCGGCTATTTTTGCGTCCGATGATGCAATTCTTATATCACAAAGGAGTGCGAAAGCGAGCCCCCCTCCTATTGTGTATCCATTAAGCGAGGCTATAACGGGTTGTTCCACTTCAAGAATTTTCATAAATGAGTTATAAAATTTTATTATACCTTCTCTCATTCCTGCTGCTCCTGATAGACCTTTTTCTGTGGCAAACATTTGCAAGGTTGAAAAATCAGCACCAGCACAGAACGAATTTCCACTTCCTGTAATTATTACACATCTTACCTCATCAGATGCTTTGATTCTTTCAATCGCATCAGACAAACCTGCCATAATTTCTGGATCCATAAGATTTCTTCTTTCTGGTTTGTTGAAAACCACTTTTACTATTTTCCCGTCATCTATTTTTTGGAATAAGACTGCATTTTTTTCCTCTGACATAGAACAAAATTTTATTTACGAAAAAAAATCAGATTATACTTGCAAGGATTTTTGAGGAAAGATTTGTTTTGATTTTTCTTGGAATAACTTACACATTAGAATAAATGAATAGAATTTGTTTTATGTTTGAGGATATAGTAGAAGGTTTTGTAAGAGGAGAAAAGATTGCGCTATCACGAGCAATAAGTTTTGTTGAAAGGAACCCAGAAAAAAGTTATCTCCTAATATCTGAAATATCAAAAAGAACAGGAAGAAACTTGCTATCAGAAGATGTTCATATAATAGGAATCACGGGAGCGGCAGGAACGGGAAAAAGCACAATAATATCACAGCTTATAAAAAAGATAAAAGGAGGGGTTCTATTGTGTGATCCATCATCGGTAAGAGTTGAAGGAGGAGCAATTTTAGGAGATAGAATAAGGATACGATCAGAGAAGACAGAACAAGATGGAGTATTCATAAGGAGCGTCGGAACGAGGGGAGAATTTGGCGGAATATCGGCAAACACAGGAGATATAATAAATCTTTATGTCCTATTTGGTATGAAAAACATATTAATAGAAACTGCAGGAACAGGGCAAACGGAAACAGAAATACACAAAGTCGCCGACACGGTAGTTCTGGTAGTCTCACCAGAAAGCGGAGACGAAATACAATTTATGAAAAGTGGTATCCTTGAAATCGCAGATATAATCGTCCTCAATAAGTCAGATAGACCATCCGCAGATAAGCTTTTCAATGAAATAAAAGTTGCAATAGATACTGCCTATATGGTTCTGGCAGGGATAGGAGAAAATATAAAATGGAAGCCACCTGTGTTGAAAGCGATAGCAAAAGAAGGTCAAGGGATAGATGAGTTGATAGAAAAAATAGATGAGCACAAAAAATTCTTGAAAGAGAACAATTTGATATTGCAAAAGAGAAAAAGCAGGTTAGAGAGAGATTTCGTAAGTAATCTATCTAAAAGCATAATTCGGACTTTGAAAGAAACAAAGATTTTCAAAGACGAGCTTCAAAAGATATTAGACGGGCAAAAAGATCCTTACACCGCAGCAAAAGAAATATCAGATATACTCAGAAGAAATGCTATGGATGAAAAGATAAAAATTGAATAAAAAATTGAATAATATTAATTTAAATAAATGATTGGCAAAAGAAGGATAGCAGGAAGTTTAATTTATAACCCGAAATTAAGGAATTTTTTATTAAAAATTTTTGGACAAAAAAATTTCTTTTGGAATTTAATTACTCCTTTACTAAAAGCACAAAAAGTTATGAAGGGTGATTGTATCTTCTGCAAAATAGTGAGGGGAGAAATAGACTCAAAAAAAGTATATGAAAATGAAAAAATTGTAGCATTCCACGATATAAACCCGCAAGCTCCCATCCATATACTTGTTATCCCCAAAAAGCATATTGAGAAAATCACAGATATATCAGATTCAGAAGAAGATAAAGAGATACTACATGAAATCATAAAGGCATGTAAAATTATAGCGGACCAGATGAAAATATCAGAAAGAGGTTTCAGAATTGTAGTGAATACTAACCCTGAAGGTGGTCAAACGGTTTATCATTTGCATTTCCATTTATTAGGGGGAAGGCAGATGAGATGGCCTCCAGGGTAGCTTTTATAAAAAATAGCTTTTATGAAAAAATAAATTTTCTTGATATCAGAAAAGAAAAAAGACCTAATATAACGCTTGCAAAAAATTGTGCCACTACCTTTGGAAAATGCAATATTTCAACTTGAAAATATAGTAAAGATGAAAACGCAGGAGTATTTATCAAAGATAACAGAAAAAATTTTATATACCTTTTCAATCCAGAAAAAGATATAATTTTGAAACTTGAATATCCCCTGAATGTAAATTTCCTGTGTAATATGAAATTTTGCGTAAGTGCTACTAAACCAGCTATTGGACCAGCTATTATATACCACACTTTTATCACATAGACCAAAAGAGAAAAGGTCAAAAGATTTGTCGTTATTCCAGCTAAACCTACTATTCCGTATCTTATTGCTTGAAGTAAAAAATTCTTGCTAAAAATTGTATTACTTAAAATCTCTTTTATTTTCTCCATTCTTAATAATTCAATTTATGAAATTTTTCAGAACAAAATATGAAAGTTTTCAAGATAAAAAATTTGCTTTTAGGGAAAATCATTGTTTTTTTCACGAAATATATTTTTTGTCTGTATATCACTGCTTGCGTGTTTTGAATATGAGCGAAGAAGCAAAGATAGTTGAGATTTTAAAAAACGAGTTCAAATCTTTAAATCTTGATACTTTCTTTTTAAGTTTCAACGAAATTCAGGACATACTTACTCCGTCTCTTGCGATAGAATATGTTGAAAAAGCATATAGATATACAGCTGAATTTAAAGATGCTATTCAGATGCCAAGCAAGCTCTACTTTTTCTATCAAGATGGAGATATGAGGGTGATGCCATCAGTTGTTGAAATAGATGGTAAAAAGGTAAGTGGTATCAAAATAGTTAGCGTACACTTTCAAAACAAAAACAGAGGGCTCCCGGTAGTTATTGGTTTTTTTGTCCTTATTGATTCAAATACAGGGGCTTTACTGTGCGTTATGGATGCAACCTACCTTACAGCTATGAGAACAGGAGCTTCAGGAGCAGTTGCTGTTAAACACATAATAGATCAGAAGCAAGAAAGCATAAAGTTAGGAATAATTGGGTGCGGAGTTCAAGCACGAACTCAACTTGCCCTGATATCTTGCGTCAAAAAAATAAAGGATGTTATCATTTATGATATATCACCTGATGCTATGGAAAAATTTGAGAAGTTTTCCCAGAACCTTGGTTTCAGACCCAGAAAAGCAAATTCTCTTTTTGATTTCAAAGATTGCGATGTCGTCGTAACCATTACACCGTCAACCCAACCCTTTCTTATGTTAGAACATGTTGAGAATGTAAAGTTAATTAATGCTATGGGAGCCGATGGACCAGGAAAACAGGAGCTCTCCCCGGAAATACTGAAAAGTTCCATAGTTATTGTAGACAACAGAGAACAAGCAATACATGGAGGAGAAATAAATGTCCCATTAAAAAAAGGACAAATAGATAAATCAATAATATTCGGAGAGATTGGAGAAATAATAGCTGGAATGAAAAAGATTCCCCCCGAAAAGAGAGTTGTTTTTGACTCAACCGGTATATCTATCCTTGATGTTTTTGTTGGATATGCGATCTATAAATCCGCCCAGGAAAAAGGAATACTCAAAACTTTGTCAATACATTGAAATTCTCCGAGCCCCATTTCTCTCTTTCTTTTTTTCTTTTACTAACTTATTTATTTTTTGTTTTAAATTTTTTTCTCGATTACTTTTTCTTTATATGAATGAACAGAGCAAAAAAGAGCTTATAAAATATGCTGCTGAGAGAATATTGAAATCAAATTTTGTCATAGCTTTCACCGGAGCAGGAGTTTCAGCTGAATCTGGAATTCCAACTTTCAGAGATAAAGGAGGTCTCTGGGAGAAATTTCCACCTGAAATCTTTGGAACTCCACAAGGCTTGATAAATGTTCTTTTTTCTGATCCAGAAAGATTTTCTGAATTTGTCATATCTACCGTTGAGGTTCTCGGAAAGGCAAAACCAAATGCCGGACATATTGCTCTTGCAAAACTTGAAAATATGGATATTCTGAAAGCAGTTATAACTCAAAATATAGATAATCTTCATCAAGAAGCTGGAAGCAAAAATGTTATAGAAGTTCATGGGAGCGCAACGCGCCTGAGATGCATACTTTGCGGAGAAAAGAAAAAAATAGACAAAAAAAGTGCAGTTGAAAAAGCAATAGAATTCGCCAAGAAGGTAAGAAAGTTGGATTTTTCTCATTTCATACTAAAAGGTAGAATAAGTTTGGAAGAAGTGATTAAGATTTTCGGAGAATCTATCCCACTTTGTGATTGTGGGGGGATAATGAGACCAGATATTGTATTTTTCACAGAACCAGTTCAAGATATGGATATCGCATTAGATTATGCAAGAAGAGCTGACTGTTGCATAATTGCAGGAACATCGGGGGTAGTTTACCCTGCAGCATATATTCCTCAAATTGTGAAAAATAATGGGGGAATACTCATAGAAATAAATCCAACAGATCAGTATTTTAACTCAGATATTTATATAAAATCTACATTCGCCTCCGCTATGCCAGAAATATTAAACGAAATAACAGTTTATTATACCCTTCACTGAGCTTGAAAATTTCAAAAAATAGACCATCAAATTTAGTTTCAGTTTAATTTCTTCTTTTGAATTTTCAAGCTTCTCTCATATTACAGATTCTTTTTCTTTGTCTCTATGTATTAGAATGACTTTTGCTTTTATTTCATTTTCTATGAATTCTTTGATTTTTTCCGCAAATGCTACTGATCTATGCCTACCTCCAGTGCAGCCTATGGATATTGTTGCTATAAATTTTCCCTCTTTTTTGAACCTTTCTGTCAAAAATCTGATCATTTCTTTTATCATTTCAAGGTATTTCCTTGCATTTTCATCTTCAAAAATATATTTTTGAACTTCCGGATGGGTTCCGTCAAATTTTTTGAGTTGAGGGTCAAAGTTTGGGTTTCTGATAAATCTGACATCAAATACAAGGTCTGATTCCTGGGGAATTCCATATCTGAAACCAAAGGAATATATTTGAAATGTGAGCTCCATACCTTTTTCATCTCCAAAGAGTTCCCTTATTTTTTCTCTGAGCTGATGAATATTCATTTGTGTTGTATCCAATTTTATATCTGATATATCAAAGATTAATTTCAGAATTTCCCTTTCTTTTTTGATTGCCATATCTATTGACTTTATCTCATCTCCGAATGGGTGTTTTCTTCTTGTTTCCTTATACCTTCTTATTATGGCATCATCTGATGCTTCAAGGAACATAAGGATAACCCTTCCATCTTTTACTTCTTCTTTCAACTGATTTATAATTTCGGAAAATTTTTGTGCTGTTTTTTCATCTTTGAAAAAAAGCGATAGAGCCACATCTTTTATATTTGCTTTCTTCGTAAGCGAGACAAAATCAAATATCATATCTATTGGAATGTTATCTACTGTGTAAAAACCTATATCTTCTAGTGTTTTGAGTGCGGTCGTTTTTCCTGAACCCGATATTCCAGTTATAAAAACTATTCTCATTTCTTTTTTCTCTCCATTTTTTACAAGGACATATTGTTAAAAATTTAGTGAAAAACATAAATATTTTCTAATCTCTCAAAAATAGAATAATCCGAAATTCAGTCCAAATCTGATTCGCTTCCTTTTTGGATATTTAATTCTTTGAGTTTGTTTCTCAAAGTTCTCACCGTTATTCCCAAAAGTTGAGCTGCCTTTGTTTTGTTTCCTCCAGTCCTTGCAAGAGCCTCTAAAATGAAAATCTTCTCCATATTTTTTATGTTGAGGTCATCAAAATTTACACCGAATCCCAATTTTTGGATTCCAACTCCCTCTTTTTTATCTCCTGAACTAAATTCACTACCCTCTTTTTTTGTCCCAAATGCTTCAAATGCTTCGTTTCTTTGATAATCTTTTTTACCTAAATCAATTTCATTTGAGCCTAAAATTTCTTTTGATTTAAAGTCGCTGTTTTTACCCAAAGCAGAAATGAGATCAGAAGTTGAGAAAATTATATTCTCTGGCAAGACCTTGACATTTTTTTGTCCTGACCAAGAGAGTATAAAAGCTCTTTCAAGAACATTGTAAAGTTCTCTGACATTTCCTGGCCAATCATATTCAAAAAGTTTTGAGAGAAAATCTTTATCCCAAACTATTTCAACTCCATATTTTCTCCCAAGCTTTCTGAAAAAATAATCCGTAAGATAAGGAATATCCTCCTTTCTTTCTCTCAAAGGCGGAATTTTTATAGGAATAACAGATAATCTGTAATACAAATCTTCTCTGAATTTTCCTTCTTTTACGAGATTTTCAAGGTCTTTATTTGTGGTTGATATAATTCTGACATCTACGCTAACAGAATTGACAGAACCTTGACCGAGCCTTTCTATTTTTTTCTCCTGAATTACCCGGAGTATTTTTGGTTGCAGATGTAAAGGCATATCTCCTATCTCATCAAGTAAAATTGTTCCACCAGATGCAAGTTCAAATTTACCTAATTTTCTTTTTTCAGCACCTGTAAAAGCTCCTTTTTCATATCCGAAAAGCTCGGCTTCAAGCAAGGTATCAGGAATTGCTGACATATTCACAGCTAAAAATGGTTTATGAGCTCTTGGACTATATTTATGTATGTATCTTGCGAGAACCTCCTTTCCAACCCCTGACTCTCCTATTATAAGAACGGTTGAGTCTGTTTTAGCTATTTTTCTTGCCAGAGCAGCAAGATTTTTCATAACTTCACTTCCTGCAATAAACTCAAACTCATATTTATCTTCAATAATATCTCTTATTCTTGTGATAAGTTCATCAGGTGAAGTTTCTCCCTTTCTTATAAAATCAACTGCTCCGAGTTTCATAGCTTCAACAGCAGTAGGTATATCACCAAAAGCAGTAAGGACAACAAAAGGAGTATTTATTCCCAAAGATTTTACTTTTCGCAGCAAATCAAGCCCAGACATACCAGGAAGTTTTAAATCACACAACACAAGGTCAAAATCATTTTCAGATAGAATCTCAAGAGCACTTTCAGCAGAATAAGCAACAGAAACTTTGAAATCTCTACTCAAAAGATCAGACAAAGATTTAGCAACTTGGACATCATCTTCAACGACCAAAACACTATTCCCCATACAAGAAAAAATTTAAGAATTGAACGATAAATAATCAAGAGCATATTTTTTCTAATATTTCTTCTCCTTTTCTTTTTTTTGAATTATCACTATAAAGGAAAACAAAAGCGTCCGAAAACCAAAATAAATAAGTAAAATCATTTTCTGAAATAAAATTTCAAAGCAAAATTAGAATAGAAGAAAAAAATGAAAAAGCATAAAAAGCAATACCAAAAACGCAAAAAAGAGCTCAAAAGATTTGATGCGATTTTAAAAGAAATTTTCTCCGAAGCAATAGGAATGATTTACTACTTAGCTATTGGTAAAAAAATAGGTAAAAAAGTCAAAGTTATATCTGCGGAAATAAGGTTAGTAAAAAACTTTTCGCCCTGATATTTTAGTTAAAGCCGATGATGAAATAATCCAGGTTGAAATACAAGCTCAACAAGATAAAAACTTACCAAAAAGGATGTTTCGCTATTACTACGCAATAGTAGAAAAATACAAAAAAGAACCTACACAAATAGTTTTATTCGTTGGTAAAGGAAATCCCCCACCATCAGAGTACAAAACTCCAAATCTAACCTTAAAATACAAAGTTTTAGACATGAAGAAAATAGACCCTGATGTATTCATAAGGAGTAGGAAACCAGCAGAGGTTATTTTGGGGATTTTGGCTGGGAAATTCAAAGATAAACCCCAAATAATAAGAAAGGTTCAAAAAAGAATTGCAGAAATCTTGAAAAACGAAGAAAAAATCATAAAATATATAGATAGCATAAGTTTTTTAGCTGGCTTATTTGACATTGAAATAAAGGTAAAGCCTATGCCAATACAAGTTGATATAAGGAAAACTTTTCTTTATAAGTGGGGAAAAGAAGAAGGATTAAAAGAAGGTAGACAGGAAGGTCTGAAAGAAGGGCTCATAAAAGGTTTGAGAGAAGGAATTTTTGGCATTATCCAAGCAAAGTTTGGCAGTCAAAAAGCAAAACTAATCAAAAACCTTTTAGAAAAGATAAACGACGTAAACCACTTGAAAAAGATAAAAAAAGAGGTGATAAGAGCGGAAACTTGGGAAGATTTTATCAAATTTCTCAAAAACTCAAATTCAAAAAATAAAAATTTCAAATGAAAATGAATGAATAATCATAGCATTCCAAACAAAAGAGAAGTAGAACAAATCAATCAAGAAAGAAAATTTTCCTATTCATTCAAACCCATATTCCAGATAATTTGATTTTTTTAAAATTATGAATTAACAATAAAAAAAATAAAGGCAAGAGGGAAAAATAAGAAAAGAACAAATGATAGCACTGTTAGAAAAAAGTAAGGTATCGGGAGAGATCAAAGTTTCTGGTTCAAAGAATGCATTTTTTCCGGCAGTAGGGGCTGGAATTGCATTAGGAGCAGAAAAAATAGTAATCAAAAACACTCCAAAAATAAAAGATGTTTTTGTTATGTTGGAACTCCTGAAAGAGCTCGGCTGCGAATACAAAATACAAAGTTCCGAAGTAATAATAAACGCAGAAAAAATAAAACTAAACGATGTATCTCCTGAAAATTTCGGCAAAATAAGAGGGTCAGTTGTCATTTTTGGAGCACTTTTAGGAAGATTTGAAAATGCAAAAATCCCGATGCCCGGTGGTTGCAAAATAGGCAAAAGACCAATAGACCAACATATAAAAGCTGCAAACAGCCTTGGATACAAAGTGGAAGAGAAAGAAGAATATGTTAAAGCTTATGGAACACCAAAAAAAGAGGGGAAAATAAAATTTGATATAAAAACAGTCACAGGAACAGAAAATGCAATCCTGATGTCAATAAACTCAAAAGTTGAAATAGAAAATGTAGCAATAGAACCAGAAGTCCAAGAACTTATAAACTACCTGAAAAAGTACGGAGTAGATATAAGGCTGGAAACCAAAGAAGATAAAATTTTAATAGATGGAACAAAAAGGGAGAAGATAAAAGAAGCAGAGTTTGAACTTATACCAGATAGAATTGAAGCTGGAACATGGTTAATTTTAGCAGCTGCAACAGAAGGGAAACTCAAAATAAAAAATGTAATAGCTGAACATATTAAGTCTGTTATAGATGTTTTAAAAGAATGCGGCGCAAAAATAAAAATTTCAGAGAATGAAATAGAAGTTGAGGGAATAAAAAAATATAAACCAGTTGACTTACTTATAGCAGACTCTTATCCTGCATTCCCAACAGACCTACAACCTCAAATATGTGTTATGCTCTTGAAAGCCGAAGGAAAAAGCAGAATAAAAGACAACATTTTCCCTGAAAGAGTTTCCCATATCTGGGAACTAAAAAAAATGGGAGCAGATATATCTTTGGAAAATGGAGAGATTATCATAAACCCATCAAAAATATATGGAGCAGAAACTGAGGCAAAAGATTTGAGAAGCACAGCAGCTCTGGTTATAGCCGGATTGGTAGCAGAAAAAAATCAAACAACCCTCAAAAACTTTGAACTTATAGAAAGAGGATATGAAAACTTTGTAGAAAAACTCAAAAATGCAAACGCAAAAATTGAGATCTTTGAAGATGAAATTAAAAAAGAAGAAATAATAAAGGAAATTCCAAACTATGTACCCTATTCTACTTGAAATAGGCAAAATAAAAATATATACATACGGAGTTTTTATAGCCCTGGCTTTCATAATCGCAGCAGAATATGCAGCCAGAGTTTCTCGGGAACTCAAATTTGAACCTTACTACATCCTTGATATAATAATATGGATGCTCATAGGGGGAATTTTCGGAGCAAGAATAGCTTATATACTGATGAATATAAAGGATTACATTCAAGACCCAGTGAAAATTCTCAAAATATGGGAAGGAGGACTTGCTTGGTACGGTGGTATAGTTTTATCTATAATACTCGGATATATATGGTCAAAGAAAAATAAAATGAGTTTTCTAAAAGTTGCCGATGTTGTCTCCCTTGCAGTAATGTTAGGACTTTCAATAGGGAGATGGGGATGTTTTTCTGCCGGCTGCTGCTATGGCAAACCCACAGAATTTGCACTCGGAGTTATTTTCAAAAACCCTCTTTCTCTCTCAATAACAGGAATAAAAATTCACCCAACACAAATATATGAAGCTCTCGGAATGTTTTTTGCGTTCGTGTTCGTAAGAGGTATGATGATAGGATGGCTCAAAAAAGATAACGGAGAAACAAAGATAACAAAAAAAGACCTTTTTGAACTCAAAACAGAAATAATGCTGATAATCCAAATCCTACTTTTAAGACTTTACTATATGTGGTACGGCAAAGAAATTTCATTTCCACACCCAATAGACATTGCCTTTTTACCGGGATTTGTACTTCTTCACTTTGGAGTAAAATTTTTAGGAATAGCATACGGTTTGCGCAAAAAATATTTTGAAGGGATAATTTTTGCTATGTTCTTTACGCTTTACGGTGCTCTCAGATTCTTTTTAGAGTTTTTAAGAGATCCATCAGGACTTTCAGGGTTCATAATAGATAAAACAATCACCGCAAATCATCTTGTTTCATTTGTGTTTTTTGTAATAGGAGCTTACTCATTAATAAGAGGAAAATTTGCATTCGCAAAATAACTTGCTTTCCCAGAATGAACCTTGATGATTATATTTCACAAGAGAAACCAATTTCAGAGAAGATTATAATCTTACCTAAAAACCTCCTCAATTTCCGCAAATTTGGGAAAATTATAAAACCTGAATTCATAGATGAAAACGATGAAGACTTAAAAAAATGCTATGATTTGTGGAAAAGTTCTGAGGGGCTTAAACTAAAAGAGATCAAAGATAAAATAGCAGAAATAGAAGATTTTTCAAACTACAAAAAAATAAGAGGCATAGTTCATATTTTATCACAAATTTCACAACTTACAAAAAGTGAGGAGAACGCAAAAGAGATAAGAAAGTTTATTTTCTTGCGAGGTCCAGCTCTCACAGAAGACGAAAGAGAAAAAATAATTAAAGAGGCAGAAATTGAGTTCCAAATGAAAATCTCAGAAGACAAAATATGGGGAGATATAAATCCATACAAAGTTTTACTGAAAGCTCCTGAAATTTCAATTCAAGATATTTCAAAAATCTACAACTTATCGCTCGCATGCGGAATAGCTCTTTTATCTCACAAGATAAACTTTAAAGTAAGCGAGAACATAGGAGACATTATAAGGTTCGCAAAAAAGCTCGGACTTATGTATGACTCCGCAAAAGAAGGATGGATCTCCGTATTCGGACCTGCAACTTTGATAAAAGAATCAACAAAATATTCTCTTTCTCTTTCTATTCTTGTATCAAAAATAGTAAGAAAAAAAGGTTTTGAAATAGAAATTGAAACAGAAAAAGGGATACTTAAACTCAATCAAGAACACAAAAAGTTTTTTCCTGAAATTGATGAAGATGTAAAATTTGATTCATCATACGAAGAACAGGTATCAAGAATAATTCAAGATGCATTTACGAACCTAAACCTTATAAGAGAACCAGAAGCGATATTTTTTAGAGAAGGTATTTTTATTCCGGATTTCAAATTGATAAACGATGAAGGAAAAGAGGTTCTCATAGAAATAGCAGGAT
This sequence comes from Candidatus Calescibacterium sp., assembly GCA_032249135.1. Taxonomy (GTDB): domain Bacteria; phylum Calescibacteriota; class Calescibacteriia; order Calescibacteriales; family Calescibacteriaceae; genus Calescibacterium. The sequence continues at coordinate 39,510 of JAVVGL010000005.1, read as the reverse complement.
TCTGGACAGAAGACTACATAAAAAAGAAAATAGAAAAATTAAAGAAATTCTGGGAGAGCTCACAAAGAAAAATTATAGTTTTGGCTTCCGAAAAACTCGCTCTATCTTTCGGAAATATAAAACTACCAGATGATGTTATAGTGTTCAAAAATGAATTACCTTCACTTGAACTCATAAAGAAAATAAAGGAGATAATACCTGATGCTAAAATAACAAAACAAAAAAATCAAATCCACCAAATTCAAATCCCAGATGAAATAAAAGAGAAAATAAAAGAAGGAATGAGCATAACAGAAGTTCAAAAAATATTACAAGCTCATAAATTAGATTTAGATCCAAAAAAAGTTGTCTCTTTGCTTGGATACAAAATAGAGTGGCAGTCAATATTTGATGGAATTCTGAAAAAAATAAGCTCTGAAAAATAAAAGAAGAATGAAGAAAGAAAAATTTTTTGAAAAAATAAAAAAACAAATAAATCAATTCTCATAATTATGATATGAAAAGAACATACCAACCTCACAGAAGAAGAAGAGTAAGAACTCATGGATTTCTTGCAAGAATGTCGTCTCATTCAGGAAGAGAAATAATAAGGAGGAGAAGAAGAAAGGGCAGAAAGAGATTAGCACCAACAATATACCACAAATTAAGATACGTAAAAGTGTAATCTTATCACCAACTTACCTTATAATAGAAAAAATTCTACTGAATCTTATGGATTTTTCATATGGATCCCAAGAAAAATATATTATGAAAGCTTTTCCCTTTATGTTTTCTATATTAACTGGTCCCCAAAATCTTGAATCATTTGATTCGTCTCTATTATCTCCCATCACAAACACATGTCCTTGAGGGACTTGAAAAGGACCAAAATCATCCCGCGGAGGTCCAACATAATCATCACTGAAAAATCCCCACTTATCTTCAATTTCTCTACCATTTATATATATTTTCTTTTTTCTTATTTCTATTGTTTCACCTGGAAGAGCTATAACTCTTTTTATGAAGTCTTTTGATGGATCTTCTGGGAACACAAAAACAATTATATCACCCCTTTTTATTTCTCCCCACCTCAAAATATACTTGTAGTAAGGGATTCTCAATCCGTATGAAAGCCGGTTAACGAGAATATAATCACCAACGAGTAAAGTTGGTATCATAGAGCCTGATGGTATTTTGTAAGCCTGTACTGCAAAAGCTCTTATGAAAATAGCCAGAACAAAAGCAATAAAAATATCTCTTACTATTCCTAATGTTGCCCTCCTCATTTTTTAAGCTATAAATTCTGTTGGAACTTTTTGAGCAGTTTTTACCATATCCTCAGCTGCCTTAACGAATTTGACAATAGTTGCAAGATTTCCTTTAAGCTGTAATTTCCCCTGTGCAAGAGCTTTTATTGGTTCAAGCTCCCCATTTATAATCTGTTTCCATCTCTCATAATCACCATATATCACAAAAGGAGCTTTCTCTCCTTCTTCTTTGCTAACTATTTTCGCCTCCCTACAAACTCCCCTATCTATATCAAGCCATAGATAAATATCCTCTTTTATGCCTATCTTCTCATCTTTTTTTATTACGAAAGATATCGGTCCGTATGTCCAGTCTTTCCCCGACTCTTTCCAAGGACCCGCATTAAGTTCCTCTTTATATCTTGAAACCCACTCCGGAGAAGGAAATTTTAACTTCATATTATTTTTCTCCCCCTTTCTATTTTATTTGACCATCTATTGCTAAAAATTTAGCGAGATACATAAATATTTTTCGTTATTCAGAAATATATAAAATGTGGTTCGGTTCTTCCATCTATTTTTCACCATATTTTGATTTAGAAAATTCGTATAGTTTATAGATTATGTTTTTGAAAACTTCGTATTCGTTTTGGCTTGCGTCAACTAAAACTACATTTTCATCGTAACTTGAAAGTTCAATATAATACTCTCTTATTCTTTTGTGAAACTCTAAATCTTCTTTTTCAAATCTATCTTCTTTTTCTTTTGATATCTGGCTTCGGTATCTTTCCTTTACTCTTGCAAGTCCTATCTCCGGATTTATATCTAATACTATTGTGAGTTCTGGCTCTACTCCACCTGTTGCGATAAAGCATAGCATGGGGAGAGTTTCAGGAATTGTAAGTCTTCCCCTGCCCTGATATGCTAATGTGGAGTGAGTAAATCTATCTGATATTATAATTTTCCCCTTTCGTATTTCTGGTTTTATTATTTCTTCTACGAGCTGTCTTCTTGCTGCAAGGAAAAGAAAAAGTTCCGCAATCGTGTCTATTTTCGTTTCAGATTTTAAGATTTTTCTTATTTTTTCTCCAAGCTTTGTTGTTCCCGGGTCTTTCACGATTAAAACTTTGTATCCCATTTTTTTGAGGAATTTTCCAAGATTTTTGGCTTGGGTTGTTTTCCCTGAACCCTCTACTCCTTCAAAAGCTATAAAGTGAGGAATATCTTTTAATTTCTTTATTTTCTCTGCAAGCTCTGATATTTCTTCATTATACAATATCTCTTCATTATACATAATCATTATACATAAGAACTCTATTAGTTTTCATTCTTATCTGAATGGGAAATTCATAAAATAAAGTTTTATTCTTAACCATACACCGTACAATCCAAGTGGTTCAAAAATCATTACAATTATAATGAGTATAGATAATATAAGCGGGGTATATTCTTTCATAAAAACGAATATCTGTGGAATTGATATCACAAATGCTGAACCGAAAATTGAACCAAGGACTGAACCTATTCCTCCGATAACAATTGCAGCAAACATATATATTGATTCTGTGAGTTGGAACATCGTTGGTTCAAGATAGCCCATAAAGTAGGCATAAAGACCACCCATAGCACCCGTGTAAAACGAACTTATTGCAAAGCTCAATATTTTGTATTTTGCTACATTTATCCCCAAAGTTTCAGCCGCTATATCACTATCTCTTATAGCTACAAAAATTTTCCCTATGTGAGATTTTACTATTCTATATCCTACAAAAAAGAAAATGTAAGCTAAAATCAAAGATAGGTAATATATTTCTAAATCTGAGTCTACTCCCCATGATTTTGGTACGTGCATTCCCATTCTTCCACCAGATATTTGGGGTGTGTTCTGAATTATCTGAAATGTTGCGATTGAGAATCCCAAAGTTATTATAGCTAAAAAAGGTCCTTTTACTCTCAAAGATGGTATCCCAACAATAGCCCCAATTAGCGCAGATATAGTTCCGGAGACTATTATTGCAGGGATTAAACCTATTTTACTTACTGTATGAGCAAAGGAATATGCTCCAACAGCAATAAAACCTGCTTGACCAAAAGATATAAGTCCGGTGTATCCTATGAGTATGTTTTGACCAAGAACTCCTATTGAGTATATTACAACATGCGTTAAAATGTGAAGAAAATAATCTGATATGAGCAGTGGTAAGATTATAAAAAATCCGAGCGATATCGTAAAGAATATGAGAGCCGGTAAATCTGCTATTACTCGCAAGTCATCTGCATACTCTGTTTTCATTTTTATGCTTCGTTTCAACATTTTGGTTTCAATTCTTTCTTCTTTCCTTTTCTTTTTACCTTTTTTTATCTTATTTTTGATTTTAGTTTTTCATTTTTATTTTTGTTTTTGATAATTCATTTTTTGGCAGGATAAAAAGATTTTTCTGTGAAGGATTTAAAAATAGTTGGGGTCATAACTTATTTTCCTATTCAATCCGCTTATATAAGAGGTCTGAAAAAGTATGTGGATATATTAGAGGTGAGAGCAGATTACCTTCAAGATAGAACGCAAGAGGCGGTAGAAAAATTTTCAAAAATAAAACCCATTATATTTACTGCGAGGTCTGAAAAGGAGGGAGGAGTATATATACCAAAAAGAAAAGATTTATACTTTTCTTTTCTTGATAAAGTTGATTTTATTGATGTAGAGCTATCTTCTCTTCCTGAATTTAAAGATGTGGTCGCGACTGCTAAATCAAAAAAGAAAAAGGTTATTTTATCTTTTCACGATTTTGAAGGAGTTCCATCTGAAAATGTTCTTCAAAAAAAGTTTGAGCAATGTGAGATGGAGGGTGGAGATGTTTTCAAGGTCGCAGTTTTTGCAACTAAAACATCAGCAATAGTAAATCTTGCTTTATTTACAAGAAAACTATCTTTTAAAAAAACTTCTACTTTGTTATGTATTATGTGTATGGGAGATCCAAAAGTTTCTTTGTTATCAAGAATTGTTTTACCTGTTTTTGGTTCATCTTTTGTTTATGGAAAGATAGGAAATGAAGGAAGTGCTCCGGGACAACCCGATGCTTTTGAACTCTATAAAATCTTAAAAGCTTAAAATCAATTGGAAAGAAAACTAAGAAAAAAATTATGGAACAACTTTTATGCACCAGGAAAAGAAATCGTTAATTTGATTACCAGAAGAATCAGAAAGTGTGGGAAGAATGTAAATTCTTACAGTTGATGGTGGTTGTAATAAATCTTCAAATCTGACTTCAATTTTGTTCGGATATATAATGATGCTTCTTTTTGGTGTCAAGTTCTTTTCCAAAATGAGTTTTAAGCTTCTGCTGAAAACATCATAAACATAAACTTTTGAGAAATCAACAATTTCTGTCCCAGAAGGTAAATCAACATATACCTTAAAGTTATCAAGCACAGATTGGGGTAAAAGTTCTTCATTTTTTTGGAACTCTATCCACATGTCAAAGAATTCCCCTTTTACCTCATCACAAGATGACAGAGTGCAGAATTTTGGATTACAACTTACAATTGAAGGCTTTTCAAGATCCTGCGTTCTAAAACCTGTTTCATAATGTATTGTTGATGGACTGTTTTCAATAAGTGGAACAATCCCAGTTATCACCGCCTTGTAATTTGAAGAAGCTTCCATTCTATCCGGTAACCAGATCAAGGAATTTGGGAGATATGATACATCAAAAATAGAATCTTGTTCCCCCGAAATATCTAACTTTATGAGTCTTATTGTTTCATCATCTATTGTGTATGGGTTTATCGCTTTTCTTAAAGATACTGATATGCTACTGCCTGGGGGGAAATTTTTAGATCCATGTGGTGGATATGAAAATTGTGGAAAAAAAGGAATTGTTCTTGTTACTTCTGACCAAAATGTCCAGAAAATAGCTTCTACCCCATAGTTAAAATATACCACATAAGTTCCCTGTTCTTTTTCAGTAGGTTCAAAGATTACTTTATATTTTCCCTGTTCTTTTATCTCCTCTTGAATTATTTTTCCCGGTATTTGAATTCCGTTCCTCCACACAAGAAACCTTACTCCCTGCGGATCCGGTTTTTGGTTCAATATAACATATATTTGCAGCTCATCTGGAAAAATACCTTTATTTTTAGGAGGGAAAAAAGAATCTATAATTCCGGAAATGGGAGATGCTGTTTGGTTTTTGTTGGAAGATTTGCATCCTAAAACTATGTACCCCAAAGATAAGCTTAAAGCTATAAATGCAAACAGTTTTATCTTATTATTGATAGCCATCAAAAAATTCCTCCCATTTGTAAAAGCTTCAAATCTCCTATAAATACAACCTCCGATTTCCCCTCTTTTGTTCCACCAAAAATTATAATATATTCTCCTTGTGTTAAAATAGCAACCCCTCCAATTCGTGGATACTTTGTTCTGTACCTATATTTCCCTAAAATATCTCCCTTTGAAGATATTACGAAAAGCTCGTAAGATGAAGAGACTTGTTTCGGATAAGAAGGACTATCTTTTTGTTGTATATAGTCTATTCCGCCAAAGAGTACTGCTTGAAGATCAGATACTTTCTGGAACGAGAAAGCTTTTTTTGTTCTTATCAACCCCTGTTCTGGATCTGGGAGTTTTTGTCCCCGAAATTTCAGTTCCCCTTGGTCAACAGTGAATGAAAAGATATATCCTAAACTTGAAACTCCCACTACTCTCTGTTCAAATGCTATTGCTTGACAACTTCCGAGAGATTTTATCTCGTTATCTGCTATCTTTGTAATTTCAAACTCCTGTGCTTCAATTGTGCCCAGATCTATTCTCTCCTTTTTGATTTGAGCTACCTTTCTTGAATTTACACCACCTATTATATATACATAGTTTTTATTTTCAGCAAAGCATGAACCGAATTTACCTGCGTAATCAAGAACATACAAACCTTTTATAAATCTTTCACCTTCTGTTGTTTGAGGCAACGGGAAAACTTCCAAGTCTTTTTCCCACAAACCATCATTTCCAACTCCACCTACAATCCCTATATTTTTTTCTGTTGAAAATGTGTAATGAAGGAACCTCGGGATGATTTTCGTTGTTTTTAAGAATAAACCAAGTTCTGGGAAGAATATTTCAAATGTTCCAATAGGTTTTAGATCATAAGATAGTCCACCTGATACAACGATTTTTCCATCAGGTAGTTTTGTTGCGCTTCCGAAAACTCTCGGATAATTCATAGGAATTTCTTCCTCTTCAAAAGAAAGCTTTTCCTCATCAAAAATCTTGCATGTTCTTAACACTGATTCAGTTTCAAGATTTATTCCTCCACACAACATGAACTTTCTCATTTTAGTTTCCGTGTTTTCTTCAAGTTCAACAAATATCGGATATGCTATTTTGAAATCAAAGGTTTCTGGTAACTCATCCCCCTGTATAATTATATTTTCTGGTTCAGTTGAGAACCTATTTTGTGGTGTTATTCGTGCAAAAATTCCTTTTGCCTGATTTTCTTTTCTTGGATCTATTACTCTTGACCTACCTATTGCTACATTTCTTATCGCTATATTTTGAGAAGAAATTCCGTAATCTCTGAAATTATTGTATATTGCTTCACAAGATTCAGTTGGATCAAGGAGTGTGAATCCGCGCATTTCAAGATAGATTTTATTTTTTGGAAATACCGGAGATATGATTGAAACTAATAATTTATCTTGGAACAAATCAATTTTTATTTCCTCTCCTTTTATTGGTTCTGTTCCACCACCTTGCCATTCTCTCCCGATTTCCCTGAATTCAACTTTACTTGCTCTTGCTTTACTTTCTTTCGTAAAATCTACTACTACGAATCCTGATAAAAATGGGATTATCTCTTCTCTTTGAATTTCAAGCAACTGAACAGAAAAGCAATTTATTTCTGTTATTCCTTTTGTGTATATCATCTCAAAGGTAAAATTTTGAGTTTTGGGTTTTTGTTCTTCGCCCCCTTTTCCTACTTTGCAATTTGCTACAGAAATGAGTACTACGGCTATGATATAAAATAGTAAATGACGGAAAAGAAGATAATGGAAATTTCGCAACGCTATTATTTTTTCTTTTGAACTTAAAATTTTTTTCTTATTTGATTTCACACTATATAATAAATATAGTTTAATTTTTTCAGTGTGAATTATCTTTTGTTCTCACTTTTTAACTCTTTAAAGATAACGACGGATAGATTTTATATATTTTTTGATTTTATTTCTGTTTTTTGATTTTATGAGTTTGATAAGCTTTGAGATTTCTTCCTGAAATATTTTTGTAGCTCTGCATATATTTTCTGAATTTTGTACGAAGATATCAGCCCACATATCGGGTGGACTTTGCGCTACTCTGGTTATATCTTTTAAACTACCGCCAACTATATTCTTTTTTTGTTTATCTCTTCTCACTTTTCCTACCGATTTTACTGCTGAAAAAGCAATGACATGAGGTAAATGCGATATAAATGCTAAGAGCTTGTCATGTTCATCTGGAGGCATAAAAATAATTTTTGATCCAATTTTTTTCCAAATCTCAGATACTATTTTTTTAGATCGTTCATCTGACCAGCCAGAAATTATACAGACTTTATTTTCAAAGAGTTTAGGGTCAGAGCTTTCTATTCCAGATTTTTCTGTGCCAGCTATTGGATGAGCCCCCACAAACTTCAAATTATATTTTTTGCATGAATCATAAAAAATTTTTTTCACACTCCCCACATCAGAAACTATACCAGAATATTTTATCTTGTGAAGGAAACGGAGGATTTTTTCATATAATCCAAGATGTGTCGCTACTATGACCAAATCTGATTTGGCTAAAACTTCTTTTTTCAGTTTTGTATAACCTTCATTTATTATTCCTTTTTCTTTGGCTTTTTTTATTGTGCTTTCTTTTTTTGATATTCCTATTATGTAGTAGTTTTTTTTGATGAGATTTGCCGCAATTGAACCTCCGATCTGCCCAAGACCTATAATACATACATTTTTAATTTCTTTTACGCTGTTTTTTTTATGTTCCATTTTATCCTTTTTTGAATTTTTGATTTCATTTTCTTTCTGCATTTTTCTAATTTGTAAGGTTTCCATTTTTCAGAAACTATTTTTTGTTTTTATTACTTATTTTTTCTACAAGGCATGTTGCAATTGAAGCTATTCCATCATTTAAATTCCCAACACCTTCTGGATTTTTTGCCTTGATATTGACATCACACCTGAAAATTTTTTTTATGTTTTTGATCATCTTTGGTATAAAAGGCGAAAGTTTTGGTTTTTCTGCTATTATCACTCCATCTATGTTTATGATTTTGAAATTACCTTCAATCATTTTCATTACTTTTTGAGCTATTTCTTTTGAGCTTATCCCTTTTGACTTCTCAGGCGGAAAGAAAGTTCCTATATCTTTTCCTATGGTTGCTCCTAAAATTGCATCACATATTGCATGCAAAAGCACATCGGCATCTGATGCTCCTTCAAGTCCAACATGATTTATTTTCACCTGACCTAAAATAAGTTTCCTTCTTCTGTCTTGTGAGAATTTATGTATATCAAAACCTAATCCGACTCTAAAATTGAGTGATAAATTACCTACTTCATTTTTGCTTTTTGCACTCCCTTTCATTTACTTTCCGATTAGTTTTTTACCATGATTTTTCGATTTATTTTTTCATTTAGTTTTTGGATTATTTTTTCTGCAATCTTTTCTTTTGTGAAACCAAATTTTTCTTTTATAACTTTGTAGGGAGCTGATGCTCCAAAAGTTTCAACACATATGAAAATGCCATCTCTGCCTACATATTTTGCCCAACCGAATGGACTTGCTGCCTCTATAACTACCCTGAGTGCATTTTCTTCATCCCCTAAAACTTCCTTTTTGTAGTTTTCGTCTTGTTCTTCAAAAATTTCCCAGCTTGCAAGATTTATAACGCGAGAACTTATCCCCTTTTCTTCAAGAAATTCACGAACCTCTAAGGCTAATGGGACTTCTGAACCGGTTGCAAATATTATGACATCTGGATTTTTACAATCTGCTATGATGTATCCCCCTTTTCTTATAAGGTGTGGTGGGGCATATTTTTCTCTGTCTATTACAGGAACTCCTTGACGAGTTAGAATCAGTGCTACTGGTCTTTTTTCTTTTAGCGCCATTTCCCATGCGTATGGTACCTCATTAGCATCTGCCGGTCTTATAACTACAAGATTTGGAATTGCTCGCAAAGATGCAAGATGTTCTACCGGCTGATGAGTTGGTCCATCTTCTCCTACAAAAATGCTATCGTGTGAGAAAACATAAATAACTTTTGTTTTCATAAGAGCAGCAATCCTTATAGAAGGTCGCATATAATCGCTGAAAACAAGGAAAGTTCCGCCAAAAGGAATTAAACCACCATATAAAGCTATACCGTTCAAAATTCCACCCATCGCGTGCTCTCTCACTCCAAAATATATGTTCCTTCCTGAAAAATCGTTTCGTGATATAGGTTTTGACTTCAATATTGTTGTTTTTACAGATTCAGCAAGATCTGCTGAACCTCCTATCAAATTAGGTATTTTTTCTGCAAGTATCTGAATAGTATCTTCTGATGCATTTCTCGTTGCAATCTCCTTCCCTTTTTCATATTTTGGGAAATGTTTTTCAAGGTCATCTGGTATGTAAAGAGAGAAAAATTTTTCCCACATTTCTGCAAGGTCTTTGAACTTATTCTTATACTCTTCAAATTTTTTTACCCACTTTTCGTATTCGCTTTTTAAAACTTTTCTTCTTTCTTCAAAGAATTTATAAACTTCTTGTGGGACCTCAAAAGGTCTATATTTCCATCCTATGTTCTTTTTTAATCCTTCAAGCTCTTCTGGACCAAGCGGAGCGCCATGTACTTTTGGACTTCCTTCTTTTGTCGGGCTGAACCTACCTATTTTCGTATGAGCTACTATAAGAGATGGTTTATCTTCTACTTTTTTTGCTTCTTCAATTGCATGTTCAATTGCTTCAAGGTCTTCTCCGTCTATTTCTAATGTATGCCATCCCATGCTTTCAAATTTTTTTCTTACATCTTCGGATAAAGTCAAAGATGTGGAGCCGTCTATTGTAATTTTGTTGCTATCGTAGATGTAAATGATTCTACCGAGGCCGAGGTGTCCAGCAAGTGAAGCAGCTTCTTGAGAGATTCCTTCCATTATATCTCCATCACTTACAATTGCGAAAATAAAGTGGTCTATAATGTTATATCCGGGTTTATTGAAGATATCCATAAGTTTTCTTTGTGCTATTGCCATTCCGACTCCCATCGCAAAACCTTGTCCTAAAGGTCCCGTGGTAGCTTCTATTCCATGTTCTGGAGAAAACTCTGGATGCCCGGGAGTTATGCTTCCCCACATTCTGAAATTTTTCAGATCTTCAATTTTTATGTCAAATCCCATAAGGTGTAAAACTGTGTAGAGCATAGCAGAAGCGTGTCCTGCCGATAAGATAAACCTATCTCTGTTTTTCCATGTTGGATCATCAGGGATCACTTTTAGTATTTTCCCCCAGAGCACTGCTGCTATCTCCGCAAGCCCCATAGGAGCTCCGGGATGACCTGACTTTGCATTTTCCACCATTTCAGCAGAGATAACCCTTATTGTATGAGCTACAAGTTGCAAAAGCTCTTTTTCTTTCCTGTCCACGATCGTTTCTCCCGTTTTATTGTTAGTATAAAATCAATCAGAATTTTTATGTTTAGTCTTTTTTAGGTGAATTTCTAAAAAATCCGTTTTTTACCCGATTGAATTTGAGATCAAGATATTTGTTCAAAACTTTAATTTCCTGAATTGGAAATTTACTTTAAGATAAATTCTTTTAGGGCTAACAGTCTTTTATTTTCTGTTTCTTTCAACTTGTGTAGAAGTTTTTGAAAGTTTGTTATATTGAAATTTACAGTGCTGTGAAATTCGCTAGGATTATCTGGAAGATTAAAGTCGGATAAATTTATATTTTCTTGCTTTGCTATTTCTAAAACCCACTCTTCTAATCTTGGATATATAACTATTAATTTGTTTTCTCTGATTTTATCAAAATAAAGTTTTAAAGAATATTTTTGGTCCTCTAAATTCAAATTTCTAATGTACGGATGTATGGGAGCCGATGGATCCTCATCAACAATACCTATAACATTTCTTTCCCTCTGCATTCTTCTGAATATTTCTGATTTTCCTCCAAAATGAAAAATTTCATCTGGAGTTTTGTTTGTCAAAACAACAACGAGTGTTTTATCAGGTTTGCATTCCACATATATCATTTGTGTTTTTATCTTTTCTTACCTTTCAAATTTTTCAATGTTGAAAAATATATCTTGAACATCTTCTAAAATCATTTGTTTTTCTTGTTCATTCAATTCTTTGAGTTTTGTCTGGTAATTTTCAAGAAATACGACAAAAATTGCTACATCGGTTTTCGGAGCTTTTTCCAATATGGAATAGAGAAAATATTTATTGTGTGTTGATATAAAGAATTGATTTCCAGAGTCATCTAATGCTATTGCTTCTGTGAGCGTTTTCGTATAATATGGAAAAGCATGAGCCTCCGGTTCTTTAAAAATAATAACTGCATCTTTATTACTTCTTATAGCAGTAAGATAAAATATTGTTCTCTGAAATGTATCCGATATAGACGAATATGGAAGAAGAATTGGTTTAGGAAAATTTCTATTCAAGACTTTTATTTTTGATTCAGCTCTTTCCAACACTAATTGCCATCCATATTCTTCAAGCAAATTATTAACCAAGTTATAAATCTTTTCGTTAGTTTCTAAGATGTAAAGCAAATTCTCTCCATCTGGTGGTAAAAGATAATTACCAAAAGCTCTTGGAAAACTATCTAATATTTTGAACCTATAAAATCTGAAATTAAAAGGAGCGCCGGATGAGAATATACCTAATCCTGCCATCCAAGAAATTGCAACTCATATCTAATGTATATCCAAAAATATCTTCCCGTGATTTTTGTCCATATATGTAAACGCGATTCCCTGATACGGTAGCTTTCCAGATGCAATTATCTGCTTTGACTTCAATTTCATGATGAACTTGATTATTAAAGAATAAATCTATTGCTCTTTCTAATCTTACAAGGATTTTTAATTTTTCGCTCAAGAATTCTCGCGATAGAAAACTGAACATAAATATTCCTAATGCTTCAAGGATGTTAGATTTTCCTGTGTTCGGTTTTCCTATGAACAAGTTTATTCTTTTTGCTTTGAATTCTAAATCTTTGATTGACTTGAAATTTTTTATTGAAATGTTTTGCAGCATTTATCTTTTACCCCAAAAATTGTTGAGGATTTTCTATTCTTTTGAGATAGTTTGCAAAGTTTTGAGATATTTCTTCTATTGAGTCTCCACCGAATTTTTCAAGGAAAGCTCTGGCTATCTCTATTGCAACCGCAGCTCGTCCGACTATTGCGGCCGCTGGAACTGCGCATATATCTGACCTATCAACCAGTGCAGGCTCTTCCTTCATCTCTTTTAAATTGACGGACATCAAGGGAGCATACAAAGTTGAAATTGGTTTCATCGCAGCTCTGACTATAATATCATTGCCATTTGACATTCCCCCTTCTATTCCACCAGCTCTATTTGTTTTTCTTTTTATTTTACCACCTTCAAGGATTATTTCATCGTGAACTTCAGAGCCGAACCTTCTTGCCGCTTCAAAACCTATTCCTATTTCAACTCCCTTTATAGCTTGTATGCTCATTAATGCTTGTGCTATGCGACCATCTAACTTTCTATCCCATTGAGCATGAGAGCCAAGTCCGGGAGGAACTCCCCTTACTCTTACTTCAAAAACACCCCCTAAAGTATCTTTCTTTCTACGAGCAACTTCTATTTTCTCTATCATAAGTTTTTCTGCTTCTTCATCGGGAGTATAAAGTAGGGAGTTTTCTATTTTCTTTTGCATTTCATCAAAATCAAAATCCTCAGGATATTTCGCTTGTATTCCTCCTATTTCTGTAACGAACGAGATAATTTTTATTCCAAACTTTTTAAGCAAAAGCTCACATAGAGCTCCTGCCGCAACCCTACCTGCTGTTTCTCTTGCAGAGGCTCTTTCGGAAATATATCTTGTATCTTTTATGCCATATTTGAAGGCACCCGCAAGGTCGCTATGTCCCGGGCGGGGAACATAACTTTCTTTTATTTCTCTTTCGTCTTTGTTAAAGACTGCCATAAGAATCGGACTACCCATCGTTATTCCTTTTCTTACCCCCGAGAGTATTTGAACTTCGTCTTTTTCTATTTTCTGTCTTCCACCGCGTCCATATCCACCTTGTCTGAGTTTTAAAAGGTGATTTATATAATCCAAATCAATTTCAAGCCCGGCAGGAAAACCATCTACTAAAACAAATATACCTTTCCCGTGTGATTCACCTGCTGTCAAAAATCTCAACACAAAAAAAAAGTAATATTTATTTTGAGCCCTATTCATTTTTTCTTGTTATTTTTCATTTTCTCTGAAATACAAGGATGAAAATTTGTTCAAGATTACTTCGCACTTATATATTGAGTAGGGACGAGTGAATTTAACTTTGGTTTTTGAGATAAGATGCAAAGACATCAAGGATATAGTGTATCAGGTCCCCCATTGATATACCTAAAATTGCAGCTATTATATAATCTCTTTTTATCTGTAATATTACCTTAAATGTCATTACAAATGAGTTTTTCATCACCAAAAATATGTTCTGATGAGTTTTTATTCCGAGGATGAAAAGCATAATATATGTAATCAAGCATACTATAAGTGTAATTGATATAACAAGGTAAGAAGTCCTTATAAGCGTACCAACAAAAGGTAGATGTGAAAAAATGCTTCTATGTTTCATTATTTTCCTATATGGTAGCCATATAAATCTCAGAAACCCCCATCTTGAATAGCTTTTGGATTTGGTATCAAGGTCTGGAGATAGCATAAAAACTCCAAATATAAATGAGACAAAAAATATGATTGATGACATAAGGTTTCCCGATAATTTGAAGTAAATATAAGATAGAGGCATAGCGAACAAAAGCGCCCATTTTTCGTGAGTATGTGATTTTGGCATATGTGACTTGAAAATTCAGATATTTATTTTCCCCTCAAGCTCCGCTCTGAGCTTCAATATTGCTTTTGAATGTATCTGAGAAATTCGGGATTCACTCACTTTCAACTTTTTTGAGATTTCCTTCATATGAAAACCATCAAGATAATACATTTTTATCACCTCTCTCTCCTTATCATCCAACTTTTCAAGAGCTTGCTCTATAATCTCCCTTAGATTTGAGTTAACGGCAAAGTTCATAGGGTCGCTGATGTGTTCATCTGTTATCATTTCATATAATTTTTTCCCTTCTTTTGACTCTGGATCAAATATTACCTCATCAAGAGATAAAATTGATAAACAACTTATTTTTTCAAGCTCTGCTCTGTACTCATCAAGCGTCATACCAAGTTCTTTTGCAACTTCTTCGTCTTCTGGTTCTCTTCCAAGTTTATTCTGCAATTCTTTTATTGTCTTTGCTATTTGTTTTATGATCAACCTTGAAGGTCTTGATATAATATCTGTCCTCCGAAGGTAATCTATTATAGCTCCTCTCACTCTTATTTCTGCCCATTTTTCAAATTTTACCCCCCTTTTGCTATCAAATTTCTGTGCTGCTTCTATCAATCCCATTATTCCCTCTGATACTATCTCCTCCCTTGCAACACCATGTGGTAGATTTGGGGCTATCTTTCTTACAACTGCTTCAACTATATGCAGATTTTCTTCAACTAATTTTCTTATATCTTTGTTTATGACCTTTATTCCTTGACTCCTTCTTCCCATATTAAAAAATTATACAATTTCAACTAACTTTTGTTTTTATTTATTTATACTTTGATTCAGCTTTTCTGTTTATTTTTTGTTTCTGCTTAGGTGTATCTTGTAAAATGATTTTTATTTTGTTAGCATAATTTCTATTCCCTCACATATAAGATGGATTATAAGAGAGTGAGCTTCTTGTATTCTTTGAGTATCTTGCGAATTTACTGATATCACTATATCAGAAAATTTTTCCATTTCATCCTTATATTTTCCTGAAAGCGAGATAGTTATAAGTCCGATTTCCTTTGCTTTTTTAAGTGCACGAAGAACGTTTATTGATCTTCCAGAAGTTGATATTCCGAAAGCTACATCTCCCCTTTTCCCGAGAGCTTCTATTTGCCTCTCAAATACATACGGGAATTCCCAATCGTTTGAAATTGCTGTAAGAGCTGATGTATCAGTAGTCAGAGCTATCGCAGGGAGAGGTTTTCTCGTTGATGTTCTGAATTTTCCAACAAGCTCAGCTGCAAAATGTTGAGAGTCGGCTGCGCTCCCTCCATTCCCAAAAATAAGAACTTTCCCACCATCTTCAAACCTTTCTATCAGAATCTCACATACTTTCTTTATTTTAGGTATTTCTGCAACAACATCTAATATAACTGATGAGCTTTCCTGAATTGCTCTCCTGAACACTTCTTCAATATCAACCATATCCCTTTACCTCCCTATGAATAATCTTGAAGAAAGTATTTGGGGTAAGCCAGCATTTATGATTTTTCTTGAAGCTTTCTCTATATCGTATTGAACTCTTATCACCCTATAAGTTCCGTCAATTTCAAGTACTCCAAAAGCTGATTTCGGATTTGCATCTCGTGGTTGTCCTACACTACCCACATTTATCGCTATCACCTCAAAATCGTTTATGTTAAGTTCTTGCGGAGCTGAAACGAATTCTTTACTTTTTTGATTTTCATCTTTTTTTATTCCGAACACATATGTTATGTGAGCATGCCCCGAAAAACTTGCTTTGAAACCATTAGCTTCAAGAAATTTGAGAGACCACATAACTGCATCCCGAGTCACAAGGTAAATAAAATCTTCTGGTGAATAGGGTGCCCCGTGAGAGAAGAAAAATGCATCTTCTTGATATGTAAGAGGTAAAGTTCTGAGCCACTCTATATTTTCCTCTTTCATAACTTTTCTCGTCCAATTTATCGCTTCCCTTGCGTGCTCTGTAAAGTAATCGTCTGAAATTATTTCCGCTACCGCCGCATCATGATTCCCAAGTAAAGTTATATCACAATACTTTCTTATAAGTTCACAGCACATATCCGGATCCGCCCCATACCCTACCACATCTCCGAGGCATATTATCTTGTCTGGTTTCTCTTCTTCTATTTTTCTCAAAACAGATTCCAAAGCCTCTAAATTTGAGTGGATATCAGATATTATGGCTATTTTCTTCCAGGACATTTTTTCCCTCCCTCTTAAAATATTTTCTCCATCAACTTAATTATCCAACTATCATCATCTATTTCTTGAAGAATTTCAGATAATCTTTTTGAGAATGTCGGATGAATTATATCTTCGCCCATCTCAATTATGGGGATAAGGACAAACTTTCTTTTATGAGCAAGTGGATGGGGGATCGTTATTGTTTCATCCTCATAGAATCCTCCTTCCCAGAATATTATATCTATGTCTATTGGACGATCTGAAAATCCTGATAACAGGAAAGTTTGTTTTCTGCCGAGCAATGCTTCAATTCTCTTGAAAAACATAAATAGAGATTTTGGAGGAAGATCTGTTCTTACTTTTGCACAAATATTCAAGAACGGATAACCAGCAAATCCCCAAGATTCGCTTTCATAAACAGGTGAAATTTTTTCTATATAGCAAATTTCAGATATAAGCTCAACTGCTTTTTTCAAGAACCATAATCTTGGCTCCTCATTACTTCCAAGTGATATAAAGTATATCATATTCTCTCCAATTTAGCCCATCCTTTTAATTTTAATTTTTGTTCTCATTTTTTTGCTTGTATAAAGTTTATTTTTTATCTTATATAGATTTTTAACTGTTGAAAGCTTTGGAAAACGTGAGTATTCTTATTTCGTTATTTTCTTTCATATGGGGAGCATCTTTTGGATCATTCGGAAATACCCTGATTTATAGGATACCGAAAGGAATTTCAATTTTAGCTCCCTCGTCTTTCTGTCCAAAGTGCAAGGCTCCTCTTTTGTGGTATGAAAAAATTCCTATTTTAAGTTTTATTATCCTCCGAGGTAAGTGTTCAAAGTGTAAATCAAGCATACCTTATAGCTATTTTTTTGGAGAACTTATTTCGGCAATCTTGGGAGTTTTTGCTTTGCATATTTCTTCGTCATCATTTTTTTTATTTTTCCCCAACTTCTTTTTCCTTTGGGCTTTTTTGTTTTCTGCCATATCAGATATAATTTATCTCGCCGTTCCAACCGTTCTAATTTTTGTGTCGTTTATTTCTTCCGTCTTTGTAAGAATTTTTGATTCACCTGACACAAAACTCTCTCTTTTAGATTCTTTCTTGGGAGTTGCTCTTGGAGCTGGAACATTTTTTATTGTAAGAATAATTTATAGCCTTATAAGAAAAAAAGAAGGACTTGGCGAGGGAGATGTTTTATTTATGATTCCAGTTGGAGTGTATTTTGGCTTTTGGGGAACATTACTTTGTATTATTATCTCTTCATTTTTTGGTGGGATAGTTGGACTAATTTTGAGTGCAATCACACGAAAAAAAGAACCAATTCCTTTTGTACCCTTTATATTTTTTGGAGTTTTATTTAACCTCGTTTTGAAGCTAATATATCCTGATATTTTTGAAAGATTTTTTCAATTTCATCTCTGACCTCATAAGATTTCTTAGATGATATATCTTCTCTTACCAAGATAACTATATCTAAATTTGGAATTTTGTTTTCTGCTATCAGCTCCCTCATAGCTTCTCTTATAATTCTTTTTATTCTGTTTCTCCTCACAGCTTTTTTCACCGATTTTTTAGGGACAATAACCGTAAACCTCGGATAACCTATGTTTATAGACTCATTCTCTAAAACTTTTATAGAAAAATATGAAAGGTCCTTGTGTTTGAGTAATATTCCATTTTTTAGAACCCTTTCTATATTTTTTCTCAGCCGAAGCCGAAATCTTCTGAACCTCAACTATTTTCCCTCAGAAAATTCCTGCTGCTATTGCTACATTTGGGAAAAGATATTTTTTCACTTTTTTGCCATTTTCTTCAACCCATCTTTCTCGTGCAGCATCCATAGTTTTTATTATTGTTTGATAATCAATATCATCTTCTGGTAAAATTATAACATCCCATTCATCTGGGTATCTTTGTTTTATTTCCCAGAGTTTGTCATTCAGTGCTTTGAAATCATATTTACCATCTACTTTTGGAATAGTTGGTTCCCCCGCTCTTTGTTGTAATATCGCCCCGGCTCCCCCTATATAAAATCCTTTATCTGTGATAGCTATTGTGAGATTTAACTTTTCTTTCTCCTCTTTTTTCTTTTCAGGTTGTGCAACCGATGCACTTTCCCCTCCTGCCTTTGGCATAGAACTTTCAATAACACCAAGATTGAGAAAACTTGCAACCATTATCAAAAATATTATTATAACAGAGAGCATGTCTATAAAAGGTATAACATTAACATCACCTGACACAGGCAGTTCTCTTTTTCGCTTTATCATACCCTAAATTATAATACATCAGGTAAAATTTTTGTTTTTATCTTATTTTTTCTACATAGAAATTTTTCTGTGTCCAAACAACCTAATGTTTCCAAATAACCTAAAAATCTCAAAAACATCAGCAAATAACTTTAATATTTGTTTATGGTTTCTCTATTAGTTTTTCTTTTACTTTTTGGAGACTATAATTACAATTTCTCAATCCCTAAATTAGATATAGAATCTCTCAAAAAAATAACTGAAAAAGACACGGTAACTATGTTGAGAAAATGTAAGGATCTTGAAGGAAGGGAAGCAATACTTTCAATTTCTGCTACACAGATTTTTGCTCCTCAAAAGAAAGTCCTTGAAGTTTTATGGGACCCGCAAATGATTATCAGAGCATTTCCGAGTATAAAAAGCGCGAAAATTCTAAAACAGTTAGATGAAAATACATATGATGTTGAATTTCAAATTGAGGTAAACATAATTTCTTTTATAAGATTTACTGTGAGGTATGTAGCTCAAACAAAGTTAGATGGTAATAAAATTCTTTCCTTTATAAAGCAAGGTGATAGTAAAGGGGGATGGAGGATATGGGAAACATATGGGACAGAAAAAGGAACCCTTGCAATTTTAGGTATGTGTGAATATTTCAGAAACATTCCTCTGGCTTCAAAGATTTTTTTTGAAAACCCCCACTTTGAAATTGGCATGGCATCATCTACTACATTAATTCCAGTCCTTTACATAAAAAAATTTATAGAGAAAACTCAAATCTCTGATGAGGATTATAGGGAAAATTACCGAGGGAGCAAAAAAAATATGAATCAAGTTCAATAATCAAGTTCAATGAACTATTTCCTTATCTTGGCGTTTTGTTTCTTTATCTAAGTTATCAATCTTCTGCAAGATTTTTCGTGTGTTTGAGGATATATAATATAAGAGTTCAAGGAAATATATTATTCCTGAATAAATCCAGTAGAAAGTCAGAAAAGCAGAAAATGTCGTTAGAACAAATAACCATAAAGGAGGTTTCCCAAAAACTTTAATTATGAAGGCAACAATAGCAGTGTTGATTATGCTGGAAAAAACTACAAAATATTTACCAAAAAGAACCGAAAAATTCATCACATAAGTATGATCTTCCATCCCGTAAACGGAAAATTTTGTCCTATCTTTAAATGATGAAACTATTGTTTTCCAAATAGAGTAAAAAGGATATACAAAAAAAGAAAGAATCATAGATAACCAAACCATAAAATTATTTTAATTCTTAAAATCAAAAAAAGAAAAAAATAAATTTTTCTCTAATCTTGAACTTGTAGGGTATCAAAAATGACATCAATTCTTATCTTTCCCTTATCAGATTTTTTGATGCTTAACTTTTTGGGATCAAAATAGTATTTGCTTTCACTTATGAATTTAAGCAAAGCCAGAAGGTCTATAAATTCTCCTTCAAGTTCCCCCCTTTTTGTATATGAAGAAAAACAAATTTTTTCTGCGCAGGAGAAATTGGAATTCAAAGTTTCCGATAAAATTATCTTGAATGGAGTATAAAATAAATCAAACATTTCTATGTTTTTCAGCTTTTTCGTGTATTCTCTTATGTCATTTATGATTTGTTGCTTCAATTTATTTTTGAGTTTTATATCCTCATACTCCGATTTCAGCTCTGAAACTTTTTCTTTGAGATCAGAATAATATTCCCAAGATGGAATAATGAGAAATTTCATACAAATAAATAAGTTCAAAATAGTCAAAAGTATAAGCGTTTTTCTCCTCACAGGTTGTTTTACTCATCAGAAGAAGTTTTCCTCTTCGTAACTCGTTTTTTGTTGCAAGCTTTCAATTTCTCCTCTCAGAAAAGAATCTATTTTTTTTAGGGTTTCTATATCAAGATCAGTAATCTTTATTTGCTGATTTTTTGGTAGTCCAAGATACTCCTTTATTTTAGCAAAAATTTCTCCTCTGCTTATATTCCCTTCGGTTTCGAGCTTTTTTACCATATCAAATATGAAAGAGACCATTTTTGACTTATCAGAAGGTAAAGCTCTCTCAGTAGATTCACTATAAGTATTATAATATTCTTGGGATTTTTCTGTGTGTGATATATCTATATCTTCATCCTCAAGTTTTTCTACATCAATATCTTCGTCAAAGTCTGCTCCAACGAGATCAGCTATCGCTTTATTTATCGCTCTTGTTTGCGATATTGAAGATAAAATATATTCTGGCATATTTGCCTTTCCGGGTTCATCTGACGAGCAAACTCCAACAGCTTCTGCGGACATTCCAGATTGTGTATATACTCTTGCTTTGCACAAATATATTATTTTGTTTCCATCTTTTTCTCTCCTTAGCTCAAGAATCTCACTTGATATACCAAAAAATAGCTTTATCTTTCTCCAACCAGATTTTAAAATCATTTTCCTCTTTTTCACCTCACCGGTTCTTCTGTCTTTTATTGAAACTTCAACAAAGTCCTCCGGAGATAGAATTTTATTTTTCGCCATTCTGAATTCCTCAAACATTCTCAATCTTTCCTGAAAGCCTATCGGCTCTTTTTTAACTCCTGTCTCCCTCATACCTTATATTTTAAATTTATTACAATAATAAATAAAGATGTTTTTATTATAAAATAAAAATCAACTCAAAAAAGTAGAATGTAATTTTTTAAATCAAAAATATACTAAAAATTGTTTCTAAATAGAAAAAAATGACTAAAATAGAATGATTTGAATAAATAAAAAAAGGAGGGTAATAGAGCTATGTCAGTGCAAAAAGAAAGAGTAAAAAAAATGAATGAATTTATATTATCAGAAATTAGACCAAGAATAAAAGCAAGTCCTCAAATAGAAAATGTAATTGTTTGGGTCAAAGATTATGATGAAGAGACAGGAACCGTTCTTTTAGGGATAGCCCTCGGCGATGGGGTAGGATGCTCTCCCTTCTGCGGGTGCGCCGCAAATCAGCTTGCTCAAATCATCGGGAATGAGTTAGCTTATGAGTTCCCAGAAATAAAACGAGTTGTCGGACTCGCTGAAATTCCTCCTACCGAATACCTAAAAATATGGTCAGAAGAAAATTGAAACTAAAAAAAAGAAGAGGAAAAAAGAAGAAAAGTAAAGGTAAAAGAAAAAGTAAAGGTAGCCCGGTAGAACGGGTAGAAGCTGTGGCAGTGGCTGGGGGAAGTAAGGTTTGCATGAGCCAAAAGCTCATAGCAAATAAACCGTTCCCCAAACCCATTTTAACAATTGGTTGTTATGTTGGTAAAGTCTGAGATAAATCAAAATTATTCTGATAAAATATCTAAAATTCAAGATGAATTTCACTTTATAAAAAGTATTTATGTAATAGAAGAAAAGAAGGATGAGGTAATTTTGGGTATAAGAATAAATCCTGATACTCCTGCTGAAAAGCTAACTTATGCAATAGTTAAATTAGAAGAAATTTTCGGCAAAAAAATAGTTCTTCTAAAAAGCGGATTAGAAGAGGTCAACTATGTGTTAAGTAAAATTTCAGAATACCTCAAATCACACAGCGGAGGTATCAAGGTAAAGGAAGTGAATGAGGAGAAGGGAGAGGTCGTTGTTTCTCTTCAAGGCGCTTGCTCTCTTTGTCCATCTGCAATCGTTACTATGAAAGCGGGAATAAGGAGAACTCTTTCACGATATATTCCTTGGATAAAGAAAGTTGAATCTGCCGAAAAACCCGTTGAACCTAACTTCAACTTCAAATTAGCCCCAAAACCTCAAAAATAAAAAAAGTATTTATCATCAATAAAATAAAAAATCTATGGAGATTTATTTTCATGTAGGGTTAGGAAAAACTGGTACAAAATTTCTCCAACACGAGTTTTTTCCGAAGATTAAAGGTATTCATTACATAAAACCTCAAAAATATAGAAGAGCTAAAAGTATAATTTTAGATTGTCTCAAAAAAAATAAAAATCAAAATTTAAAGTTCCTTATTTCCCGTGAGTTTGATGAGCGATTTGAAAGAGAAACTGAAGAATTCTCAAAATTTTTCCCTGATACCGGAATAATAATTGTGTTCAGAAGACATGATGAGTGGATATTATCTCAATACAAAAGAACTATAAAAAATGGCTTTCATGTGAAATTTAAAGATTTTTTCAATCTTGAAAATACAGGATGGTATAAAATAGAAGATTTGATTTACGCAAAAAAGATTGAACACATCAGGAATAGATTTTCAAAAAATCCACTTATTTTGATTTATGATGAACTCAAAAATAATCCACAAAAATTTTTGCAAAAGATTTTAGATTACATAGGTGGAAAATTTGAAGGTGAGTTTCCCAAAAAAATTGTTCATAAATCCTACGGAGAAAAAGAGTTGAGTTTAGCTTATATTATCTCCCGATTTATAAATTACACCCCACCTGAAAATAATCTTTTGAAAAAATATCTTTATGTTTTTCCTTTAAGATATTCTATACTTTATCTCGGCAAATTTATTCCAGAAAACAAGTTTTTGAAATCTGTGAAAGATGAAATATTTCCCACTTATGAGGAGCTTATGAAGATAAGGGAATTTTTCAGGCAAGATTGGGAATACTGTGTTGCTGAGGCTGAAAAATCTTATCAACTATTAAAAAAATCTCACGAGTGATATAATCTGAAATATAAAGAAAATTCCTTTTGATTTTTAATCTCCCATTCTCAAAAAGAATAAAATCTCCCAATTTTCTAATTATAAGATTTGAAAATTTTTCAATATCTAAGTAATTGCAAAGCTCTTTTAGGTCAATCCCTTCATTTACCTTTCTTAACCTTAAAAATATTATCTCGTATATGAGCCTTTTTGTGTCAATGAAATCAATATGTGATACTGCAAATTTTTTGTTGCTTATTTTTTCTATGTATTCTGTTATTTTTGGAGTGTTTGCAAATCTTGCAGAACGAATTTTTGACCAAGCAGAAATTCCCAAACCTAAAAAATCATTTCTGTTCCAATAAAGTAGGTTATGTTTGCAGAAAAAACCAGAAAATGCAAAGTTGGAAATTTCATACCTTATCATTCCATTATCCTCAAGGTATCCTTGAATATCAAAAAAACCGGATACATCCTCCGGCAACTTTATTTCTCCTCTCTTTACTTTTATACCCAAAGGTGTGTTTTCGTATGGTGTGAGAAGATAAGTTGAAATATGTTTTACACCGAGGTCTAATGAGATTTTCAGGTCTTCTAAATGATCTTCCGGAGTTTGTTCGGGAATACCAAAAATTATATCTACATTCACATCAAAGTAATTTGAAAATTTTGAAACTAATTTTTTTGATTCATTGGGGTCATGATTTCTTCCTAAGAATTTGAGATTTTTTTCAGAAAAAGATTGAACTCCAAATGAGATTCTTGTTGCAAAGGAGAAGTCAGAAGGATTAAGATTGCCCGATGGGTTTGCTTCAACTGATATTTCCTCTATTTTTTGTGCATACTTTTTTATAATCTCTACAATCTTTTCAAGATTTTTTGGAAATAAGCTGGGAGTTCCTCCTCCAAAGTAAAGTGTTTTACATCTTGATAAATCAACAATTTCAAGATAAAGGAAGAATTCTTTTTCAAGTGCAGAAAAATATTTATCTACAATTGAGCTTTCTGGTCTAATTCCCGATACAAAGTCGCAGTATGGGCACTTCTCTATACAGAAAGGTATATGTATGTATAAGCCCTCTGGCTTGGAATTTGAAATGTAATTTTTGAAGTTTGACAAATATATTTCCATTTTTTTTGCGGCTCTATTTATTCATTCTTTTTTCAGTATATTTTTTATGTCGTTTGATATTCCTATGAAAGCTAAAATAAGTATGATGAACAAACCAAATACTGTTATTGCAAATTTCGTTTTATAATTTAATCTTCTTCTTATCAGAGCTTCTATTGTGAATATTAATATATGTCCCCCATCTAAAACTGGTATGGGAAGGATATTGAGGAGAGCAAGGTTTAAAGATATGAGAAATGACACAGAAAGGAGGGATTGTATGCTTTCCTTTGCTGCATCTGATGTTACTTTCGCTATTGTGATTGGTCCCCCTATACTTTCAATTCCTTCTTTTGTGAAAATTAGTTTTATAGCATAAAACATATCTGAAATAGTGCTTATTGTATTTTCTATGCTCTTTGGAACAGCCAAAATAGGAGAATATTTTATTACAACTTTATTATTTTCGTCTGGCAAAATTCCAATTATCCTTCTCCCATCAATTATTTGAGGTTCAATCTCAAAATATAAAATTTGTTCCCCTCTTTGGATTTTTAGATTTATTTTTCCTTCTGACAATACTATTTCACGCCTTATATCTTGCCATGTTTTGACGGTTCTTTTGTTCACCTCCAGAACTATATCTCCCGGTTGAAGCCCATATTTTTCTGCTGGTGAATTCTCTAAAACTTTTCCTAATTTTGTTCCCAAAGTTTCATATCCTATAACCAAAAGAAAGTACATAAAAAATATGGCAAGTATGACATTAAAAAGGGGACCAGCAAAAACTATAAGAAATTTCTGAAAGTATGGTTTTGATTCTAAAAAAACATTTCTGGAATTTTGTGAGATTCCAAACTCTTTTCTTATTTCTTCCCACGCTATCTCTCTTGCTAAGCTTTCACTGAGGTTAAGTTTATTTGAAAGCTCATATGCTCTTTCTTCAACCATAAGATCTATTTTTTCTTTTTCAAGCGGTGTAACATAACCTCCAAGCGGTATAAGAGATAATCTGAATTCTGTGTCTCCTATTTTTTTTCTTAAAATTGCAGGACCAAAACCAATTGAGAACCTAAGTACTTTTACACCAAATATTTTACAGAATATAAAATGTCCGAACTCGTGGAATAAGATCATCAATCCAAGTATAATTATTGCCAAAATTATGCTCATCTTTAAATCTTAATATTTTATCATAACTGATTTTATATTTACAAATTCAAGGATTCCGTATCTTGAAAGCTCTCTCCCCACCCCTGATTTTTTAACTCCACCAAAAGGAAGTTTCGGGTCGCTTCTGACTTGTAGGTTTATTGCAACATTTCCAGCTTCTATATATTTTGCTATACGTTTTGCTCTTTCTATGTTTTTTGTGAATATAACTGCACCGAGTCCGAATTCGCTTTTATTTGCTATCTCAATCGCTTCATCTTCTGTTTTGAATTTGAAAATTGGCATTATTGGAGCAAAGGTTTCTTCCCTGAATACAGGAGAGGAAAAGTCCGCCTCTTCAATGATTGCAGGATAGAAGAAAAATCCTCTTTCTCCTATTCTTTTGCCACCTTCTACTTTTGCTCCGGTTTTTTCTGTTTCATGAACTATTCTCAGTGCATTTTCCAGAAGATCTCGTCTTGCAATCGGTCCAATATCTACATTATCTTTCGGATCACCTATTTTCAGCTTTTTTATTCTGCTCTTTACAGCTTCAACAAAATCTTTGTAGATTTTTTCATGAATTATAAATCTTTTAGCAGCAATACAGCTTTGACCAGAATTTATTATCCTTGCTCTTACCGCTGTTTCAACTGCCAATTCAAAATCTGCATCATCAAATACTATAAACGGATCAGAACCTCCAAGCTCAAGAACAACAGGCTTTATATTTTTACCTGCTAACTCTCCTACTGCTTGTCCAGCTCTTACGCTTCCTGTCAAAGATACTCCTTGAACTTGTGGTATTATAAATTTTACATCCTCTTCTTTTATAAAGAGGTTAATTAAAATTCCGTCAGCATACTTAGAAAATATTTCTTCTATTTTTTTTGCACACAAAAATGTATTTGGTGAGTGTTTTAGAGCTACTACATTTCCTGCGAGAATTGCGGGAACTGCACATCTTATCACCTGCCAGAATGGAAAATTCCACGGCATTATTGCCAAGATAACACCAAGTGGATCAAACTCCACATAAGCTTCATCTGCAAAGTCAATTTTTACATGTTCCGGTTCCAAAAACTTTTTTGCGTTTTGAGCAAAATATTCGCATGCGTATGCACACTTTTCAACTTCACTTTCTGCCTGGTTTATAGGTTTTCCCATCTCCGATGTTATAAGATCCGCATATGACTTTTTATTTTCCCTGAGATCCTGAGCTATTTTTAGTATAACCTCTGCTCTTTCATCTATGCTCTTTTCTCTCCACATCAAAAATGATTGTTTTAGCTTTTCTATTTTTTCAAGGGCTTCATCTTTTGATTCAAATGGGTGTTCTGCCAGAATCTCCTCAGTGGCAGGATTCTGCGATATTGCTTTATCTCCCATAAATTTGAATTTTATCAGCTAACATAAATTTGAGTTTTATTATCAGAAAAAAACAGAAAAATTCAGTATAAAAAAGACTTAAAAAAAATTTTTTAATTATTAGAGAATTTTTTCAATCATTAGTCTCTGAAGGGCATTCCCATAAGTTTGAGAAGTTCTTTGGCTTCTTCATCTGTTTCAGCAGTTGTGACTATTGTGACATTCATACCTTTGACATATTTTATTTTTGCATATGGAACTTCTGGAAAAATTGTGTGTTCCTTTATGCCTATGTTGTAGTTTCCTTTCCCGTCAAATCCTTTTGACCAGAAACCTTTGAAATCTTTTGCTCGTGGCATTGCAATATTTATAAGTCTATCAAAGAAATCATACATCATATTTCCTCTCAAGCAAACAGACAGCCCAATAACTTCGCCTTTTTTCAGGTGAAATCCGGCTATTGCTTTTCTTGCTCTACGTAAAACTGGTTTTTGTCCGGTAATAAGTGAAAGATCTTGGATTGCTTCCTGAATATAATTTGCATCATCTTTCCACTTCCCTACTCCCATATTTACAACTATTTTGTAAAGTCTTGGAACTTCAAGGGGATTTTCATATTTGAATTTTCCCATCATTTTTGGGACAACAACCTCAAAATAATATTTTTTGAGTCTTGGTATATATTTTTGATCTGAGCCTTTACTTTCAGATGTAGCTGCACTCTGCATAATTTTTTCCTCCTTGCTATTTATTTATTATTGTTTTTTCTATATTTGGTCAACAAAATCTCCGCATTTTTTACAATATCTTAGTTTTCTTTTATCTTCTAAAATTTTTATTCCTACCCTTGTTGGTTTCTTACATTTGGGACAGACGAGCATAAGATTAGAGATATGAATTTTACCGAAAACTTCTATTATTCCGCCCTGGGGGTTGCGGGGGGTAGGTTTGACATGTTTTTTTATTCTGTTTACTCCTTCTACGATTGCCCTATCTTCCTTAGGAAAAACTCTGAGAATTCTTCCAATTTTTCCTTTGTCTTTTCCTGCGATTACAAACACAGTATCCCCTGTTTTAAGTTTTCTCATTTTTTAACCTCCGTATCAAACTATTTCTGGAGCCAAAGATGCAATTTTTGTAAAACCTTTCTCCCTTATTTCCCGAGGGATAGGACCAAAAATTCTTGTACCTTCCGGATCACCTTTTTCGTTTATTATAACAACTGCATTATCGTCAAACCTTATGTATGAGCCATCTTTTCTTCTGAATTCTTTTTTTGTTCTAACAACAATAGCTTTTTTCACATCTCCTTTAGATATTTTGGTGTGAGGAATTGCGTCCTTTACTGCTATTACTATTATATCTCCAATATAGGCATATTTCTTCCCGCTTCCTCCGAGAATTCCTATACATTTTCCCCATTTTGCTCCGGAATTATCTGCAACAATAACTTTTGTCTCTCTCTGTATCATGGTGATTTACCTCCTTCCATATTAGGGGAAGTATCTTGGCTTTGGTTTTGTAATTTTATATTTCCTAAAATTTTTACCACATAGAACCTTTTGAGTTTTGAAAAAGGTCTTCCTTCCCTTATTAAAACTATATCACCCTCTTTGCATCTGTTTTCTGGATCGTGAACAAGATATTTTTTTCTTTTCTTTATGTGTTTTTTATATAGAGGATGCATAGTAATTCTTTCCACTAAAACTTTTACCGTTTTATCCATTTTTCCAGCAGAAATGACAACACCTTCTAGTTCTCTCCTTGGCATAAAATTTTTCCCTCCTACTTTATCTTGAATAAAACTCTATTATTAAAGTTTCATCTATTTTGAGGTCAAGATCTTTTCTTTCTGGTAACCTTACAATTTTGGCTTTTCCTTCCTTCAAATCAGATTCTATCCATGAAGGTGGTTTCAAAATAGGAGTTTGAGGTATAAGTTCTTTTTTCACTAATTCTATCTCATCACCTAAATCTACAAGGTAAGATGGTATATCAACTTTTCTGCCATTCACCTTTATGTGTCCGTGAGATATAAGTTGCCTTGCATGTCTTCTTGAAAGTGCAAAACCTGCCCTAAAAACTACATTATCTAACCTCCTTTCAAGGAGTTCTATAAATCTATTTCCTGTATTACCTGTTGCTCTGAGAGCCATATCAAAAAACCTTCTGAACTGTTCTTCTCGCATAAAATAGAATTTTTTGAGTTTTTGCTTTTCAAGAAGTCTAATACCATAATCAGATAATCTTATAATTCTTTTTTTCCTCCCATGTTGTCCTGGTGGAAAGGGTCTTTTCTCAAACGGGCATTTTTCTGTATAACACTTTTGCCCTTTTAGATAAAGTTTCATCCCTGCTCTTCTACATATTCTGCAAACTGGTCCGCTCTTTATTGCCATATTATCAACAAACCCCCTCTTATTTTATTTAATAATTTCAAATTTACACTCTTCTTCTCCCGGGAGCTCTGCAACCGTTGTGCGGGATAGGAGTGATATCCCGTAGTAATACTATTTCTATGCCTTCATTTTGGATTGCTCTTATTGCTGTTTCCCTGCCGGGACCAGGACCTTTGACATATACTGCGCATTTTTCGACTCCGTATATTGATTTTGCTTTTTTTGCAGCCTCAGAAGCCGCCCTTTGAGCCGCATAAGGTGTACCTTTCTTTGTACCTTTATAGCCTATCGCCCCGCCAGATGACCATGTGAGAACATTCCCGTCAAGGTCAGTAAATGTTACAATTGTGTTGTTAAATGTTGATTTTATATATGCTATCGCATATGGAACTTTTCTTACCTTCTTTTTTTTCTGAGCCATATCTAACTTACCCCCCTCACTTTATTCTATTACTTTTTTTTCTTTTTCCTTGCAAGAATTCTGTGTTTTCTCGGACCTTTTCTTGTACGGGCATTAGAGTGGGTTCTCTGCCCCCTTACTGGCAACCCTACCACATGTCTGTGCCCCCTATAACATTTTATATCTTTTAGTCTTTGTATGTTGTCGCTTATTTCTTTTCTTAAATCCCCTTCAACTTTCAATCCTAATCTTTCAACTGCCGAATTTATTTTTGCGACATCTTCTTCTGTTAAATCTTTTATTCTTTTCGTGTAATCTATCCCAACCATGCTGACAATATGGTATGCCATGTTTTCTCCTATGCCAAATATATCCATAAGCCCAGGGATAACTTTCTTTTTATCAATTATATCTCTTCCCAAAATTCTCATTTTGTTTTACCTCTCTTTCTTTCTTTTATCCTTGTCTTTGTTTGTGTTTTGGGTTTTCGCAAATAATATAAACTCTATTTTTCCTCCTTATAACTCTGCAACTTGCGCATCTTTTTTTTACAGATGATCTCACCTTCATATCAAATTCACCCCTTTATAAAATTCGCAGCAAAATATATGGCTCAAAATATCTTCTTATTAATGAATTCTCATTTTAAAGAACGATTTTCAATAAATTTTTGCCCCTCAAAATCTATTTAGCCTGTTTATTTTATGATTTATTTATGTAAAGATTATTTTTGAGAGATTTGAGAGATTATTTTTGATTGTGCAGATTAATTGTTTTCCGTTCTTTTTTAAATTTTTATTCTAAAACTTTTATTCTTCTCTTATCATTTTGAGAAATTCCTCTTCTGTTATTTTCTTTATTCCAAGCTTTTCTGCCTTTTGGAGTTTTGAGGTTGTAGGCCTACCTTCAAGATCGCCTACAACAAGATAGCTTACAGATGATGTAATTGTATCTGTAACTTTTCCACCATTTTCTATAACTAATTTTTTAGCTTCTTCTCTGGTCATACTTTTCAGTGTTCCGGTAAAAACAAAAATTTTCCCTGCTAGCTTTCCCTTCCTTATTTGTTCTTCTTCTTTGTAATCTAATACTTTTACCCCTGCTTCAAGCATTCTTTTTATAGACATTATGTTTTTTTCATCTTTGAGAAATGAAACGACACTTTGCGCAACCGCTGGTCCCAATCCATAGATTGACGCTATTTCGTGATAAGTTGCTTTCAGGAATGAGTCAAGAGTTTTGAATCGCTTTGCAAGCATTTTTGCAACAGATTCGCCCACATGCCTTATTCCAAGAGCAAATATGAAACGATGAAGAGGAATTTCTTTTTTCTTGTTTATTCTATCTATTATTTTCGTCGCAAGAACCTCGCCTACCCCCTGAAATTTCAGAAGATCTATTTTTCTCAGGTAAAAGACATCTGAAATATCTTTTATAATTCCTTTGCTAACAAGTTGTTCTATGAAAGTTTCTCCCAAACCTTCTATATCAAATGCATTTCTTGATACCAAGTGTTTTACTCTTTCAATAAGTTGTGCAGGACAAGACATATTGGGACACCTCAGTGCTACCTCATCTTCTGGACGATATAAATCAGACCCGCACGCAGGACACTTTTTTGGCTCTTCTATATCTATCTCTATCCCTTTCCTTCTATCCTCAATACTTTTTATAACTTCGGGGATTACATCGCCTGATCTTTTTACCCAAACCCAATCTCCTATCTTTATATTTTTCCTTTTTATTTCGTCAAAATTGTGGAGTGTAGCTCGCGATACAAGGACTCCGCTTATTCTTACAGGTTCTAATATAGCAACAGGAGTCACAGTTCCTGTCCTACCTACTTGGAACTCAACCCAAAGTAATCTTGTTGTTACCTCTTCTGCTGGGAATTTATATGCTATTGCCCATCTTGGGCTTTTTGCTTTCTCTCCAAGAATACTCCTTAATTTGAAATCATTTACTTTTATTACAACTCCGTCTGACTCAAAAGGAAATTCTTTGTGCTTTGAGTATATATAGTTTATGTGTTCAATTGCTTCTTTTATACCTTTAACTATTTTCCATTCTGGAACGACTTTAAACCCCCAATTTTTTAGATTTTCAAGTAGCTCTTTTTGATTTTTTATTTCAACTCCTCTTATTATTCCGTTTCCGTAAAATACAGCGTCTAATTTTCTTTTTGCTGTTTCCGATGGATCAATTTGTTTCAGCGAACCTGCACAAGCGTTTCTGGGGTTTGCAAATGGTTTTTTACCTTGTGAAAGTAGTTCCCTATTTAATTTTTCAAATTCATCTCTTTTCATAAAGATTTCCCCTCTGATCTCAATATATTCTGGAATATTATCGCCTAAAAGTCTTAGTGGAATGCTTTTTATTGTTTTTACATTTGGAGAAACATCTTCACCATACACTCCATCTCCTCTTGTTAGCGCTCTTGTGAATATGCCATTTTCGTATATAATTTCTATGCTTACTCCATCAACTTTTGGTTCAACCGAATACTCAAAAACAATTTTCTCATCTCCTATAAACCTTTTTAATCTCTCCTCAAATTCGTAAAGTTCTTCCTCTGAAAATGCGTTATCAAGGGAGAGCATAGGGATTGAGTGTGGGAAAGTAGGAAATTCTCCTTCTATTTTTTCTCCGATTCTTTGGGTTGGAGAGTCAGGAGTTATAAATTCCGGATATTTCTCTTCAAGTTCTTTTAATCTTCTTACAAGATTGTCGTATTCTGCATCAGATATGACCGGGTCGTTCAAAACATAATATCTCCAATCGTGATACTGAATTTCTTTTCTCAATCTCTCTATTTCTTGCCTCACTCTTTCTTTTTCTTCTAATTCTGATAATTTTTCTTCTGTAATTTTTCCGTTTGACATAATGATTATATATAACCCAAGTTGCTAGTTATCAAAAAATCAATCAATAATAGATATTAAATTAAAGCTGATGTGAGAAATAAATATCAAAACTTCTTTAACTTAATATCCTATAACCCTTACAGATTTTTCAAAATACTATAACTAGCAACTTAGGTTAAAAAATAGAACAAAACTTAAAAAAAAGAAAATCAAATTATTTAGAATTCCATTCTACTATTTTTCTCATCCAAATGATATTACCATCTTCTTTCAGCTTTACTACATAACCTCCATCACGACAATTTACTATAAAATATGCATTCCCTTCTTCATCTTCAATCAAGTACTTATACTCGTTCAAACTATATCCTCTGAAAATCCAACATGCAATATCTAACTTTTTTGCGGAGCCTTCCACTTTGATAATGTAGTTATTAGTTTCATCACACGATATGATTAGAACTTTTTTACCTGGCAAGACTTCGCAATAATTTCCCTTTATATCTGTTCTATTATATCCGAAGTATATGTATCCATCGTCAGCATGAAAAACAATTTGTCCATTAAAAATTCCATATCTTTGTGGATATAAAGAAACCCCTGATTCATTTTCATATTCATATACACTTTTTTGGAAGAGGGTTAGAGGAAACGGAAAAAATTTATCTTCTCCCTTCATATTAATTATTCTGACGCCATCTGGGCAGTGCTCCTTTATCATCTCTCCATCCCCACTGAAACCGATAAACCCATTACACCTTGCTTTCAACGATAACTTTTCTGAAAAATTATCATCAAGAACAAGCAAATTTGGAGGAGAATAAACAACAAAACCTATCTTATCAGAGTATGCTACCATTCCATCAAAATTTTTTCTCCCAACCAGCTTAAAACTATCAATGTCATAGATTTTCTGATTATTAATATAGAGTTTATTATCTTTAATGAAAGTCTGACTTATTAGATCATCGTTATCAAGTATAGCTTTTTTTATGATTTTTCCTTTTTCATTTATAACTACAACTTCGCCGCATTCACTTACTGCATAGTATTTTGAGTCGTGTAAAATTGGAGGGAAAATAAAATAAAAACCTGTTCTTTCTGTTCTTTTTAATTTCAAGGAAAATATTATTTCTCCATCGGAAGAGATAGCAAATATACGCCCATAAGCTCCTAAGATCTTATCCGAACTATACTCTAATGAATTTCCGAATGAAAATAAAATGGACATTTTTATTACTTTTTCAGAATACTCCTTCATACATTCGTTGCACGGGTTAAAAATGTTACATATTTTATTTTCATTGAAACAGTTTAGGTAAACAAGGCAAGTGAAACATAGCATTAAGTCAATTTTGAGTAGTTTTATCTTCCTTGTCTGCATCTTTGGTATATTCACCATTTATTTCCAGTTCTATTCCGTTATTTTTCTCATCCAAATAATATTACCATCTCCTTTCATCTTTGCTACGTACCAACCATCGTAACAATACATCTTAAAATATACATTCCCTTCTTCATCTTCAATTACATATTTGTATCCATTCAAAGTATATCCTCTGAAAATTCTACATTCAATGCTCAACTTTTTTGCGGAACCATCTCCGTTGATAATGTAGTTATTAGTTTCATCACATGATGTAATTAGAACTGTTTTACGCGTGATAATACTGCAATTCTCTCCCCTTATATCCGTTCTATTATATCCGAAGTATATATATCCATCATCTGCGTGAAAAATAATATGTCCATTAAAAATTCCATATCTTTCTGGTTTATATGCGCTTTTTTGGAAAAAGCTTAAAGGTAGAGGAAAAAACTTTTCTTCTCCCTTTATGTTGATTATTCTTACGCCATCTGGGCAGTGCTCTTCTATTGATTCTTCGTCTTCTCTGAAACCAATAATAAACTCGTCACATCTTGCTTTCAACGATAACTTTTCTGAAAAATTATCATCAAGAACTACCAAATTTGGAGGTGAATAAACAACAAAACCTATCTTATCAGAGTATAATATCTCACCCTCAAAAATCTTTTTATCAATCAATTTTAAGCTATTAATGTCATAGATTTTCAGAGTTTCCCAACTAATAATATAAAGCCTATCATTTTTGATAAAAATTGGACCCATAATTAAATTGTCGTTATCAAGTATAGCTTTTTTTATGATTTTTCCTTCCTCATTTATAACTAAAACTTCACCGCATTCGCTTACTGCATAGTATCTTGAATGGTATATGGCAGGAGGGAGAAAGAACTGGAAGCCTACTTTTCCCTTTCCTGGTTTCAGAGAAAATATTACC
The DNA here is from genome assembly GCA_032249135.1 of Candidatus Calescibacterium sp. Taxonomy (GTDB): domain Bacteria; phylum Calescibacteriota; class Calescibacteriia; order Calescibacteriales; family Calescibacteriaceae; genus Calescibacterium. The sequence continues at coordinate 4,536 of JAVVGL010000005.1, read as the reverse complement.
TTACCATCTGAGGAAAAAGCAAATACGGTTGAACCATAATTGGCTCCGAGAATTTTTCCAGAATTATATTCTAATGATTCATCAAATGGGAAAAATCCCCTTTTTATTTGTAGTTCGGGGTCAGAGTGCTTCTTCATACATTTGTTACAGGGATTAAAAATGTTACATATTTCATTATAATTGAAGCAATTTAGATAAACAAGGCAAATGAGATATAGTATCAACTTATTTTTGGGTAGCTTTATCTTCCTTGTCTGCATCTTTTAGATCCCTCAGTATCTTTTCCGCCAAAACATGAATACTCGCAGCCATATGCCATACCTTTTTCCTGATCATCACTATTATAACAAGCTTCATGAACGAGTTCGTGTAAAATTGTACTGGCAATCTGGGGTTTTGGTGTGCATATTCCTTCCTGCTCCTGAAGCGCATATTGACATATCCATATTTGTGCTATAAAATCTGATCCACTGCCTGTATCATGATAAGTATATCCACAGGTAACTCTTCTATTTTCCTTTTTACACCCGTAATCACAGTTTATAATCATCCATTTATGCGGAATCGTTATTTGTGCCGGGGTTATTAGGTTCAATTGCGGTCTCATAGTGGGCATCCATAACAATACATCACCATCTCTTATCTTTGGTATATTCACCCTTGGAACAACAGAGTATGGAATATTGATGATTCTGTTCTGATTTGGTCTAATCCCGATTTGAGGTTTAACTTCAATCCTTTGCCCAAACGATGGCAAACTCTTTATATTGTAAATTCCTATTCTTATCTCTTTCCTCGCTCCATATAAAGTAGCTCCATGCAACCATCTACTATTTAACCTAATCCCTCCCTTGTTAAATATTATCCTATCATAAATTTTCAAATCAAGCTGAACACCAACAACAAATTGGAAAGTTCTGCCCCCCGATAGATAATCTAATATCACACTTTTGAGTGGTTCCCCTACACAAGATGTATTCCTAATTCTCTCCCTTAAAATTGAAATGTTATTAGCTATCTTCTGGCGATCTTGCTCATTACAGTTTCTTATCTCTATTCTTCCCGGAAAAAGTTGTCGCATTAGAAAATCAGAAGGACGAGGCTCAAGCGCAGATGGGAATACATGCGGAACTGCTCCTTTCCCTAATCTCATCTGCTCAACGAGTTTCCCCAACCCAACAGCTCCTTGTAGAAACCTTCCATATCTTGGATCCCATATACCCAATCTGAAATCATAAACCCCTGCTTTTTCCATATATCTTCTCCCTTTGAAAAGATATAAGTTCTTCTTTGCCTCAGGTCCTTGTGCCTCCAACACTTCTCCAAACGGTGAATACTCATACTCCCCCACTACCTCTCCCGAAAAATCTGTAAGAATTACTACTGACCCTAAATGGTCATAGTGATAAAAAATATATTCTCGCTTATTATTGTTATTATTGTTATTGTTATTACATCCTCCTTTGTCTTTGCCTTTACCCTTTCCATTGCCACTCTCTTTTTCGCAGCCTTCTTTATTTTCTCCCTTGAAATTCTTCGCCCATAAAATCTCTCCTCCATCTGAAAGAACATACCTCTTTATTGGTATCCCACTCTCATCTAACTCCAACAAAACCTGGTCCCCATCATAAATAAAGTTTTTCTCTTTTACCTCTCCTTCTTCATCTATATACCTTTCTTTAAAAACAATACCCTCAAAGTTCAAAAATTCTTCTCTCTGACCTCCTGGGAATAAAATCTGTGAAAGATTGTTATCGAAATCATAAACATACTTTGTCGTATAAATTCCATTACCGCTGCTATTTTTATCCAGTAGCAATACTGACTTAATTTTTATATTGCCTCTCATGTCGTGCGAAAATTGTGTCCTATACCACAACTCGTTATTCTTTGTTCGCCTTGCCTCCGAGCTCAAAATCTCATTTGCTTTGTTGTACCTATACTCAACTTTAACTGGGTGCTTCAGCACTGGCTCTTTATCTTTTGGTCTTGGAAACCTTGGATCAAAAATCCCTTCCACACCTGCTACAAGTTCCATAAAGCTTCTGTTTCCCATACTATCATACCCGAAAAAGAAAGAATAACTCTTTATAGGATTTTCCTTGTTGAGAACCTCTTGCATCACAAGCCTTCCTAATCCATCATAGCTGTAAGTCTTTCTCCTTTTGAGCTCATCTATCTCCATCACAAGCCCCCTTTTATCATATGTGTATCTTGCATTCTACAATGTCTTTGCTCCCTTTGAAATATTTATACTTTTGAGTTTTGAGTTTCCATACTCATACCTTGCTTCAACGCCGTTCGGATACATAATAAGAACCCTTCTTCCGGACTTGTCATATGAGAAAAACGCTCTTATTCCATCAGACTCAACAGATTTGAGTAATCCTGCTCCGTTATATTGGTATCTTGTTTCTCCCCAAGGATCCCTTACCAAAACTTTTCTCCCCGCCAAGTCATATCCGTATTCCACAGCAACAGGAGAAATTCCAGGTATTTTGAATGTTCTTCTTATTAGCTTATCTTTTTCATATTCATTTAAAATTTCCGCGCCTTTCCCTCTTGCTCTGATTAATCTACCCATGTTGTCATATGAAAATTCTATCTCTGTTCCATCAGAATATATTTTCTTCACAAGCATCCCCATATCGTTGTATCTTAACTCAACTGAGCCATCCTGATATATTTTCTTCACAACATTCCCAGAATCGTCATAGATTAAAATTACAAATTTTCCTTCAGCATCAACCCTTTTTATAAGTTTCCCGAAAGCATCATACTCAAACCACTCAGTTGTGCCGTTCGGATACTTTATAACTTGAAGCCTTCCAGCGGGGTCATAAAAATACTCCGTCCTTGAGCCATCTGGGTCAATCCTTGCTACCAAAAGCCCTATCTCATTATATTCATAAAAAGTTGTATTGCCCTCCGGGTCAGTTGCGGAAATAAGATTTCCGTCTGGGTCATATGAATATCTTGTCCTTTGTCCATCAGTTCCTATCACCTCAATGAGGTTTCCCTTTGCATCATACTCAAATCTTGTTATGTTCCCCTCTGGATCTTGAACTGCAACAACTCTACCGACTTTATCATACTCGTATCTTGTAACTCCACCTTCCGGGTCCTTTATAAAAACAATTCTACCTACTGGGTCATATCCATATTCTGTTCTTGCTCCTGTTGAATCAGTAATTGCTACCAGCCTTCCAGCTGTGTCATATTCATGCATAATGAATGTTCCATCTGGGTTCAAAATTCTCGCAAGCTTCCCCTCAAAGTCGTACTCATATTGTGTCTCCGATCCATCAGGTTCAACAACTTTTGAAAGTCTTTCCATTCTGTCGTATTCATAAAACTTCTCCCTTCCCGTAGGATCAATCCATCTTACAACTTTTCCTAAATCATCGTATGAAAATCTTGCCTCTTTTCCGTTGACTTTTACTTTGACAATATTTCCTACCGAATCATATTCATTATTTGTTTCAATAACTGATGAATCTGCAATAGTTTTGATAACTGATTGCCTCCCCAGTTTGTCATATCCTAATTCATATTTGAGACCAGAAGGATGAACTGTGAGGACAACATCACCCTCTGGGTCGTATTGAATTTCTGTTTGACCCCCCAACCTATTTATATGCTTTATAAGCCTACCTGCTGGGTCATACAAGAAGTACTCAGAATTTCCCCTGAAATCAGTTTCCCTTATTCTATTCCCATCAGAATCATACTCTTTAAAAGAAATATTCCCAAGAGGATCTACGGTGGCTGTGATATTTCTTGCAAAGTCATAAAAGTATTTTGTTTGATTTCCCAGCGGATCAATTTCTGCTATTTTGTTTCCAACTGAATCGTAAATGTAAGTCCACTCATTACCCAAAGCATCAACTTTCTTTTTCATTCTACCCAATGAATCGTATTCATATCTTGTGGTATTTCCGAGAGGGTCTGCTTCAAGAATGAGCCTCCCTAAGGAATCATGCTCATATCTCCAAACATTCCCCAGGGCATCTATTTTTCTTTTAAGATTTCCAAAAGAATCATATTCATACCTTATTACAGCACCTTGGGGTTGAACTTCTTTTACGACAAGTCCCAAATTGTTATATTCCCATGACCACTCACTTCTGCCGTCAAAATCAATCTTCTTTATAAGGTTTCCCCTATCATCATAAAAGAGCATTTTTGCTTTCCCTGCTTTGTTCACATATGCTGTGACAAGCTCACCATAATAATACCATTTCTCAGCATTCCCAAAGGGATCAATAACTTTCACAAGGTTTCCATTTTCATATTCATATTTCCACTCAAACCCTTTTGCATCTATGAACCTTATCATATTTCCTGCCGAATCGTAAAAATATTTCCTTTCTGCTCCAACTTCGTTCCTCAATAGTAAAATAGCTACAAGATTTTTATCAATTTCGTACTCTGACGAAAATCCTCGTCTTGATATAACTCTGACTACATTATCGGCGTATTCAATTCTAAAAGGTCTTCCTTTGGGATCTTGAACCTCAGAAACCCTTCCTTTTT
>JAVVGL010000004.1:0-126759 GCA_032249135.1 Candidatus Calescibacterium sp. | reverse complement strand
TAGTAAGAAGAATAGAAAAAATAGAAGAAGATAACAAAGAAATAAGAAAGGAACTGGCAAATATAAAGGTAGAGACAGCGGAAATGAAAGGTGAAATAAAAGAGATAAAGGTACGTATAGAAAAAATTGAGAGCGATGTAAGAGATATAAAAAACTTGCTTTACAAAATTATTGACATATCTCAAAATCAACAGCAAAAAGAACAAAGATAATAGTGAAAACAGAATATTTAGCATAGCTAACAAAAATTTCAAAACCTCATTTTCTATACCCCCCCATTCGGAACCCCTTGAATTTTCAAGCAGAGAAAAAAGGAAAAAACAAAAATCAAAAAGAATAGTTGATATTGCTAACAAAGTCCCATTTTTTTCAGAAAAAAACACTCAAAAATAACAAAACTCAAAAACTGCGATTAAAATATAAAACAAAAAGAGGCTAACAAAAAAGAAAAAGAAAAAATTGTAAATAAATTTGAAGATGTGAAATAAAAAAGGAGAATGTGAAAATGAAAAACGGGGGTGTAAAATATTTTTCTTCTCCTTCTTTTCTTTCTTTATTTATCACTATTCTCTTAATTTCCTTCTCTTTCTCTTTCTTCTTCATATCTTGTAAAAAGAAAGTAGTGAAAGGGCAAATTTTTCATGTTGATTCCGAAATTCCTCGTCATTACCCTCCCATTGAACCTCCAAAGTACGCAAAAATTATCCCAGATAAAGTTGAACCCCCAAGAGAAATTATCCAAGATAAAAGAACTGGTCTGAAATTGGCAAAAAATCAAATCCTTCTTGCTTTCTCACCTAAAACATCAGAAAGGAAAGTAAAAAAGATAATTTCTAAACTTGGAGGTAAGATTATAGGTGGAGAGCCAATTTTGGGAATAGTCCAAGTTGAAGTTCAAGCTCAAACAGATGATGAGATAAGGGAAAAGATAAATCTTGCTCAATCTTATGATGAGGTTGTGGTTGCAACTCCGAACTTTGTTCTCAATATGCAAACAATTCCAGATGATCCGAAATTTCAGGAGCAATACTGGGCAGAACTTATAAACCTCCCCAAAGCTTGGGATATTGCAACATGCTCAAAATCTGTCACAGTTGCAGTTATTGACTTTGGTTTCAATCTAAATCATGAGGATTTTGAAGGAAATGTAGTTTATTATGAGGAGATAACTCAAAGTGAGATAAGTCAGGACCATGGGACACAGGTGATGGGAGTGATAGGAGCAAGAGGGAATAACAAAAAGGGGATAGCAGGGGTGTGTTGGGATACATCTTTGTTAGTTTATAAGATAGATGGCTCAATTATGTCTTTGATAAGATACATGTTAGATGCTGCTGATAGAGGAGCAAGGGTGATAAACTTTTCAGGGGGATTAGGATGGTCAAGGGAGCCATCAGTGCATATACCAGAGGATTGGGATGTACTTGAACAGCAGATAAGGATATTTGAGCCAGTTTTCAGGTATTTACTATTTTCGGATGTAGTTTTTGTGCAGGCAGCAGGGAACTCAGGATGGGATGCGATATGGTCAGGAGTAGGAGCACCACTTGAAGAAGAATTTCCGAATATAATAATAGTTGGATCATCAGATAAGAACAAAAAGCTATCAAGTTTTTCATCAAGGGGTTCGGCAGTGAAGGTGATAGCTCCGGGAGAAGATATATTGACGACATGTGGAGGATTTCAGTTGTATTGCAGTGCAACGGGGACATCACTTTCAGCGGGATTGGTTTCAGGGGTTGCGGCGTTGGTGAGGGGGATGAGACAAGATTTGACAGCAAAAGATGTGAAGGAAGCGATTTTATCTGGACCGAAGACAGAAGAGGGATATGTGTTTTTGGATGCGGAGGCGATTTTGAGATATGCGCAAACACAAAAAGCATCAGAAAAGATAACTGGCACACAAGAAAAACCTCAAATTTCGGAAGAACCACAAGGAGAACTCGTTCCTTTTGCTATAAACAGAGCTTGGACATATAACCCTGGTGGTGGGAATCAATCAAGGTCATCGCCTGCGATAACTTTGGAGGGAGCGAACTGGGTGATATACTATGTTACATCAAATAACGCTGCGCCATATTCAGCGGTTTTGAGGAAGGTAAGAGATGATGGGAACGCTGGGACACTGCTTTGGACATTTTCAATAGGTACTGGAATGAGTAATCCATCGTATTCATCGCCGGCGATAGGTGATGATGGCACTGTTTATGTAGCATCAAATGCGGGGGTATTTGCGGTGTATCCGAATGGGACATCAAGATGGTGGTCTCCGTTAGATAGCGGAGATACGATACTTTATAATTCGCCGACTATATCATACGATGGTAGGGTATATGTGACATCGCACGGTCAAGCGAAGCTTTATGCATTTATAGGTTCATCTGGGGCGCAGGTAGGAGGTTTCCCAGTAAGTTTCAAGATAGGGGGAGAGGGCAATATATGGGGAAGTGCGGTAGTGGCACCAGATGGTGTGATATATGTAGCAGTTGATTATCCGACATCAGGAACTGGTGCGTTATATGCCGTGAATCCAGATGGAACGATAAAGTGGGGGACACAAGTTGGGAGGTTGCAGGCGACACCATCAATTGACTGCGATGGAACAATATGGATATGTTCTTTGGATACATATTGTAGGAAATTTAACCCACAAACAGGAGCTGTTCTGACCTCTTTCCAGATAATAGATGCTGACACAGTTGAGCTTTCATCTTGTGCAATCGTTGATGACAAACTGTTTTTTGGAGCTGTACTAAATAATCGTCTCCATTCATATTTTACAAATGGTACAAGAAGATGGTATCTTGCCGCAGGAAACGATTTTCAGGCTTCACCAGCTGTTTCAGCAAATCTTTCAGTATGGGCTGGAAACTTGGACAACAATATGTATGTTGTTTATGATCCATCAAGAACTGCGGAAAGTTCTAATTTGGGACAAAATGTTGCAGTTTGGTCATCAGCTGCTTTGAGACCTGATGGGAGATTATATGTATCCAGAGAAAGTGGTAGGCTGGTGGCTTTTTCATCAAGTAGTGACTCATCTGGTTTGGCTGACGCTGCGTGGCCAAAGTTCAAACACGATAACTCAAACACAGGAAGACTTCATCTCTGCACTCCTCAATCAATCACAGGTTCTGCAATTTCTGATTCCCAAATCAAAATTCAGTGGACTGACAAAACAGCTTATGAGACGGGATACAAAGTTGAAAGATGTCAGGGTGCAGGTTGCACCTCTTTTTCTGAAATCGGCTCAACCGGCGCAGCATCAGGATACGGCTCAACAGTGACTTTTGTTGATACTCTTTTGAGCGAATACACTGTCTATTGCTATCGCGTCCGCGCTTTCAGAACTATCGGAGCAACAACTATCTATTCCAAATACTCTGATACTGTTTGTATAAGAACAAAACCGAAAGCTCCTTCTGGTCTGAATGCAACTGCTTCCTCTGACTCCCAAATCAACCTCTCCTGGTCAGATAATTCAGCAGCAAATGATTCTTATAGAGTAGAAAGAGCAATTTCAGGTGGAGCTTATTCTGAAATAGCAGTCCTGGGAGATGTATCAAGCTACTCAGATACATGGCTTTTGGAGGGGACAAATTACTGTTACAGGGTGAGAGCATGTGTTGGGACTGATTGTTCAGATTACTCAAATGAAAGTTGTGCCATAACTTTCCCGAAAGCTCCGACAGGACCCAGTGCAACTGCTAACTCACACACACAAATTACTTTTGAATTTTGGGACAACTCGGAAACAGAGGAAGGATTTAAGATAGAAAGGAGGACTCAGGCTGGTACTTGGACTGTTATAGCGACTTTGGGTCCGAGTTCTGGTTCAGGGTCAAAAGTAGTGTATGTTGATACAGGGCTTTCCCCTTCAACATCATACTGGTATAGGGCGAGGGCATACAAAGGAACAGTTTTTTCATTTTACACAGAAGAAGTGTCAGCGACAACTCTTGACCCACCAGCAACTCCTCCCGCAGCACCATCTTCACTTGAAGTTATTGAAACAACTGGGACATATGTAAAACTCAGTTGGCAAGATAACTCAACAGATGAAGAAGGATTTGTTGTTGAGAGATGTCAGGGAGCAGGGTGTGATTTTTCAAGTAAAGTCACATTTGTTATTGCACAGTCAAATGTCACGCAATACACAGACACAACTATATCTGAGCTCACAACTTACCGGTACAGGGTTTATGCGTATAACAATCAAGGTAATTCATCACCATCAAATGTGGTGGAGACAACGACTCAGATTGCGGAGCCTACGAATTTGCAGGTTTTCGGTGTAGGTTCAACGAAAGTTTACCTTTGGTGGAAAGAGAATTCATCTGTTGAGCAGAATATAGTTGTGGAAAGATGTGAAGGAGCAGGTTGCGATTTTTCAACAAAAGTCACTCAGGTTCTACCTCAGAATGCGACAGATTACACCTGGCCAGGTCTTACATCAGAAACAACTTATGGGTTCAGGGTATATGCATGGGCAAGTGGTCAGCAATCACAATATTCAAATGTAGTTTATGTGACACTTCTTTCACCGCCGACAAATCTTTTTGCAAACCCAGTTTTACCATCTCAGATAAACCTCTCATGGAATGATGGTTCAAGTTATGAGGGGAGTTACAAAGTTGAAAGATGTCAGGGAGCAGGGTGCTCAGGATTTTCCGGGATAGCTAATTTAGCTGCGAATACGACAAGTTATCAGGATACGGGATTGCAAGCGAACACGACATATTGCTATCGTGTGAGGGCAGAAAAATCAGATGCAGTATCAGATTGGTCAGAAGTAAGTTGCGGTACAACTCCGAATGCGGGGGTAGCATGGACATTTGCGGTTGCAGGAGCTGGAACAGCTTACTCATCCCCTTCTACTGGGCAGGATGGGAGAATATTTACAACGGCGTGGGGAGGGGGAGCCGCTACACGAGGATTCAGGGCAATATCAAGAGCTGGGACATCAATCTGGGGACCGACTTTAAATGTGAACATCTTCTCATCTCCTGCATCAAGTCCAGAAGGTTATGTTATAGCTGGTGCAGAGGATAATAACCTCTACAAAAGATTAAGTTCAAATGGTAATGCTGTTTGTAGTTATAACAGTGGAGGAGTTATCAGGTCATCGCCGTCTTTGTTCTCATCTTACAGAGTTATTTTTGGCTCAAATAATAATTACATAACTGTCATCTCCTCTGGTGGAGCTTGCACTTTGGTCGGACAATATCTCACAGGAGGACCTGTTATATCATCTCCTGCAATAGATATTCAAGACAGGGCTTATGTTGGTTCAGATGATGGAAAACTTTATGCCCTGAATGATGTTGCAAATCCGATTTGGTCGTACACTGTGGGGAGTGGATGGGTAGTGAGGAGTTCTCCTGCTATATCTTGCACAGGAGATATTTACTTTACAGCTCAAAGTGGCACATCAGAAATAAGGCTATTTGCCCTTGATTACTCTGGCAACTTGAAATGGTCCAGAACTTTGAGCACCGCTCCGCCAGCTCTTTCACTGACTGACATTATCCCATCACCTGTGATAGGGCAAGACGATGCTATTTATGTTTCTGCAACATCTGGCTCAAACGCTTTACTTTATAAGATACGAGATTTAGGTAATAACTCGCAAGTTGATTGGGTACTGCAAACAACAGGACCTGCAATCTCAACTCCTGCGGTAGATAGGAACGGAAATGTATGGTTTGCAGCAAATACAAGATTACACAAAGTTGTAGGAGGAACCATAGTATGGTTTTACAGTATGGGTACCCAGACTGTAAGGTCTTCTCCCCTAATTTCTGGTGATGCTGGTAGGGTTTATATAATCGGAGGAGATGGGCTTTTATATGCTTTTGACACAGATGCATATCCACCACAAGAACCAGTGTGGTATCAGTTCAAGGGGAATACTCAAAGAGATGGTAGGGTAAAAGGGCTTTGCAGACCTATAAACCTTTCTGTTAATATTCAGTCGCACTCAACTGCAATTCTTTCTTGGACTCGCCACACAATATTTGAGCAGGGATTTTATGTTGAGAGAGCACCGAGTCCCATAGGACCTTTCACACAAATTGCAGACCTCCCAGCTGGAACAACTCAATACACAGATACAGGTCTTTCGGAGGGAACAAATTATTGCTGGCGAGTGAGGTCTTATAGAGGCACAATAACATCAAACTACTCCTTGACTATATGTGGTACGACAAAATTAGGAACGCCAACAAGTCTGAACGCATCGCCACAGTCATCAACACAGGTTTTACTGACATGGACAGATAATTCAACAAAGGAGACAGGATACTATGTTGAAAGATGTGAGGGTTCAGGATGCACATCTTTTTCTGTTGTTGCAACTTTGGGAGAGAACTCAGGTTCTTATTTAGATGAAGGGTTGCCAGAGGCGACGACATGGACATATAGGGTCAAAGCATTTTCATCTGATAATGAGTCAGCGTATTCAAACACTTCTGTTGCTACGACATATTTACATAAGCCAACGGGGGAGAACGCGGTAGCTGTGAACTACCAGAGGATAGAAGTTTACTGGAATGACAACTCATCAAAGGAATCAGGTTATTATGTTGAAAGATGTCAGGGTGCAGGTTGCACTTCTTTTTCTGTGATAGCGACTATGCCAGCGAATTCAACTTCTTATATAGATGAGCCGGTTTCACCTTCAACGACATATAGGTATAGGATAAGGGCATTTTCAGATGCAGGGATATACTCTTTGTATTCAGGGATAGTGGAGGCGACAACACCAGCTCCACCTCCTTCACCACCGGACGCACCATCAAATCTCACATCACAAGCAGTTGCATCAACACAGGTAAATCTTTGGTGGCAAGACAACTCAGCAATAGAGCAAGGGTTCAAGATAGAGAGGATGCCAGAGGGAGCAACATTTTACGAGATAGCCTCAGTCGGAGCTGATGTGACATATTATGAGGACACAACTGCAACTTGTGATGTTTATTACACATACAGGGTAAGGGCATACAACGAGTATGGGTTTTCAAATTACTCAAACACATCAACTGCTGTTCCTATGTGCGCTCCATCATCACTCGGTGCGACTGTAATTTCAAATTCACAAATAGACCTCACATGGCAAGATAACTCAACACGGGAGAGCAAGGTTGAAGTATGGAGGTCATCAGATGGAGCGAGTTATTCACGAGTTGCAATTTTGTCAGCGAACTCAACATCATATTCTGATACGGGTTTGGCGGAGGCGACGATATACTGGTATAAGGTAAGGGTGACGAATGATACAGGAGTTTCGTCGTTCTCAAATGTTGTTTCAGCGTCAACAAAACCAAATGACCCATCAAGCTTGACAGCACAGCCACAATCAGCATCATCAATAAAGCTGAGCTGGCAAGATAACTCATCTGGTGAGAGCGGATATGAGGTAGAGAGGTGTCAGGGTTCAGGATGCACAAGCTTTGTCAAGATTGCAGATTTACCCCCGAATACAATAGAATTTACTGACACAGGTTTGAGCCCGAGCACAACTTACCGATACAGGGTGAGGGCATATAAAACCGGTTCAGATGTCGGAGTAGTTTATTCAGGATATTCAAATGTGGCAGAGGCAACAACTTATGGGTCGGGTTCAGAAGTTTTCAAGATTTTTGTTTCGGGAGGTGTGACGGGGACACCAGCGATAGATGTGGATGGGACTATAATATTTGGAGGAGCAGATGGGAAACTTTATGCGATAAAACCTGATGGGAGCCAAAAGTGGGTGGTAAATATAGGTTCTCCGATATTGTCATCCCCAGCGATAACATGCGAACGAGATGTATTTTTCGGGGCTGGTAATGGGAGGCTTTATTCTGTGAGGGCAACCGATGGTAATATAAACTGGAATGTGCTTTTGGGAGGTCAGATCAGGGCATCGCCAGCTATATCAAACGATGGAGAGGTTTATGTTGGGACAACGGGAGGGGTGTTCTATGCTGTGAGAGCAACAGATGGAACAATTTTGAGAAGATATCCATCTACTGGGAATATAGGGGCGATATACACATCAGCAACTATTGATGGTGCCAATGTGGTATTTGCGGCTGATGACCAGAAGGTTTATGTTCTCTCACGGAGCACATTTACATTAGTTTGTTCAACTGCTGCACTTGGTGCTATCATAAGGTCATCTCCTGCTGTTGATTCAACAGGGATTTATGTAGGGTTAGATAATGGTCAAGTTGCGAAGATAAATAAGTCAAGTTGTGCGGTTTCGGCGAGTGTGAGTTTTGGAGCAGGGACGCAGGTAAGGTCATCGCCAGCGGTTTCAGATTATGTATATGTTAGCGTAATATCATCAGCAGGTGCGATAGTTGCTCTGGATAAAGGAACCTTGCAGGTTGTATCAAGGATGGAGTTTGGAGGAGCATCAACATCATCGCCAGCGATAGCGGATTCCGGAGTGGTTTATGTAGCGTCAAATACGCCGGCGGGTGGATATTTGTGGGCACTGACGAGGTCTGGGAGCTCATTTTTGGTTTCATGGCAGTTTGAACTTACAGGGCAAGCGAATGAAGCATCACCAGCGATAGCTCCGAGCGGGAATATTTATATAGGTTCAACGAAAGGTTTATATGCGGTTTCAGGGACATCACCACTTTCATCATCAGCAGAGTATCCGAAGTTCAGATTAGATAGGTTTAACACAGGGGGAGCGAGGTTGTGTGCGCCATCAAATCTCCAAGCACAAGCTGCATCAACATCGCAGGTGGATCTCACATGGAAAGACAATTCAGAGAACGAGCAAGGATTTGGTGTGGAGAGGAAGGATGAGGGAGCTGCATCATACTCGTTCTTGGCAACAGCGCCTGCGAATGCGACGACATACTCAGATACGACGGCATCAGAGGGGACATATTACTGCTACCGAGTTACTGCATACACATCAAATTCTGTTTCACCTTATTCAAATGAGGCGTGTGATCTTGTGTATCCAGCGGCACCGACAGGACTCAAAGTTGAAACAATTTCAAGCTCATCGCTGACAGCGACATGGTATGACAACTCATCAAAGGAGGATACTTACTATGTTGAAAGATGTCAAGGTTCAGGATGCACGAGCTTTGCTGTGATTGCTGCACTACCTGCGAATGTGACAGGTTATCAGGATACAGGGCTTTCAGAGGCGCAGACTTACTGCTACAAGGTAAGGAACAAAAGAACTTTCAATTCAATAACCAGATATTCATCTTATTCTGATTCATATTGCAAGACGACAAAGCCTGCAACACCAACTTCTTTGCAAGCTAATGCAGTCACATATAACAGAATAGACCTCACATGGCAAGATAACTCAGCAGGTGAGAGTGGGTATTTGATAGAGAGGACGGGGTATGTAAGTGGGAGCTGCGATGCGAGTGGATGGACACAGATTGCATCTTTGGGAGCAAATCCCGGGACAGGAACTATGACATATCAAGATACAACTGTTGTGAAGACAACAACATACTGCTACAGGGTGAGGGCATATAAAACCGTGGGTTCAGAGACGGTGTATTCAGAGTATTCAAATGAGGCGACGGCGACGACGCCCGATGTCCCCATACCTAACACACCTTCTGGACTGCAAATAATTTATCAAGGAACGGCGACGATGGTGATAAGTTGGACTGATAATTCAAATAACGAAGAAGGTTTCGGGATAGAGAGGTGTCAGGGGGCAGGATGTACAAACTTTGCATTTATTGCGACACAACCCGCCAACGATACAGACTATCAAGATAGCGGGTTGATAGAGGCTACGACATATTGCTATCGTGTGACGGCATACAACTCATACGGGAGTTCAGGGTATTCAAATACAGCGTGCGAGACGACCCAGCTCGTAGCACCCGATGGATTGACAACAGGATTTTCAGGGACGGCAATAGGAGTGTTCTGGAATGACAACTCATCTGCTGAAGAGAACTATCTTGTAGAGAGGAATGTAAACAACGGAGGATGGATTCAGATAGCGACTTTGGGTCCGAATACTACAAATTACCAAGACACAGCATATGTTGATGGTGTGTCAAACTGCTACAGGGTGAGAGCGAAGAAAGGTTCAGTTTATTCAAGTTATTCAAATGTTTCATGCCCAACGCCTGGATTGAAAGCGCCAAGCGGATTGAGTGTATATGATGAGATGTCATCATCAGTGTCATCAGCTGTTGTTCTGACATGGGTAGATAACTCATCAGGAGAGGAAGGATTTTGGATTTGGAGGTCAGATGATGGTTCAACATTTACGAAAGTAGCGACGATGGGGGCGAATGTGACGAATGCAACGATTTGGGGTCTTGTAGAGGGTAAGTATTACTGGTTCAAGGTTTCAGCGTTCAATAGCGGAGGGGAATCAGGATATTCAAATACAATAAGCACTGAGGCAGTTCCGTATGCGCCATCAGGTCTGACGGTGGTATCAGGTGCATTTTTGAGGACATTGGAGATACATTGGCAAGATAGGAGTACGATAGAGACGGGATATGAGGTGTGGATGAGGAAGGAAGGGAGTGCAATCTGGGCAACAGATTTGACCGATGCGAACACGGAGTATTATTCAAAGGAGTTTTCGGAGGAGGCGACATATTGTATTAAGGTTAGGGCAAAGAAAGGTGTGAGCAAATACTCATCGTATGCAGGAGAGGTATGTTGGATGGCGTTGGGTTCTCCATCTCCACTTGTTGCAGAGGTGATAAGTTCAGCTGCAATAAAACTCACCTGGCAAGACTCATCAACGCAAGAGACAGGATTCAGGATAGAGAAGATGAAATTGGGTACTGATACGGATTGGGTATTGCTTACGACAAAATCTCCGAACTCAACGACGCATGTGCATTCAGGCTTGGCAGCAGGAACATACTGTTATCGTGTGAGAACGGAGGCAGGCGGGGGGGTTTCATCGTGGTCAAATGTAGCGTGCGCAAGTATTATTTCTGGTTGTAGTGGTACAATTTGGAATGTGGATTTGAGCGGAGGGATAGGAGGTGGTATAACAACATCAGCAGTGATAGACGATAGTAGTGTTTATGTAGGGACATCAACTGGTTATCTCATTGCTGTGGATGTTATGAATGGGAATATAAGGTGGTTGAAGAATTTAGGTTCAGCGGTTTCATCGCATTTGTGTGCATCTCATGAGGGTCAGAGGACAACTATATTTGTAGGGACATTAGATGGTAAATTCCACTCTGTGGATAGTGATGGAAACCTGATAGGGACACGAGATTTAGGGGGTGTAGTAGGAGGGTGTGCAGTAAAAGATGGTAAAGTATACTTGGGGACGACGACGGGCTGGGTATTTGTGATGAGCAAGACTTTGAGCATATTGAACTCAAAGCAGGTTTTGGGAGCAATAAGTACAGCACCTGCAATAGACGCAATAAGGGGGTCAGTATATTTTGTGACAGAGGCAGGGAAAGTTTATGCATTTTCACTTGACCTTACTGATAAGTGGAGCATCACTGTTACGGGTACTCCTGTGATAAAGAGTTCGCCGGGATTGGGACCGAAGGGAGACATATACTTTGGGGCGGATGATGGGAAATTGTACAAGGTATCGCCATCAGGTTCAGTTGTATATGACACAGGGACGACAATAAGTTCAGCGATAAGGTCATCGCCGGTTGTTTATGTTTATGGTTCGCAGGTGACGGTGTTTGTGGGAGCGGAGAACGGGAGTGTTTATGCGATAAAAGAAGACATTACGGGTACAACTCCATCTTTACTATGGTCATATTCAACAGGTAGTGCAGTGAAGTCAACAGCTGCACTATCACAAAAGTCAGTATTTATAGGTTCAGGTTTAACTTTATACTCAATAAGCATAGGAGGAGGTAGTTCAAGTTGTTCAGTTGGGGTTTTAGGTTCTATAACTGCGCCTGTGAAGATGAAAGGACAAATTGTATATGTTGGGACAGAAGGGGGGAGGTTATATGCGATATCGTTTGGAGAGCCACAGGCATCATACTCATGGGTTGATTTCGGAAACGGTAATGGTAGGGTGTTAGATATCCATCCATATAGGGGATTTGCGGTAGAGGATAGACCATGGCCAGTAAGTTTAGGAACAGGAGTAGGAGCAGAAATATGGGCATCTCCAAAGCTATATGATTTTGATGGAGACGAAAAATTAGAGATAGTTATATTAACAAGAGGCGGACAAGTTTATGTTCTGAACTCAGATGGCACAGTAAAGACAGGTTGGCCAAAAAGTACAGGAAATGCAATCTTCGGCACCTCAGCAATAGGTGATATAGATGGAGATGGTTCAGTTGAAATAGTTGTTGGAAACGATGGAGGTCTGGTTTATGCATTTGATTCAGCTGGTAATGTAAAGTCAGGATTTCCGATTTCTGTGACTTGCAAAGTAAGATTTATAACACTTGCAAATATAGATTCTGATCCTGAAAACGAAATACTCTTTACAGCACTTAATCCATGCAACAGGCTTTACGCATACGATGGTAATGGGACGCTCAAATGGTATTATGAACCTGGGCAATTGATGGCATCGTATCCTGTTGTGAATGGTTCCGGAACATCAGCGGAGATTTTGATAACAGATACAAATGGTAATGTTTATAAGTTCAATTCATCGGGGAATCTTATTTCAGGTTGGCCGATAAATTTAGGGCTATCGCAGTGGTTGTCATCACCATCGGTAGGAGATATAGATAAAGATGGCACACGAGATTTTGTTGTTGGAACAACAAATCCTGTTACAATTTATGCTTACGATTTGGATGGGAATTCAAAGTGGTCATTAGTGCTTCAAGATGAAAACGGAAATAATTTAATCGGATATTATCCAAGACACATAGTTTTGGCAGATATTGATGGTGATTCAAACCTTGAGGTAATAGTTACGGTTTTGCCATATAGTTCTGGCAATCCCGGTTATATATATGTTATAGATAATAATGGAGTTAGGATGTGGTTCAAGAAGTTTTCAAGTTCGCCGAGCCTTGCTCCCGCGGTAGGAGACTTTGATTATGATGGTTCTCAAGAGATAGCTGTTCTAACAGATAATGGATGGCTTTACATTTTTGAATCAGACGGAATCCAAGCACAAGGTAGCCCATACTTCTTGGGGAATAATTTGGGAGGTTTCACTTCTCCAGTTTTCGGAGATATAGATGGAGATAGTAGATTAGAATTGGTATTCGGTGATAAAGCCGGGTATGTGAGGGCATTTGAGTTCGGAAAACAGACGAACAATGGTAAAAAGGAGTGGTATTTCAAGAAGAATTTGAAGAATAACGCAAATTATGATGAAAACGATTAATGTTTTCGCCCAGTTTCGTTTTCTACTTTTCTTCCTCTTTTTTCTTCCCAAAAGGGGATTTTTTGAAAGGTGATTTGAATGGATCTTTATAGAGCTCGTAAATTGACTTTATCCTTATTTTCTTTTTGTTACGATTTTTCTCATTCTTGTCTTCCTCCTGTTCTATAATGCCTTTCTTTCTGATTGGTGGAGCAAGAAAGGGGGCACAAGGTTCTTCAACAGGAGTTTGAGCTTGAATTTCTATATCAGGTATTGAGATGCTCAAAATAATTGGAGTTGAGTATATCCCTAATTTCAAAAGCTTCCTTTTCAGAATATCAATTTTTCTCTTTTTATCCCCATTTTCCATCTTTTATTCACTTCATTTTCTTTCCTTCCTTTTTTCTTTTCATTGTATCCTCACAATTTTAGCTAAATCCTGTGGAATTCCTAATCTTGATATAAATTTTTCTGCTGTTCTTATATTTTTGTCAGAAAACATCTTCTGCAACCAGAATTTCTTGAGATTGCTCATTATTTTATCAAAGCTATCTTCCGGATACTTCCCCAATATTATGTTTCTAAAAAATATGCAAGGAAAAACATATCCGTTATATGAAAAGCATGCCTTTCCTGGAAGACATGAATTTTCAACATCACATGTTTTTTCTGTCCCGACTTCTCTTATGTTGTCAACTCTTATGCTTGTTTTTTTAATTCCCAATTTCTGCAAGAATCTTATCGTATCTTTTATATGTTGATCGTTGAGGTTTTTTATAATAACTATTCCCACCCTGACATCTATTCCTTTGCTCAAAACCTTCTTGATAGCTTCTAATGTTTTTCTGAATGACCCCGGCTTTTGAGTTATTCTGTCATGAGTGTTTTCATCATATGAATAAAATGAAGTTGCAATATACACTCCATACTCTTTGAAAAAATTTACGAGGTTTTCATTCTTGTCAAGCAGCGTGAGATTTGAATAGACTTCTACCCCCATGTTTTTAGATTTTGCAAGCCTAATATACTCTTCCAATTTCGTTTTAAGAAGTAATGGTTCTCCACCGATGAATTGAACCATCTTGCAACCTACTTTTGCCAGATTATCTATAAGTTCCGGGACAAACGGATTGAAGCGAATTTGAGTTCTACCATCATTAGCCTCAAAATCATAATTCACATAACAATGAACGCACCTCAAATTACATGATGGTGTAAGTTCTATCCATGCAAACATTTTCCTTTCTAATTTAATTCTTTTCTTTTCAATTTTGTCAAATATAACGAACTTTTGAATTTAATGGAAAAAATAAATTTTTGAGTTAAAATAAATGTTATGGATGGATTACAAATTTTTAGCATAATAATAGGAACAGCAGGAGTAATCGGGAGCTTTATTGTGCTTGCTACTCACATCATAAACAGAAGAATTGATGACATGAACAAAAGAATCAGCGAAATAAATAATGACCTGAACAGAAGAATTGATGACACTAACAAACGCATAGATTCCCTTGAAAATTCATTAGTAAGAAGAATAGAAAAAATAGAAGAAGATAACAAAGAAATAAGAAAGGAACTTTCGGAAATGAAAGTTGATATGAAACAAATAGTAGAACGAGTAGAAAGAATTGAAAACGACACCAGAAATATTAAAAACTTACTTTACAAAATTATTGATATTTCCCAAAACCTACAACAGAAAAAAGAATGAAATCCTCTAATGCTTTATTCCCAAAAGAATAATATCTGAAAAAGATTCTATAAATTTCTTCATAAACTCCCCTATCAGAAAACCAATTCTATCAAATGTAAATGTAAGAATGAGGATTCCAATTGCTATCCTAAGTGGAAATCCAATAACGAAAATGTTAAACTGCGGTATAGTTCTTGATATTATAGCAATTGAAATCTCAATTATGAACATAGCCAATATAACCGGAAAAGCTATCTGCAAGGATACATAAAATGATTCCCTCAGTCTTTGCAGCAAAAACTCTGATTGATTTTCAGATAAAGCAAATGAAAAAGGAGGAACAATTTCAAAGCTCTTCTTTATACCCCACAAAAATCCTATGTGTATATCTAAAACAAAAAATAAGGTTATAGCTATCAAGAAAATAAATTCTGTTATTACGGAAACTGGATTTTCCTCAAATGGGCTCACGAGCGTCATAAGTCCGTATCCTAACTGGTAGCTTATAGTCTCACCCGATAACTGAGGAGAAAGCAGAAAAATTCTTATTATAATAAATACAAGAAACGAAAAGAAAAGCTCGCTCAATATTCCTGCTATAATATCTGCTAAACTCATCTCAAAGAAAGAAAAAGTAGGTTTCAACCCTGAATATATAGCTAATGACACCGCAAGAGCTATACCCCCTCTCATAATCGGAAATATTATCTGTGATGAGAACATAGGCACAGAAAATAAAAGAAAAGAGGTTCTTATGAATATTGGTGAAAACTCAATGAGCTTTTGACCATTCCAAAAAATATCCACTAAAATTGATTTTAAAAATAAAGCTTTCTAATTTTATCCGATGCAGAAGGAGTTAATTTTTGCAGTTGAGGAAATAGAAAAAGTAATTTCATCAAAATACAACGGTATTCCTCTCAAAGATATAGTTGAAAAAAGAATTCAAGAATTCAAAGAGCTTGGTGCAAATGGAAAAACTCGCTTTGATTTTAGACCATTTTTAGATATTGACCTTGAAACAGGTCTGTTTGGGGAGCTCTGTTTCTGTTTCCTTACAGCTAACTCTTCCGCAGAACTCGGTATAAAGATACAAAAATTCGTCGGAGACGAAGGATTTATGAAAAAAAGTTTTGAAGAGCTCTCTCAAATTTTCAAAAGTATGGGACACAGATACCCAGAAATCAGAGCCCATTACATATTCTTAGCAAGAAATTTTGACATCAACTCTGTTCTCAAAGAAAAAGATGGAAAGAAAGCAAGAGAAAAAGTTATAAAGCTCAAAGGATTAGGTATGAAAGAGTCAAGCCACTTCCTCAGAAACATTGGATTTGACGATGTTGCAATAGTAGATAGGCACATTTATAGGTTCCTCGTAAGACACAAACTTGTACCTCAAAGAGAGTCAATATCACCATCATTATACCTCATTTGCGAAGGAGTTCTAACAAAAATATCAGAAATCCTCAAAATTCCTCTCTCTGCTCTTGACCTATTTATCTTCTTCAAACAATCAGGAAAAGTCTTAAAGTAAAACTCAAACAAAAATGAAAACAGAAAAATAAAGGAAAGAAGAAAAAAAATCACATTTTTGGAACTTATTACAATCAAGAGTAAAATAAAATGAAATTATGAGGAAAAAAAACAAAAACCAGAACCAAAACAATAAAGAAAAATTAATTTCAGATAAGCTAAAAGAGTGGGAGGAAAAAGTTCTCAAACCTTCGTTAGAAAAAATACCTGAAAGGAAAGACAATTTTGAAACAACAAGTGGCATTGAGATTCCTCGCTTTTTACCTTACTATGAATCTCAAGGAGAACCTGATGGATTTCTGAGCTTCCCAGGTGAATTCCCGTTTACTCGTGGAGTTCAGCCTACAATGTACAGAGCAAGATACTGGACTATGCGACAATATTCTGGTTTTGGAACCCCAGAAGAAACTAATGAAAGATTTAAATTTCTCCTCAAAGAAGGTCAAACTGGACTTTCTATGGCTTTTGACCTGCCAACTCAAATGGGGTATGATTCCGACCATGAAATCGCTTTCCCAGAAGTTGGTAAGGTAGGAGTAGCAATAGACACAGTAGAAGATATGAGAACAGTTTTCAAAGATATACCATTATCAAAAGTTTCTGTTTCATTCACAATAAATGCCACCGCACCCATAATTTTGGGATTTTTTTATGTCGTGGGAAAAGAGCAAGGGGTTCCACCAGAAAAACTTCGTGGAACAGTTCAAAATGATATACTGAAAGAATACGCAGCACGGGGAACATATATATATCCTCCCGATTTCTCTATAAAGCTTGCAATAGATGTTATTGAGTTTTGCACGAAGAAAATGCCAGAGTTCAATCCTATTTCTGTCTCTGGTTATCATATGAGGGAGGCAGGAGCAACTGCTGTTCAAGAAGCCGCTTTTGCAATCTGCTCTGGAATAGAATATGTTTCCCGGGCAATAGAAAGGGGACTATCTCCTGATGATTTCGGAAAGCGAATAACATTTTTCTTCTCTGTTCACAACAACTTCTTTGAGGAGATCGCAAAGTTCAGAGCCGCAAGGAGAGTTTGGGCAAAAATAATGAAAGAAAGATTTGGCGTGAAAAATCCGGAAGCTATGAAACTCAAATTTCACGCTCAAACATCGGGAGTAACTTTGGTTGCGCAAGAACCAATAAATAACATAGTCAGAGTAGCATACCAAGCTATGGCTGCTGCACTTGGAGGAGCTCAAAGCATACACACCAACTCATACGATGAAGCTCTCGCTCTACCAACAGATTACTCCGTAAAGATTGCTCTGAGAACTCAGCAAATACTTGCATATGAGACATTTATTGCAGATACAGTGGATCCACTCGGCGGGTCATATTATGTTGAATATCTTACCGATAAAATAGAAGAGAGAATATGGGACTACATAAAAAAGATTGATGAACTCGGCGGAATGAGAAAAGCAGTTGAAGTTGGTTTTATCCAAAGAGAAATAGCAAGAAGTTCGTGGGAATATCAGAAACTTGTTGAAGAAAAGAAAATTTTGGTTGTTGGAGTGAATATTTTTAGAGAAACAAGCCAAGATCAGAAAGTGAAAATCTTTCGACTTAATGAGGAAATGGTAAGGAAAAAAATAGAGCAACTTCAAAAGTTCAAAAAAGAAAGAGACAACGAAAAAGTTAAAATTGCTCTTTCAAGACTTGAAGATTACGCAAAAGACGGGAAAACTAATCTTATGGAACCAATAATAGAATGTGCAGAGGTAGGATGCACTTTGGGGGAAATATCGGGAGTCTTTGAGAAAATATACGGAAGATTCAGAGGATTTACATTCTTCTAAAATTTTTGGAAATCCTCAAAAATTAAATTTTTCATCAAATTTTTTTCTAAAAATGGAAAAGAAAAAAGAAGAAGAAAAGAAGAAAGAAGAAGAGAAAAAAGAAAAAGTCGCTGACCTTTTTGCGTCAGCCGAGAAAAAAACTACTAAAAAAAAGAGAGCAAAAGAGAAAGAAAAAGAAGTTGAGACTGAAATTAAAACTGAAATTGAAAAAAAAGAAATCAGAGAAGAAAAAAAAGAAATTGAAGTCAGAGTAGAAGAAGAAAAACCAGTTGAAGAGAAACCAAAAGAAGAAAAACCAAAAGAAGAGAAACCCCCGTTGGTAGTTATTACTGGTGCCTGCGGTTTTATTGGCTCGTGGGCTGTCCAAATAGCAAAAGAATATGGTTTTAAAGTTAGAGCCTGTGATCTACCATCTGCTTTCAAAGGAAAAGACGAGTTTGGAAGCGGGAAAGCTCGCTTTCCTGAGTTTGTCAAAAAACTTGCTGATGAAATCGCCGAATGTGATATAACCTTACCTGAAACTTTGAAAGATGTTTTCAAAGATGCAACATATATCTTACACATAGCCGCAATACTCAAATATGATGTCAGCTGGGATTTACTCTATAAAGTCAATGTTCTTGGAACGAAAAATGTTTTTGATGAGATTTTAAAAAGCGAACCATCTCAACTCAAAAGGGTTGTCGTTTGGAGCACAAATGGAATTTTCGCTCTCCCAGATGGAAATGAAGTCCCTATAACCGAAAATTCTCTTGTTGCACCTCCTACAAGATACGCACTCTCTAAATTTCTTGAAGAAAGGTTAGCTATGATGTATCACAGAAAATATGGAATTCCAGTCACGGTTATAAGACCTACTGCTGTTTATGGTCCAAGAGAAACCTATATGTTTTTGGAGAATTTGAGAGCATTCAAAAAGATGAAATTTTTGGCTATACCTTCTAATTTTACTTTTGGTTTCCCGAGCGTCCATGCAGCTGATGTTTGTAGAGCCGCTTTACATCTTGCAAACAAACCAGAAGCTAACGGTGAAGACTACATAATAAATGATGATAGCAATAACACAGCAATTGATATTATGAGATTTGCTGCTGAGATATTTGATAAACCGTTTTATCTTCTTCCCCCGGTTCCGGTTGAAATTGTAAGAGCAGGAATTATCGCGTTTTCATTCATATCAGAGAAAATACTGAAAAAGAAAGCGATTGAATTTGAATTCTCCTTTATGTTCGGCTACGATATGCGGTACTCTAATGAAAAACTTAAATCTACTGGATTTGAATTTAAATACCCAAAATTCCAAGATGGAATGAAGGAAACTATAAAATGGTATGAAGAAAATGGTCTAATTTAATTTGTCAAAGGAGGTAAAGTTTATGACTGATATGAATTTTTTAAGTTTTCTTCGGGTTCCCCCTTTTGTTCTTGAAGCTATTTTATTGCAAGGCAAAAGACCCGATGTATCAAAGCTCGTTGGATGGGAGTTTAAAGGTCACAATATAGGTTTGCTCCCACGCCTTGGAAGAATTCTCAAATTCAAAAAAGGATTTGTAAGCTTTGGAGATGAGGTGATAGGATATAATGTGCTCGTTGAACAAAACTCACCAACTGAACCATGGATAGCTTTGCCAGATGAATCTAATCCAAAAAGGCATGGGTTCTTTAAAGTTTATCCAGCTGAGTTCTCCCCAAAGCATAATCTCTACCCTCATGCTCTTTTGCTTGATTATAGCAAAGGTGGAAATCCAATTTTTGACCCATCCAGAGTCCTCAGAGATTATCTTGTGAAACCGTTTGAAGACAACGACGACCTTTATCTTGGAAAAGCTTATGCTGAATTATTTGGAAAAACAATATTCGTTGGATTTTTTGTCCTTGAAAGGTACAACAAATCAACATTCAAAATATGATGTTCAAAAAATAATAATCAAAACGCAATTTTTTCTGTTTTTCTGATACTTTAAATTTTCTCATATGCTTTATGGTGAAAAAATAAAAGTCGGATTTATTGGAATACCATCAAGTGGAAAAACTACGATTTTTAATCTTCTGTGTAAAGCCTCAGCGGAAGTTGCCCCGTATCCTTTTACCACGAAAAGCAAAAATCAAGGAATCATGGTAATGTATGAGCCAAGAGTTGAAGCATTAGGAAAAATTCTTAAATCATCTGAAATAAAGTATCCAGCAGTTGAAATTATAGATGTTGCAGGTCTAATAAAAGGAGCTCATGAAGGCTTGGGACTTGGAAATGAATTTTTGTCTTACATAAGACCTCTTGATGTTGTTGTTTATGTTTTGAGATTTTTAAAATCTGTTCCACATGTTGAAGGTAAAGACGATCTGAAAAGAGACTTTGATGTTCTAAGGTATGAAGTTTCTATGAGCGACCTTGAAGTTCTTTCAAGGAGGGAGGAGAAAATTAAAAAGCTTGCATCAGTAGGTCAGAAAGATGCGCAAGAAATTTCTTATGTTTTGGAAAAAATAAAAAAAGCAATTGAACAATTTGCTGAAAAAGGCGAATTTAAAATAGATTTTGAGAAGGAAAAGGAAAAGAAAATAGCAGAAGAAGAAATAAAATCACTTCAACTCATAACAGCTAAACCCTACTTTATTATAATAAACACAGATTTAGGAAAAGATCGCTGGGACAATTTAAAAAAAGAACTCGGGCGAGATGATGTTATTATATGTGATGCAATATCTGAATTTGACCTAACAGAGGATGAAATTCAGGAATTTGGAATAACCCCTCTGAGACAACTTATAACTGAATTCATAAAAAAGACAGCCAATCTGGTTATATTTTTCACAGGCTTTGAAGGAAAAGAGTTAAGAAGCTGGATAGTAAAAAAAGGTATAAATATTTTTGAGGCAGCAGGAATGATTCATTCTGATATGCAGAAAGGATTCATATCGGCAGAAGTTGCAAAATTTGAGGAATACAAAAATTGCTTATCCGATGAAGAAGCTTATAAAAAAGGAATTTTCAAGACCGTAGGAAAAGACTACATAATTGAAGATGGAGATATAATCAGAATAAAGTTTAAGGTATAGGAATAAAATCATAAATCACAACTAAAAACCTAAAATCTTAAACCTCTGCGAACTTTCCGCCCAGATCTAAAAGAAAAAATCAAAGATAAAAAAGAAAAGAAAAATGAAATAATTAACACCCCAAAGAGGAATTTCAGACCTGAGTAAATCAAGTTCAATCTCTTTTCTATCTCTTCAACTTTGCCCGATAAATCAGGTCTTGCACTCAAATTTTCAACCTCTTTTACAGTATTATCTAAAATTTTTTTGATGTTCTCTATATCAGACAAAACAGAAGATACAGAGTTTTCAAAAAATTGAGTTTTCATCTGATATTCTTTTATCCTCTCGTTCATACGCCAAATGGATTGACCCATATCAGTTACCTCTTTATTTATTCTCTGCATATCTGAACGAATACTATTGAGAATTTCCATCATCTCCCTTTCTTTTTGGTTCCTTTCCTGCGATAAAACAGAACTTGGGATAAATAATAATATGAGCAAGAGAAGAGAATGAAAAATAAAAAAAATAAAAAGATTTTTATGGTTTTTCACCTTTTTACCCCCAACTACATTTTTTAGTATTTTAAAATTTCCGAAAAGAGAATTCAAATTAAAATCTTCTGAAGAATAGAGTTTCAAAGCTTTGATCTGTTGTGCCCCTCATAATAACAGCTTGAAGTCCGGACTGAACCCCTTGAGATTCACAAAAAATTTTCACAGAAAAAATTTCTGAACCAATATCAAAAATCATTTCAGGACGCAAATTGAAAAAGTTCTCGGGTAAAAGTGGAACGAGTTTAGAAAGGGAAACTAAAAACTCAGAAAAAGTCTTGAATGGGTTATTTTTTCTCTCCTTCACAATTTTATCCGCTATATCAAGAGCATCATCTTTATCTATGAAAGAAGCTATTATTTCTTTTGGTGCAGTATTTACATTTATTTTCAGCGCACCAGCATATGGCCAAAAAGTTATATATGGGTATCCTGTGGCATCTGGTCTCCCTTCAAAGTAATCTGATACCAAAGAACTTACATCTATTTTCACAAGATTTGACAAAAATAAAAACTCCTCCGGATATGGTATAAACCAGTTCCGAGATTGATGTGGAATTTCAAAAATACCCTCCGAATCAAAATCTATCCAGTCTTGGATATATCCGGCAAATCTTTCATCTAACTTCATAATTTTTAGGAATTTCTGGAAGACTTTAAGATAACTTTGTCTTGCAACCGCCTCTGTTTTACCTTGAGAGTCCACTAACGCATTAACATTAAATTTTGCATTCTCATCCGTTATTATAACCCTGACTTTACCGTAGAGTATATCAACAGGCAAAATATAAGTCTTGGACCAAAGTTCCTCCTCACTTGTGAAGTCCTCAGAGTAAAAATCATATCTTCCGCGAGATAGGTCATCTTGGAGAATTCTTTTAACTATTTCTAATGCGGAGTCACATAGAGAATCTGCAAGAATAGAATTTTTTACATCAGACAAAATCACTCCTGACCTTGAAATAGAAGTTGTCATTTGAGTCACAACTGCTGTCAAAAGCGAAACAGAAGATAAAACAACAACGAGAAAGAAAGCTTTCTTTAATCTTTTATTTTTTTTTGATTTTGTCAGAATATTCATTAAAGCGTCTTCAGATCAAGAAATTCTCCATAAACTTCTTTTAATGTATCCATTATTTCACCCTCCGTTGCATACTCTCTGACAGCATCTTTTATAAAAGGAACGAGATTTTTCCCTTGCTTTGCAGCAGATTTTAGCTCATTCAGTTTCTGCAAAACTGCCCTGTTATCTCTTATTGACTTTATATACTTCAAGAATTTTATCTGCTCTTCTTGGCAAGAAGGAGGAAGTTTAAATTTTGGAAACTCAAATTTCAACCCGTCATCTTCTTCAAATGCATTAACACCAACGATTATTCTCTCACCTCTTTCAACTTTACTTTGGAACTCAAAAGAAGCTCTCGCTATCTCCTTTCTGAAAAATCCACTTTTTATACCTTCAATAACTCCCGCATAAAAAGAGCCATTACCCATTTTGAGTATTTTTTCAAAGTATTTCTCAGCCTCCTCTTCCATTCTACCTGTTAGCCATTCCACATAAAAAGAACCTGCAAGAGGGTCAACAACAGATGCGACACCACTTTCATAAGCTATTACCTGCTGAGTTCTGACTGCAACTCTTGCCGCAAGTTCAGATGGCAAAGATATAGCTTCATCAAAAGAATTTGTATGCAAAGATTGCGTTCCTCCCAAAACAGCTGCAAGAGCCTCTATCGTTGTTCTTATTATATTTACCTCTGGTTGCTGAGCCGTAAGAGAACATCCAGCAGTTTGAGTGTGGAATCTGAGCATCAACGAGCGAGGATTTTTCGCATTATATCTTTCTTTCATATATCTTGCCCATATCCTTCTTGCAGCTCTGAATTTTGCAATCTCTTCAAAAAAATCTATATGGCAGTTGAAGAAAAATGAAATCATAGGAGCAAAGACATCAACA
The DNA here is from genome assembly GCA_032249135.1 of Candidatus Calescibacterium sp. Taxonomy (GTDB): domain Bacteria; phylum Calescibacteriota; class Calescibacteriia; order Calescibacteriales; family Calescibacteriaceae; genus Calescibacterium. Next base: position 102,905 of record JAVVGL010000004.1, on the reverse strand, counting down.
TCAAGTCCTCTTTGAATCCCAGCTTCTACATAAGCAAAACCATCAGCAAGAGTGAAAGCAAGTTCTTGAATTGCGTCAGAACCAGCCTCTCTTATATGATATCCTGAAACAGAAATTATATTAAATTTAGGAGTATGTGATGCAGAGTATTCAAACATATCAACAATGAGTTTCACAGAAGGTTCAGGAGGAAAAACCCATTCGTTTTGAGCATGATACTCTTTTAATATATCGTTCTGAATTGTACCTCGTAAAATTTTTGTATCAATCCCTCTTTTTTCTGCAAGACAAAGGTACAAAGAGTAAAGCCAAATAGCAGGTGCATTTATTGTAAATGAAACCGATATTTTATCAAGTGGAATTCCGTCAAAAAGTTTTTCAAGGTCAGCCAAAGTATCTATTGCGACACCCTCTACCCCAACCTCTCCTTCCGCCAGAGGATGATCTGAATCTAATCCCATAAGAGTTGGCATATCAAATGCTGTTGAAAGTCCTGTTTGTCCCTGCTCTAAAAGAAATTTCCATCTTTTGTTCGTATCTTCCGCCCTTCCAAATCCAGAAAATTGCCTTATAGTCCAAAGTTTCCCCCTATACATATTTTTATGAATCCCTCTTGTGAAAGGGAATTCACCTGGGTTTCCAAGTTTTTCTTTGTAGTAATTCTCATCTATCTTTATATCTTCTGGGGAGTAGAATTCTTTGAGTTTTATTCCAGATAAAGTTTCATCAGATGCACAATTTTTTGGAGTAAGCTCATCTTTTACCCCGGTGTCGCTTCTCTTTCCCTCTCTACCGTCTGAAAATTTAGATTTGCTCATATTTTTAAGTTTAGTGTTGAAACTTTAAAATTTCAGTATTTCGCTTTTTTAATTCCTCGCGGTATGCGCCCCCCAAAAAAATAATAAGTAAAATTTAATTTTGAGATTCAAATAGAAGCAAAAGTATGGAATAGAGGATGGAAAATCACCAAAAAGACAAGGTGAAAAAATACAAAAAGGAGCTAAAAAGGTTCGATCTAATTTTGAAAGAAATTTTCTCAAAAGCTGCAAACAAAATCATCTGGTTGGCAACCGGGAGAAAAGTAGAAGGTAAAATCAAAATGTTTCCAGCAGAGATAAGATTAGCAAAATTCTTCTATCCGGATGTCTTATTTGAGATAGGAGATGAAATGTTTCAAATAGAAATTCAGGTTCAGCAGGATAAAACCATGCCAGAAAGAATGTTCAAATATTACTATGCAATAGTAGAAAAATACAAAAAAGAACCTACGCAAATTGTTTTATTTGTTGGAAGAGGGAAACCTCCACCGTCAGAGTACAAAACCCCCAAACTAACTTTAAAATATGAAGTTTTGGATATGAAGAGGATAGACCCAGATGTTTTCATAAAAAGTGAGAAGCCAGAGGAGGTTGTGGTCGGAGTTTTAGCTGGCAAATATAGAGAAAGGACAGAAACATTCAGTAAAGTTGTAAAAAGGATTTCAGAGATTGTCAAAAGTGAAAAAGAGCTTTTAAAATATATGAATGATATAAATTTTTTGGCAAGTTTATTTGATGTTAAGATAAAGGTAAAGTCTATGCCAATTCAGATAGATATAAGAAAAGCTCCTTTTTATAGGTGGGGAAGAGAAGAAGGATTAAGGGAAGGAGAAATGAGAGGACTTATAAAAGGTCTAAAAAAAGCAATTCTGTTGGACATTAAGTTGAAGTTTGGTAGCTCAAAGGCAAGACAAATCAAAAACCTCTTAGATAAGATAAATGATATAAACCGATTGGAAAAGATAAAAAAAGAAGTAATAAGAGCGGAAAATTGGGAGGATTTTACCAAAGTATTCAGAAACCATAGGCGAAATAAAAGTGAAGCCTATGCCAATTCAGATAGATATAAGAAAAGCTCCTTTTTATAGGTGGGGAAGAGAAGAAGGATTCAAAGAAGGCAAAAGAGAAGGATTAAAGAAGGGATTTTTAAAAGGTCTGAAAGAGTCAATATTGAGGATTGCCCAAGCAAAATTTAGCAGATCAAAAGCAAAGCAAATCAAAAACTTTTTGGAAAAAGTAGATGATATAAAATATCTGAAAAGGATAGAAACAGAAGCAATAAAAGCAAAAAGTTGGGAGGATTTAATCAAAGCATTCAAGAACTCAAATTCACAGAGCAAAAATTCAAAAAAAGGAAAATAAAAGTTTCCCATTTCAAATTTGGGAGTGAAAAAATTTGATGGGAACTATGTTTTTTTCAATTTCCGAATGTAATCTGCAAGTTCTCTAATAGATGGCAAAGAAACTATATCGGGATCAGAGTGAAGATATGAGAAATTTCCTTTGATTTTGCCCAAAATTATTTTGTCTGGTCTTATTCTCCGAATCTCAGATATTCTTCTGTCTAAAAATGTAGGAGTTCTGATCTCTCCGAGCAACCCCACCTCACCGATAGCAGCTACCTTTCCCAGAGGGATTTCAAAATATGAGCTTATAATAGATAATGCAACTGCAAGATCGCAGGATACATCGTAAACTTTTATACCACCAACTATGTTTAAAAATACATCCTTATCCCAGAAAGAAATTCCAGCAAATTTTTCAAGCACCGCAAGAAGAGTACTAAGCCGCATAATATCATACCCCTGAGAAGATCTCCGCGGTACAGAAAAATAGGTCTTTGAAACAAGAGCTTGAACCTCTAAAATATAAACTCTTGTTCCCTCCAAAATTGCAGAAAGACACACACCAGGAAAATTCAAAATATCTTCATCTAAAAAAGCAGTAGATGGATCATTTATCTCTTCAAGACCTTTTTCTGTCATTGTAAATATCCCGAGCTCCCCTGTTGAGCCGAACCTATTTTTTGTTGCTCTTAAAAATCTCAAAAAACCTTCTGCTTCAAGGTAAATTACAACATCTACAATATGTTCAAGTGCTTTCGGTCCAGCAACGATTCCCTCCTTCGTCACATGACCTATCAACATCACGGGTATCCCTGTTTCTCTTGCAAATTCAACTGATTTTAATGCAACCTCCCTCACCTGTGATATAGTTCCAGCAGATGACTCAATATTATCTGAAAAGAAACTTTGAACAGCATCAAGAATTAGTATCCCGCCTTTTTTGTCACCAGATCTGAAAATTTTTCTTGCATAAGAAAAAGTATTTTCAAGATTATTTTCAAAAAGTAAATAAAGATTTTTATTTTTTATATTGTTCTCACCTTCCTGACCTGCAACCCTTTTTATCCTGCTTGCAATCTGAATATGAGATTCTTCGGATGAGACATAAAGAACAGTACTTTTTTCAGATATTTTGAGAGCAGATTGAAGTAAAAGGGTAGATTTTCCAACCCCTGGTTCCCCACCGAAAAGTATAACAGAGCCTTTTACTATGCCTCCACCAAGAACCCTATCAAGTTCAGAAATCCCTGTTTTTATTCTTTCCTCATAGTCCTGCTTTATTTCATCTATCCTCTGCGGTTGCCTTATCTGTGAAATTATAGAATCTTTGTTTCCTTCAATTTCTGATTTTCTTTTCTTCTTCTTTTCTTCCTCATATATTAGTGAATTCCAACTTTCACAATTTGGACATCTTCCAAGCCATTTTGGAGTTGAAAATCCACAGTTTTGACAAACATACATTACCTACTATTTTTCTCTCCCTTTTCCAGCTGTTTTATCTTTTTTCTGAGCTCCTCCTCGGGATTTATTTTAAAATATAAGGAAATTAGAACAAGGTTGAGCAAAATCTCCGATAGTGTATCAGCAATTTTTTCTTTTTCGCTTCTTTCTTCGTTCTCAATCAGGTCAAGTAATTTAGAGAAAAGTTCAAGAGCTCTGGTTTTCAGATAAATTATATCTATTTTCAGGTCCCCCGTGTTAATTTTTTTCTCATAAATTCTGTAAGCAAGATACAGAGATGGGAAAATTTTCTCAACATCAGATAAGTTATTCCCTTCCTTCTCCTCTTTCTTTTTCATTTTTTCCCAATTTTGAAGAACCTCCTCAGGGGTTTTCAAATCCTTATTCCCAAAAACATGAGGATGTCTTTGAATGAGCTTTTTTATTAGGGAAGAAAAAAGGAATTTTAGGTCAAATTTCCCTTCATCTTCCATAATTTTCGTGATGAACAAACAGACCAAGATCACATCTCCGAGTTCTTTTGCAAGCCCTTCAAAATCTTGCCTATCTAATGAGTCTATTGCTTCATACGATTCCTCCACAAGCTTGAATTTTATACTTTGAGCAGTTTGACTTCTATCCCATGGGCACTCTCTCCGCAGTATATTTATAACAGACCATAGCTCATCAAAATTTCCCTTTATTTCAGAATTCAAAAAATATTCTTTGTCGTAAAGCATTAGAAGAAAAATTTAGCGAACAAAAAGAAAAATTCCGATTTTCCGACTTTGAAAGAAAAACGATTTATAATTGAAAAAGATATGATACAGAGGTTGAAAACATTTGTACTGCTTGCAGCACTTACGGTTTTTTTGGTTTTTATGGGGAAACTCATAGGTGGGAAAGTTGGAATGACAATCGCACTTGCTATGGCTGGAATTATGAACTTTTTAGCTTACTTTTTCTCAGATAAAATAGTGCTCGCAATGTATGGAGCAAGAGAGCTAACTCCAGATCAAGCCCCATCACTTCACCGAATTTTAGAAGAACTGTCTTTTAGTGCAGGCATTCCAAAACCGAAACTCTATATTGTTCCTTCACCCTCTCCTAATGCCTTCGCAACCGGCAGATCACCATCAAAATCGGCAGTAGCGGTAACAGAAGGAATACTGAAAATACTTAACGAAAGAGAGCTGAGAGGGGTTTTAGCTCATGAAATATCTCATATCAAAAATAGAGATACTCTCGTTCAGGTTGTCGCTGCAACAATTGCAGGAGCAATAATGTATCTTGCAGACATGTTAAGATGGAGCTTATTTTTCTTCGGAGGAAACAGAGATAATGAAAGAGATTCTGGAATAGGAGGGATAATAGGACTTATAGCATTAGCAATATTAGCCCCGATTGCGGCATTAATAATTCAAATGGCAATATCAAGATCCAGAGAGTATCTTGCAGATGAAACCGGAGCAAAAATCTCAGGCGATCCGATCGCATTAGCATCAGCATTAAAGAAAATAGCAGGATACGCAGAAAGAATTCCTATGGACGCTAACCCAGCTACAAGCCATCTTTTCATTGTAAACCCTCTATCTTCTTCAACAATTCTTTCACTGTTCTCAACTCATCCGCCCATTGAAAAAAGAATAGAGAGACTATATAAAATGGCAGGAATTTCCACACTTTAAGTAAATTATTATAATTAAAGTGGCTATTATAAAATATACTTGCGGGTATATACCTTTTTTCAGGTTAAGTTCTGATGAGATAAAAACTCAGGTCGGAGTTCGTAGTCCAAACGAAAAAGCTTTCACTTCTTATGATGAAGATCCGCTAACTTTGGCTTTTGAATCAGCAAAAACAATAGTTGAAAAGTTCAATCTAACCAGAGATAGCGAGAGATTAGATAATAAAAAATTAGCTTTGATTTTTGTTTCATCTTCTTATGAGTGGAGAGAAAAAAATCCTGCAACAACATTATCAGTAGCATTAGATCTCAGTGAAGACACAAAAACATTTTTTATATCTGGTGGCTCCGAAGCCGTAATATCTGCTATAGAACTTGCAGCCCATCTTGTTGATACAGAGAAAGTAGATTTTGCAATTTTATCTGTTGGAGAGAGAAGAAGAGGAGAAAGTTGGGATATAGATTTAGGTCTGAGCGATGGCGGGGGAGCAATCCTTTTTACAAAAGAAGAAGAAAATAAAAATAATACCCCTGCTCTCTTCAAAGTAGAAGATTTTTTCCATATATCAGAAGAAACATATGATATATCTTCCATAAATGGCAAAGTATCTTGTCTTGATGAAAGATTTGTATCGCAGGAGGAGTATTTATATCTTCTCAAAAGAGTTTTGGAAAAGACAAAATCAGATAAGATAATCTTTTCATCACCAACGTATGTGATAGCAACGAGCATTTTGAGATCACTCAAAATGAAAGATGATATAGTAAGTTCATTTGGATGTTTGGGAAATGCTCAAATACCAATAACTCTAACCTATATAGCAAACAGCATAAAAGAAGGGGAGAGAGTTCTTCTTGTTGGTTTTGGAAGCGGAATAAAAGCTGCTTTATTAAAAAGAGAAAGTGGAAAGTCAGAAGAAAACATAATAAAGATATTTGAAAGGAGAAAAAAAATGAGATTTGGAGATTATGTGAAAATAAAAGACATTATAGGATTTCCAGAAGATGAATCTTCTATATCTATGCTGTGGAGAGAAAGGGAGCAAAACCTTCGGTTATACGGGTTAAAATGTGAAGATTGTAAAAACTCTATTTTTCCGATGCAAAACTATTGCATAGTATGTGGAGGAAAAAATCTAAAAAAAGACAAATTGCCTCGTGAGGGGGAAGTCTTCACATTAACGGAAGACTATCTTACCATATATTCTGATATATTCCCACCTGTTCCTATGCTCGTCGTTCAACTCAAAAATGGTGCAAGGATATATATTCAAGGGACCGAATTAGAGGAAGGAGATAGATTCAAAATAGGAGATAAAGTGGAACTAACTTTGAGAATTCTTAACTCATATAAAGGATTTCTCAACTACTTTTATAAAGCGAGAAAAAAAATTGAGTAAGTAAAAATCACTCATCCTCACCGACTGAACCATACTTTTCAAAAACAGACCTATATCCTTTTTCTGTTTTTTTATTCAAAATCCTTTTATCTTTTTCATATTGTCTATCCGAATCAAAAGATTTTGGAGAAATTCTTTTGATTATTTTATTATCTTCCTCCTCTCTTTTTTTCTTTCCTTTCTCTCTTTTTTTCTTTCCTTTCATATCAGTAATCCTGATCTTTGGAGCAGGTGTAGGAGGCTCAACTAATGTTTGTGCCTGAATCCTATTTTTTGTTCCATCAAAAATAATATATGCTGATGGTAGAAGAAATACGCCCAATTTTATTAGTTTCCTACGAAATAAATTTCTTACTTTCTCTTTTTCTTTTTCTTTCCCTTTCTCTGTTTTTCTTCTGTCTAGAAACACCCTTATATAAATTTTAAGTATTTTGAAAAAATATTACTATTATTTCTGTTTTTCTTCTGTCTAGAAACACCCTTATATAAATTTTAAGTATTTTGAAAAAATATTACTATTATTAACATCCTATTTACTGATGACTCCATAAAATTAACAGTAGACTGATAAAATAAATGTAAACCGAGCAAATTTGTAAAATTTATTAAAGCATGTTAGCAGAATTTTTCCTTTCTTACTTTCTGATATCTTGGGGATATCCTGAGTTTTTTGATGAACATAAAGTAAAAGATGAAATAGGATTAATTTCTTTTATATCACAAAGAAAAATTTCAAACTACGAAAGAAATATTTTGATTGGCACATTTGGTGGATTCTCATTCCTCAAAATCTTCGGATTAAGAGCTGATATACCAGCAGGTCTAACAGAAAAAGGAGATGTGAAATTATCGGATATATCCGGAGCTTTCAAAATCTCCTTACTTGATTTTTCTCCTATGCCAACTTTTTTGCTATCTTTTGAATTTCCAACAGGTTCTACACCCTTTACTCAAAACAGAATAGTAATAAGTCCGATGGTATTTTTTAGATTTGATCTATTAAATCTAAAATTTTCTCTACTTGGTGGAGCAAGATTTTCTCCCTCAAAAGATAAGAAAGAGATAAATGCACTTTACCCTCATACAACACAAAATGAAGTTTTTCTATTTTTAGGAGGGGGAACTTATTTCATTCCAAAAATTCTCTCTTTTGAACTAAAACTTGGTGGAATATACGAGGAACTCAAAAAAATAGTGTTTCAACCTCAAATGCATCTTAACATTTCTATTCCAACCAAACCAATTGAACCAAAAATCGGTCTATTTGGATTCGGAGCGATCGGGCAAAAAAGTAATATAAGGCAAGGATACGGAGTAGGTGCTTATGCTTCGGTTTCTTTCCAGTGAAATTCAGTTTTAAAATTCCAAATTTATGTTTGACCATCAAAGACCTTCAAAAACAAAGACGACCGAACCATTTAGCATACCGTGCTCTGCCTGGACAACTCCGATATCGCATTTGCCTTTCTTTTGACGCGCACCAGCTTCACTCCTCAACTGATGAACCACTTCACAAACTTCTATCAAAGGCGTAGCACCTGCTGGATGTCCGCATGCTACTCTACCCCCAGAAGGATCAACATAAAGCCTCGCATCAGGACCAACTTTTCCTTCCTTAAAAGCATACACTGCCTTTCCTTCATCAAAAAACCCCATGTCTTCAAGAATAGTAAGTTCAGTAGTGGTAAAAACTCCGTATATTTCTACTACATCAACATCTTTTTGAGTTATTTTTGCCTGTGAGAAAGCTTCATCAGTAGCTTTTCGCAAAGCTTCGGAATAGTAAGGTATATATTCAAACTGGTTAGGTAAAAAAGATGTCGGAGTATGGAATTCACCGTATCCTCTTATCTGAACTTTTCTTTTTTTATTAGAAGGATTCGCTTTCTCAAAATCTTCCGAAGTGAGAAGAACACCTGCAGCACCTGAGGCAAAAATAGAACAATCGTAAAGATAAAGAGGGGGACATATTTCTTTTGAAGCAATAACATCTTCTGGATTTATTCTTTGTCTCAAAAGAGCTTTCTCATTTTTTTCAGCATGTTCCCTTAATCTTACAGCTACCCAATTCAAATCATCTCTGCTTACTGATTTTTCTATCATATATCTTTGTCCAGCCATAGCATAATATGGGATAGGAGCTCCAATTCCATACATAGAATCAAAAGGTCCGTAAAGATTTATTTGAGTTAATGTTATATCATATATGAAATGAGGAAACTCCATTCCTTCCGGAATTCTATCACCTCTGTCGTCCATCCCGATTACGAAAACTGCATTGCACCTTCCTGAAAGAATTTCAAGCATGCCATATCTTAAAGCAAGAGCCGCTGTGCTACCGCCGTTCTCAACCATAACCTCAACTTTGAATTTCTTCCCAAGATAGTGTCCCATATGATGAGCATGCATGAAGTGTTGTCTTATTCCACCGAGAACAGGAGGAGTGAAAACTACACCATCTACATCATCTGGTGAAACTTCAGCATCTTCCAACACTCTCTTGAAAACACGAAATAAAACCTCTTTATATGTTTCTCCCTGCCTTTCTTTCACAACAGGGTCATAATATACTCCCCTTACAAACACTTTCATACAAAATACCTCCTCTTTTCTGTTTATTTTTTCATTTATTTAATCACTACTTTTGACCGCAAGAACATAATTTCTGTTGCTTACTTCTATAATTTTCTGAAGTTTGGACGAAAATTAGCTAATTTCAAAAATTTGACCGTTTGTTCAAATTTTTTTCTTTCTTTTTTTGTTCCGACTAAAAAAACAAATAAGATTTAACATCTTCTTTGTTTGCTGCAACTGCAGAGCCAAAACCATAATCTTGGCTTCTAGAACATATATGCGGATCTGGTGCCGATGCACAGATATCTGACACAGAAACCCTCCGAACTTATAGTAGGAGATATAGTAGAAACCGCAGGAGATTGGGAAATTGCAACTGTTGATGGGATGAAAAACTTCCAACATTTGATAATATAGAGTAGTCTGCAATATTTTGAGAAAAAACATACATTCCCATAGTTGACATAGGGAAGAATTGAAATACTAAATTTTTAACTCAATAACTGACTGTTAAAATAAGGTAAAAAAATAAAACAAAACAAGCAAAAAGAAAAACATCAGCTAAAATTTTAAATGATGACGGGGGGAAAAGTAAAGAGGTATTACATTTTTTGCTTGTTTTGCTTGAAAATATCTCTTCTTACCTTGCCGATTATACTAAATTTCCCAAAAAAAGCTTTAAGCTTAACAGTAAAAATAGGAACTCTCGCGCCAGCTGATTCGGATTGGCTGAAAATAATTGGAAGCATAATTAACGATACCCTAAAAAACTACCCTGATATCAAATTTTATATCTACCCAGACGGAGTTCTTGGTGATGAAGAAGAAATGGTAAAAAAAATAGCTGATGGTCAAATAGATGGTGGAATATTTACATTACAAGGAATAAAAAAAACAGCACCCGAGATTAGAGTGCTTGATCTCCCCATGCTCCTTAAAAGCTATGATGAAGCCGATAGAATAACGGACAAGTTTTTCCCAGAGTTTCGAAAGATTTATGAAAAAAGAGGTTTTAAATTACTACTTCTCACTGAACAAGGATTCTCATATTTTTTCACAATAAGAAAAGATGTAAATAGTCTGAAAGATTTAGGTAAAACACGCTTTTGGGGTTGGAAAGAAGGAAGAGTCATACAAAATGTTGGAAAAATATTTTGTATAAGTCCAATCTTCATTTTAGTTACAGATGTTCTTGCTGGTCTTGATACAGGCATGGCGGAAACATTTGATGTAAGCCCTATGGAATATATAGCATTACGATGAAAATTTATTCCATCTCCTCCAAGATGTATATGAATTATAAGAATTACCTTCGGAGAAGTTTTTGATTTGATAATATCTTTTATAAGGGAAATTCTGCTTGAAGATAGGCTTTGATATCGTCAACAAGAAGAATCAAAGATGAGATATTGAAGTCGTTGATAAGGTGAAAGTATGATTTTGGAGATGGAAAGGATATGAGAGAAACGGCGTTTGAGAAGGATATAGGTTCAGTTTCATCTGAATTTTCTGAAATCCCATCCAACTTTCAAAATACTCCAAAACCAAAGGTAAAAACTATTGCTGTTCCAGAAGGAAATGGTCGTATTTCTCCTGAAAGTATAAACTACCAAGAAGAAAAAAGAGAATATGTTATAAACTCTGATGGATACATAAGATTTAAAGTCAAAAACAAAATTGATAACTTTTACCTAGACGAAAATTCATCTAAGGAATTTACTCTTTACCGCAGAGGGAGTAGATAACACTTTCAGTATTTGGGATATTTCTACCGGTTTTCCCTCACAAATAACATCATATTCCCTTGATTATGGAGTTCTAAATGACATCGCAGCCGGCATAGCTCACTGGGAAAATAGGCTATATTTATCTTCTGGATACGCCGGTGCTATGATATTTGATATAAGCGATCCTTCAAAACCAAGAATCCAAAGAAAAACTCATTTTGGAACTTTTTCAATACCGTTAGAAAAATGCTACTCATATCAGTTCAAGTTGATTTGCAAAAGTGTAAAAGACCTGATAGTGTTAGAGTAAGAAAAAAACATATTTGAAGAGAAAAAGTTTGTTTTATATGAATCAAAATGAATCTGAACATAATAAAAATAAAAAATGGAACTTTTCGGAACAGATGGAATAAGATTTATTGTATCTGGAAATTCACAAGGAGATGAACTAAAATATTCTCCTGACCTTATTTTTAAAATAGCAAAAGCTACAAGCCGTGTTATGGAAAAAGGAAATTATGTGGTTGTTTGGGATACACGAAAATCATCCTTACCGATAGTTTCAATATTCTCAGGGGTTTTGGTTTCACAAAACTTTAATGTAAAACTTGCTGGAATATTACCTACTCCCGCTGCCTCACTGATATGCAGAACCCTCAGATACAACGGCGCATTTTCCGTATCAGCCTCTCATAACCCCCCAGAATTTAACGGAATAAAATTCTTCAATAAGGATGGGTTGAAATTAGACCAAAAAACTGAAAAGGAAATAGAAAAATTTTTCCTTGAAAATCAAAAAATAAACGAAGCAGAAAATTCATATCAGATCGGAGAACTCCATCAAGATTATGAATTTTGTAAAAGCACATACAAAAGCTTCATCTTAAATCTTTTCCCCAAAAATATGCTGAAAGGTCTGAATATAGTTTTAGACTGCTCAAATGGATCAACTTCAAATATAGCGCCAGAGATTTTCAGAGAACTTGGCGCAAAAGTAAAAACCATAGGAGCAAATCCAGACGGAGAAAATATAAATTTAGGAGTTGGCAGTGAAAATCCTCAAAAAGCTTTATCAGAAGATGGAGATTTCAAAATAATATTTGATGGAGATGGAGATAGAGTTCTTATAGGAGATTCAAAAGGTAATCTATATGATGGAGATCAGCTGATTTCAATTTTAGCTAAATCTATGATGGAAAAAGGAGAAATAAGGTGGGGAATTGTTGGCACGATACTATCTAACATGGCGTTAGAAAAATTCGCAAAAGAAAACAAATTAAACTTCGTAAGAGTTGATGTAGGAGATAGAAATATAGCTTACAAAATGGAAGAAGTTGGAGCAAACCTTGGGGGAGAAGAATCAGGACACATAATACTTTATGATATACTTCCAACAGGAGATGGAATAATATCTGCTCTTAAAGTTTTAGAATATGTTATAAAAAAGCAAAAAGATTTGAAGGATTTAGCAATAGAAAAATTCTATCAAGCAAAAGGGAAAATAAAAATTTCACAAAAGAAAGATTTGAACTCAGAAGAATTCAGAAATGTTTGGAAGATAAAGGAAGAGGTAGAGAAATCAGGCGGAAGAGTTGTCGTAAGATACTCCGGAACAGAACCTGTAATAAGAGTTATGGTAGAATATGAAAACAAAGAAAAAGCCGAGGAAATAAAAGACAAAATTGAAGAGGAACTCCAAAAAATATTCATCAACAACGAAAAAAGTAAATAGTAAAGAATACAAAGCGAAAAAATAAAAGAACAAAAGATAAAACAAAAAAAAGAAAAACAGAATATAACCAAAATGAAATTTCAAAACTTATATAAACAATAATACAAAAAAGACTACAAAACCTAAAAACGCCATGTCAGGAAAGAAAAAAGAAGAAAAAATAAAAAAGAAAGAAAATAAAAAAGAAAAAAAAAACGTAGTGAAGATAGAAGATGAAAGACCGGTTACTGCTATATCATATGACAAAGATCAGGCAAAAATAACTATTATAGGGGTTCCAGATCGTCCCGGAATAGCAGCTGCAATTTTCACACCATTAGGTGAAGCTGGAATAAGCGTAGATATGATAGTTCAAAATGTCTCATCAGAGGGACTTACAGATATAACTTTCACAGTAAAAAGAAAGCAACTAAAAAAAGCATTAGATACAGTTCAAGAAGTTGCAAAGAAAATGGGGTTCAAAGAAGTAAGATATGATGATACAATAGCAAAAGTATCAATAGTAGGAACAGGAATGAGAGATAGACCCGGCATAGCCGCGAAAATGTTCTCAACTCTTGCAAAAGCAGGAATAAATATAGAGATGATCTCAACCTCCGAGATAAAAATATCTTGTGTTATAAAAGAAAAATATGTTGAGTTAGCCGTAAGAGAACTGCACTCTGCTTTTGAACTTTCTTAAAAATTCTATATTTCATCTGCTCCAATATCCCAAAAATAAAAAATTGTGAAAAATAAATTATAAAACCCCCATTTTTTATCATATAAAATATGGCAAGAATTACAATAGAGGACTGCCTTGAAAAAGTTCCGAACAAATTTATTCTTGTAAGAATGGCAATTTTAAGAGCCCATCAACTTATGAAAGGAGCAAGACCCACCATAGACAACATAGAAGAAAACAGAGAGATAGTGGTTGCCCTAAGAGAAATTGCAGCAAACAAAGTAAAATACAAGAAAATAACAGAAGAAGAAAGAAGAAGAGCCGGCGAAGAAAAAATATTGTAAAATTAAGATTAGCTTACTTTTGGTATTAGTAGACCAAATTTGAGATTTGAGGATTTTTTTGAGATTTGAGGATTTTTTCTGACATATTCAAAGCAATTTTAACAATATTTTTTGTACTCACCTCCATTTTTTTTATTATTGAGGCTATTCCAGGAGATCCAGCTGAACTACTTGGAGGAGAAAGGGCGTCCAGAGAAGAGATAGAAAAAATAAAAAAAGAGTTCGGTCTTGACAAACCTTTACTTGAAAGATACAAAAACACTTTGATCTCAGCGATAAAGTTTGATTTTGGATACTCTTTTTACACAAAGCAAAAGGTAAGAGATATTATAATTCCAAGATTGAAAAATACATTTTTACTCGCGATAACAACACTTGCGATAACTTTTTTCCTTGCAAATCTTATATTCATACTTTACATTTTGTTCAGAAAGTGGGAGGATGCAATTACAATTTTATCAACAATATTATGGTCTATACCGAACTTTTGGCTCGGAGTAATATTTATAATCTTGTTCTCCGTAAAGCTCAGGCTTTTGCCAGTATCTGGATTTGAAAACCTGAAATCTTTAATTTTACCAGCTTTGACGCTCAGCATATCCTTATCTATTGTTCTCGGGAGATTTTTGAAAAACCTTTCAGAAGACTTTATAAAATCAGATGCTTTCTTATTTATTAGGTCAAAAGGAGTAGGTTTTGTAAGAGAACTTTTACATATATCAAAAGCTATATCATCAGGAATAATAACGGTTATCGGAATTCAAGCAGGAGTTCTGCTTTCAGGAACAGTTATAACCGAAACGGTTTTTTCGTTCCCAGGAATAGGTTCGCTTACAGTACAAGCTGTACTTTCACGAGATTTACCTTTACTTTATGCCTGCGTATTTTCAATTTCTTCAATATGGGTTTTAGTAAATTTTCTTTCAGATAAATTAGCTCAAATTTTTGACCCAAGACTCAAAGGTTAAAACTTTTGAGAAAATAAAAATTTTCCCATAAAAGAAAAAAACAATAAAAACTATCATAACCTATTTGACACAAATGAACTCCATATAAATTTCATCAAATCCTCCCACCCAATAACACCATAATTTAGCACACAAAAGTGGATTTAAATTAGCAAAAAAACTTATAAACCTATCCATAACTTCCAAAGTGAAGAAAGTAAGCTTTGATAGGTGCTGTTTTCTCAAATACTTCTGCCCCAACCAATTCAATCTAAGTTTTTTAAGTTTGAACTCTTTCCCATAAAAATATTGAGGATACTTTGGATCAAAATAATATGGGAAAGTAACATCAAAACCAGCTTTATGCTCCGGATGAGAAAATCCTCTACTACAATGAGGTACAGCAATTTTCAACTCTCCGCCATTTTTCAATATTCTATGTAATTCAAACATAGCCTCAAACGGAGAATTCAAATGTTCCAAAACATGAAAAGCTTCCACAAGATCAAAAGTATTATCTTTAAAAGGATAAGGGAATTTATTTAGATCAACCACAAGGTCTGGATTAACTTCTTTTCTTATATCTACATTTATATAGCCATATTTCTTAAAGGAACCACAACCCAAATTTAACTTCATAATTCTGTTTCCCATTTCACTATTCACAGCTAAATCACTTTTTTTATTTACCTTATCCATCTTTCAATCCACTGTGATAATGAAAATAAAGCAAAAATCTTTCTTGAATTATTTTTTCTTAAATTTATATGATCGGAGAACTCTTTGGAAACAAAATGAGAAAAAGAAGGAGATAATACTCCAAATCTTCTGAGGTATTTTTCAAGCTCAAAGACCTTTTCCGCAAAAATCCTTTCTTTCTTCTTTATCCAGAAACTTATCGGGACAGCAAACCCTTGTTTTCCTCTTTTCAATATTCTCTTTGGTAACTTTTCTTTCATTATATCTCTGAGTATAAATTTTAATCCGTCAAGAGTATAAATTAGCGGTCTTATCTTATCTTTGAATTTCAAAGAAAAGCACAAATTGGCAATTTCTCTTGTAAGAAAAGGTGTTCTTACTTCAAGAGAACAAAAAGAAGAAGCTCTATCAGTCTTAAACAAAATATCATCTTGAAGATAAAGTTTCATATCAAGATACATAGGCAATGAAAAAAAATCAATATCTTTTTCTACGGCTTCTTTGTAGTATCTTAAAGCATCTTCAAAGATAAAATCTTGCTTTATATCTAAATTCAAAATATTGGTTATTTCTGATGGAGAAAAATATCTCATCCAAAAATAGTGTCTTTGCGGAAGATCAAGATCAAAACCCGAAAAAAATCTTTTGAGTTTGAAATCTAAACTGAAATACTCAAAAGAAGATGGCAAAGATTCAATTAGATTTACTACAAAGTATTTGAATTTCCATCTCAAAATTCTTCTTAAAAGTTCTGCAAGAATATGAGAAATGTAAGTTGGATACCCACCAAAAAGTTCGTCCCCACCATCTCCGGATAGCGCAACCTTTACCTTTTGTCTTGTAAGCTTACTCAATAGATATGTGGGTAATATTGAAGAATCTGCAAATGGTTCATCAAGTTTTGAAAAAATTTCTGGAATGACTTCAAGCATATCATCTTCACGCATTCTGTACTCTGTGTGATCTGTTCCAAAAAAAGATGAAATCTCTCTTGCAAAGCTTGATTCATCGTAAGAGCTTTCATAAAAAGATATGGAAAAAGTTTTGGGCTTTGTAAATTCCGAAGCTATTGCTACAACAGAAGATGAATCAATTCCACCAGAAAGAAATATCCCCAACGGGACATCTGCTATAAGTCTTCTTTTCACAGAAATATAAAGGTTTTCTTTGATTTGATGCTTTATATCTTGAATTCCAAAAGTATTTACCGCTTTTATTCTTTTTACCTGAAAATACTCCTTTATTTTAATATCCCAGTTTTTTAAGTCAAAAATAAGGTAGTGTCCAGCTGGTACTTTTTTTATTTTAGAGAAAGCAGAGTGCGGAGACGGAATGAAACCATAAAAGAGGTATTTTGCGATAGCGTAAAAATCTGGCTCAGGTGAAAAATCAGCCAACGAGATTATAACCTTTAGCTCTGATGCAAAAATAAATTGATTTTGAGATAGTGAGTAGTAAAGAGGTTTTTCCCCAAAGGGGTCTCTTGCCAAAAACAGGATATTTTCTTTTGAGTCATAAAGAGCAATGGCAAACATTCCATCAAAATAGTCAAGCATACTTTCTCGGTATTCTTCCCACATATGCGGTATAATTTCTGTATCTGAACTTGTACGAAAAAAGTGCTTACCTTCCAACTTCCTTCTTAATTCAAGAAAGTTATAAATTTCCCCGTTAAATACAACAACAATTTTACCATCTTCTGATTTCATAGGTTGTTTTCCACCTTGAATATCTATTATGCTGAGCCTATTTATACCCAGAAGAACTTTTTTTTGAGTTTTCTGATCAATCCCCGCAAAAAATCCAGTGTCATCCGGACCACGGTATGAAATAAGATTGAGAGCTTTTAGGAAAATCTCATCAGAAACTGATGAAGAAACAATCCCAGCTATTCCACACACAAATTAACTTTTAACAACAAAAATTTAATTTTCCAAATTCTGCTTTATTCTTTTTCTTTTATAACCCTGAATATATAGAACTCTCCAATTTTTGTTTCCTCTCTGAGGTACCACTCTCCTTGATACGGTTTCTTTCTTATAACATAATCAACCCTATATTTCTTCAGTAAATCCTCAAAATATCTCTCATCTTGATAGTATCTTAAAGCTACTTCCACAAAATCATCTATTACTTCAAGCACACCTTTATCTCTCGGAAATTTGAAATCCTGAGGTTCTCCAAAAAGGTTCAGAGCGTATGGTGTACAGAAATCACCAAGTCCAGGAAGAACTACATAGCATTTATGAGGTCTAATGATATCATAATAAATATATTTTTTTAGTTCAGCTTCGGAAAATCCGAGTAATTTTGTCTTGAGAATAAATCTATTGAAAACATCCTCATGCTTCAAATCAGAAAAGTAATTTACAATATCATATAAGATAAATCTATTTGTTGCAACAGATAATACCAGCTCTGAATGACCGGCTATTGCAGCATAATGAGAATAGATCAAATCGTCCTCACAAGTTATTACAGAATCATCAGAGGTATTCTCCTTTATCCAATTTACTACCTCCCTAAAATTCTTTGCTTTATCATAGCTTGCAGAAAAGTAAGAGGTGGAATAATAAAAAACAATCAAACTGCTACTCATAAACGCAAAAAACATTAAAACTAAAACTATATCAATAAAAAATCTTAATATCTTAATCTTAAATTCCCTCGCAACTTCCTCTATCCTCTCAAACAGCAATCCTATCCCAACCTTCGCCATAATCTTGAACGGAAATATTACATGACCACTAATCTGCATATATACCCCCAAAACATACTCAGCAAAAAACAACAAATACCCCCCAAAAAAACCAGAAAAAATAAATATGTTCCTCGGAGTAAATCTCCACCTCAAAACAAAAGATAATAAAGCAAGTAAGAAAAGAAATAAATACTCCGGCTTGAATGCATCTCTGAGCACCTCTATATTCCTTTCAACTTTCAAAATCAATGTCCTTTCCACAGTCTCACCTATCAACTCCCTCTGATAAAAATTAAAAAGAATCCCAGGGACACCTATTGTAACACCCAAAAGTAAAATCCACATAATCTCCCTTCTTAACTTGCTCCACTTGTTTCCTAAAAAACGCAAAATCAATACAGAAAACATAAATATCGAAAAAGTGTATATCGCCCAATATATGTGAGAATAAAAAGACAGACCCCAAAATATTCCACTTAATAATCTATATTTCCCCCATTTCTCGGGATCATTTTCCCACCTTTCCACCCCGTCTAAAAACCTCAAAAAATAATACAAAAAAAGAAGAAAAAATATCATAAAAAACACAGGATTGAAAATCCTCATAGGTCCTCCATGCATCGCATTCTGTACTATCCCCATACCCTCTACACCCAAAATAAACTTCAAAAAAGAAAAAATAGGAGAATAAATAAAAAAGAAAATTATCAATGCAACTTTCCTCGAAAAAATAAACCCTAACACCTTCAAAAGCAAATACATATCAAAAAAAATAAAGACTGGTCTCAAAAGACCAAAATAATATAAAGGAATCACAAACTTTAAAGGGTAAATCAAACACAAAAGCGGTACTATTATTCCCCACCTTTGCTCATAAAATGCAAACTCTCCACCACAAAATGAAACCAGCTTTAACCATCTGAATTCATCTGCGTGAAAATATATTGGTTCATGATACTTCACAAAAAAGTAGATAGTTATGAGGTTAGTAAGTAAAGCAGAAAATAAGGCTACAAAAAAATCAAGGTATCTAAGAAAAATCTTTTCCAGGAATTTGATCTCAATTTTCATATTTCTCTTCAATAAAATGTTTCAAAAGTTATAAATAAAAAATCTTTTTTCATAAAATCCTCAAAATTTCAACCCTATCTCATTAGCCTCAATTTTTTTTCTGAACTGCCACCCTGAATATATAGAACTCTCCAATCTTTGATTTTTCTTTGAGATACCACTCCCCTTGATAAGCTTTCTTTCTTACAACATAATCAACTTTATATTTTTTTAACAAATCCTCAAAGTATCTCTCATCTTGATAGTATCTTAAAGCTACCTTCACAAAATCATCTATTGCTTCATAGATATTCTTATATTTTGAAAATTTGAAATCTTTTGGTTCTCCGAAATAAGCTTTTGAAACAAAAGTACTATATGGAGAGCTACCCCAGAAAACATGCTCTCTCTTTGAAATATTATAAATGTAATCTTTAAACTCATCTTCGGAGAGACCAAGCAACTTTGATCTTATTATAAACCTCTCAAAAACTTCATTATCAGTCAAATCTGATATGATATTGATACTACTATGCAAAATTAATCTTTTGCTCAAAATATGTAACATCAGTTCAGAGGATGCAGGAAACATATCAAATAGAACAAAAAATCCGTAAAAATCATCCACCGTTACAACTGATTTTTCCGGTGTATTATATTTTATCCACAAAGCAACTTCTTTGAATTGTTTTATCTTTATTGTGTTCTCCTCAAACTTTTTAACCTTAAAAAAGAAAAGCGCCCAGTTTAATACGAACAAAACGAACATAAAAACACACAAGATATTTATAGCAAAGCTAAAAAGATAATAGACAAATCTTCTTGATCTCAATTCTTCAAATTTCTGTAATGCCAAACCTATGGCTATTTTTGTAAAGAGTTTAAAAGGTACAGTAAAATGCATGGCTCCCTGCATGAAAATTTTCAGAATATACTCTGAAAAGAAAAGAAGAAATCCAGAAAAAAAACCAGAAAATATAAATAAATACTTCTTTGAAAAATTTGAATAAAAAGCAAAAGAGAAAAGAGATAAGATGAAAAGGAAAGTGTATTCTTTTGGTATCTCTTTTAGGAGAAAATCTACAAGCGAAATATCCTGATGAATTTTTATAAAGAAGGCAGACCTCATAATAGATTCTCCGACTAAGCTTTTCTGATATAAATTGAAAATCAGAGCCGGTAACCCCAAAATAACTCCTACAACGAGAACTTTGAAGACATCTTTAAGCGAACCTTTCCTAAACAAAAGAAGTACAAAGAAAAGAAAAATAGTAGATGAAACGAGATATATCCACCAAAAAGTTAAAGAATAAAAAGATAATCCTAAAAAAATTCCGGCAAATATAATATCTTTCCTCCCTATTTTTTCCTGCTTTTCCTCCAAATCAAGGAACCTCATAAAATAAATGAGAAACAAAAGAAAAAATATAAGAAAAAAAGAAGGATTAAAAACTCTCAATGTATTTCCATATAAATTGGAAATAAAGGTTTCGTCTCCTACTTTTCCGGAAAGAAGTCTTAAAAGAGAGAATATGTTTGAGAAATGAAAGAAGAAAATTATAAGAGATATTCGCTTTGAAAAAAATAAGTTCAAAAGTTTCAAAAGCAAATACATATCTAAAAAAACAAGAAAAATGCGAATAGTAGAGAAATAGTATGGTTCAATAATATACTTCAGAGGATAAATCAAACATAGTAAAGGAATAACAAGTCCCCACTTTTGCTCATCAAACGGGAAATTACCACCACAAAACAAAGATTGCGATACCCAAATTACTTCATCGTAATGGAAATAAACAGGTTCCTTATGAACTATCATAAAATATAATATAGAGGAATTCACAAATATCGCAGATGATAAAGATAATATGAAATCGGAACTTCTGATAAAAAATTTCCTCCTGAACAAAAAATCGTTCATAAGAATTTATTAATCAAGTTATTTCTGCACTTCCTCTGATTCTAAAATCTCTTGAATAAAGTACGGTTTTCTCCCCTGATCTGATGAAAAATAAACTCTTATTAATATTTCAGCTATAATTCCGGTCATAATAAAATGCAGTCCTGATATCACAAAGAATATAGATATTATGAAAAGAGGGTTCCTATGAACCCACACACCTAGAAAATATTTTTGATACAGTACAAAAAAAGAAATTATCACACCAACCGAGATAACAGAAATTCCTATATATCCAAAAAACCTCATAGGTCTTGTCTGGAATGATAAAAAGAACTTCAAAAACACCATGTCTATAATTGTCTTGAAAACCCGAGAGATAAGTCCATATTTTGATTTACCTTTCAATCTTGGTCTATGATTTACTACTAACTCCCCTACCCTCGCACCATAAAAAGATGCAAAAGCTGGAATAAACCTATGCATATCACCAAAAAGTTCAAGATTTTTAACAATCTCTTTCCTATATGCTTTAAGAGTACACCCATAGTCATGAAGTTTCACACCCGAAATAATAGATATTATTTTATTAGCAATATTTGAGAAAAAAACCCTTACAAATTTATCTTTTCTTTCTTTTCTCCAACCAGAAACTATATCAAGATTTTCATTAATGAGCTTCTCTATAAGACGGGGTATATCTTTCGGATCATTTTGCCTATCTGAATCCATAGTTATTATTATAACTCCTTTTGCAAAGTCAAATCCAGCCCTTATTGCTATTGTTTGCCCAAAATTCTTTTTGAACCTTATAACTTTAACTCTGCTGTCTGAAAGGGCTACTTTTTTTAGAACCTCATAGCTACCATCATTGGAGCCATCATCAACATATATTATTTCAAAATCAAAATTTTCCATTTTATCTATAACATCCGATATTTCTTTGTGGAGCTCTTCAATATTATCTTTCTCATTATATACAGGAATTACAATTGAAATTAGAATTTTTTCTCTTTTTTCCTCCATATCTTCTTCCCATTCTATCTCTTTGTCTTTTGTAGGAATTCTTTTCACCACCTTAATCAACCTCAATTGTCTGTAGGTAATCATAAAATTTAGTAAAATCTGAAAAATTTTCCTCATATATAAAATTTCTTTCAGCTTTTCACTATGGCTCGTGAAGTTGATGGTAAGAAGATAGCGGAAGAAATCTTCAGTAGCGTAAGGGATGAGGTATCAAGGATTAAAAGTATGGGATACAAAATAAAACTATCAATAGTTGCAATAGGCAAAGATAATGAGATGGAGCTTTTCATAAGAAACAAAAAAAAATATGCCCAATTTTGCGGAATAGAGATTGAGGAAATTTATCTACCACAAGACATAACAGAACAGGACCTTATCTTGAAAATTAACGAGCTAAATAAATCTGACTGCACAGGCTTTATAATTCAACTTCCATTACCACCTCACATAAGGAAGGAAATAATTGACCTGATATCTCCCTTAAAAGATGTTGACTGTCTCACCTCTGAAAATTTAGGAAAAGTTATGAAAGATCATACCACAGCAAGATTTATTCCCTGCGCATGCAAATCTATGATTGATATCCTTGAAATATACGGTGTAGAGGTTTCTGGAAAGAGAGCGGTTGTTGTCGGTTCATCTGACCTCGTTGGAAAACCCTGTGCGGCAGTGCTACTGAATATGGGAGCAACAGTATCAGTTTGTCATAAAGCGACAGATATAAAAAATTTAGAGGAATTAGTAAGGTCCGCAGATATAGTTGTATCCGCCGCTGGCGTCCCTGGAATAATAAAAGGGAACTGGATAAAACCTGGAGCAGTAGTTATAGATATAGGGACAAGAGTTGTAAATGGAAAAGTTTTTGGAGATGTAGAATATGATTTAGCCAAGGAAAGAGCATCAATCATTACACCAGTTCCCGGTGGAGTTGGAATAATAACTGTCGCAGAACTTATGAGAAATACTTTGAAAGCTTTCTTCCTGTCAAAATCCGTTTAACTTTATTTATGAAATCTTTTTTATTTTCACTTTTATTCATTCTAATTCAGCTATTGGTTCCCCCTCTACAACTGATCCCCCTTCTTGCACATAAAGCTTTTTTATTCGCCCAGAGTAAGGAGATTCAACTGGAATTTCCATCTTCATGGATTCAAGAATTACAATAGTATCACCCTCTGAAACTTCCGACCCCTCGCTTACAAGTACCTTCCATACATTCGCTGTTATCGGAGCAGGAATTATTTTGTCGCTCATTTTTTATCTACCTCCATCTCAGAATTCATCAAATAACAAATTGTATAAGATTAATCTTCGCTTGAATTTGAACAAAAATTCAAAAATTTTTTCTGCAAATGATAAATCTACCACAAGACAATCTGTCATAAGATAATTTACCAGCAAAAAGAAGGCAAAAGATAAATCAAAATCAATTTTTTACTATAAAAATTATGCAAAAAATAAATTGGCAAATATTCGTACGTGTTTCCATGTTTTTTGGTTTTCTTTCATTCATTATAGGTTCCCTTTCAGGCATCGCAAGAGGAGGAGGATTAGAATTGGGATTTATAAATAAGCTTTCCTTTTTTCATCAGTATTTTATGATAGGAGGATTTTTGGGACACTTATAACGGCAGAGAGAATAGTTAGCCTGAGAAATGAAAAATTGAACTTTCTCATACTCGTAAATGCTTTGGGAGTTCCGTTTATAATTCTCAATCCAAAAATCTCCCTGATATTTTTTTATTCAGGTGGTTTAATACTCTTTGCAGTATATTTGTATTTCCTTTTGAGGTTCAAGAAAGAAGAGTTTTTAATTTTAGGTTTATCGGCTATTTTTTATATACTCGGTTTTGAGCTGTACGAAAAAAACAGATTGCTTGCTATTGATTTTTGGAGTTTGTTTTTCATCTTCACTATTTTAGGAGAAAGGTATGAATTAATAAAAAACTTCAAAAAAATAAGTAAAATATCAAAATATCTGATTTTTTCCTCAATACTTTTGCTACCTTTCCTCCAAAAATTTTATCCATTAAAAGGCATAATATTAGTTGGACTTTCATGTATTTTCATCATCACCGATATAGCCCTAATAAATCTGAGGAAAACCGAACCTTTCAGATTTACAGCATATTGTATATTGGCAGGTTACATCTGGCTCATAATTTATGGTTTATCTTTTATAATACCAAACATAAATTACGATTTGAGAATTCATTCTTTGCTTTTGGGTTTCGTATTCAGCATGGTCTTTGCTCATGCAAGAATGATACTCCCATCTATCTTAAAGACAACTATAAAATTCCTCAAAATCCCTAATTACATCGCATTTATTTTATTTGAAGCAAGCCTTATCGCAAGATTTATTTCCTATGGTAAAACAATATTTCCTACATTTTTAGTGGCAAATTTTCTTTCAATCTTGCTGTTTTTTCTCGTAAATTTCTTGTCTTTAGAGAGAAAGTAGAACTGGCAGAAAAAAGCAAAAATCAAATAAAAAAGTAATAAATTATAAGAATATGGAAGATGAAATTAAAAAAAATAATAGGACTAACAACAAAGAGAAAGAAAACTATGAAAAAGTAAACGGTAAAACACAGGACCAAAGTCAAATTCATGAATACAAACCCTTGCTTGAAAAAGAAAGAGTAGAATATGCAAGAGAGATCTTTAAGTCAAAAGGATATGCAGAAAAATGGAAAAAACTTTCACCACTTTTTATAAAGGTGAAACAAGAAAAAGATTTAAACATAAAAGAGATTCAAGAAGAAATAATAAAGCTCAAAAAAGAAAAAGAAGCTTTAATTTTGGCTCACAACTACATGCTCCCTGAAATTCAAGAAATAGCAGATTTTGTCGGAGATTCCCTTGAACTTGCAATAAAAGCAGCAGAAAGTCCCCATAAACTTATAGTATTTTGTGGAGTGCATTTTATGGCAGAAGGTGTAAAAGTTGTATCCCCAGAAAAAACCGTACTTTTACCCCGCCTTGAAGCAGGATGCTTTATGGCAGACATGATAAATATATCTGCTCTTAGAAAATTCAAAGAAAAGTACCCAGGAAGACCCGTTGTATGCTACATCAACACAGATGCAGAAGTAAAAGCAGAAAGCGATATATGCTGCACATCAGCAAATGCGGTCTCAATAGTAAAATCTTTAAATGCTCCAGAGGTTCTTTTTATACCAGACAGAAACCTCGGATTATATATACAAAGATTTACAAACCAAAAAATAATACCTTGGGATGGTTGGTGTAATGTTCATCACAGGTTCAAACCCGAAGACATAATAAGATTGAGGGAAAAACATCCTGATGCAGTTGTGGTTGTTCATCCGGAATGCTCTCCAGAAGTTATAGACCTTGCAGATGAAGTTTTCTCAACAGGTGGTATGGTAAGATTCGCAAGAGAATCACCTCACAAAAAAATAGCTTTCGCAACAGAAGAAGGACTTGTAGAAAGAATAAGAAGAGAAAACCCAGATAAACAAATACTTTCAGTAGGCAGTCCGAAAACTTGTGTAAATATGAAATCAATAAGAATCCAAGATGTTTTGGAGTCCCTAAAAGAACTAAAATACAAAATAGAAGTTCCAGAAGAAATAATAGAAAAAGCAAGGATACCATTAATAAGAATGTTAGAAATATCAAGAGGAAAAGAATTCATAAGGAAAATTTTTGGATACCAACAAATATAAAAATTTGAAAAAAACAAAATAAAAAAATAGAATTTAAAAATAAAGTTTTTGTAGATAGGAGGGTTAAAGAGATGGTCAAAGTAAAAATACCAGGTCCCCTAAGAAAACTTGTAGGTGGAAAAGGCGAGTTAGAAGTTGAAGCAAAAACAATAAGGGAAGTAATTGAAAAACTCGGACAGATAAACCCAGAAATAAAGGCAAGAATCCTTGATGAAAATGGAGAGGTGAGAAGGTTTATAAACATTTATTTGAATAATGAAGATATAAGATTTCTCAAAGGACTTGATACTGACCTCAAAAATGGAGATGAAATATCTATCATTCCGGCAATCGCTGGCGGGAAGCGTGAGTAATTGCAGTCAAAAATAAAATCATTTCCAAACTGAGTAAAAAAGTTTGTCATCCGAAAGAAATTATATTAAAATTTTTATATATGGGAGAAGAGGAAAAATTTGAGGGGTGGGAAGAATCTCTGAAAGAGTATATTTCTCAATATATAGCAGAAACGAAAGAAAGAATTCCGGAAATAGAAAGAAAACTTTTTGCGATAGAAAAGAAAGAGGGGGATGAGGCTGAACTTGTAAGAGAACTTTTCAGAGATTGGCACACAGTAAAAGGTGCAGCTGGGTTTTTAGGTTTAAATAAAACCGTTGAACTTTCGCACAAAACAGAAAACTTAATAGCAAAGATAAGAGATGAAAAAATCCCGGTCACGGAAGACATAATTAATGTACTATTTGATGCACTTGAAAAACTCAAAATTCTCACAGATAACATAGCTCTCACTGGAGAAGAAGGAGATATTGAAATAGATACTGAGATAAAGAAAATCCAGAAAATATTAGAAAAACTCCAGGGAGAAATTATACCTCAAACAGAAGAAAAAAAAGAGGAAATAAGAGAAAAGGAGGGAGTAGCGGGAAGGGAGGATAGAAAATTAGAGAAAGAAGAAAAAAAGCAAGAAAAATTGAAGGAAATACAAATTGAGCAGGTCAGAACAAAATACGCAGAAACAAAAGAAGGTATAATAAGAGAAGATATAATAGCAGCAGCAAAAATGAAAGAAGAAAAAGAAATAAAAGAAGATGAGGAGAAAAAAGAAGAAGAGAAGAGAAGAAAAAAATTCGCTTATGAGACAATAAGAATATCCACAAAAAAAGTAGACGATGTTATGGCTTTGTCGGAAGAACTAATATTAGAGAGAAATTTTCTACTCAATATCTTTCCAAAAATAGAAGAAAAATATCCAAAAGATGAAGATGTAATAAGAGCATCTGAGATTGTAGCTAATATAGATAAAATAATCTCTATGCTCAGGTTTTCAGTAATGAAGATGAGAATGATACCCATAAAAACAATATTTGCTAAGTTTCCTGGAACAGTCAGGAACATCGCAAAACAGTTTGGGAAAAAAGTTGAACTCATAACAGAAGGAGAGGAAACAGAACTTGATAGAAACATCGTAGATGAAATAGAAGAACCTCTAATTCACCTCATAAGAAACGCAATAGACCACGGCATAGAAAAACCAGAAGAAAGAATAGCTCTTGGGAAACCGCCGGAAGGGAAAATAATTCTCAGAGCGTATTATGAGGGGGAAAATGTAGTCATAGAAGTTCAAGACGATGGTAGAGGAATAGATCCAGAAATCATAAGAAAAAAAGCAATAGAAAAAGGCTTCATAACAGAAGAGCAGGCAAATTCAATGTCAGAAAAAGAAATTATAAACCTCATTTTCCTTCCGGGATTTTCGTCAAAAGATGTCGCAACGGAAGTATCAGGAAGAGGTGTTGGTATGGATGTTGTAAAAGCAAAAGTAGTTCAGCTGAAAGGAACTCTTGACATAGAAACAGAAGTCGGTTTAGGAACAAAAATAACTATGAAACTACCTCTAACAGTTGGAATCATGAATACTCTAAAAGTATCTTGCAATGGGAACCAATTTTTCATCCCACTTTCATCTGTAATAGAAATAAGCAGAATATCAAAAAACGAAATAAAGTATGCAAGCGGGCAACCTGTTATAAATTGGAGAGAATATCTGCTCCCTGCCGTATATTTAGGAAAAGTTCTTGGTATAGGTTCAAACAATCTTGATATGTATCACCTCATAGTAGTAGGAGTAGCGGAAAAAAAATTAGGAATTCTTGTGGACTCAGTAATATCATCGGAGGAGGTAGCAGTAAAAACAATAAGTGGGATAAAAAAAGCAACAGGTATCGCAGGAGCAACAATATCAGCTGATGGGGAACCAATCCTTGTAGTAGATATATATTCAATATTAAAGTTCCTTGAAGATGGAGGAATAGATTCAAGAAGACTTATTTGACCTGAAAGATTTACAATTTAACCAAAAGTTTTTGGACATCTGAGAAAAATTCAGGATATGAAACAGAAACAACCGATTTTATATCATCATCAACGAAAATCCTACCTTCAATAACACATCCTAAAACAAAAATAGACATAGCTATTCTGTGGTCCCCAAATGATTTGAGATAATAGTCATTCTTCAATTTTTTTTCAGCATCTTTGCCAAGACCTTCAAATGAAAAACCATCCTCATATTCTTCAACATCAATTCCCAAAGCCCTCAAATTATGACATATCGCATGAATTCTATCTGTTTCTTTCACCCTGAGCTCTTTTGCATCTCTTACACAAAAAACTCCCTCAGAGAAAATAGCGATAAAAGAAAGAATAGGAATTTCGTCTATCATAAGCGGAATTATTTCTCCCTTGAACTCTTGGGCCTTCAAAAAAGATGATTTTGCAACAACTTTACCAACTGGCTCCCCTCCCTCCTCTCTTTCAACCCAAAACTCAATATCACCTCCCATAGATTTTAGAGCTTGAATAAATCCTATTCTTGTAGGATTTAACAAAACATCATAGACTTCAACCTCAGAATTTTTACCCAAAATTCCGAGAGCCAAAAGAAAAGAGGCAGAAGAAATATCTCCAGGGACATTAAAAAATCCGGGAGATATGGGTTTGCCTTCGCAAAAAATAAATCCATCTTCATCTTTTTTCACATCAACAGAAAAAATTGGTAGAATTCTTTCTGTATGATCTCGTGAAGATGAAGGTTCTTTTACCTTTATAGGCTCATCGCTCCAAAAGTTAGCAATTAAAAGAGCTGTTTTAACCTGAGCACTTGGAACAGATAAAAGAAAATTTTTCCCACCCCTAAATTTTCCAGCGCCATCAAAAATCAAAGGCAAGTTATCACCATTATTTTTCCCCCATATTTTTGCCCCAAGTTTCCTGAGAGGTTCCACAACTCTTTTCATAGGTCTTTTTCTCAAACTTTCATCACCATCTAAAACAGAAGGAAATTTCTGAGCAGATAAAATAGCTGAAAAAATTCTCGCCGTTGTTCCAGAATTACCAGCATATAATACAGATTGAGGAAAATTGAGGTATAACCCCTTGCCTTCAACATTAACATAATTTTGACCATCTTTCTCTTTTATTTTGACTCCGAGCTCTGAGAGGATATTTGCAGTTCTTTTTACATCATCAGCGGAGCTCAAATTATATATTTTCGTAATACCTTCTGATAAACCGGAGAGAATAAGAACTCTGTGAGATATTGATTTATCTCCTTTGACCCTAATTTTTCCCCTAAAAGTCTTCCCTAAATTTGGTATTTGCATCAATAAAAAAATAAAAATAAAACACTTTTACGTCTTTTTGTTTAAATTCAGGTAATATTTTTTGAGAGAAAGAAAAAATCTCAATTGATAAAATGTTGAAAAAATTACAGGAGAAAAAAGAAAAGGGGGACCGGATCTCCAGATTTTTAAAGGTCCCCCTTCTTTGTTATTATTTTCTCAACCTTCTTGATATGATAGCAAATCCAATCAAAACCATAACAATAAGTGGGAGCAATCCGGTTGCTGATGCTGATGAACAACCGAGAACACCCACTTTTTCTGTTACAAAGAACCTGTGTGAATATGTTGATATATTTCCTACATCATCTTTTGCCCTTATGTGAAGAATATGCTCACCTTTTGCAAGAGAGTTTATCTCTATTGATGTAATCTCAGAAGCCGGAACCCACTCACTCCACTCAGCATCATCTAATTTCCATGACACCAATGTTTCCGATTTTTTCGCTTGTGCGTCTTGAACATCTACGAATGCTTTGAATTTTGAACCTCTTACCATATCAGGTGCTGTAAGTCTTATATCCGGTCCGAGAGAGTCTATTCTGAATACAAACCTTGCAGGAGTTGGGTCTATCAGTTTATTTTCATCTTGTGCTCTCACCTCAAATACATGCCATCCTTCAAGTAGGTGAGTAAGAACTACTGAGTTTTCTCTTTGCCAGAGGTTCCATGTTCCGCCATCAAGTCTCCAAGAGTATCTGAACTTTGAACTATCAGGGGACCAAGCTGAAAACTCAATTTTTGTATAAAGAGCGTGTGGATCTGATGTATATGTTATGAATGTTTCAGGTGGTGTGACTTTGAAGCCATTTCTCATATTTCCATCAGCAAGGTGGAGATTTACCGCTTTCGGTGAAAGTCCAGCAACTCCACCAATTATATCAACGATATCTATACCGAAACTCTTGAGAATTTTAACTATACGAGCAAGTCCGACTCTTCCTCTCCAGTGTATAAACATCTCAAAGTAATCACCGATATTGTCTCTTGGATTTCCTGCAAATGGTTGATCCCAGTTCAAGGTTGTTCCGAACTCCGGACCGACCCATGGGAAGTTAAGCTCAATTGGGAGCTGCAAAAGAGCTGCTGGGTCAAATGCCACTCTTAATTTTGCACCAGCAACTGCATTCAAGATAACAGGTAAAATATTACCAAGTATTTCAGACCAATCAGAGCCAGAAAGCCCAAGAGCATTTGTGTTATATGCTATAAAGTATCTTACATCTGGATCCACATACAAGGTCAAGTCTATAACTCTCGCAAATGTACCACCATATGGGAAGTAATTTGTAGTTTCGTTCAAGTATTGACCAGTATAATAATCTCTTAAAACTGATGTTAATGGCTGTGAAAAATCAATAGATTCGTAAGGAGGAAATTCAACCGTTCTCGCACAGTCAGGAGAGACACACGGCACTATATCTATATCAACGGATAGCATAAGCCCAACTGTTAAACCAAAAATTCTCATCCATGTTTGGCTTGCCATAGGATCTGTTATAGTACCGGTTGTGACCACATTAAATGAAAGGTCAAGATAAGGAATATCTATCATAAGGTCTGCTGTATCAAACCAAGTTGATGGCTGAACAAACATCGTAAAAGATGAACCATAAGTTGCATTCGCTAAAAACTCACTCCAGAAATTAACTCTCGTTGAGTTTGAAGAATAGACAGAAAGAACGGGTCTGAAAGTTGGACCACCAGTTTTTGCATAAGCTACAACAGATAGAGGTGTGTTATAAGAAGCTGCTCCACCCGAGTTTCCAGATGGGTTCCCTGGGTCTTTGTAGTTTGGAATAATCTCAATCGCCATATCCTTTCCAGGGTATTTTTCTTTGAGTTGTGGCATAAAGAACCCAAATGAATCTGTTTTCAAGAAACCACCGGCAAATCCTCCCAACATAGGTGTGTATTTATCTACCCATATGCAAGCAAGACCATCTCCTATTGCTTCAAAAAGAACCCTTGATATTAAGTTGTGGTGAATTCCTATTCCCACATAGTAATTCGTAATTGAGTATCCATATCTACCTTCTCCTAAGGTCGATGGAGCAGGAGCTTGCGGTAACCATTCCGTAGCAAAGACATACGGGTTTAAACCACCGTTTACAATAGGACAAGTTGACACAGTTCTTACAGTAGATGGACACCCTGTTTGTGGTTGGCATTCAGGTATTGGTATTATTGGGCTTGTAGCAGCAGTTACAAAAGAAGCAAATTGTACGCAAGTTGAAACATAATCATTA
The DNA here is from genome assembly GCA_032249135.1 of Candidatus Calescibacterium sp. GTDB lineage: Bacteria > Calescibacteriota > Calescibacteriia > Calescibacteriales > Calescibacteriaceae > Calescibacterium. The sequence continues at coordinate 71,229 of JAVVGL010000004.1, read as the reverse complement.
AATACTGAGTAGTCTCTTTTGACATATGTTATGCTTGTAGCTGAGGAGTTCCACATAACATATCTTATATCAACTCCGACATTAGCCGCTATAATTATTCCGGCTGAATCTGCCCAGAAATCGTTTGTGAAACCAAAATCAATGAAAATCTTATTTGGTTTGTGCTCATAATATGTTGTCGGTCCCACATAAACAACCTCCTCCAACGGGTGATCTATTGGGTTCAAGTTCTTTATTATATCTTTCAAATCAAAGACTTGTCCCGGGAAAAGGAAATATGCAACACAAGTATCGTATTGAGTTACCGTGTGACCAGAAATACAAGATACATCAAAGGTATCAACAGCGATCATTCTTATTACTGCATCAAGCCACAGCAGAGTTTTTGCAAATTTCTGTGATACCCTGTATTCTGGACAATACTGAACAGACCCTACTTGGTTCCACGAAGTGGACCAACAAGCAGGGGTTGTTATTGATGCGCTCATAGGAACAAAGTCATATGCGACACCTGCTACAACATCTAATGCTTTCAAGTTTATTCCGAGACCTCTCACCATGTGTTCCCAATCTCTATAGTTGGTAAAGTCTGTGAAGTTTCCTTTTATTTGTATCCCTACTCTTAAAGCTAAAATTGGTATTCTTATATATGCCCTTCCATTTATGTAGTTTGAAATAACACGAGCTGGATCATATTTATACCCTGTTGCTCCGTTATCATATTGTGGGTCGCATATATGGTTATCACTTACAGCAGCTCTGTTTTTGAAACAGAAAGAAAGCTCGTTCGGGAAACTCGTAACACCGTCTCTAAACTGACAAGTACCTGAAACCCAGTTACAATCAACATATCTTGTTTGAGAATCCACAAAAGGAGATGTAAATGTTAGGGCTATTTCAAAGTTTGGTAACTCAATACCGATATCTAATCTATCATCTGATGTATGTTCTGTCAAATCTCCCTCACATGTAGCAGTTGCAGGATAATCTGTTCCTATATTCTGTTGGAGTGTTACCCTTATACCATTCCTATTATAATCTGCTATTAATCTATTTCCTGTTACCCTATCCAAAAAGTAATAGTTATCCCATCCTTGTGATGTAGGACAGATACCTGGCAAATCAGAAGCACATTTTCCAAACGGTCGCCAATAAAAACCTCCCGAGAAGAATATTGTTGGCGGATAAGGTTGTTTATTTCTTTCTTGCCCATAGATTACAGCATTAACGCATATTGGAGCACCTTCATCATTAAGAAGCGGGATAGGTAAGCACATAGAAAAAAGACCTTTTCCGTCGTCTTTGCACATATTTGTTCCTTCATCCCATGTTCCCGTTGGGTTGTATCCACCTATATATTCAAAATAAATTCCATTTCCAAAGCAGTGTGTTGTACCTTCTCCGTAGCTAAAACCAGGAGAAGAAGGGAATATTCCACAGGCAGTTGTTGCTACGGTTTGGTAGTAATAATATTTTGTTGCATTATTTGAATAGTTTTGTGTAAGCCACTCTTGAAATTCAAATAAAGAGTCCCAAAAGTCTGCGACAACTTTTGTATCTGTGCATCTATCTAAAAATGACATTGCAAAGTAATTTATAAGGTTAGCTACCGATGGGTCATATTTTAGTATATCTGAAATAAGATTTCCTATTTCATTAAGTCCCCCTTGTGTTAATCTTATCACAAGATTATGTTTTTCAAGCGCAGTACGAGTTATAAAACCGGGAGCAACCTGAGGAAGTCCGCCCCATCTTATAGGGTCTTTTGGACCAGCAGAATATGGGTTACCAGTATCCAAGGTTATTGAGTGGTGCATTTCTTGGAGTCTTTTTGCGTTTGCCGAACCTGCCGTCAAAAACAAAGCCACAAAAAATCCAAAAACCACCATCAATACTCCACACATTAATTTTTTATTCCCCATGTTTTTTACCTCCTTTTTTGTTTTTTTTATATGAAAAAATATAATCACTTCAAAAAAAAAAGTCAAGATTTTGAACAACTTTTGGAGCCCTCATCAGATAAGGGAAAGAAAGCGATCAAAAACCAAATTTTTGCATTTTTGAGCAAAAAAATCAAATTTTTTCCAGGATTTGTAATTTTCAAATATGAAAGTTTCTTCCTGAAACAAATATTTAGCATTAACAACTATTTGAACTAAAATAAGATTTCGGAGGTATTTTACAAAAAATTAAGCTAAGTGAAAAATAACTTTCCTCACATCTATAGTTGTTTTACAAGAGAAGAAAAATACGAATCAAAATCATCAAGAGCTTTTTTGAGCTTTTCTTCAATCTCGGGCGTCAAATCTTTCTTTTCCTTTATATCTTTGAAAATATCAGGATATTTTGATTCTAAAAATTTATAGAGTTCTTCTTCGTATTTTCGGCAGAGCTGAACAGGATATTTATCAAGATACCCTCTTGTTCCTGCATATATTATTACGATTTGCTTTTCAACCGGAAGAACCTCGTGAGGATTTTGCTTTAAAATTTCTGTAAGCCTTCTTCCCCTTTCTATTTGTTTCAAAGTTGCAGGATCAAGGTCTGAACCGAATTGAGCAAAAGTTTCAAGTTCTCTATATTGAGCGAGTTCAAGTCTGAGCATACCAGCAACTTTTTTCATAGCTTTTATTTGAGCATTACCACCAACGCGAGATACAGAAATTCCGACATTTATCGCTGGGCGAATTCCCGCATAGAAAAGTTCTGGTTCAAGATAGATCTGTCCATCTGTTATTGAAATAACATTTGTTGGTATGTATGCAGAGACATCTCCTGCTTGGGTTTCAATTATTGGTAAAGCAGTAAGGGACCCTCCTCCAAGCTCATCAGATAGTTTAGCTGCGCGTTCAAGAAGTCTTGAATGTAGATAAAACACATCTCCGGGATAAGCTTCTCTTCCGGGCGGTCTTCTCAGAAGTAGAGCAAGAGCTCTGTATGCTTGTGCATGTTTTGATAGGTCATCATAAATAATAAGAGCATGCATTCCGTTATCTCTGAAATATTCTCCTATTGTGCATCCAACATAAGGTGCGATATATTGCAAAGTCGGAGGTTCAGAGGCAGATGCAACGACAACGGTAGTGTATTCCATAGCTCCAAATTTTTTGAGGGTATCTATAACCTGTGCAATAGATTGAAGCTTTTGCCCTATTGCAACATATATACAGTAGACAGGAGGTTCTGCATACTTTTGATTTATTATAGTATCAATAGCAATCGTAGTCTTTCCGGTTTGCCTATCTCCTATTATCAACTCTCTCTGACCTCTCCCTATCGGTATCATAGCATCAATTGCTTTAATTCCGGTCTGCAAAGGTTCTCTTACAGGTTGCCTCATTATAACACCGGGAGCTTTAACCTCAACTCTTCTTGTTTCCTCATAAGAAATTGGACCGAGACCATCTATTGGCTCTCCGATCGCGTTTATTACTCTTCCGAGAACAGCTTTTCCAACCGGAACCTCAAAAAGCTTTCCCGTTCTTTTAACTATATCTCCTTCTTTTATTCCTTCCGTCGAACCCGTTATAGCTATTCCGACTGATTCTTCTTCAAGGTTTAGGATTATTCCTTTGTGTCCCGATGAGAATTCAACGACCTCACCAGCCATAGCTTCCCAGAGTCCATAGGCTCGTGCAATATAATCTCCAACATATGTGACCACTCCTATTTCATCAAAGCGAGCTTCAAAGTCTGTTCCCTTTATTCTTTCCTTTATAATACTTGATATTTCATCTGCACCTATCATAAGATTTTTTCCTCCTTTTTAACTCTGAAAAATTGGTATTTTATATTGCTATTTATTTTTTGTATCAATAATGAATTTTATCAAATGGATGCGAAAGTCAAAAATCTTTCTTCTACGAAAAAAATCTACAAAAACCTATCAAAAGTTACAGTTTGTTTATGTTCATAAAATCAGTAGTTTATGTTTAAAACGGCAGATATAACTGGTAAATTGCCTTTGATAGAAGCTGTTTTTCCTTGTGAAGAAATTTGTTTTTGAGATATCATATGAAGTTGCCCTGAAACTATGAACTCCAAATCACCTTTGACTAAAAAGGGAGACGGAGCAGAAATTCCTAATCCGCCAGACACAATCGTTCTATCGGAATCAACGAAGAAAAGGTTTGTCTGATTTTCAAAAGGTGATGGGAACAAAGAAAGACCTGCTCCTATGAGAAATTTTGTTTTACCAGCTGGTATTTCCCCCATACCTCCAACTTTTATTACATTTACATCTTTTAATTTTAGCTCGTGTTTCGGTAAGAGACCAGATAAAGTTCCTCCGATTTCCTGCGGCTCAATACTTTGAACCTCTAAAAGAGATGGTTTGAACTTTGAGAACTGATATCTTGCAAAATCAAACCCAAGATGAATACTAAAAGCTTCTGATTTATATCCACCTGCTAACCCACCTCCAAAAAGTCCCGGCACAAAAGAATCTACCAAGGCAGCCATTAGAGACAGAATTTTCTCTCCCGTAAGATAAGCATTAACTTTTGTTGGTATATTTATATAAAGAGATGATCTCCCAACTCCTCCAACTCTCATATATATATTTTCTGATGAGTACTCCACTGCTGCACCACCAATAAATCCAGGTTTACCTTCAAGAGCACCATCAATAATAACAAGGTCTTTATCAGGAGATAAATTAGCATCAATAAAAATTGGAAGATCTGCAAAGAAATATCCCCCTGCACCTAAAAACAATTTAAAATTTTCAGCTACAGGGATGTTTCCTGAAAGTCCTGCAAATGTAGAGAAACGGGAGTTTCTGTTGCCATAAAGGAGAGTTGATGGTGTTTTTGTTTCAACATTTCCAACTCTTATTAGCTGTTTTCCGGTTGGCAAAAAAGCAGCCAAACCGATTGATATGTGTTCAAGGACCTTACTTTCCTCAAAAATAGGCAAATCAGATAAACGCCAAGAAAGACCAGCATTAATTTGAGAAACATTTTCAAGAGGATTTCCAACCTTATCTAATTTTTTCCCGTTCAATTCAACTTCAACTTTTTGAGATGCAAAAAGATATCCAAGACCAAAATTCTTTTTAGCAGATATAAGAGCAGGGTTAAAGAAAGCAGATTCATAACCACTGGAAGCCGCAATACCTGTGCATCCGGTCATACGAGATTTGGGTCCGGAGCAATAAAAATCCATAGGCTCGGCAACAGAATGAGAAACTAAAAAAACCGAATAAAAAGAAGATATAACCGCCAACAATATTACAAAAGGTAAAAACTTTTTTACTTTTACTATATTTCCTTTTTGATCTTTTTTGTTTTCGTTTCTTACCATATTACTACCTCCTTTCTGCTATTTTTTGATTTTTTCATATTATACTTTAAGCAATTTTACAAATTTTTGTTTTACAAATATAACTCTGTAAATTAGAAATCTACATCCAAAAGAATGAAAGTTTTGGTTACAGGGGCTGGGGGACTTTTAGGAAGATACGTAATAAGAAAACTAATAAGTTACGGGTTTGAGGTAAAAGGTTTTGATCTTTTTCCACCACCTCATGAATTCAGTAAAATAGACTGGATACAAGGAGATATAAGAGATTCAAATAAGGTAAATGATGCAGTAAAAGGAGTAGATACTGTTTTTCACCTTGCAGGAAGGATGCCCCAATGGGAAAAAAGACTCGGAGAAAAGAACTTATATGATATAAATGTCAACGGAACAAAAAATGTTATTCAGTCTTGTATATCACATAATGTTAGATTTATTGTTTTTGCTTCAACAACAGAAATTTTTGGACCACAAAAAAAGTATCCACTTTCAGAAGAAGATACTCCTGCTTTTACAGGTGCGTATAGCAGACATAAATTTGAATGTGAAAGATTACTTGACAAAGCTTGCTCACAAAACAAAATTTTTGCAATATCTTTGAGATTACCTATGATTTTCGGAGAAGGTTTCTATCATGAAAGGTCTATAACATTTATTTTTGATTTAGTAAGACTTGGATTACCTTTGTTTTTATTTTGTGATCCCAAAATACCATTTACTTGTGTTCATGCAGAAGATGCAGCCGAGGCTTTCATTTTATCTTTGAAAACACTTGAAAAAATGTCGGGAACAAATAAAATCGGCAAAAATCATGATGTTTTTAACATATCATCAGAGATCGCACCTCCCGTAATAGATGTGTTTGATAGCTTCATAAAAAGAGTAAAAAGTAAGACGAAAATTATAAAAGTACCGCTTCCGATTGTGAAATTAGGAATAATTTTAGCGATGAAATTGCCATTTATTCCACTTTTTCATACTCCACAAGAGCTTATTCCCTTTGCTTTAACTGGAGCTCATTATAGCATAAAAAAAGCAAAAGAAATATTAGGTTTTTCCCCAAAATTCACACCAGAACTTTGCCTTGAACAAACTTACAACTGGTATGTCAAAAACAGAAAAATATCTTTTCAGGAAAGAAAAAAACAGGGATTAGACTGATTTTCAAAAAATCATCAAGAAACTGAGTTCAAAAAACTGACTCAAAAAATTTTCTTTATCAAAAACAAACTTTCTTTATCTGCACATCATCTATCCCTATTATTTCAGGATTTTGAGTTTGATTTAATGTATCTAGAACCGGGTCAAAAATTTCAATGCACTCGCCTTTTTTGACGAGAACAAAAATCTCTCCCAAAGGTATTTCAACTTCTAAAAATTTTCCTTTTTGTTCCCCATCAAATTCTTTTTGAGAGAAAAAATCAACCCATTTTCCCGGTGGTATGAAAACTTCTCTCTTTGTTTCACCTCTCCTGACAATTGGAGCAACTAACATCTTTCCTCCAAGCAGAAACTCTTGTTCTATAACCTCTAACTTTTCAGGTATGAACTGAACAACATCTGGATACTCCAAAAATATATGTCTTACCGCTGGATACCCTTTTTGTTCTCCCTCTTTTGCGATGCCGAAAAAGAAAGGAGCAAGTTTTATATGAATTTGAGCATATTTTCTGAAAATAGAAAGAGTTTCATCATCTTTTGTAAATCTCCAATTTTTTTCTGGTGTAACTCCGTGATGAGTTCTGAATATTGGCAAAAAGGCGCACAAAGATGTCCACCTTATATAAAGCTCTTTATCTGAATTTTGACTCAAAACCCCCGATGTGTACCCTGCTATGTCAGGTCCCACACTATGAACCCCTGAAAATCCCAAAGATGTAATCAATGGTATAACAGAACCTAAACCGTCAAGTCTTTCAAAAGATGTGTTCTGATCTCCTTGCCAAACAACAGGAGAAAACACCCAAGAACCAGTAAATCCAGACCTTGAAAAGAAGACAAAATCAGATTGAGAAAACTCTTCCCAAAATTCTCTGTTGAGTTTTGCCCAAAGATACGGATAAAGGTTATGAAGTTGCCAACCTGTTTTACCTGAAAATGAAATCATATCAGGAGTTACCCATTCTCCAAAGTCAGCCATCCATCCGGAAAAGCCCAAACTTGCCACACTTTTCATTATAGATTTCATAGCTTCCCAAGTTTTTGGGTTTTCAAGGTCAAGCAAACCAACATCTTGAGCTTCTGGTATAAAGAAAACAAATCTTGTTTTTCCATCTTTTGCTTTTAGCAAAAGTTCGTTTTCCTGAAAGTATGAAAAGGCTTTTTTATTTTTTCCGACAAAATGGTGGAAATACCCCAAAAATCTAAATCCTAATGAGTGAAGTTTTGATGATAAAGATTTTATATCTGGATAAAGCTCATAAGATGGTTCTGTATCCCAACCTTCTATTGTGTATATATCTTCTGTTCTCCTGAAACCACCTGCCCAATCTTCCGTCCATATAGCAGAAGAAGGAATTTTATTTTCTCTCAAAAAAAGAGCTGTATTTTCTACTTTTTTCTGACCTCCTATCGCATCTATCCAGTTTCCAAAAGCCCATATTGGTGGAGTTTTTTGTCTGCCTACAATTCCGGTAAATTTTTTAATTGCTTCAAGGGGTTTTTCTTTCCAGCCAAAAACAAAAAATGTGGCGGAATTATTGAAAACCTTGACTTTCCATACTTTCCCATCTTCACATATGGAAAAAACGATAGGGTCAAATCCTGTGACAAAAAATGCATAGTTTTGAGAAGAAACAAAAAATGGAACAGGAAAATAAGTTAGTAATTCACCAAAAGGCCATGGCTGATTTACTATTTTTCCATCATCTGTCATTTCTCCTCCAACATGCTGTTCTTGTGTGTATATCAGTCTTTTCCTTCCTGTTGCGTCGGCATAATCTGCCCACGAGCCGAAACCGAAAAATCTTTCTTTATCACCACATAGAAATTCAAGTTCTATAAAAGGTAAAATATCCTGCTTGAAATCAAAGTCGTAAAGCTTTGATCTCACATAAATAACAGCGAAATCGTCTTTTTTCTCTAATTTAGCTGAAACAAACTGATTTTCAATACCAGATTCAATACCAGAGGGAGAAAACTCAAAAGAACTCAAAACTTTCTCTTCTAATTTTTGGTACCCGCCTGTACCAAGGTAAAGCTCCCATTTGATGTTTGAAGTTCCAACTCTTATAAGATTTAACCTCTGAACAACTTTGTAATTTTCACTTAATTTAGAAGGAGCAGAGGAAGAGCAGGAAGTAAGCTGACCGAAAGAAATGATAAGAAAAGGAAGTAAAACAAAATGAACTCTATTTATCATCAAAACTCCAATCATAAAAAGGGATTTTACACATTTTATGATTTAAAAATGCTTTGTCGCAATCATCTGAAATTATAATTTCTTCCCTAAATTCAAAAATTTTACAAAATTCCGCTTTAAGCCAAAATCAATTATTACAATTTGTTTAATTTATATGTTCATAACTACAAGTTTCAAACTCGTTGTAAATAGGGAAGAGAAAGAACAAATCCTGAAACTTATGAGAAGTTTCTCTTCTGCTGTAAGATTTTCATACAAGAGACTTCTTGAGGGTTTTACCACTTTGCAAGCTTACACAATAACAAGACAGAAATTCCCAGAACTCAACTCTCATTATGTAAATTGTGCAGTTGAGAAAGCAAGAGAGATTTTTCAAAGTTGCAAAGCAAGAGGACAGAATCCAAAAAAGCTTATATTCGGTGGTAGAACTCTATTTGAAAAGCTCAAAAAGAATTATCTTCAAGGAAAAAGATTGAAGGAGCTTAAGAGAAAATGGAAAGAAAAAAGGCAGGGAACTTTGTTAAGCATAGGCGCAAAGCACAAAACTCACAAAGGAAACCTTAATCTCAGATTTATCCCTGCTGAAAATGGTAAAAACAATCTTCTGTTAAGAATAGCTTTGAAGAACAGGAAATTTATATTAGCAAGGGTAAAGAGAGATTTGAGTGGGAAATCAGATAAGTGGGCTTTGTTTTTGGCAAAAATCTTATCGGGAGAGCAATTCCCTTACACTGTTGAGCTAAAACTCAAAGATGGTCAAATATACGGATTTGTCAGATTTTCTCTTGATGTTCCCCCTCAAACAATTACGAAATCAAAGGGAGTAATAGGAATAGATGTGAATGCAAGACCTTTCCATCTTGCTCTTGCAGAAGTTTCTCCTGATGGTAATTTGCAAAGCTACAAATCAATCTATCTTTCTTATCTTTTGAAATACAAAAGCAGAAATAGGAAAGAATATGAGGAGTGGTTGATAGCTCACGAGGTTATAAAATTTGCAAAAGAAAAAAATAAAGCAATAGCAATTGAGGATATTGGAAAGCTCCCAAAAGGAAAGAGAGGGGATGGTAAAGCAAAGCTCAGAAAAATCCTACAATTTTTCTCTTATAGGAGAATACTGAAAAAGATAGAGAGCTTAGCAATTCAGGAAGGAATAGAGGTAGTGAAGGTAAATCCAGCTTTCACATCAGTTATAGGTATGATGAAATATTGTCCGCAGTATTTTATAGATAAAGATATAGCAGGAGCATATGTTATAGGTAGGAAAGCGTTAGGTTTTCAGGAAGAAATACCAGAGAACTACAAAAAGCTTCTCAAAAGCCAGATTTACATTCAATATGCATTATGGAGATTAGGGAAAATGGAGGAGGAATTGAGAAATAAGTTGAATCAAGAAAAAAACAAATACAAAGCAAATGGAATAAAGAGGGATTTGAGGAGGTTGAAGAAGGAGAAGAAATTTTTGGAGAAATTTTTGGAAAAATTTTTGATGGAAACAAATAAAAGCTCTCAGAGTGAGCCAGAGACCCAAAAGCAGGGGAACCTGAGGAAGGAACCTGTGAGGGGTCCGGAAAGCGGACAGAAATTCTGGCGAGTTCTGAGGGTAGCCTTCGCTATACCTCTCCTTGGGAGGTTCTGTATGAGGGACTTCTCTCCCTTGCGCCCTGTGATGGTGCAAGGGAAGTGGGAGGGGGTAGCGATGAGGTTAGGTCCTGATGGCTTTGCAGGGCCGCCCTGAAAATGGGGTCGTTCTCATTGCGGCAAAGCTAGTTAGACTTTTTGCCAACATGATTTTTTGATATGAAAAACTGCTCTAGCTGTCCTGTCAAGTAAATAGTTCTCCACATAAGGAGTAATAAATCAGCTTTTGCTGATATGATGTCAAATTTTGCGTTTTCGTATTGGAACTCATAATCCATAAGGTCAACAGAAGTTAGTTTTCCATATCTGAAAAGTTCCTCTGCTGATTTCAAGGATTTTTCAGCTGATGCAAGTCTGCTTTGAGCGAGTTCAAGTCTGCTTTTTACAAGTTCATATTCTTTAATAACCATTTCCAAGCTTTTGATTTTTTGTCTTTTCAAATCTTCAAGTTGAAACTCAACTGATATTTTTCTTTGCTTTACTGCAAGGTAGTTGTGGTAAGTTCCACCAAAATCAAAAGTCAAATTTGCTCCAACAGATAAAACGGGTATATTCCTTTGTTCAATAAAAGAACCGAAAGAGTTTATGAGAGAAAAACCAAAAGATATTTGCGGGAAGAGTTGTCCTCTTTGAGCTTTTGAAAGTCTATCCAATTGCAAAACCCTAAATCTTATAGATGATATATCAGGAGAATTTTCTATATCTATCTTTTCTTGGGTTATTGAGTCAAAAAATCCGAAAGGATCAAAAATAAAAATGAGTTCATCAATAGATTGAGAAGGAATAGGATCTATATCATCTTTGCCCAAAATCAGAAGAAAATTTTGCAGGTTCTGGTGGAGCTGAATTTCTATATTTTTAAGTTGAAGTTGAGCTTCATACAAAGATGTTTCTATTCTTGTGAGATCAACTTCGGGAATAAGTCCAGCAGAAAAAAGGTTTTGAGCGACCTCATAATGCTTTTTCATCCTCTCTAAATTTTCCTTTGCTATATTTTGAGAGAGCAAAAGTTTAGAAATTGTAATGTAAAGATTTACAACTCTGAAAATTATTTCGTTCTTGAAAGCCAAAAACGAGTATGATTGAGAATCGTAAGAATACTTTTGAGCTTCTTTGAGGTACCAAACAGAACCATCAATAGGTAGAGATTGAACCAAAGACAGAGTAATTTGGGTTTGATCTGGCTTTCCTACTTTTACTTTTTGCATACCTATTTGAGCTTCCGGTAGTTCAAGGTTTCTTCTGTAAGACGAATCAACAACTAATCTTGGAAGCACATAAGACCAGGCAGCTTTTGCAGTATATTCAACATCTTTGAGAGAGTATCTTTGAGAAGAGACTGAAAGATTATTTTCAACAGCTATTTTTACTGCCTCATCTAATGTAAGATTTATAGCAAAAAACAAAAAGGCAAAAACCACCATAAGTCAGAATTTTGTTTCCAAAAAGAAAAAATTTTTTAAAGCAGAAATTTAAAATTAGACGAGAAAAAACGCAAAAGGGACAAACAAACTACTATAATTTTTCGCCCTGTTGCATATATCTTTAACTCTTATTCCATGTTTCTTATTTCCCTCCTCTTATATATCCAGTAATTTCCGTATTTTACTACTAAATCAAAGTTATCCTCTATACATTTCTGCAACATTGGACAAGAGCTCATAAAATGTCCTGCACTATATCCGAAATCAGGATAATGAATCACAAGTTTAGTATTCTTTCGTAGAAGATCATCGCAAATTTTTAACTGCTTTTCCTCTGATGGCAGGACAATAGGATCAATTAGCGAATCATAATAGGTAGGATTTCTTCTGTTAGTTAGGGCATAAAGAGGGGGAGCAAACCATGGGGTAACAAAAATATAATCTCCTTCGTTCGTATTTTGATCAATATATTTGATAACAGCATTTACATTTTTCGCATCTGAATGATCTTTGAAAAGCAGAGTTCCATACTTTGCCTCAACCGGATGACGATAAGTTTTCAGCTGAAATGCGATATAAATAAAAAAATGTGGAACCGAAAGCAATAGTAAAAGAGTTATTATAGCATATGCTGACCTGAGAACTTTATTGAATAAATTTTTATTGAAATCTTGCATACTTTTCCACAAAAAGAAGACTACGAGGAAAAATAATGGATTAATGGATATTACCAAATGGCTCATATCAGAACGACCAAAAGATTTTGGAAAAGTAAAAAATCCCCAAAGTAAAAAAAGCACTATAATGTACCTTTCATTTTTCAGATATCTTCCATATATCAGATAAAAAATAGATGTAGCTAAAATAATAAAAGGCAAAAGATATGATGTTGTAGTGTATATAAGACCGACTATATCATGAAATAACCTAATCTTGTAGTAATTCCCTCCTTTGATACTGTTGAAATCCTCTAAAATTCTATCTAAGTACCAACGAGAATCAGTAAAGTATGGCAAATTCATAGATGTACCATGTAATACAGACTCTATCAATACCCATCTTAACATTTCTTTCCAAATATCTATCAAAATAATAGAGGTAATAACAGGAAATAAAAATGATCCACCAAAAAGGACGAAAAGCATGGTAGCGATGGATTTGATTTTCTTTTTTTTAAGTTTTGCCCAAATAAGAACCAATAAAAGGAACGAAAGAGAAGCTGCCCCAACCTCATACAACTTAAAAAAAGAAGCTAAACCCAAAAATACTCCTGTTAAAAACAGATTTGTAAGTTTTTCATCTTTTAGGTATCTCAAAAGGAAGAAAGCAGATATAAGAAGAAATAAAAAATACACGTGTATATAAATAAAACCTCCGTAATGTCTTAAACCGTTGAAGATAACTAAAATAGTAGCTACTGAAGAAAAGAAATTGTCCTTGAATATTTGCCTTGCTACAAGAAAAGAAGAAACACTAATAAAGGAGTTGAGGAAAACTGTCAAAGCAAGCAAGATATTAACATTCAATCCAAATACCTTATATATAAAGGCAGGCAAAAAACCTCACCGGGAGGAAATATCAACCAAAAATCTCTATAAGGTAATTCTCCATATATGATTCTCAAGGGATTATTAATGTATTCTGCTATATCTCCCGCGGCATGTGTTCGGTTATATACAATAATATTTGGGAGAAAGGTAATAATAAAAAGGAACACTAACAAAATAGTTGGATTAACTTTATCAAATTTCTCTCTGAAATTTCTGAAAGAATAAGTTTTGGTCAAAAGCACACAAACACCCCCTACATAACTTCACAAAAAAACCAGAGTTGATCTACCTATGCAAATAAGATTTTCGTTAGAATAAAATTCGGTTTCAAAAACAACGAAGACCATATCTTTCCCTGTCCTCTTACTTACTTTTTTGTATATATCTTTGATTTTTGTTCTGTATCTTACTTTTCCACCTAATTTGGGAAAAGAGAAAATTTCGTATTCTTGCTCTGCGTGTAAAAAAGTTTTATATCCTGAAATTTGCGGGTCTGGTCTTCCTTTTCTGAAAATAGTAAAGAATGTTGGGAAAATCCATCCGTTTTTTATATAATCTTGTAATTTATTTTCTTCACCTATTGCGGCGAGAAATTTTTCAAGGTCTTTTGAACAAAATTCTTCCTCAATCCACTCCCCTTCTTTCCCTTTTACGCTCTCGGAAAAAATAATTTTCTCTTCACTCATGATATATTCTTTATTTGGTTAATTTCTTTTTTATTGGTTAAGTTCTCCCCTAACAAAAAGCAAAAAATCGTTTATCTTTTACCATTATTTTCTACCATATTCAGCATTTCCATAAACATATTCCAAGTACCAAGAGTATGTTTTTTTTATTCCATCTTTTAGGCTAATGCGCGGTTCCCATCCGAGTTTTTTTATCAAAGATACATCAAGCAATTTTCTTGGAGTTCCGTCTGGCTTTGATCTATCCCAAGATATTTCTCCTTGAAATCCAACCGTGTCTTTTACGATTTGAGCAAGCTCTTTTATTTTCAAATCTTCCCCTGTCCCGACATTCACAAAATAGTCTTGGTTTAGTTTCCTTATATCTTCTGCATTTACATTTTCCATAAGAAACACACAACATGATGCAAGGTCTTCTACATATAAAAACTCTCTGAAAACCTCCCCGCTTCCCCAAAGTGTAACTTTATGTTTTTCTATCCCACAAAATGAAAGAGCTTTTTCTATTGAGTTCTGATCTTCAAAATTTATTTTTTCATCAAGTCCAAAACCCAGAGGAGTTTTTCTTATATCTTTTATTATACCTTCAAAATCATCTTTTTGTAGAAGTTTTGCGAGATGAAATTTTCTTATAAGAGCTGGAATAACATGAGAAGTTTCAAGATTGAAGTTATCACGAGGACCGTATAAATTAGTTGGCATAACAGAAAAGAAATTTGTCCCGTATCTTTCGTTGTAGTATCTGACAAGCTTTATAGCAGATATTTTTGCGATAGCATAAGGTTCATTTGTTGGCTCAAGATATCCCAAAAGCAAATATTCTTCTTTCATAGGTTGAGGGGAGAATTTAGGATATATACAAGATGAGCCTAAATTCAGGAGTTTTTTTACTCCGAATTTGAAAGCAGAATGTATAACATTTAGAGCGATTGCAAGGTTATCGTATATGAATTCAGCTTTATAGGTTGAGTTTGCAAGGATACCTCCGACCTTTGCAGCAGCAAGAAAAACCCAATCTGGTTTTTCGCTTGAAAAAAAATCCTCAGTATCAGCCTGACGCCTCAGATCAAGCTCGCTTTTTGTCCTCAAAACGAAATTTTTGTACCCCCTCTGTTTTAGGGCATCAAGTATATGAGAGCCGACAAGTCCTCTATGACCCGCAACAAAAATCTTTAAGTTAAAACTAAGTAAAGCCTGATCATCTTGTTTATTACCGTCTTTCATCAAAAAAAAATTTAAAAGTTTCAGCTTCAAATTTTGTATTCCCAAAAGACAAAAGAGTAAATTAAGAATAATATAGATAGATCAAAAATTTAAAATTAAGAATATATGAATAGGTTAAGGGATGACCTGACAGATCCGACTGATATAACGCAAGCAAGAAAAAGGATTTTGAGGGAAGATAGAATTTTTGTTTTTGTGATAGAAAGCCCACCAGAAATTGCTGGAAGAGAAATAGAACTGAAACTACCAGGAATAATAGGGAGGTCAAGAGATGTTGATATGGTAATTCCAGAAAAGAGCGTGTCTCGTAAACACGCATTTATTGAAATGAAAGAAGAAGGGGCACTTACAATAAAAGATTTGAACTCAACAAATGGAACTTTCGTAAATGGAAAAAAGATAGTTTTGGCTAAAATTCTTCCAGGAGATCTTATAACTTTGGGACGAGTTGAGATGCGCCTTGAATCAAGGAGTTATGCAGAACATATTAGAAGGAAAAAACAAAAAATAGAAGCCATTTTAGATCCTCTCACTCATCTATATAACCGAAGATTTTTTGAGAATGAAATTAAAAATCTAATCGTCAACGATGAAAAATTTTCTTTGATATTCATAGATGTAGATGACTTGAAAAAAATAAATGATTCAAAAGGTCATATAGAAGGAGACAAAGCGTTAAAAGAACTAGCTGCATCAATAAAAAGTAGCATAAGGCAAACTGATATTGCCGCAAGATATGGGGGGGATGAGTTTGTTATACTGGTAAAAGGGGCAAGCGGAGATGTTGCAGAAAAAATAGCTCATAGGATAAAAGAAAAAATAAGTTTTGATTTTTCGTTTGGGATATCGGAATTTCCGGAAGACGGCAAAGAACCAGAAGAAATCATCAAAAAGGCAGATGAAAGATTATACATGATGAAAAGAAAAAAGAAAGATGGGAAATTATGGAGGGTACTCGGGTAAATAGGATATAGGGAGAAAAATTTGACAAATAAGAACAAAATTTTCGGAGATATTAAATTTAAATTTCTCAATAAGTAAAATTAGCTCTATATGTGAGCAGGCGTAGCTCAACCGGCTAGAGCACCAGCCTTCCAAGCTGGGGGTTGCGGGTTCGAGTCCCGTCGCCTGCTCCACTTATTTGCCCATGTAGCTCAGAGGTAGAGCGCCTCCTTGGTAAGGAGGAGGGCAGGGGTTCGAGTCCCCTCATGGGCTCCCAAAATAATATGTCTATAAAAAATTTCCTGAGAAAAATCTTCGGATACCCAGGGGATCTTGCAATAGATTTGGGAACGGCTAACACACTTGTCTGGCACTCTAAAAAGGGTTTGATTATAAATGAACCCTCTGTTGTCGCTATAATGGAGTTGAAAGGTGGAATAAAAAAGGTAATAGCAGTCGGCAACGAGGCAAAAAAAATGGTGGGAAGAACACCAGAAGACATAAAAGTCATCAGACCTTTAAGAGATGGAGTTATCGCAGATTTTGATGTCGCAGAGGCTATGCTCTCATATTTTATAAGAAAAGCATTAGAGGGTGGGAATAAATTTCTCAAACCCAGAGTCGTAATTGGAGTTCCTTCTATAATAACACCGGTTGAAAAGAGAGCAGTTATAGAGGCGGCTGAACTTGCAGGTGCAGGGGAAGTGTATCTCGTATACGAACCCATGGCTGCTGCAATCGGGGCAGGACTGAAAGTAGATCAACCTGGGGGGAACATGATAGTAGACATAGGAGGAGGGACAACAGAAGTTGCAGTTATATCTATGGCTGGGATCGTTTGTTCAACTTCTCTAAAAATAGCAGGGGATGAGTTTGACGAAGCTATAATACACTATGTCAGAAGAACGCATGGGATACACATAGGAGAAAGAACAGCAGAACAACTCAAGATAGAAATAGGAGCTGCAATTGAGTTAGAGCCAGAAAAAGGTATGGAAGTATATGGCAGAGATGTATCAAATGGCATCCCAAAAAAAGCATGGATAACCCAAAGAGATATAGTAAATGCATGTCGGGAACAAGTATATGCGATAATTTCAGCTATAAAAAATACACTTGAAAAAACACCCCCAGAACTATCTGCCGATATATATGAAAGAGGAATATACCTTGCAGGAGGAGGAGCACTTTTAAGGGGGCTTGACATACTTATTGAAAAGGAAACAGGGGTTAAAGCCATAGTTGCACCAGAACCTCTACTTGCAGTTACCAAAGGTTGCGCAAAAGTTTTGGAAGATATAGAACTTCTCACAAGAGTGAATGTGTCATGATATTTTACGATGCTCCTCCCCAAAATATTACTTGTTATAGTTTTAATTTCAACTCTTTTTATAATAGAAAAGTTCAACATATTATATGTAAAGCTTCCGGGATTTGAAAAGCTCCAAAAAATATATCTTTCCCAACAAGATATTTGCGGTAAGGAATATCAAAGGGAAAAAGAGATATCAAAAATAGTCCTTGAAGATATTACAAAAAAATCGAATGAATTAATGGAAAGAGAATTCAGTTCAGCATCATATCTTGAAGAAAAAAACAAAATAATAATAACGAAAGTTATCTCAATACCACCTGACAATTTTCCGAAAGAGATTTTTATATATGGAGGGAAAGAGAATGGGATAAAAAAATATTCTCTTGTGATGAAAGAAGGAAAACTTATAGGGAGAGTAGTGGAGGTTTTTGAAAATTCAAGTAAAGTCTTGACGGTTTTTTCTCCATCGTTCTATGTTGAAGCAATTTTTCCAAAATCAAAAATGAGAGCTATACTCAGGGGAAGTGAGGATGGTAAGATGAAGATATTTGCATCCTTGGGACCAATAGAGATGATAGAAGGAGATGAAGCTGTAACATCTGGTTCAAAATTTAGCGCACCTGCCGGAATAAAAATAGGAACAGTAAAAGATGATGCAATTCAAATCCTTACAGACATATCAGATATACTATATGTTTCTGTAATAGCTGTGGAAGAAGAAATAAAAAGAGATGAAAACTCTGAAACGAAAAAGTGATATAAGCATAAAAAAATTAATTTTTATATCTGCTCTCTTATTTTTACTTTTCATACCATATGTTTATTTCGGCTATCTTGCGTTCTTTCCAGATTTATTCTCTATTATGGCTGCTTACTGGATATCAGCGGATGAGAAAAAATCTTACAGTGTTATTTTTATATCATACGCAATAGCTTTGCTGAGAGTAATATTTGGCGGAAATCCCTTGGTCGGCACATTATATATACTCACAGGATTTATAGCTTCTTATATGCCAGATATGTTCAAAGGAAACTTTCCAACAGTAGTAATACTAACGGCTATCCTCACATTACTATCATCAACTATTATATCGGTGAATTTGATAATAGAAAATCCAAAAACTATTCTTTTAATCCTTATGAAGGTAGTCTCCTCTACTCTATTTTGCATTATTATCTTCCCTTTCGTTATAGAAGAGGAAAAATTGAGGAAAATAATACTGATAAGATAGCTTTTTGATATAATCTTTCTTCAATCAAGATAAGGTTTGCTTTGCCTTCTTTATAATTTCTCTACACCTTGATGTAATTTCCTTTGGATTCTCAAGAATATATGATATAGATGCTGCAATTTTACATCCAGCTTTTACTACATAAACGATGTTATCTGAATTTATTCCACCTATCGCAACAACAGGAACTGGAGAAAGTTTTACGGCTTTTCGCAAGTTATTTACATCTGTAGGGGGATATTTACTTTTTTTTGTCTCCGTCCTAAAAACAGGTCCGAAACTTATATAATCAACGAAACTAAATGGAGCTGATCTCACTTGATAGATGTTATGAGTTGAAAAACCTATCATAAGATTATTAAACCGCTCTTTTATAATTTGAGGCGGAATATCCTCTTGTCCGACATGAACTCCTTTTGCTCCAATGATATATGCTAAATCTACTCTATCATTTACAAAGAAAATTATATCATTTTTTTCACATTCTTCTTTCGCCGCAAGAGCTTGCTTTAACTGAAAAACAGGTTCTATAGTTTTCGCTCTATACTGAAAAATTTTAACTCCGCCATCAGCACATCTTCTTACAATATCCCTCACATAAGATATATCTTTCCTACCACAGCCCGATGGCAAGAATTTATCATCGGTCACAACATAAAGCAAAAATCCTTCTTTCTCAATAATGTCTTTTAACATCAAATATCAATAATGCCAAGATGAAATTTCAGCTAAAAGTTTTTTTATAATCTCGGATCTAGGAACACTTTTGAGGACATAAGTGTACATCACGTTTTCAGGAACGCCCAATGAGTTAAGAGCTTCAAGACGAGAAAGAATTCCCCCTATAAGTTGATCCATATTTGAAAGCAGGAGAGATGAATTTTGGATATTATCTTCTAAATCTTTTAAAAATGAGACAAATTCAGGAGAAGAAATAAACGATGAGGTTTTCTTTATCAAGTCCTCTGTGGTCATAACAACATAAGAGAGATCTGAATAAAGAGCCTCTAAATCTTTATCCAATTCCAGCATAACATTTTTAACATCTGAGATTTTTTCGTATTGCTCCATAAAAACTTTCATTCTACTCTTTATCCCTTTGAAATATCTTGATCTTATATCAGATAAAGAGAACAAAACCTCAGAGAAACTACGCAATCCAATATCAAAAGCATCTGATAGAGAAGAAATTTTACTGTCAAAATCATTTATTCTTTTGGAGATATGAGCTATATTAACTGAAATCCTAAAAGAGAAACCATCTATATCTTGAACTATCGCAGATAACCTCCTCCTGACATCGCTATCACCAGAAGAAGCTGCAACTTGAGAGATCTTAATAGAAATACCATAGCATATATGAGGAATTCGTAGAAAATCTTGCATTAATTTCCTCAAAACATAAAAATGCTCCCTTATACCATATATATTCTCCCAAAGATTGTACAAATTTACAGCCGAAATTGATTGAATCAAAGATGAAATTTTCTCTCCGAAAGTATCAATAATATGGTCGGTAGTCCTTGATGCATCAAAAAAAGTGGTAGTAGTTCCGCTAAATTTAAAAGATGAAAGACCACCAATGAATCTACTCAACTCCGTAGAAAAGCCAATCATATAAGATGCTGATGAATTGAGATCCTTCACAAAATCGGAAACTAAATTTCCCAGTATCTGAACCCTCCTTGTCTCATTTAAGAACCCCGAGTAAATTTTCATCAAGAGAGAGTAGTATTCCTGCAATTTAGATTTACCCTCACTGAAAACCCTAATAATTTCCTCTTTCCTCTTTAAAATAGCATCATACTTTGATTTTATTTCTGACTCAATCTCTTCAAACAAAATATCTACTTTCCTTTTCAGAGCTTCTAAATTTATCTCATCAGAAACTTTAACTTCTTCATAAATTCTTTTGTCTTCGGTTATCTTTTCCTTATCTTTCCTGAAACCAACATCGTAGTATTTGAAGAAGGAGAAAATTAGAAAAGAAAACAAAACAGAAAAAACAGAAATGAAAATTAAGGCAAATAAGAACTCTGGTTGGAGAGCAGAAATAATAGCGTGAGAAGACTCCCTAAAAACTGAAAATCCGATCAAAAATAGCTCCAATGCCAACAATACAAAGACATTTTGTGGTAGGAAAATAAATAATACAACAAAAATAAGGTTCATGAAAATAAATTCAGGGAATTTGAGAATATTATCAAAAATCAGAAAAAAGTAAATCCAAAAGATGGAAAATAAAAGAACAATAGATAACCGAATATAGTTCCTGCTTATAAAATCTTTCACTACATTTACGAATTTTGATGTTTTTTCATTCAACAGCATCTTAAATTTTTCTTTTTTATTCTCTATTTTTTCTTTTTTTATTTTATCATTTTCTATTTTATGGCTTTAAGCTCGTCTAACAATTTATCAACATAAGATAAGAATTTTTCTGCTTCATCAGTGCCCTCCGAGATAGAACTTATTGCACTCAATCCTTGATCTAACTTAGATATAAATTCGGAGAAAAAATTTATATTCTGTAAAATATAATCTGAAAGCTTGTCAAGAACCTCTGATGTTTTCCGCGATATTTCAATATTAGAAGAAATTAGAGAACGAACACTGGAAATTTTACTTTCCACCTCACTTTTGAAGGAAATTACATCTTTTTCAAGTTCATTTACAACAGAAATATCCAAACCAAGTTTTACATCTTTTATCCTTCCAATAGAATGTTTTAATTTCTCATAGCTTTCTTTTAACCCTTTATATACTTCTTCCATCCTAACAAGAATGAGTTCCTCAACCGCAGAAGCCAGCGGTTCAAAAGCTCTCGCCTTATCTATTACCTTATATGTTAAAACCTGAGAATTGAAAGCAAGAACTTTTATATTCTCAAGAGAAGAAAGAATATCTCTCAGGAAACTGTCTAATGTTTTTTCAAACTCACCAACAATTTCTACAAAAATATCATATGATTTAAAAATCTTACCTCCTTCCCGATCATCAGAAGATAGTAGAATTTTTATCTTCCCAATCTCATTCTCTATACCACCAAGAGGAGAAAATATCTCATGGAAAGAATATTCCAACGACCTGAAAAGCAAAGTGATATATCTTTCAAAATTTTCCAATTTGAGCTTAAAATTTAAGACCGACCTATGAGAAGATTTGAGTTTTTCAAGAACATCTGATGCAATCTTTTTCAATTCACTAATTTCAACCTGAAACTGAGAAAGGTCTCTCTTCAAAAATAAAACTTCTTTCATCCTTTCCACCACAGATATTATTTTATCTTTCAAACCTAAATCAGGAACAAGCTTTAATGTTTCGTTTTCAAAATATTGTAGAAATTCCTCCAAAGATATTATTTCAGATTTATCCTCTGATATCTTTTTTTCAAATGAATTCAATTCTTCTTCAAGAAGGGAAAGAAAATATATTTTATCTTCACTACCTATATGGTCTTGCGGGACATTCAAATCAGATTCCTTGGAGTCATCGGATTCCTTGGAGTTTTCGGATTTATCTTTTGACCTTATTAATTTTTTATTTTTAATTTTTCCTAATCCAGAGATTATGGGTAAAGAGATCAGCGGAAAAATTAAGGTTGCAAGTAATAGGACATATTCTTTTTTATATGGCAAAGCCCTAACAAATAATGTTATTTCTTCTCCATCAGAAAACATAGTTTTTATGTATTCACCATTGCGAAAGATAATTTTATCAAGCTCAACCCCCTCTTTCCTTCCTTTTGCAAAATTTATGTTCTCATAATGCAAAAATTTCCGAACATCAATAGATTTTAACGAATTAGTAACTATGAAACCAGAAAAATTGAAGATGAGAAAACTAAATATGAAAAACATTCCAAAAGCAAGAAAATATTTGTAAAAAATAGAAAGAAGACAAATCAAGTCAACGATGACAAAAAACAAAACCAAATATATCTTTTCCGCAAGAGCGAAGAATAAAAAAGAAATAAGAGAAGTAGTCAAAATCAAAAAAGAAAAATCTCTCCGACTCATTACCTTCCTTACGATGAGAAACCCTAATTCAAGAACAAAAAAGATGAGCAAAAGAACAACATAGAATAAATTAATATGAAGAAAGGCACCAATCACAGAAAGTATAGATAATTTCATAAGAGTTCTTGAAGCTATAAGAAAGAACATAGACTTTCTGCTCATACTAAATAAATAGTTTAAAAAAACTGCAAAATTTTTCTAATGTTTCCAGCTCGTATGGTAATTTTTCCTGAGATTAATTTTTACTAATTTCAATTCTTGTGTTTTCTATCATTTCTTACATAGTAAAAGAATGTTAAAAATACCAAGATGCCGGCAAAAATAAGTGATAAAAAAAGTATCCCCGGGCCATACATGAGGCTTTTGATGTAATTATAATTAGTCTCCCCTCCCGAAGAGACAGAACAATATGGACAGACAAAAAATCTTTGAAAACAAAACAAACCAGATAACAGAAAATACAGCGATAACAAAATTTTTTCAAAGATAAACATATTCTTCAATCTCCTGTTCTGTAACTCTATACCTTTTTATCTCCTCTTCTATTTCCAATTCCTCCTTTTCTGGAAACTTTTTCTGAGCCTCAATTTGTTTTTTAGTAAGGAACATCTGATATGCAAGTTCAATTGCAGACTTCAACGGCTCCGGATTTGCTTTGCCCTGACCTGCAATATTATAAGCTGTCCCATGCCCCGGCGAGGTTCTTATTATAGGTATACCTATCGTCACATTAACTGCATTATCAAAATCAATAAGCTTGACCGGAATGAGTCCCTGATCATGATACATAGCTATTATAGCATCAAATTCTTTATTGTAAGCACGCCAAAAGGCAGAATCAGGTGATAAAGGTCCTTCTGCATCTATCCCCTTACTTCTCATGGAAACTATTCCGGGATATATAAGATCTTTTTCTTCATCACCGAATATCCCACCTTCGCCAGCGTGTGGATTCAGACCGCAAACTCCTATTTTCGGATTTTTCAGCCCAAAATATTGTCTCAGAGTCTTCCATGTCAGCAATCCAACCTTATATATTCTTTGTGGAGTTATCCTCATAGACACATCTTTGAGTGGTACATGAATGGTCACTAATGATACCTTAAAATGCTTTGATATGAACATCATAGTGAATTCTTTTGTACCTGTGAAATCAGCTATCATATCTGTATGTCCACCATATCTGAAACCAGCTTCATTTATTGCCTCCTTGTTTATAGGAGCGGTAACTATTGCATCAATATATCCTGCCATAGCAGCATCTACAGCTTCTTTGACATAATTGACCATAGCCCTCCCACAGTTTCTATCAGGTCTACCGTATCTTAGCTTGGTCATTTTAAGGTTTGATATACTCTTGACCAAAATTTCCCTCTTCCCTATTTCTGCATTTCTTACACTATCAATTGATGCTATCTCCCTGAACCTCACATCAGTTATTCCTATATCTTGAGCAACCCTTGCCAAAACACCTTTATCTCCGAAAACGACAGGAAAAACCTTTTCCCTTATTGATCTATCTAAAAGAGCCTTAATTACGATCTCAGGACCTATACCGGTAGGATCGCCCATAGTTATTCCAATTACGACTTTACCCTTTGCGCTATCAGATGGTTCAGAAACTTTGATGCGAGGTATCCTTCCTCTCCTTCCTCTCTTCTTCTCTTCAACTTCTACTTTTTTATAAATATTTTCTGCTTTTGGACGTCTACCCACGTCCTAAACACCTCCTTATATTTTTCTTTTATGTAATAATCTCTGAAATTTGGGTCATCTTTTACTTCAGAAAATTCTGGATTTTTTATCTCTTTTACAAAAAAAACTATCTTTCTTCCGTTTCCTTCAAAAATTTCGCAAAAACCTGTTACCTGCTTTGAAAATATGGCTTCATCATAAATTTTACTTAACTCACCTCTCCTTACCCATCCTAACCTTTTAAATCTTGAAATATCATAATTATAATCATTATCACTGGTTTCAAGGAAAAAAACAAATCTTTTTTCAAAATCTTTCCCTATTTTCTCTTTGTTTTTGATGAAAAATTTCTGTAATTCTTTATTTGTTATGAAGTTTGAACCGACAAGTTGGAAGAAAATCTCATCTGAAATTCTTTTAGCTCTTATGAAATCTCTATATTCTTGTAAAGTCATGCCATTTCTTTGAAGTTCTTTTTCAACAGATGATATATCTTTCATATGTAGCTTTTCTATTATGCTATCTATTTGCTCTTGCGGTATTTTTATGTTTTGTCTTGATGCATATTCAAGAACAACGAATAAATCTATTATTGTTTCGAGAGCAGAGTCAAAATTTTTTTCTCCGAAAGTTCTCATAAATGATAAAACAAGACTACGAGTTATAGGTCTCCTCTCAACATAAGCCAAAATCTCATCAGAATAAGATTCTCCTCCATGATAAGACGAAATACTTATAAAAGTCAAAAAAATCCCAACAAAAACCATAGCTTACACGTCGTATCTTTTCTTTTTTTATATATTTTCTTATTTATATTTTTGCATAAACATTTCCTCGAATTTTTCACGAGAAAGTTTTACACCGAAATTCTTCTCAATTGAGTCAAAATTTACAAATACATCTTTTGACATAATAAAGTCTTTTGTTAAATTGCTTATTCTATCCTTTATCTTCTTTTCTCTGACTGCTCTAAAAACTTGATCTATAACTTTTTCAAACTCCCAATATCCCTCATCAACTTTATCTACGACTGCAAAAATAACATATTTTTCACCAAACTTCATCGGACGAGATATCTCACCGGGTTTCATTTTCAGAATAATATCAGCATGTTCTGGAAATCTCTTACGTATAAGATCTGCATCTAAATATCCGTAATCAAAGTCTGCTGGAAGATGTCTTGTTTGAGCAATATTTATAAAGTCTTTCACATCTTTTATCTTGCTTCTTATCTCGTCTATTTCCTTTTTATCCGAAGACTCTATTTTCATAAGACGTATGACATCGGGATGCCAGAACATCTGCTTATTATTATTGTAAAAATCTTGAACATCTTGGAACTCAACCTTAATATAAGGAGCAACTTCTTCGCTGAAAATATATGACCTTACCAATTCAGCCGAGTTATAAATCCATCTTATCTTTATTTCTGGTCTATCAAAGTATCCCTTCGATTTTGCATACTCATATGTAGCAACAGCCTCAATAAACTCTACAACAGCTTGGGTCATCTTCTCAGGACTCCTTATAAGCTCAGCTCTCCTCAGATCGGGCAAAGAAGATATAAATGCCCTGAACTCTTCCACAGTAACCTCTGTATTTCCTATTCTCACGAGAGTTTCTCCGCGCGGTTTTTCTTCTATCTCCGTTTTTTTTACCTTATTGCACGAAACAAAGCCACAACAATAACCTAAAAAACAAAAAGACACAAAGATAAAAAAACTCCTTAATCCCATATTGACACCTCCCTTTTTAACTTATCTAATGATATTATCTCAACTCGTTCAGTTTTATATTTCCTGAAATATTCCCTTTTTCTTTTGTCCTCCATCAATCTTAATACAACATACAAAGGAGGGAACAAGACAAAAAATAGCCTTTTGAGAATATAAAATAAAGTTGCAGTACCTAATATAAAAAGAGAGAGAAGATTCTTAAATAAATTCACGGAAGATCTACCCCTCCTTTTGAGAATGGATTACACATGATAAGCCTTTTTGCTATCTTCACCAAAGATATTGGGAATTTATATTTTTTCACACATTCAAGAGCATATTCTGAACAAGAAGGATAAAATCTGCAAGATGGAGGATGTGGTATGAGCTTCCAGAACTTCACAAGAAAAATTATAAAATACTTCAAAAGGATGCTCAGAAAATCAAAAATCCTTACACTAATTTTTACCTTCATCGCACAAGTAATTACATATCAAATTAATAGCCAAATTAATAATAATAATTATTTTGTAATTGGAACGGGGGCTTTCGCTTTTTCAGATAGTCCTGAGCTAAAAAAAATAGAACCTGTCTTGATTTTCGGAGATAAAGTGATTTCAAACCTTGATGCCTTTTCTGAATGTATAATATATTTAGCTTTGGGATACGAATCAGATTGCCTTATGAGTGAAAAGAAAACAATCACATATTCAATAGTCTTAGCTGTGAGAAAAAAATTTGAGGAAACAATAGGAATAAGCGATGAGATAGCAAGGAAAATAATAAATGGTCAATGGGAAAACCTTGTGAGAGAAGATGAAATTAAGAAAGCAGAAATCCTTATAAGATTTGGTTTCACTTTGAATGAAATACAAGACCAGATGAGAAGGATAAAGGTATTAGAAGAGAAACTCAAAAAGAGCTTCTTTACAGATATAGTATCTTTAAAAGAGGTAATAAAAAAAGAATATACCGAAACAATTTTAGACTCAAAAGCAAAAGAGAAAAAAAATGACTATGAATTGAAAGACACGAAAGAAAAAACCGCAAATGAATTAATAAAAACACTCATAACAGAAAATATGAAAATTATCAAGAAAGAGTAGAAACTTTTCGTTTTTACTTGATCATTATTGCTATTTACTTCCACCAACTCTGAATGCTGAAAGTTCTGTGAGGAGCTGAGCGAGAAGCCAAGATGGATAAAGCTTATCTTTTAAAGCTAACCAAACCTTCTCCCTAAAAATATCTTCTGCTTTTTTTACCTCATCCTGTGAGAAATCCGTCATCTCAACTCCTTTCTTTTTAAGTATATCAATGGCTTTATTATCGCTTTCTCTATTCATTTTGGTTAGAATATCAAGATATTTTCGCAAAACTTCCTCAACTATATTCTGGTAATCAGGAGGTATTTTATCCATAGAGTTTTTTGATACTATAAGACTTGTAAAAGAAAAATTAAGAGGTTGCGATAAAATATATTTTACTCCACTATCCCACCCAAACACATTCAGAGCATAAGGAGTATTGTATAATATTTGAATTTGGTCAAGTTGAGATTTTACATCTTGAATTGGTATAGAAAATGATTTTATCTGAAATTCACTTTGCAAAAATTTACCTATAAATTCTGCAAGATAGTCTCCTTTCCATACCCACACAGTTTTACCTTTTATATCATCTAATTTTTTGAGAGGTTGTTTTGAAAATATATAGACAAAACCCAAATCCGATATCCAAATTAACTTCACATTATAGTCGTTCGCAATATTTTGAAAAAGCTTCATAGATCTTTGTTTTATAAAATCAACTTCTTTTACATTTTTCAGGAAAAAAGGGAGCTCTAAAATCCTTATGGGTGGGACAAGATAAGAAATTCCGTTTCCCGTAAGACCTGCACAATCTAATTTTCCCTCCTTTAACTTTTTTGCTATATCTGGTTCATCTCCTGCAATTGAAGAGAAATACCATTCCATTTTCACTAAACCACCTGTTTTTTCTTGCAATTCAGTTGAAGCCTTCTTCGCAAGCTCAGCCCAAGGGGAATTTTCAGGAGCAATTGTTGCACACTTTAATACAATCTGCTGAGCAAATAAATTGGAAATATAAAAATATGCAAAAGAAAGAGAAAAGAAGAGAAAAGATAATGAAATCCTGCCTCTTATTCCCTTTTTCCATACTATGATTTTCATTTGTAATTTACCTCCTTTCCTAAAATTTTCTCCCTCGTTTTTGACAGATTATAAAAAATAGAAGAAATGAAATTAACCTTTCTTTCCCCCGAATTTTTACCCCGTCGGATTTACAATTTATCTCTCGTTAATATAAATTTTAACTAAAAATAACAAAAAAAGTGAAAGTTTGAAATTGAAGATAAAAATTGAAAATTCGTGGTGGTAATCCTAATTTAAATGATAATTTCTTTCTTATAAAAAAATTTTGCAATTAATACGAAAATAAAAAAATTGGACATAAATTTATTTTTGGAAAAATTAAACTGATGTAAAAGGAGGTAAAATGGTATGGCGGAAAAAAAGAGGGAAAAAATAGCAAAATTAGTAAGTGGTGGATTAGGGGTTATTCTCTTTGCTTCGGTAATTTTTGTATTTTTCTCTCCAAAACTTTATTCACAAGAAGATGAAGACAGAGCTTTACTTGAAAGAGCAAAAACTTTTTTCGCTCCAATCACAGAAAAAGTTATAGATAATCCTCAAAACCGTGTAACGCCGGAGAAAGTAAAACTTGGAAAAATGCTTTACTTTGAACCAAGGCTATCAAAAAGTGGATTTATCTCATGCAACTCATGCCACAACCTTGCTTCATATGGAGTAGATAATTTACCAACATCTATTGGACACAAGTGGCAGATTGGTCCGAGAAACGCTCCAACCGTGTTTAACGCTGCACTACATACAGCTCAACTTTGGGATGGTAGAGCAAAAGATTTAGAGGAACAAGCAAAAGGTCCGGTATTGAACCCAAAAGAGATGGCATCACCTCATGAAGGATTTGTTGTTGATAGAATAAAATCTATTCCAGAATATGTTGAACTTTTCAAGAAAGCTTTTCCAGAGGAAAAAGACCCTGTAACATACGAGAATATTGCAAAAGCAATAGCAGCTTTTGAGAGAACGCTTCTTACTCCATCAAGGTTTGATAAATTCCTCCAAGGTGATCTGAATGCTCTTACAAAAGAGGAGAAAGAAGGTCTGAAAACTTTTATAGAAGTCGGTTGTATAACATGCCACAGAGGAAAAGGTATAGGTGGAGACATGTTCCAAAAGTTCGGACTTGTAAAACCATACTACGAAGTCATAAAGTATAAAGACAAAAAGCAGATAGATGTGGGTAGATATGCCATAACTAAAAACGAAGGAGATAAATATGTTTTCAAAGTTCCTTCTTTGAGAAATGTTACGAGAACATATCCGTATTTTCACGATGGATCGGTGTGGTCTCTTGAGGAAGCCGTAAAAATAATGGCTGAAATACAGCTTGGTAGAAAACTCACGGATGATGAAGTAAAGAAAATAGTTGCATTCCTGAAATCGCTTGAAGGAGAAATCCCAGAGGATGCTCTGAAATTACCAGTCCTACCTCCATCCTCTCCACAAACCTCAAAACCAGATTTTAAATAAGAAAAAAACAAGGATGTTAGAAGGTAAAAACTCAGAATGTATTTACGGTGAAAATTTTATCGGTGCGGATATGAACATTTTTCATATACTTAAACATTCTTCATATATATGAAGAAAAGACCATCAAGAGTTATTGTTTCATCAACGCAAGATATTTTTTTACATAAAGATGCAATAAGGCGAGAATAACCTCCGGTAGCTATTGAAAAAACTTCATTTCCCATCTCTTGTGATATTTTCTCTATCATACCATCTACCATAGAGGCGTATCCGTAAACAATACCCGATTGGATACTATGAGATGTACTTTTTCCTATAACTTCGTCAGGTTTTTTGACAAGTATGCTGGGGAGTTTTGCTGTTTTTTTGAATAACGACTCAACCGCAAGATATATTCCAGGAAATATTGCTCCACCGATATATTCACCCTTTTGGCTTATACAATCAAAAGTTATCGCAGTTCCAAAATCAACAACAACAATTGGTTTTTTTGGTTTCATGTTTTTTGCATATTTTTCCCAGGCTCCAACAGCATTAGCGACCCTATCTGCACCAACATCAGTAGGAGGATTATATATTACATGGATTCCTGTTTTCACGCCCGGTCCAACCACGACAAGCTTTGAATGAGAAAAATACTTTTTTACAAGGTTCTCAAATGTTCCCTGAAGAGGAGGGACAACTGATGAGATACAAAAGCCTTCTATATCATCTTTTGGTATTTGGAAAAGTTTCAAAATATCTAAAATCAAAACTGCATACTCATCTTCTGTTTTCATCATATCAGATGAAAGTCTGAAAGAGTTTATTATTTGAGGTTTCTGGTTTTTTTTATATATTCCTACGGTTATGTTTGAATTTCCTATATCAACTGCACATATTAACTTGCCCACAAAACCTAAAAACCTCCTTTACTCCAAAATCTTTATAATTTCTTCAACACTTTTGATACCCTCTTTTATCATCTCAACACCTACTCCGCCACGATAATAAGCTAAAATATGCAAGTTCTGATAAGCAGTTATGAGGTTTGCCATAAGTTTTCCATTTTTTGGAATTTTTCTTACGGCATCCATATAACCTTCTATGGAGGTTGGGAGCTTATCCCGTGGAACTCCTTTTGATATAAGGTATCCATCTATTGCAAGTAATGCTGCCAAATAAGCTATTCCAGCAGCTTCACGTGTAGCTTTTGGATCTTTATAGATCCTGCCGTACTCTATCTCTGTTTTTGCTAAAATTTCCTTTGCGTTCCTCAAGAACCTTTTTGCTTCACTTATCGCCTCTTCTTTTGTCTTCGGAACTATCCTCTTATTCCCTTTTTTCATAATTAAAAAATTTTAATTTTAATTTGTGGATTTAATATGTATCGTTCAATTTTCTTGCCAATGATTGCGACAAAGCATTTTATGATTATTATTTTCTGATTTATGTATTTGTTTTATCTTTTTATCATACTTGTTTTTTACTCTTTTGTAGTAGCTCTTAAAATCATATGGGGAATAACTGGGAAAAATCTTGCTCTATTTTCCGATGGGGTAGATTCACTCAAAAATATCTTTACCCTATCTTTATCCATTTTCTTCTGGAATCTTTCCCGATCCGGCAGAGATATAACCCATCACTGGGGACACATAAAATATGATTCTTTTGGCTCGCTCATAATAGGAATATTTCAGATATTCATAAGCGGTGTGAGTGGAACATATATAATTTTCAAGTTCAATCAGATTCCTCAAAAATCATCTCTGATGACATCATTTTTTTCTTTTGTTCTTATGATTTTTGTGGTTTTGAGCTTGTTTTTGATTTCTCGTAAGCTGAAATCCGAAGCAATAAGAGCTGAACTTTTACACGAGACAACAGATCTTATTCAGACACTCTTTGTTTTCATATCAACATTTGTTTCCATAAATTACATAAGTTTCATAAATTCTGCTTTTGCACTTTTTATTGCTTCTGTTTTGCTCTTGAATGGTATATTAACTATTTGGAGGGCTGAGAAATTCTTAGTTGATTGGGCTCCACCTCGGAATGTTTTACAGAAGATAGAAAGTATCTTGTCTGAAAGCCGTGTTTCTACCCGAGATATTAAAGCTTCTTTATCTTCAAATAATACTTTGCGTTTAGAGCTAATTTTGCAAGTTGATGGTCAAACTCCGATCTCCGAAGCACATAAGATAGCTCACTCAATAGAAGAAAAAATAACTTTGGAGTTGGAGAAAATAGGAGTGAAGGTTGAGAATTGCTCAATTCATATTGAACCCCTCGGAGCCCACATGGGGAGTGAAACAAAATAAGGTATTAATATGAAAATCTTCTAATGTTTTTTGGTTAGCTGATTAGAATTTTACTATTATGTGGAGTTTCATACAAATATTTGGAGGAATTTCCGTTTTATTCTTATTGCCTTTGATCTCGTCTTTTTTATTCCTCAAATTCTCGTCTATGAGAAAATCCTACTTTTTCTCCATAGGGTCAGGAATTATTCTTTCGGCTGTTTTTCTGCGTGTCCTTCCTGAATCAATACATATCGCAAATTCAGAACTTATACCT
The DNA here is from genome assembly GCA_032249135.1 of Candidatus Calescibacterium sp. Classification (GTDB taxonomy): domain Bacteria; phylum Calescibacteriota; class Calescibacteriia; order Calescibacteriales; family Calescibacteriaceae; genus Calescibacterium. The sequence continues at coordinate 38,930 of JAVVGL010000004.1, read as the reverse complement.
CCGCTCATCCTCGGCGGAGTTATAGTTTCTATTTTTCTTGACAAGATAAATTTCTTGAAAAAAGAACATATATCAAGAGAAAGTTTGGCTTGTTGGGAATGTGATGAACCATTCTCTTATAAAATATCCGTTGGACTTGGGATGCACTACCTTATAGATGGATTTTTCCTTGGTGGGTTTTTACTTTCATCTAAAAGCTATCTTGTAGTAATATTGCTGATTGCTGTTCACAAATTCCTTGATGGATTTATCCTCTCTCTGATTTATTCTGGGCACAACCTAAAAAAATCTATGAAATTTATATCAATTATATCTATATCAAATCTTTTTGGATTTATTTTGGCTATAATGGGTATTAGTATTGAAGGGATAGCTGTTGTTTTTGCGCCAGTATCTGCTGGGATACTAACTTATGTCGCTATACACGATTTCATCCCGGTTTTTAACTCCACATCTGACTTCATACTTTTTTTTATAGGAGTGTTAATTTCAGGCATCCTTATAAACTTCATCCCACACTAAAAATTAACAAAAAAATTAACAACAAAATTTCGTTTGATTTACCATCAAATTTTTCTGTTTATGCGAAAAAAATTTTCCACTTGTTAAAATAAACCTTAACACAAATGAAAAAGACAGAAAATAGAACTATTACTATCAAATATATGATTAGAAAGGAATTAGGTTTAATCGGCTTATCTGCGGTTTTTACTTCTTTGGTTCTACTCGGATTTGTTTTTTGCGGGAAAAAAGATTATGTTGATAAGGAAGGGAAAAGCGTTAGTAAAGAAGGGAAAAATATAAGGAGAGTTTCTGTCTGTTGTGTAGGACCTGATGGTCGTCCGCATTGTCCTCCACCGACAGAAGGTTGGAAAGATTTCTGCAAAGATTGGCTACCATATATGAAAGACGAAAAAGGAAGATATGTTTTCATACATGGAGTAAATGTTTCGGGAAGCAATAAATTCCCTGTGAATGAAGACCCTTGCAAATTCAAGGTTGAAGGAACTCCAAATTATGTTGGAAAACCTTTCCCTCTTGACAAGGCAGACGAGTTTTTCAGGCAGATAAAAAATCTTGGGTTCAATACAATAAGGCTTCTTATATCAATAGAAGGTGTTATGCCAAATTCTCCAGATGAGATAAACTATGACTACATAGATTACATAAGAAAGATTGTTGAGAAAGCGTGGGAGCACGATATCTATGTTCTTTTGGACTCACATACAGATGCAATTTTTTCAAGATTTTTCATCGCACGCTTTAATGATACAGAATCACCAATAGTTCAAACTCTGAGAACCCTTCTCGCTTTTGCAGGTGGTGGTTTAGGTGGCGGAGGTCAAAGTCCGATATCATTTGATATCGCAGGATTAGTTGGTGCTTTATTGCCTCAAAAAGGCAAAAATAAATGTAAAGGTAAAGATGAAGATACTCCTTATAATAATGCCGTCAGAGGTAATATGTGGCCAAAATGGGCTGTCCAAGAAATACTTTATGAGAGAAAGGAAAATGTCGGCGGAGAACTCTGGGGATATCCAAGAATCACTCTTATGTTGAGAAAATTTATAGAAAAAGATGAAAACTGGCAAAAAATAGTAAATGTTGTTTCAAAATTTGATAAGAATATAGCTAATACTCTTTCTGGTCTGAAAGATCAAGTAAAAAGCTATCTTGAAATTCCGGGGGTAGATATAAATAATCTGTCAAGAGAAGATATAATAAAACAAACAACAGATATGTTACCTTTTACTAATTGGGGTTTGAATGCGGGTCTTTCCCTTGATGTTCAGAGAGCTTGGGCTGCTTTGTTTGCAGGAAAAGATGTGTTTCCTGATTTGAAGGTAAAGAAAGGAAATGAGATGGTTAATATTCAGGAGTATTTGCAATCTGCTTATGGGAGGATGTGGGGTGAGGTTGCGAAAGCTGTTGCAGATATGCCAAATGTCATAGGATACGATATTATGAACGAACCAAGCGGGTTTTTCCTTTTGATGACCATCATCGCCGCTTACTTTCAGACAGGTTCAAAAGAAGGAATTATTAATTTAATTGACACTATTTTTGCAGATAGAAAATTTGCGGAAGACCTTGTTGATATACTCATAGGTATAGGACTTTTACCAGATGTCACACCTGAAACGAGAGAGCAAGAGATGAAATTGTGGGGATTTGATAAAGCAAATCTTTTAGCTATTTTGGGACTAAACTATGGTTTTGATAGAAACTACATAATGCCTTTCCACGAGAGGATGGGACGAGCTATTTTACAAAATGACCCGAACGCTATAATTTTCGTTGAACCAACGATAGCAGGTATTGAATGGTTACTCCTTTTCATTACTGGCGGTGGAGAAGGTGAAACGGTTTATAATGTTCCGTATTCAAGACCTGAACTCCCGCAGGTTGTTTATGCTCCCCACTGGTATCCAGATGTTTATCCTTTCCCAGGCTTCAATATGCCTTACAGAGTTTTTAAAGTTGAAGAAAAAAGGAAAAAAAAGAAAGAGTATTTGACTTCAATCTTGACTCATATTTCTTCTGCGAGAAAGAATATGGGAAATATCCCTGTTGTTTTGGGAGAGTTTGGAACTTACTTTACTTTGAGCACTCAACCCGCTTCTAATATTGGTTCGGGCGAGTCAATTTGGAAGAAAGCAGTTGAAAATGCTCGTTCAGAAAATTACATAATACCAAAATACATCATAAACGACGAATATGAAGCCCTTGAAGATATAGGTATAGGTAGAATAATTTGGTGTTGGTCTTGGGAAAACGATGATTGGAGAGGTGAAGGTTGGAATGCTGAAAATTTCTCAATTGTTGAAAGACGAAAGCCAGAGGAATGCAAACCGGTTTCTAAAAAAGCCAGAAGCTGTGATGATGACCCGTATATTGTCAAGCTTAATGATGGAACTTATCTTGTTCCGCGAGGGTATGAAGCTTATGCAAGACCTCATCCAAACTTCCTTGCAGGGAAACTGAAATCTTTGCAGTTTTTCTCAGAGCTACATTATTTTGACCCTGAAAAAGGAATTCCAAATCCTGTTGGAGAATTTACTCTTGAACTTGAAAGTAAAGAAACAGATGAGCCAACAGAAATATTTATTCCGTATTACATATATTATCCAAATGGATTTTTTGTGTGGGTTTCAGATGGTTATATTATGTATGATCACAAGAATTTCAGGTTGTACTGGTATCACGAAGTTGATGAGCCGGGATTTATTCACAAGATAGTGATAAGACCACCAATAGAAGGAAAAATTTCTGATGATTGGGATTACTTTGTAAAAGAAGATGTTATAGTTTCAAGAAAAAGGAGGTGATAAGATATGTTTTTTGTTGTATTTTTTGTTTTTTTGTTTTTGTTTTTTGGAGAGGCGTGGGCTGAGGATGGTGGAAATGAGAAAAAAGTTGATTTTTCAGGGTATTTTCAGAACTTCTTTATTTTCAAAACAGATAGCGATTTTGATAAATCTCCCGCTTTTTATGAACCATGGGGACAAACTGCCGGCGTTCTTGGAACATACGCTGAACCAAAGATATCTTTCTTCATAGGAGAAAATAAATTTGCAATTGAAACTCTGTGGGGGTTCAATTTGTGGAGCAGAAACTTTACTTTTGCAAGACCTGATGCAGGAGTAGGGAGACAACTTTTCATTTTTGCAAGGCAAATTTACTCTGATGTAAAAATAGGAGAAAGCAGAGTTAAAGTTGGATACCAATACTTTGCGGATCCACTTGAAATATTTTTGAGGAACTGGATAGGAGGAGCAAGGTTTGAATCAAAAAATTTCCAGATATTTTTGGGGCAGGTTCCTGAGCAAACCTATGAAGGAATTGAGCTTTTCTCAAACAACTTTGTGAATGATACATTTGTTTTCTCAATTGCGTATGCTTCCGGTGGATTTGTACCAAAAGACGGAATTCCATTTGTTGGTGAAGGGTTTTTCGGGGGAATTTACAACTTAATTGATAATTCAATTATAAGAAAATTTTCTTTTGTTTCTACTTTGATTTTAGGTTATAGGTATGAGACTGATGATTTTTCTTTCATAGGTGGTGTTGCCGGTCAATCGGGGGTATTTACGAAATCGGCTTTTGATTTGAAGAACGAAAATCATCTTGCAGGAGCTTTGCAGGCTTCAATTATAAAAAAGGGTGAAATAAAATTCGGTTCAGATATTATGGTTTTAAGTCCAGATAATCCCACTTACAGGGAGGGACAGAACTTCGGGTTTATTTATTCGGGAAAATCAATGAGCCGAACATTGCTCCTTACGGAGGACGAGATAATATTCAAATCAGATAATCTTGATCTTAATATGGGAGAAAAATTTTCTCAATTTAGGCTTATGAGACCTGGATTTTTTGTTTTTGATGTCTGGGGTGAATTTTCTCTTTTTTCCCATCTTTCTTTTATTCCAATAGGTGGTGTAGGATTGACTCTTTCTGGTGAGAATTCTTTGAAATCAAATTTTATTGGTGCCGAAATAGATGGGGTTTTCAGATACGCTATTGCAGATAATTTAAGGTTTGACTTTGCTAACATATTTTTTATTCCCGGCAGAGCGGCGGCAGCTTTTGTAAATAAGATAAATCCAGCATCAGCAAATTTAAGACAATTTATATATTCAGTTGAGTTCTCTTTGCGACTCTACTTCTGAAAATTTTTTATTTTTTTGAAAGAACAGCCAATTACAAGATCAGTTAATTACGAGAGGATAAATATTTAGTCAAATATGGTTAATCTATCAACCTTCCGTACAAGCAAATCTCTCCTAAATAGGATATAGCCGGAATTCTCTTTAATCTGGTCTGCAAATAAGTAAAATTCTAATTTAAAACAGAAATGAGAAAGCAAGTTAGTATGAAAAATAAAAAAATAGGAAGATAGGAAGAAAACAAAAAGAGAAAAAAAGAAAATAAAAAGAAGGAAAATGGAAGAAAAGGAAAAGGAAAGATATAAAAAAGGAGCTAAAAAGGTTTGACCCAATTTTAAAAGAGATTTTCTCAGAAGCAATAGAAAAAATTTATTACTTAGCTATTGGTAGGAAAATAGGTAAAAAAGTAAAAGTTATATCGGCAGAGATAAGTTTGGTAAAAACTTTTCGTCCTGACATTTTAGTTGAAGCTGATGGTAAAATAATCCAAGTTGAAATCCAAGCTCAACAAGATAAAAATTTGCCACGCAGGATGTTTCGCTACTACTACGCGATAGTAGAAAAATACAAAAAAGAACCTACGCAAATTGTTTTATTCGTTGGTAAAGGAAATCCTCCTCCATCAGAGTACAAAACCCCAAAGCTAACTTGATATGAAGAAAATAGATCCTGATGTTTTTATAAAAAGCGAAAAACCCGCAGAAGTTATTTTGGGAATTTTGGCTGGGAAATTCAAAGATAAACCCAAGATAATAAGAAAGGTCAAAAAAAGAATTGTAGAAATTTTGAAAAACGAAGAAGAAATCATAAAATATATAGATAGCATAAGTTTTTTAGCAGGATTATTTGATATTGAAATAAAGGTAAAACCCATGCCAATACAGGTTGATATAAGAAAAACCTTTCTTTATAAGTGGGGGAAAGAGGAAGGATTGAAGGAGGGAAAACGGGAAGGATTGAAGGAGGGGGAGGAGAGAGGAATTAAAAAAGGAAAACAGGAGGGCTTGAAAGAGGCAATTTTACTGGGTGTTCAACTTAAATTTGGTAAATCAAAGATAAAAGAGGCAAAAACTCTTTTAGAAAAAGTAAATGATTTAAATCGCCTCAAAAAAATAAAGAGAAAAATAATAGATGTAAAAACCTGGGACGATTTTATCAAGGTTTTCAGAAACCATAAATGAGATAAAGGTTAAACCCATGCCAATACAAGTTGATATAAGAAAAACTTTCCTTAATCATATACTCTGAACTTCATGAATTTTCAAAATTTCATAAATAGAAGTTTCTTATAGTGTTTCCTTACTTTTTATTTTATGAGCTATTGTTCAAGGAGGGTCTGTGGAGGAGAAAAGAAAAATGTAAGCGTAAGCCTTTTTAGTTTTGCTCTCATATATTTACTGCCAGTTCTAATTTTCTTTTTAGTTTTGCTTTTTTCCGTTTTCTCCTCCGGGTGCAAAAGAATAAAGGAACAAGTTGAAACTTTGAGAAAAATAAGCATATCATTTGAAAAGGAGACACAGTTTAACTTTTCATATAAAATAACTTTGGAACAAAAAGATGTTCAAGATTTGGGTTTGAAAGTTGGGAAACTGAATTTATATCATGCCAGAATAGAGGTTGACCCCATAAAAAATACGAAATCTCGCATCAAGATTGAATTTGATACTGCTTTTTCTCCTGATTCTACAACCTTCTTTGTTCCAGGAGTTTTTATAAAAGGAAACAATTTTTCTCAAAATAAAGTTTATTCTCTTTTGAAGTCAAAAAAATGGATTTTCAGGGAAGATAGATTACCAGTTCCTATATCAGTTGCATACGATGAGAAGAAACAAAAATTGGTAGCTCTCCTGAAACTTCCTGCTCAATATGATTTTACAGAACAAAATCAAATAGATTCGGAATCCCAGGAAATTCTGGTAGATACAGATATTTTTGGAATTGGCTTTGATTATGATTCTCAAAAAATAATTTTCACTTTCCCTTTTGAAGAGTATCCAGTATTTTACAGGAGAAAATTTTCTACTGACTCATTTTACGAGCTACCTCCAAAAAAAGCTCTTTACAATTTTTCATCTAAAAAATCTTTTGACATTTTCATAATTGAGCTTGAAGAGAAAAACTTTGCGGATGCAGTTTTGGCGCTCTGGAAAGTTGTGTATAAATTATATGAGAAAAATGGAGTTATTTCTGGAAAATTACCAAACTTGAATTTTGATTATCAGCTCAGTGTTTTATCCTCATTTTTCAGAAGATACTTTTATGACGGAGAAAAAATAAAAGGATTTTTTTCTTTCGTTCGCACAGAAACAGGAGATGTATTTTTGCCTTGGATTGAAGCGAGCTTTACAGGTATGGCTCTTATGAACGCATCTAACTCAATACTTTTGGGGAAATACCTTAAAGACGGCGAGCTTATTGACAAAGGAAAAAAAGTTATTTTATCTTGGATAGAACATGGTATGGAAAATGGATTTTTCATAGACTGCTTTGATACAACTTCAAATTCTAAATGTGAGTTCAGACCTGTTTTCTTCAAAGATGCTTTCTTTTCAAGAAGAAATTTTGAATCTTTACTCGCTCTTTACCTTGCATATTTGTATGAAACCGAAATTTTACCCCAAGACTATGATTTTGCTCTCAAAGTAAAGGACACTTTCATAAAGGGAGCAGAAAATATGATGAAGCTTCAAAGGAAAGATGGTTCTTTTGCGAGAGCTTACAAGTTTTCAGGCGAGGAGTTTGATTCATCTCCTGCCGGGACACTTTTTGCCGCACCTGTGTTCATAAAAGCTTATGAGATTTCCGGAAATTCTGATTTTCTTCAATCAGCTATTTTATCTGCCGATTTCATCTCAAACCTTGCTGAAAAATTTGAGTTCTACGGATCAACTATTGATGCTAACAGCGAAGATAAAGAAGCAGCGATGTGGGCGTTTATTTCTTGCTATCTTGTATGGAAAAAAGTAAATCAAGAAAAGTATTTTACCTGTGCGAGAAGATCTCTTTTTGCTGCTCTTTGGTGGTTTTATCTTTGGAATGTTCCTTTCAATCCAAATCAGCTTTTTTACAAGATTGGTCTGAAAACACAAGGTTTATCGTCAGTTAGTGTTGAAAATATTCATGTAGATGTTTATCTTTTCTTTTTTCCTTCTTTGGTTTCAGAGTTTTCATCTTTTGAGCCTGATTTTCAAGACGAGCTCAAAAAATTCTCTCAAATCATGATTTATGCTGTTTCAGAAGTTGTTCCAACAAATTATAAAAATAACGGCTCTGTTCCGGGGATTATACCAGAGGTTATACAGCAAACATGGTGGGATTACGGTTTCGGAGGTAAGGGTAATTACAATTTGACGAGTGCAACTGGTTGGACAGTCGCAAGCACAATAATAGCCTTCTCTCATCTTTTAGGACTTAAATTCTGATTGTTTTTGAATCAAGGATGAGCAGAATAGGTTATTCATCAATTTATGTTCCTTATAGTGAAAAAATAGGAACTCATTTCTTTGCAAAAAATTTTTTTGAAATTACTATATTTTTTATCTTCGGTTTTTGTTTGGGGAAAGAATTAAGGGAAAGGGGAGGATAGAAAAGATGGGATGGAAAATAATAGATAAATTGAGAGAGAAAAAGTGTGGTGTTTTTTTATTTAGTATTTTGCTTTTATTGAATGTAGGATGTGGCAAAAAATCATCGGGTGGGGAAGGAATATCAAATAAAGAGATATCAAATGAAGAAATATCAAAATCAGAAAAATGTCCGGTGTGGTATAAGGATGCCGACGGAGATGGATATACAGATGGAACAACAAAAGTTTCCTGTTTAAAGCCGTCGGATGAATATGTTTCATCTGCAACGGCTGGGGATTGCAACGACAATGACCCAAATATAAATCCAGGGAAAACAGAGATATGCGATGGCAAAGATAATAACTGCAACGGGCAAACAGATGAAGGGTTATTGCTTGTGTTTTACAAAGATTTTGATGAAGATGGATATACGGATGGTACAACGAAAGTTTCCTGTTCAAAACCTGCTGGATATGTTTTGTCAGCGACACCAGGGGATTGCAAAGACAATGACCCAAATATTAACCCAGCAAAAACAGAAATATGTGATGGAAAAGATAATAACTGCAACGGACAGATAGACGAAGGAAATGTTTGTACTTTCTCTAAAACTATCGGTGGAAGAAGGTGGGATATAGCCAGTTCAATCATTCAGAGTTCAGATGGAGGTTATGTGGTCGCTGGTCAAACTGATAGTTTTGGAGCTGGTGGTTGGGATTTCTATGCAGTGAAGTTAGATAGTTCTGGGAATGTTTTATGGACTAAAACTATCGGTGGGAGTAAAGGAGAAGGAGCAAATTCAATTGTGCAGAGTAGTGATGGAGGCTATGTTATCGCTGGTTGGACTGAAAGTTTTAGAGCAGGTTATGAGGATATATATGTAGTGAAGTTGGATTCATCAGGAAATGTTGTATGGACTAAAACTATCGGTGGGAGTTTGACTGATGCGGCCATTTCAATCATTCAAAGTTCAGATGGGGGATATGTTGTTGCCGGTTATACACAAAGTTTTGGAGCAGGTGGTTCTGATATGTATATAGTAAAGTTGGATTCATCAGGGAATGTTGTATGGACTAAAACTATCGGTGGAAGTAAAGATGATGTGGCCAGTTCAATAATCCGTAGTAGTGATGGGGGATATGTTGTCGTTGGTTATACACACAGTTTTAGGGAAGATGATAGTGATATATCGGATGATTGGGATGATATATATATAGAAGTATATAGAAGATGATTGGGATTTATTTGATGGGGATATATCAGAAGATTGGGATATATATGTAGTGAAGTTGGATTCATCTGGGAATGTTGTATGGACTAAAACTATCGGCGGGAGTAAAGATGATTACGCATTTTCAATCACTCAGAGCTCAGATGGAGGATATATTGTTGCTGGTTATACTAATAGTTTTGGAGCAGGTTTTGCTGATTTTTATGTAGTGAAGTTAGATTCATCAGGAAATGTTATATGGACTAAAACTATCGGTGGGTGGTCTTTGGATGTAGGTGGATCAATAATCCAGAGTTCAGATGGAGGATATGTTGTCGCTGGGGCAAGTTATGGTGACATTCATGTAGTGAAGTTAGATAGTTTAGGAAATGTTATGTGGTCTAAAACTATCGGTGGGAGTAATGATGATGGAGCCACTTCAATAATCCAGAGCTCAGATGGGAGATATGTTGTCGCGGGTTGGACTCGGAGTTTTGGAGCGGGTAGTTATGACTTTTATGTAGTGAAGATGGATGCTAATGGTAATGTATGTTTTTCCAAAAATACAACTTATTCTGTATTATCAAATGTTGGTAATGTTTCTTCACTATCACCAGTTGTAATTTCCCAATCTCCTACGGTTAAATCTATTTCTCCTACTGTAAGTTATGGGGGTTCTGTATCAGATGTTTGTGCATTAGCAAAAGCTCCGTATTTGAATATGTGTTCTGCAAGTCAAGATTGTGATTTCGGCTCCGCAATTGCAACAAACAAAGAAAATGTTAAATCTTACGGGTGTTCAGCAGGTAGTGTTCTTTCAAGATTTCTCATCCCTGCTTCTATGCTAATTATTTATTATCGGTTCAGAAAGAAGAAGAAAAGGAAAAGTTGATCTTGCTTTTTCATTCTGAAATTCCAGCTTGCTTTTATCTATTGATATGAATCTTGTTTCAGGAGGAGTTGCACCTTATATTACTTTCTACTACTACTACTTACCTTTTGAATTTTTGTTTTTTGAATTTGGGTTTTTTAGAACCTTTATGAAATCCTCCCAGGTTTTTGCTCTTATTGCTTCCTTTTTTATCTTTTTTAGGTAATCTATGTCGTCTATCTTATCTAAAATGTTTTTGATTAGTTTTACTTTTTGACTACCAAATTTTGCTTGGATAATGCCCGAAATTGCTTCTTTTAACCCCCTCTCAAAACCTTTCCGCTCTCCCCATTTATAAAGGAAGGTTTTCCTTATGTCTACTTCAATTGGCATAGGTTTTACCTCTATTTCAACATCAAATAAACTAGCTAAAAAGCTTATGCTATCTATATATTTAGCAATTTCTTTCTCATCTTTCACAATTTCTACAATTCTTTTTTTAACCTTTTTTATTATTTCAGGCTTATCTTTGAATTTCCCTGCTAAAACTCCGACTAAAACCTCCTCTGGCTTATCACTTTTTATAAACTCGTCCGGATCAATTTTCTTCATATCTAACACTATGAAATTGAAAGATAAACTTTGTGCTCCAAATTCATCTTGTAGTTCAAACTTGCTTAGTGGAGGATTTCCCTTGCCTACGAATAAAACTATTTGTGTTGGAGTTTTACCATATTTTTTTCTTATAGCATAAAAATAGTCAAGCATTCTTTCAGGTAAGGTTTTATCTTGCTGAACCTGAATTTCTATGTGTATTATTTTTTCTGCGATTTCAAGCAAGATATCAGAGTAAAAAGATTTTACAAATCTTATTTCAGTTGGTAAAACTCTTGCTTTCCCGTATATTTTTTGACCGGTTGCTAACCAAAAAATTTTCACTACTGCTTTTGAAAAAATTTCTTTCAGAATCAGGTCAAACCTTTTCAGTTCCTTTTTGTATTTTTGATTTATATGTTTGTGCTTTTTCATTCTCTCTACTATAATTTCGGTTTGAAATCTCGTTTGAAGTTCAGGAAATGATTTTACTTATTTGAGTTTTTGAATTTGTGTTTTTACTCACTCAAAAATTGATTTTATTCAAAGAATGAGGTTATCAGACCTTTTTGTCCTTTTTCTTTTCTTTCAAAGACTATTTCTGCTGCTTTGATTGCTCCGACCGCAAAGACTCGCCTTGATGATGCCCTATGAACTATCTCAATTCTTTCCCCATCTCCTAAAAAAAATATTATGTGGTCTCCTACGACATCTCCTCCTCTTACCGCAAATATACCAAGTTCATTTTCTGGTCTTGGACCAACTATGCCGCTTCTTCCAAAAATTTTTTGTCCTCCGAGAACTTCTGCGAGCTTCAACGCTGTGCCAGATGGAGCATCTTTTTTCATCTTGTGATGTATTTCAACAATTTCTACATCAAAATCTGGCAAACTCTTTTTTATTTCAGGTAGTATTTTTTTCAAAAGTAAGTTTATTCCTCTGCTCATATTGTAAGAAAAGAATATGGGAATACTTTCGGAACACTTTTTTATGAAATCTATCTCCTCATCTGAAAAACCAGTTGTACCTATAACAAAACCTATATCCATTTTGTTTTCATATACAAACTTGAGATACGGAATTATAACTCCTCTGTGTGAAAAGTCTATTATCACATCTATTTTTTCTCTTTCGTGAATTTTTTTTAGAGCTTCTTCGCTTGATATTATTGGGAAATCATAAGGAATAAAAGGGAAGAATTCTTTTGAGCTTTTTCCTTCAAATTCTTTTCTTTCAATTCCTGCACATATTTTAACTCTCTTCTCATAAGCAACATTCACAATTTCCTTCCCCATCTTTCCCAAAATACCACAAATCGCAATCTTCATTTCTGATTCTCTCCCCTTTTGTTTTAGTTTTCTATATCTTTCATTTCAATCTTTTTATTTCAGGTATTTCCCTATTATTGGTTCAAGTTTTTTCTTTGTTTCTTCTGGGATTTTATCTTTTTCTGTGACGATTGCGAATTTGAGAGCATCTTTGCATGGGCAATTTCTTTCATCTTTTATTTTTCTCAGGAATATCTTCAAAATCTTTTTTGCTTTTTCTATGTTTTTTTTCAGATTTTCCACAACCATTTGAGCTGTAACTTCTTCCTCTCCTTCGTACCAGCAGTCATAATCTGTTGGGAAAGCCAAAGTACCATAACATATTTCGGCTTCTCTTGCAAGATATGCTTCGGGCAAGTTCGTCATTCCTATAACATCTACATCAAATTTTCTCCACAGCAAACTTGCTGCTTTTGTTGAAAATTGCGGTCCTTCTATGCATATATATGTTCCACCTTTGTGTGTAACTACTCCTGCCTCTTTTGCTGATTCTGCAAGTGCTTCAAAAATTTCTGGACATACCGGTTCAGCGAATCCAACATGAGCTACTATCCCATCTTCAAAAAAAGTTCTTGGTCTTGAAACTGTCATATCTAAAAATTGTGAGACTATTACCGCATCTCCGGGTCTTATATGTTCTTTCATGCTACCTACTGCTGATACACTCACTATTCTTTGGACTCCCAATTTTTTTAGTGCAAATATATTTGCTCTGAAATTTATTTTATGCGGAGGAATAGTATGATTTCTCCCGTGTCTTGGAAGAAAAGCAACTTTTTTCCCTTCAAGCTCTCCTATGACTATTTTGTCTGATGGCTTCCCGAACGGTGTTTCGACTTCTACCTCTTCCTTTACCTTCAATCCTTCTATTTTGTAAAGTCCTGTACCTCCTATTATTCCTATCATTAGTTTCCACCTCCTAATTTTTTGTTTTATTTTTAAGCTAATAATTCAGTTTATTTTTTATTATTTTTTTTATCATTATTCTTTCAGTTTATTTTTCTTTCTCCTAATTGTTTTCGGTATCTAATTAGTTAAAAATGCACTGTTTTTGCGTTTTTATAGGTTTTTCGCTTAAATATTTTGTTTTTAATTAATTTTCGCCGGCTCAATTTTTTCCAAGTAGAATATCTCTTATTTTCTTTACTTCGGGTTGGTCAAAAGGATTTATTCCCATAATTTTTCCTGCAAGAGCTATTGATATCTTAAATGAAAAAAGAAAGTAGGAAATATCTTCTGGTGTTTCTTCTATTTCAATTTTCATAACTGGAATTTTGGCGAAGAAAACTTTGAATGTAGCTTCTGCTTCCTTTAAATTTTCTTTGTATTTTGCTTTGTTTTTTGGTAGAATGAAAATTGCACATTTTTGATTTGGATTTGCCAGAATAAGTTGAGCTATTGAATGCTGAAAATGTGGACCAAGAATTGGCATAGGAGTTATCCCTTTTCCATCTTTACCGAGACTTTCTCCTATAAGTTGTGAAGTTATTTCTCCTAGCTCAAAAAGTTTTCTTGAATAAAAACATAAAAACAAATTCTGATTTTTTCTTTTTTCTATATTCTCTAAAAGAAATTCAGTTAATTTGAAGTGTAGGGAATTTTCGTCAAAAATATTTTTTCTTACTTTTTCTATTCCTCTTTTTACTTTTTTGAGTATATTTTCTTTTGTAAGTTTTAGTAAAGGATATGATATGAAGAAAGTTGAAAACCTTCCCGATAGTTTTTCAGGAAAATGAATTATTTTGGCTTGATTTTTTTGAGCAAATTTATAAAGAGGGGTATTCTCATTGTGCGTTGTGATAACTAAAATATCAAAGTTTCTCTTTTTTTTCTGATTTTGATTTCTGATCAATTTTTCAGCTGTTTTCATTAAAGATATTGTCTCAAAAGTTTCACCAGATTTTGATACGATGTAAAGCGTGTAATTTTTGCTCTTTTTAATTTTCTCTTGCAGATCAAATTTATCTTCTGGTGATTCAAAAAATTTCACATCAATTTCGCTTAACTTGAATATAGCTCGGGGTCCGGACGATGAACCTCCTATACCTATCCAAAATATCTCTCCTTTGATTTTTTTTAAATTTTCATTTAGCTTTTGCAGTTCTTTTTCTGCTACTTTATCTTGAATTAAGAAAATCCATTCAGAATTTTCTGCTGATTTCAGAGCCTCTTCAAGAATTCTTTTTAAATTTACTCGCAAATTCTCTTTCTCTTTCGAGTTCTCCTTTTCTTTCAAATCTTCTTTTTCTTTTGAATTTTCTTTTTCGCTCAAACTTCCTTTTTCTCCGAAATTTTCCATCTTGTAAAAGTAGGGATTCTTACTTTGTTTTTATTTTTCCCTTTCTACTATTTTCTTGGTTTTCTTTCTATATTTTACCATTTTCCATAAATCTCCTTATGTTTCTCATAGCCTGTTTTATTCTGTTTTCATTTTCAACGAGAGCTATTCTTATGTAACCTTCACCTGATTGACCGAAGGCTACTCCCGGTGCTACTGCGACCTCTGCTTTTTCAAGAAGAAGTTCGGAGAATTTTATTGATCCAAGTTTTTGGAAATCTTGAGGGATTTTTGCCCAAACGAACATGGAACCTTGCGGTGCTTCAATTTCCCACCCAATTTTTCTTAGCCAGCTTACTACTACATCTCTTCTTTTCTGATATATTTGAGCTACTTTTTTAGGATAATCTGCTGCCTCTCTCATAGCTATTATCGCTGAAATTTGTATAGGTTGAAATACTCCGTATTCCATCCAGCTTTTTATTTTTGATAGCGCAGAAATAAGTGTTGGATTTCCGAGTGCAAAACCTATTCTGAATCCAGCCATACAAAATCCTTTTGACATTGAGTAAAACTCTATTGCTATTTTTTTTGCTTCTTTTATTTGTAATATTGAGGGAGCTTCGTATCCATCAAAAACAATATCTGCGTATGCAAAATCGTGAATGAGCCATATTCCCTCAGAGATTGCAAAATCCACTATTTTTCTGAAAAATTCCAAATCTACGCACTTTGTAGTTGGGTTGTTAGGAAACGAAATTACGATTGCTTTTGGTTTCGGATAAGTTGTTTTCAGAACTTTTTCAAGGTTCCCAAAAAAATCTCCATTCATCGGAAATGTTCTGACATCTGCTCCTGCTATTATTGGAGCATAAAGATGGGCAGGATATGCTGGTTCTGGAACAAGAACTGTATCTCCCTGAGACAAAATTGCGAGCATAAGCTGGAAAAATCCCATTTTTGTCCCGTTTACAGATACTACTTCGCTTTCTGGATCAAGTTCTACATTCCATACATTTTTGTATCTTTTTGCTATTTCTTCTCTGAGTTTCGGAAGACCGTATGTAATTGAGTATCTGTGGTTTCTTGGATCCTCAACTGCTTCCTTTATTTTATTTACAACTTGTGGAGGTGCTGGGATATTTGGATTTCCCATTCCAAGATCTATTACATCTACTCCTTTTCTTCTGAGTTCTTGTTTTTTCTGGTTTATTGCAGAAAGTATGTAGGCGGGAAGTCTTTTGAGACGGGGGAAGTTTTCAAAAACTATAAACTCACTCTCAAACATCCCAATAAAATTTATTTTAAAATTTTTATCTTAAAGTTCCTTATTTTTTGCTTTACTTATTTTTGAGCTAATAAAGTTTTTAATTTAGATTTTCTTGTTTTGATTTTTTATTTTTTTTAAATGTTATCTGTAATGCGACGGGAGAAAGAAAATGGCTTTATCGCTATCCATCCTTATCTTTTCAAACTTGTTTTATTGTTAGCTTTTATTTCAGTTTTTTCCCCATCTTGCTATACGCTTCAGAAAGTAAATACAAGGATTGATAATATTGAGGCTCGTCAGGTGAAAACCGAAGAATATGTTGAAAATACGAGGAAAGAATTGGAAAAGATAAGGAAAATTCTTGCTGATATGGAGGCTAAAATTTCTACTGTTGATGAAAGGACAGCAAAACAATCTGGTGTATTGTCTGATTTAGAAAAGCTCAGGTTAGATCTCTCGCAACTTGAAAGGAGGTTAAGCTTGATTGAAGTCAAGTTAAGTATGCTTGAATCAAGATTTGAAGGTAAGGAAAAGAAGGAAAAAGATGAGAAATTAGGTAGTAATAATAAGAAGTTGGAGGAAAAAGAAGCGAAGGCAAAATTAGATAATGCAAAAGAACTCATAGTGAATGGCAAAATTGATGATGCCATAAATATTATCAACTCGTTGGTATCTTCGGGATATGATTCTTATGAGCTTCGCTTTACTCTCGGGGATGCCCTTTTCAGAAAAGGTGATTACAAAGGTTCAGTTGCAGAGTGGATGAGAATAGTAAATGACGAAGATAAGATAGGGAAAGATTCAGATATTTTACCGAGAACATATCTTAGATTAGGTCAAGCTTTCATGAGGTTGGGAGATACAAAGAATGCCCGACTTATGTTGCAAGCTGTAATTTTAAAATTCCCGAACAGTCCAGAAGCTAAAACAGCAAAAAATATTCTTGAAAATATGAAGTGAAATGAAAATAAAAATTTAGCTTTTTTTGGATTGTAACTTACTCTTTCCTTGCGATTAATTTATCTACTTCCTCTTGGAGGGATTTAACCACTTCTGCTGATCTTTTGAGCGCTTTCAATTCTTCTTCTTTGAGTTCAAATTCAACTATTTTCTCTACTCCGTTTTTTCCAAGTATTACGGGAACACCAACGAATATACCATTAATTCCATACTCTCCCTCGCATAAAACACAACATGGAAGAATCCTTTTTCTATCAAAAACTATCGCCTCCACCATTTCAAGAACAGCGGCAGATGGTGCATAGTATGCTGACCCAGTTTTAAGTAAAGATACGATTTCTGCTCCTGCATTTCTTGTTCTTTCTATTATTTTTTCAAGTTTTTCTTTTGGTAGCAATTTCTCCACTGGGACACCTCCGACTTGTGTGTAGCTCAAGACTGGTACCATAGTGTCTCCGTGGCTCCCGAGAACAAAAGCATTTATATCTTTTGGTGATACCCCCAACTCCATACCAAGAAAAGCTCTGAATCTTGCAGTATCTAAAACACCTGCCATTCCCATAATCCTGTTTTTTGGAAATCCTGTTATTTTGTACGCTGTATATGTCATGGCATCAAGTGGATTTGAGACAACTATTACTATTGAATTTGGACAGAACTTTTTTATTTTCTCTGATGTATCTTTTACTATTTTGAAGTTTATTTCTAAAAGCTCCTCCCTTGACATTCCCGGTTTTCTTGGAACTCCCGCAGTTACTATGACTATATCTGAGTTCTGTGCTAATTCCCATGAATCTCCACCTTGAATGTTTATGTCGTACCCCATTATTGGTGCACTTTGGGCTATATCAAGAGCTTTACCACGAGCGAGGTCTCCAATTATATCTATTAAAGCTATTTCTGCAAAGTTTTTTTCCGCAAGCCTCTGAGCCAATGTTCCTCCTACCATTCCTGCTCCTACAACTGTTATTTTCGTTTTCATCTTGTTTATTTCCTCCTTTTTCTCTTTTTTTCTTACTTTTAACCTAAGTTGCTATTTAGGGAATTTTCAAAAATCTGCAAAATTTTAAGTCTCGCTAAACTAAAATCCCCCGACCTCACAAATTCCTGACCTTTTTATCAAAAATGATTGTGGAAAGCTCCGCAAAAAAGTTAGATACTTCATGAAGCATTTGAAAACTTTATTGTTCCATAATAGCTCGGTTCATTGGTTTTGTAAAATTTGTTTTATGAAGATATGGAAAGCATTATCAATACTAAATGTTGTATTGTGTGCCACAATATTAGCTTACTTTATAGTATCTGATGTACCATCATCACCCTTCATTTTAGGTCATAATAATTTCCCGCAAATCATAATAAAAAAATTAATCGGAGGATTGTTCCTTTCTCTCGGGTATCCTTTTGTATTTCTGATCTTCGGTCTCATGTTGTTTAATTCCCTTTTTGCTCTTGAGAAAATAAAAAACCCTCTACCAATTTTTAGCGTTATATCAGTAGCAGTTCTGCTGGCAGGCATAGCCTCAACCATGAATAATCAATTCGGAGGTATAATAGGCATTTATATATCTGAACTCATAAAAAAATTAGGAATAAGCGAAAATCTATCTATTTCAATATTATCGTCTGCAATCTTTGCAATATCAATAGTCACATTTTTTCCATACTTTTCAAGACAAATACAAAAAATAAGGAACAAAGCAGAAGGCACTACTACAAGCCCAAGATCAATCACCAAAACACAAAAATGGAACGAAAAAGATCATCAAAATGAAGGAAAAGATTATCAAAACGAATATTATGATGAAAATCAAAAAGCAGATGAGAAGAAAATAAAAAGTGAAAGAGAAAGCAGAACAATACTTTTAGATGAAACATCACACACAACCCAAATCATAAGATTAGATGAAAAAAATAAAATAGGAGAATACTACAAAGATAATTATTCCGAAGGATATGAAAGAAAAAAAGAGAAAAATCAAATAAGACAACAAACACAAAAAAATGAAATTCAATCGGAAGAAGATGAAACGGAAAACAGAGAAGAGACAGAGATCGTGGAAGGGAAAAAAGATAGTTTTCAACTCCCACCCCCATCTTTACTTGATGAACCTGAATCAGTAGAATATGATCCACCAGAAGTTCTAACAAAAGTTGCAAGGGAATTAATAGATGTCCTTAACTCATTTGGCATAAAGGGAAGAATAATATCTATGATGTCAGGACCTGTCGTGAATTTCTTTGAGTTCATACCAGAAAGTGGTATAAGAGCTACAAAAATAGTTTCTCTCGGCGATGATATAGCAATAGCTATGAGACTACCCGGGATAAGAATAGTTGCACCCGTCCCAATAAGCGGAGCAGTAGGTTTTGAGGTCCCAAGAAAAAAAAGAAATATTGTGAGGTTAAAAGAAGTTTTTGACGCACCAGAAGCGAAAAAAATGAAAATTCCTCTGACACTAGGAAAAGATATATATGGAAGACCATTTGTTATAGATTTGCACAAACTCCCGCACCTACTTGTAGCCGGAACAACTGGGTCCGGGAAAAGTGTATTATTGAACACAATAATCGTTAGCTTGCTTATGAGATTTCCGCCTGATGATTTGAAATTTATCCTTGTTGATCCCAAAATGCTTGAGTTTTCTCTTTACAGCGGTATTCCAAATCTTGTAACAGATGTTGTAACGACCTCAAAAGGAGCAATAGATGTTTTAAGATGGGCAGTAGAAGAAATGATGAGAAGATATCAAGCGATGAAGAAAGTAAAGTCAAAAAATCTTGATGACTTTATAGAGAAAACAGGAGAGAAAATTCCAAGAATAATAGTTGTAATAGATGAGTTCGCAGACCTTATGGTAACATCAGCAAAGAAAGTTGAAGAATATGTTATGAGACTATCTCAGATGGCAAGAGCCGCTGGAATACACCTTATACTTACCACACAAAGACCTTCAACAGATGTTGTAACTGGGATAATAAAATCAAATTTGCCAGCAAGAATAGCTTTAAGAGTTTCTGATAAAGTAAACTCACGAGTTATTTTAGATACAAACGGAGCAGAAACACTACTTGGACAAGGAGATTTTCTCTTCTCTATGCCTGGAATAACTCCTCAAAGAGGACACGCCGCCTACACATCAGATGATGAAATAATCAGAGTTGTAGAGCATCTCAAAGCACAAAGAGAACCAGAGTATATTGAAATTGTATCTAAAGATGAGGAGGAAGAAATTTTAATTTCAGCAGAGTTTGAAGACAAAGATCCCAAATTTAAAGAAGCTATAGAAATTGCTAAAAGCTATGGACAAGTCTCTATCTCACTTTTACAAAGAAAACTCGGGATAGGTTTTAACAGAGCCGCAAGAATCGTAGAAGAAATGGAAGAAATGGGAATAGTCAAAAGACACGACAAAAAACTAATATATGTGGGACTGCCCTCAACACAACAGAAAAAAGAAGAATAGAAAATTAATGGGTACTTCTTTTGGATTCAATTTAGAAAGAGTTATATTCATCAACTGATAAAGATTCAACAGCAATAATCTCTGCAAAATTTTTTTAGATTTTTTTCAAAATTCTCCAATCTGCAATTTAGGTTAATAATGTATATATTGATTTGAAATGTCAAAACATCTTCTATCTATTGATGACCTTGAAAAAAAAGATGTTGAAAACATAATTGAGTTATCTTTTTCTATGCTTGAAATTCTATCAAGAGATATAAAGAAGGTTCCGACATTAAGGGGGAAATCGGTGGGTCTCATTTTTTTTGAGCCTTCAACAAGAACAAGGGTTTCATTTGAAATAGCAGCGAAAACTCTTTCGGCAGATACAGTAAATCTTTCCGAAAAAGGGTCATCAGTTGAAAAAGGAGAATCTTTACTTGATACAATAAAAACTATTACAGCCCTCGGAGTTGATTTTCTTGTGATAAGACACAGAGCAGAAGGTTTCCCCCACATAGTGGCAAAAATCTCAGGAATTCCCACAATTAATGCGGGAGACGGGAAAAATGAACATCCAACCCAAGCTCTCCTTGACCTATTTACCATGCTAACCAGAAAAAAATTAAGAAAAGTTGATGATTTAAAAGGAGCTACAATATCAATAGTCGGAGATATACTCCATAGCAGAGTTGCAAGAAGCGGAATAAAACTTTTCTCAAAAATAGGAATGAATGTAATTTTGGTTTCTTCCCACACAACTTTACCGAAAGGAATAGAAAAGCTTGGGAATGGCAACATAAAAATAAAAACACAATTTGATGATGAATTTTTCAAGTCGGATTTCGTAATGGCTCTGAGACTACAAAAAGAAAGACACGGAAACTTCTATTTCCCTTCTGACCGAGAATACAACGAAATATGGGGACTTGACGAAAATGTAATGACAAAACTGAAGGAAAAAAACAAAGATGTTGTAATTATGCATCCTGGACCGATGAATATTGGAGTAGAAATAAATTCAGAAGTTGCATACTCCGAAAATTCAGCCATATTTGAGCAGGTAAGAAACGGAGTGGCTACACGAATGGCAATACTATACTACCTTTTTTCCCATCTCCAAAAAATTAGCTAACATTTTCTTTCCTTCGTATGTCATAACAGATTCGGGATGGAATTGAACTCCCTCTATTGGTAAGCTGATATGTCTTATTGCCATAATCTCACCATCTTCCTCTGATGTTGCAGATACAATAAATCCCTCAGGTAAATTGTCTATGACAAGAGAATGATACCGGGTAGCATAAGTTGGATTACTTACACCTTGAAAAACTCCTTTCCCGTCGTGATTTATCTTTGATACTTTTCCGTGCATTATAGTTTTCGCATTTCTTATCTTCGCTCCAAATACATAACCTATTATCTGATGACCAAGACATATTCCTAAAATTGGTTTTTTGCCAGCATATTTTTCAACAACTTCAGGACATCTGCCTGAATTTTCTGGTCTGCCGGGACCTGGTGAGATAACAATACCATTATATTTTGATAAATCTTTTGGGACCTCATCATTTCTGAACACATCAACTTCTGCCCCAAGCTCACACAAATATTGATAAAGATTATAAACAAAAGAGTCGTAGTTGTCTATAAGAATAATCCTCATAACTTCAAATTAACACAAAAAAATAAAATGACTAAATTTTTTATTTGTTTGGATCGGAAGAATGAAAATATGGAAAACACAAAAGAAAGGGAAAATATATGAGCTTTATGACTAATGACGAAAAAGAGATTGTAAAAAATAAAATCAAGAAACTACTTTTGAAACTTCCGGCAAATTCAGAATGGTTCAACTTTGACAATCTGAAAAAGTTTAAATCAGATTTCTTTGTAGTTATAATAACTCCAAGACACCCCCTCACAAAAAATCACATTGAGAATATCGGATATTTTTTCGGAATAAAAAATGTGATTTTATTTATAGTCCCCGCAAAAGACGAAAAAATAGATAGAAAGCTTGCAGAAACAATAATATCAAAATTCGGATTTGACTTCCCAGTTTGCGTGGATAATGAGAAAGAAGTGGTTGGAATTTTTGATGTAAAAAAATTTCCTTCAATTATACTGGAAACCACACTGGAAAATAAAACACAAAACTCAATCAAACCAGAAAAAATAGAAGGATACGAAGAAATTTTCAACCAAATCCTCAAAAAAATTCAAGAGATAGAAAAAAGAAATGAAGATTTTTATATAAGTGAATCAAAGGAACAAAAAGGAAAGGAACAAAAAGAAAAACCAAAATCAGAGATTTTCGGTTTTGATTACGACGAGGGGCTATACAAACTATTAGCTCATAGGAAATATGTTGAGCGTGCAAAAGAAATAGGAGAAGTTGATTTTTGTTTTCCTACAAAAATAGCGTGCTTGAAAAAACCTAAACTCATAGCGATATCAAACTCTGGAAAAAGAGAAATAATAGTTCTAACTTGGAGATTCTTTGAACTCGCTGATGTAATAAGAAAAGAATACTATAACACAGAAATAAAATTCCCAGAGGGGCTGGATTTCATTTCAGACAACGAAGAATTAATTTTGCTAGCAGTATGCGACTTCGGCGATAATGATGTAAAAATTTTCAACTTGGAGGAAAGAAAATTGGTTGGGAAAATATCTATTCCTTTTCCAAAATCAATAAGGACTTTGGGCAAAAATATTTTACTTGTGGCTTCTTTGACAAATAAAATATACAAAGTAAAACTGAATGAAAACGAGATAAAAAAAGATATTATTGAATTAGGGAATGATTCATCCCTTATATCAGATTTGACAGTAAAAGACGGAAAAATAATTTTTGTAGATTCTTATGATTCATCAATAAAAGAGTTAGATTTAAGTTCAGGAGAAAAAGTAATAAACAAATTAGTAGGGGGCAAAGGAGAAGGTCATAAAGATGGTCCAGCAGAAAATTCGCTTTTGTTCTCTCCAAACTCATTAGAAGAGTACAGAGATACAATTTTCATTTCAGATTTTTTCAATAACTCTATAAGGGTTTTATGTGAAAAAAGATTATCAACTATGATTTTACAAAACAC
Organism: Candidatus Calescibacterium sp.; assembly: GCA_032249135.1. Taxonomy (GTDB): domain Bacteria; phylum Calescibacteriota; class Calescibacteriia; order Calescibacteriales; family Calescibacteriaceae; genus Calescibacterium. The sequence continues at coordinate 15,642 of JAVVGL010000004.1, read as the reverse complement.
GGAATTGAGCTATCCAGAATGTCTGCGAATAATGATGGGCTCAATCCTTATAGCTGATACAGGAAATAACAGAGTCCTTGAAGTTGAGTCTTTATCATCAACAGCAGAAGAAATAAAAATTCAAAGGGAACCATGGTAAATTGAATTGAAAGGGAAATTAGATTTTTGAACAAACATTCAATTTAAAAAATGAAATTCATAAAAACTTAAAATTAAAATCTTGAATATGGAGGAAAAACTCCCAGTAATATGGAAACCATACGGAGATTACCTCAAAAGTAAAGTTGCAGAGTTCATGCACAAGTTCGGAGCAAAAGATATATGGGACCTGCGAAAAAAATCGTGCGAAGATATTGAAAGATTCTGGAAGGAAGTTGAAGAGTTTTTAGGTTTAAAATGGCAGAAAAAATATACAAAAGTTCTTGATATATCTCAGGGAATAGAATGGGCAAAATGGTTCTACGATGGGAAAATAAACCTCGCAGAAAACTGTCTGCGCTGGAACAAAAATTCAAAAGCCGTAATATGGGAAAATGAAGAAGGTAAGACAAAGACTTTAACATACGGAGAACTTGCAGAACTCGTAGCAAAAATAGGAGCTGGTCTGAAAAAACTCGGAGTAAAAAAAGGAGACAGAGTTGGTCTATTTATGCCCATGACCCCAGAAGCATTAGCATCTTATCTTGCAATAGCTTATATAGGTGCAATAGTTGTCCCGATGTTTTCAGGATATGGTCCAGAAGCCGTAAGAGTTAGATTAGAAGATTCAGAAGCAAAAGTACTTATAACAGCAGATGGAACGAAAAGAAGAGGAAAATTTGTGAATATGAAAGAAGTCGCAGACGAAGCTGCAAAAGATATTTGTGAGCACAAAATAATTTTCAGATACACAGACGAAAAAATTCCAAAATCAAAAGGAGATATATACGCAGAAGAAATAATAACCGAAAAAGGTGTAGAACCAGAAGAAACAGAAGCAGAACATCCATTTATGATAATCTACACATCAGGAACAACAGGAAAACCAAAAGGAGCTGTCCATGTTCACGGCGGATTTTTAGTGAAAATAGCCGAAGAAGGAGCTTTCCAGATGGATATGAAACCAGGAGAAATTCTATTCTGGATAACGGATATAGGGTGGATAATGGGACCATGGGAATTCGTCGGAGCTCTTGCAAACGGCGCAGCAGTGTTTTTATACGATGGAGCCCCTGATTTCCCTCAACCCTCAAGGGTATTTGACATGATTTCACGACACAAAATAACAGCTCTTGGACTCTCACCAACATTCGTAAGATCTTTGATGAAGTTCAAAGATGAAGATGTTATCAAAAAACCATTAGATTCCCTGAGATTTGTAGGTTCAACAGGAGAGCCTATGAACTACGCTCCATATATGTGGGTATTTGAAAAAGTAGGAAAAAGAAAAATACCTATCATAAACCTTTCAGGCGGAACAGAAGTTGCAGCTTGCTTTCTTTCTCCTCATCCAATAGATGAAATAAAACCTATGAGTCTTACCGGACCTGCTCTTGGGATGGATATAGACATTTTTGATGAAGATGGAAAACCCGTTGAAAGAGGAAAAGTAGGAGAACTTGTATGCAAAAAACCATGGCCTGGAATGACAAGAGGTCTTTGGAAATCCCCTGAAAGATATAAGGAGGCTTACTGGTCAAGATTTAAGGGAGTCTGGTTTCACGGAGATTTTGCTTCACAAGATGAAGATGGATTCTGGTTCCTTCATGGAAGAAGCGACGATACTCTGAAAATAGCAGGAAAAAGAGTTGGACCGGCAGAAATAGAAACCGTTGTTCTTGAAACAGGAAAAGTCCTGGAGTGTGCAGCAATAGGCGTTCCAGATGAGATAAAAGGTGAGGTACCTGTTGTCTTTGCTGTTCTGAAACCAGGAGTTGAGCCGTCTGATGAAATAAGAGAAGAAATCAAAAGAGTTGTGGCAGAAAGGTTAGGGAAGCCAATAACTCCAAAAGATGTGAAATTTGTGAGCGCTTTGCCAAAAACAAGAAATGCAAAAATAATGAGAAGGCTGATAAGAAATAAATTTTTAGGAAAACCTTTGGGAGACATTTCATCTTTGGAAAATCCGCAAGCCCTTGATGAAATTGATAAAGCAAGATGAATTTTCTTTATTTCCTTTTCTGCAAAATCTTCTTGAAAAAACAAAACTTTTTTTTTAAGCTTAAATTTAAAAGCTGAAAAAAATGGTAGGGGGTTATATAAACGGGGTTATATAAATAAACCCTCTACCAAACAAAAAAGGAGGTGATAAAAAATGAATGAAAACAAACCAAAAATAAAACTTAACAAAACTTTTGCTGCAACTCTTTTGTTCCTTGCAGGCTTTATCCTTGCTTCCACAAGCTGCAAACGAGAAGAAAAGAAAATATTCTTTCAGGTCTCCAAAGATACAGTATCTGTTTACGGATATGTAAAAGATTATGCAGGTAATCCAATAGCAGATGCAGAAATAACAATACTTCCAACAGGAGATAAGATAAAGTCAGAAAAGGACGGATTATATAGGTTCTCGGTTGGACTTGGAGAGCTCCCTCAAGATGCGGTTATAACATACGAGGTACAAAAAGGTGGTTTTGTGAAATCAAGAGTATCCGTTTCTTTTGCTGAAATATTAATTGGAACAAACAATGATGTAGCAGTTCAAAAAAGAGTAAAGAGACAAGATGTAGTCCTTTATCCACCGGCAGAAATAGAAGTTGAAGTTGTAGATAAAGATAATAAGCCTGTTGCTGGTTCCCGTGTTTTAGCTTTACCATCCCCTCAGATAGCACTATATCTTGGGGTAAGTCAAAACGAAGCGGTAGCATCTGTGACAAGCCAGACAACCCCTGTAAAAATCACAAGTGTAATTCCTGCTATTGACTTTATCCAGCTTGTAGCTTTCCCACCACAAGGAGCAGAAGAAGATTATAATGTAAGCCAAGTTTTTGTAGATGTTAGCCAGATCAAAGCAAAAGGCAAAATTGTTCTAACCTTAAAACCTCTTGAAATAATATATTCATCGGTCGCAGTCGGCCAATACATCTCCCCTGACGATAAGATAAAACTTATATTCTCAAAAGAGATAACAGGAATTGATGCTGCTTTAATATGCGGACCAAATAATATAAACATCAGCGCAAAAATCTCCGGAACCGAGGTAGAAATAGAACCAGCAGGAAGAATTCTTGGGAACTGCCAACTCCAAGTGAACAACGCTTTCGGAAAGAAAGGAGAAACTCTATCTGGAATCTTCACTTTCTCCTTCATAGCATACGATCCAACCGCTCCTCGGGGACTTGCATGCCCAAAAATAAACCCGTATCTCCCAGGTTCAGTAACCGCTGTTACATTTGATTTTGATGTAATAGCTAATAGAACTCGTGCTGTATATTACTATCCCGCTGAAGAAAGCTTTAACGGATTCCAAACGACAACTAACAACCTTGTAACTTTAATATGGGATCCACCAGTTGTATCTGGAATCAAAGACTACAAGATAAAGTACCTCAAAGTATCAGATAAACTCAAAGGTTCAGGTATATGGCAAGAGTTACCACCACCAGCTGTCCAAACTCAGTTTATTCCAACAGCAAACAAATGGGGAACTCTGTTAAATCTCGACCTTATTCCACAGTTCAATACTTCATTTGGAGAAAAATATTATTTAGCAGTAGTTCCTGTTAATCTGAATGACGAGGAAATCTGCAATCCAGAAACAATCGAAAACCCATTCATAATTCAAGACAACACATCTCCAAAAATTACACAGTGCCAGATTATAGCGGGAGGAACAAATTATGGCGCTGGCGAAAGAACAGTCCAAATTCAATTTTCCGAAATGTTAACTTCTGCAACAGCTACAATATCTTCACGAAACTTTGATGCAGTAAAAATCTCAGAAGTCTTCGACCCATTAGCTAATCCCTTCGTTCTCAGAATCCGAGTTTACTTAGAAGCTCTGAGCTCTTCAATTGCTAACCTTTCAGACAATGCAGATGGAGACAAAAAGTTAGTACTTACAAAATCAGAAGCCAAAAAACTATGGGCGGGCGAACGAGTAATTATCTCCAATGCGTCGGTGACTGATTTTGTCTTTTCACCCCCACCACTATCTGTTACAGCAATAGTACCTATACCAAATACTGACTTCTATGAAGTATGGTTTTCTAAAAATATTGTAGGTCAGCTCCTCGGAGATACTAACTTCAAAAATGGCTATATATTTCCAGATCCAGTAACCTCTCTCCAAGCACCTAATAACAGAACTTTGCAAGTAGAGGATGCCGCAGCGAAGAGAATAAATGTTTCTGACTCTACTGGTCTTACCATAGAAGATAAAATCCAGGTCGTTGACCCATACAACAACACAAGAAAAATACTTACAATCACATCAGTTGATTGGAATAATGATATAATCACGGTTTCAGAAGATATATCTGACCTCAAATGTGTAGCTACAACAGGAAAGCAGTGCAAATTCAGGTCTCTTAGCCCTGATGTATGGGTAAAAGTTCAAGCTTTTGATTCATCCGGGAACCTAATTGATTCTCTTGCTGACCAGTGCAGCGTTGGACCGGTACCACCAGTAATATGGTGATTAAGGTTTGAGGGGGCGGATTTTCTTTCTCCGCTCCCTTCTCTTTATTTTTTTTCTGCAACAGTAAACAAATTTACTTCAAATCAAATTTTCTTGCAAAACAAAAAAATTTTTTTAAGCTTAAATTTAAAAGCTGAAAAAAATGGTAGGGGGTTATATAAACGGGGTTATATAAATAAACCCTCTACCAAACAAAAAAGGAGGTGATAAAAAATGAATGAAAACAAACCAAAAATAAAACTTAACAAAACTTTTACGGCAACTCTCCTGTTCTTTGCGAGTATTATCTTAATGGCAGGATGTACAAACTTAGAAAAAATGCCTCCAACTGGGAAACCGTTCGTTTCCATTACCGCAGACAAAACATATGGTGAAGCTCCACTGAATGTATCATTTACAATAACTGCTATCCCTGCTCGTGGTTCAATCAAAAAGCTCATGATAGACTATGGCGATGGCTCCTCAGAAGACCTCACTCAAAAACTCAAAGAAGATAAAGTCTACGTCTCACACGAGTTCAAAGCAATTGGAACTTTCAGAGTCAGAGTTTCTGCTATGGACCAAAATGGCTCATCCGAAGCTGAAATACAAATAATTACAGACTTAGAAAAAATGCCTCCAACTGGGAAACCGTTCGTTTCCATTACCGCAGACAAAACATATGGTGAAGCTCCACTGAATGTATCATTTACAATAACTGCTATCCCTGCTCGTGGTTCAATCAAAAAGCTCATGATAGACTATGGCGATGGCTCCTCAGAAGACCTCACTCAAAAACTCAAAGAAGATAAAGTCTACGTCTCACACGAGTTCAAAGCAATTGGAACTTTCAGAGTCAGAGTTTCTGCTATGGACAAAAATGGCTCCGCAGAAGCTGAAATACAAATAACTACAAACGACAAACCTATAATCTCCAACCTCAAAGCATATAAAGTTATCTACTCCCCCTCATATTCAGAGATAGTAACTAATGAGTTTATGCCAGGCGAAAATGTTCGTATCAGAGCATTATGTATAGATCATAATCCTCCCTTTTATGGCTTAATAGACTGGGGAGATGGATCAATTGACCAGATTCTTGGTGAATGTTTAGGAATCCATCAGTACTCCGCAGAGGGAGATTATACGATAAGGTTAATAGTTCAAGACTCTGCACCCCAACCCCTTTCAAATACAGCATCAATAACTGTAAAAGTAAGATATGTAATTACACCTACCAATAGACCACCGGAACTTGATATTAGTCTCTCGTCAACAGCAGGAGAGGCTCCTTTTTCTATTACCTTATATGTAGGTGTAGCGGATATTGACGGACAAGTAGCCGAGGTCAAGGTAGATTGGGGAGATGGGCAAGTAGAAATTCTTGGAGATGCTGATAAAATAGGAGAAATAGGAGGCAAAAAACTCTACAGAAAATCGCACACATATACCTCACAAGGTGTATTCACAGTGACCGTAATAGCAAAAGATGACAAAGAAGGAATAAGTACGGAAGAACAAACAGTTATAGTTTATCCTTTAAAACCAATCTTTTCTGTGAAGTTCAAAGATAATACAAATCAAGACCCGAATAACAAGACATACGATATTGATATGACCTTAGACGATGTTCAAGTCATAATATTAACTGATATACTCGCATATGATTTCAGCTATTATGATCTTATTGCTGTAATAAGAAAAGATTACGCTGACGGCTCCACAAGAATACTCGTAGGACCTATCGCTCCTCCTTATCGTATAGGCATATACTCCTCAGAAAACTACATTATAAATGATCCTGATGATTCTCTTCAAATATCTCCAAATGACATTAGAAATTCTCCTATGGGCTTTTATCCTGATGGAATTACCGTTGATTACACAGTTAAAATATATGCTGTAAGATCAGACGTAGCAGGTATATGGTGGTGGACGAATTGTTATTATAATGGCTTTTTCAGTAATCTACCATACTGCGAGAGCATAATAAACACAATTGAAAATCATCCCTCTTCGGTTTACTCTGAGAGAAAGTTTAAGGTAAGACCAAGCCCATAAAGCTAATGTAGGGGGATGGTTTAGTTAATCCAATCAGTACCATCCCCCTCTTTTTTCTTTCTTTTACCTCCTTCCAAAAAAGTTCTATCTTGTCTTGAAACACTACTTGAAGCATTAAAATTTTCTTATGAAGAAAGAAGCGGTCGCAAAAAGAAAAAGAAATAGGCTAACCAGAATAGATATAATAGAAAAAGCACTTCAGAAACTAATTGAGGAAGGGGAAAAAGTATCAAAAAGAATAAAAGAAATATCCGAAGAAAACGAAAGAGGATTTAGAGAGTTAAGGGAAATTATCGCCAAAACCTCCGAGAGAGTTGATAAAACTTCCGAAGAGGTTGCAAAAACTTCCGAGGAGATAAGAAAATTGAAAACTGAAATTAGTCGTCTAACAGGTAGCTGGGGAGAATTCGTTGAAGGCATGATTGAACCCTCAGCTATAAAGTTTATGGAGGGAAAAGGATTTAAGGTAGTTGGAGTATATCCGGAAGCAAAAGTTTCACGAGACGGTGAGAAAGCTGAATATGATTTATATTTGGTCTGTGTGAAATCAAATAAAAACAACAAAAAAGAGAAAGTAATTCTGTTGGTGTCTGCTAAAACAAAAGTTTCTTCACGAGATGTGGATGAGCTCTTAGAAGACATGAGAAAATTCTTCTTTTTCCTTGAAGAATATAAAGGGTATAAATTGATAGGTGCTATTGCTGGTATAAGATTTGGCAAAGGTGCTGATATATATGCTTTAAGATCTGGTCTAATTGTTATGAAACCAGCAGGAGAAGTTATGCAAATTCAAGAACCCAAAAAAATCAGATTTGTCTCCTAATATAGTTCATTTATTTTTTACAACTAAATTCTGAAAGTAAAAAACTACTAAAATTTCTATAAGGTATGAAATGTCCGAGTTGTGGTTTTGAAAATCCTCAGAATTTCAAATTCTGTGGAGAATGCGGGAGCAAGCTGAAAAACATATGTCCAAACTGCGGATTTGAAAACCCTCCAAACTTCAAATTCTGCGGTGAATGTGGAACTCAACTTCAAGCAAAGCCACAAAAAGAAGAAATAATAGAAACACAGGAACAAAAACAAGAAAAACAACGACAAAAAGAAATCATAGAAAAACCTCCAGCAGAAGAAGAAAAGAAAAAATTATTGTTGGAAGAAAAGGGAGATGGTAAAAAACAAATCATAGAAGAAGTATTACCATCAGAAGAAAAACAAACAGAAACAGAAAGAAGACCAATATCTGTACTGTTTGCAGATATATCGGGATTTACTTCACTCTCTGAAAAACTTGACCCAGAGGAGTTGCAGTTCTTTATTGGAGATGTTTTGAGGAAACTGGCAGATATTGTAAAAAAATATGGAGGGCATGTTGATAAATTCATAGGAGATGAAGTGATGGCTTTGTTCGGAGCACCAGTGGCTCATGGAGATGATTCAAAAAGAGCTGTAATGTGTGCTCTGGAAATGATGAATTTCATAAAACAAAACTACAAAGATATATCTTTGCACTGCGGTATAGCAACAGGAGAGGCAGTTGTTGGTTCAATTTCAGAAAGCTCAAAAGATTACACAGCTATGGGCGATACAGTGAATATCGCAAAACGTCTTGAAGAAGAATCAAAACCATGGGAAATTCTTGTTGATGAAAACACATACCTCATCACAAAAGCTGAATTTGACTATAAAGAAGTTGATATAAAACTAAAAGGTAAAACAAAAGATATAAAAGTATTTTTACTCCAAGGAATAAAAAAACAAAAGACCGAATTTATAGGAAGAGAAAAAGAACTTGAAAAAATAAAGGAAATTCTCAAATCTCATCCAAAATTTATTGCAATAACAGGAGAAGCAGGAATAGGTGTATCCATGTTCATAGATTTCTTCTCATCTTCAAGAGATGATGTGGTTCAAGTAAAGCTTGTATCAAAGGAAACCCCATATAGCATAATAAAAGATATACTTTCATCTAAAATAAAAGACCAAGACAAAGATGCAATAATTGAGCTGGCAGAAAAATATGTAGTATCTCACCATATATTAGGATATATACTTGGAGTAGCTTTCCTGAACTCTCCTCTAAAATATCTTTCTCCCGAAAAACTTGATGAGGAAGTTCTCAACACAACATTAAAGTTGCTATCTGAACTAATACATGGCAAAATTCTTATTATAGATAACTTTGATAAAGCAGATACCCCAAGTCAGGAAATAATATTCAAAATCTCTCAAAACTCAAATAATATTAATTTCTCGGTAGTTATAGGATTTGAAAAAGGATCAATAGATGAAACTAAGCTGAAAAACTGGCACATAATAACTCTTGAAAGATTTGATATATACGAGACAGAAAAGTTTATCTCAAAAATGCTCGGAAAAAGCGTAGATAATTCAGTAGCAAAATTAATATGGGAAAAAACAGATGGTAATCCGTTTTTCATAAGAGAAATATTAGAACTTATGAGGGAAAATAACGCTTTTGAAGAACAAGATGGCAAAGTTTTCTTAAAAAGCTCATTTTCTCTTCCAAAAGCAATAGGAATCCGACAAGTCATACTCTCACGAATAGATAGACTGCCTCCACAAACAAAACAAGTATTATTTACTCTTTCTTGCCTCAACACCATTTACAAACCAGTAGTAAAAAGAATCTTTGCCCCAGAGGTTTTCCAAACCGCAATAAATTATCTTGAAGAAAAAGACATCATAGATGAAGAGGGAGATTTTATATTCTTCAAGCAAAACCTCATAAAAGAGGTAGCTTATGAAACTCTTCTGAAATCAAAAAGATACGAAATTCATATGAAGCTTTTCAATTCAGCAAAAGAAATAAGTGGCTCTGATATAACTTGTGTTCTCATAGCAGCTGACCAAGCAGAAAAAGCAGAAATGTTTGATGAAGCTCTCCTTATGTATAAAAAAGCGGGGGACATTTTATTAGAAAAAATCAACCTAAAAGGAGCAATTGAACAGTATGAAAAAGCAGCAAATCTCATAAACAAAATAAAAAAAGAAAAAGCTGACCAAATCTCCGAAGAAATATTTGACTGTCTCAAAAACTATGGAGAGACACTCTATCACATAGGGCAGTTTGATAAAGCCAAAGAAATTTTTGAACTATCAGAGCATTTCGCAAAAGATGAATTAAAAAAACTCATAACAAAAAGATGGATAGGAGATTGCAGACAAATAAAAGGAGAATTCAGAGAAGCAGAAAAAATCTACAAAGAGATATTGGAGAAGCTAAAATCTGCAATAAGTTCAATTCAAGAAGAAAGAGAGGAGAAAACAAAGTATCACATAGAATATTTGAGAACACTCGCATTTTTATGTAACCTTTACATAGATAAAGCAGAACCAGAAAACGCAACTCCCTATATTTCAGAACTTCTCAACCATATCAAAGATGAAATAAAAGAAAAAGATATAGAAGCTTTTTCAGATATAGTAAACGCAATCGGCAGATTTTATATTGAAACAGGAGATTTCAAAAATGCAAAAAAATTCTTCGGGATATTCTACGAAATATCTCCAAAATTAGGAAACCTCAAGAAAAGAGGAATAGCAATTTTAAATTATGGAGTAGCTCTTTACTCAAACGGAGAATTAGATACCGCAGCAACTTTAATGAGAGAATACCTTGAATTAGCTCGGGCAATTTTAGATGTGAGAGGAGAAGCAATAGCACTGGCAAATTTAGGACAAATCTTTTTAGAATCAGGAAGAACAGAAAAAGCTAAAAATTTTGTTGAGCAAAGTGTCCAAATTTTCCAAAAAATCGGAGATGAGTATGGAGTGAGAGAAGCAAAAGAAATGCTCGCAGAGATAAAAATATATATCAGAGAATTTGAAGAAGCAAAGAAAATAATAGATGAAATTTATAATCTAACCGATTCAAAACAGAAAAAATCAAAATACGAAATACTTAAAGCTCTCTGCTTTTTAGGTGAAGGGAAAATAAAAGAAGCAAAGGGAAGCTTGTTAAAATCCCAAGAAATTTTCCCGGACTCACAAAACGATGCAAAATTCAGAATATGCCTTTCAAGAATAAAATTTTACGAAGGGGAAATAGGAGAAGCAGAAAAGTTGTCCTATGAGAATTTTGAAAACGCAAAATCTAACTTTGAAAAAATTATTTCAGCTCTGAACGCAATACAAATATTAGATAAAATCAATATTGACTCCATCATATACAAAGATAAAAGAGAAAAATATGAGTCATTCCTGAAAAAAAACAACATAGACCCGCAAAGCTTCCCATACTTTTCTTTCTGAATGAAAAAGATTAGAGAAAAGAAATATCAAAGAAAAAACAGAGAAAATAAAAAAAGTGGCAACAATAGAAAAGTAAATCATAAATGAAAGTCGCAATACAAAAGCTTTTTAAATATCTCGCTTACTATATAGATAGATTTTGGAGATCTGCGATTTTCATCTTATTATCAATACCATTTTTTTTTACAATAATAGTTATACCCTTCATAATAAGGAACAGAAAGATGGAGGATTTATCAGAAAAACACACAAAAATTTGGTTTAAGCTCCTTTTCAAAATCTTCGGAATAAAACTGAAAATCATAGAAGAATTTGAAGAGGAAAGCAGAGAAAAAGAAAGAGAAAAAGAAAAAGAGCGGGGAATTGAATCAAAATCAAAAAATAAAGATTCAGAAGATAAAGCAAAAAAATTTTTGATCTATGCAAATCATATAAGTTTTCTTGATATACCATCAATAATGCTCGCATTTGAAAATAAAAAGATAAAATTTTTGGCAAAAGAGGAAGTACTGAAAATTCCGGTGATAGGATGGGGAATGGCAATCCAAAAACATCCTGTGATAAGAAAATCAAAAAAAATAGACTCAATAATAAAAGTAATTTCACTGATGAAAGATGAAAAACAAAACACTGATGCTATATGTATATTCCCAGAAGGAACAAGAGGGGATCCACAAAGAGATATCAGAAAGCTTCTACCATTTGAGGAAGGAGTTGGATTCATAGTTGAAAGATTAAAAATCCCAATAGTTCCTGTCGCAATAATTGGAACCCACAAAGTATATCCTCCGGGTGCAATCATTCCTCGTAGCGGAGAAATAAAAGTAGTAATAGGTAGAAAAATACACGATGTAAATGATTTAATTATGGAATCACAATGGACAGGAAAATCTTACGATGAGAAAATGCAAGATTCAAAAACAAAAACAAGGAAAGAAATAACTCAAAAGCTTTACAATATATTAGGAAAAATGCTTGAAAGATTTTATCCTTGATTGAAAGATTTTATCCTTGATTGAAAAATTTCCTTATTAATCAGCTACCATCTTATTTTTTTTCTGAACCTATACCTTATAATAGATGCAACAGAAATCAAAATACCAGTAAGTATTATGAGAACAACGCCTGTTGCCGCAGCATTTTGGTGAAATCCAGCTTGCGGACGAGAAACCCAGTTAAACATCTGAATAGGCAAAACAGTAAAAGGAGATTTTAGCCAATCAAAAGAAATAAAAGGAGGAGTCGGTTTTATAGGAGAAGGAGGTAAAAAAGCAATAAATGTCAAAGCCCCAACCGTAATAAGGGGAGCAGCTTCTCCTATTATTCTTGTTATACCTACAATAGCTCCTGTTATTATACCATCAAAGCAATATGGCAATACATGATGCCTTATAGTTTCCCATTTTGTACTTCCAAGAGAATAAGAGGCTTCTTTTATAGATGAAGGAACAGTTTGAATGGCTTCCCTTGAAGCAACAATAACAATAGGCAACATAAGAAGTCCGAGAGTGATTCCACCAGCTATTATGCTTTCACCCATCCCCATAATCTGCACAAACAACCCCACCGCCATAAGTCCGTATATTATAGCAGGAACAGCCGACAGATTATTTATATTTACCTCTATTATTTTTGTGAGAATGTTCCGGGGAGCATATTCTGTAAGATATATAGCCGTCAGAATTCCGAAAATCAAAGCAAAAGGAATAGCTACTGATACAACAGCTAATGTTCCAACCCATGCGGAAAGAATCCCAGCCTCTTCTGGTCTGCGGGAAGGGAAAGAAAAGAAAAATTTTAAGTTCAACCTCCCTAAACCCTCAACGAATATATCAGCGACAACAGCAATTATAAAAGAGGCAACAAGTATAAGAAAAATAAAGGAGACGGCAAGAAAAACCCAATCTGCGAACCTCATTAATTTCAGCCTTCTTATCTCCTCCATACTGACTAGGTTATCAAAATTATTTTCCTTATAGAGTAAAGCAAAAAAATTTCACTATAATTTATTTACTGTTATTAATTGACCTACCAGCAGAATTAGAATGATAAAAATTAAAAATTAAATGGTAAAAATTAGAAAAATAAGTTTAGATAGGCAAAGCAAAAGATTGATAAAACTGAATCTGGCTATATTAGCAATATCTTTACTTATATTTGCATCGGTTAGAATAACGGCAAAAAAGAAATTTGAGCCACAAATAAATTCTTTAAAAAAATCAATAGAGGAGGAATCAAAAAAAGTTGAGGGAGACATGAAAACACTAAAAGAGAATTTGCACAAACTCAGACAAAATTACTCATCATGGGAAATGAGCAAAAATAAAACAGCCGATATTTACTCCCTGCTTTTGCGAACATCAAAAGTTTCATCAAAAAACATAAGCTTAGAAGAACTTGAAATAATCCCGGAAGACACAAAGATTAATTTCCTCATCAAAGGTCAAGCAAAAGAGCTCCAAAATGTAAATAATTTCTCAAAAAAACTTTCAAAAAAAAGAGGTGATTTTTTGGTAAGAACAGAAATAGTAAATATGAAAAATTCAGAAGATGAAAAAGTCTCGTTTATATTAAAGGGTCAAGCTTGGTCAACAAAAAACGAAAAACAAGAAAACAAAAAGAGAATAACGAATGGAGGAGAAAGAATAGAGGAAGAAATAAAAGGGAAGGAAACCATGGAAAATAAAGAAGATGAAAATATAAAAGAAGAGGAATAGTAGTTTTTTGAGCTAAAAGTAAATAGAAATTGTCATTTAGTTCTCTTAATATTTAGGTTCTCTTATTATATTCAAGCCTTCAAAGGAAAATCTTATGCTTTCTTTTTTGAAGGAAACATTCTTGATTTCAAGCTTTACACCCAAAGTTCCCCTCCATATCTCAACTTTCTTTATTGGAAACACAATAGGGTTAAGATGTACTATGACTCTACTTACATTTTTTATAACATCTTTTTTTGGATAAAGCTCGTACTCTCCCTCGTCAATTTTTTTGACAAAGAAAAAATCAAAAACTCTATCCGAACCTCTCAGAATTTCAACAATAAGATTTTCAGAAACTTCATCTTTAAGCTCTCTCACATAAACCTTATTTTTATCTTTTCTTACAAAGTAAATGAAAGTTCCATCTGAGAGAACCTCATTTCCATCTTGATAAGATATTTTGAATTTCAGAGGTTTTTCAAAATAAATTTTCCCTTCCCTTCTTTCTATTACACTACCCTTTTCAACAATTTCCTCGTAGAACTCAACTTGCCAACTTTGAAATTTTCTCAAACTCTCAAAAGCTTCCTTTATCTCCTGAGCAAAAGCAGAACGCCGAAAAGAAAAAATGAAGAAAACCGAAGTTAAAACAATAAAATAAAAGGAAAAAACTCTATTTTTCTTTTCAAGAAGAATACATTTCATTTATAATATCTTTATATCTTTCCATAATAACTTTCCTTTTTACCTTCAAAGTTGGAGTTAATGAACCGTCTTCAATCATAAAATCTTGAGGAATAATTCTGAATTTCTTTATCGTCTCAAAAGAAGCAAGTTTTGAATTCACTCCGTCAATAACCTTCTGTATTTCTGAAACGATTACTGGATCATTTATTATCTCTTCATAGCTTTTTGATGTATCTAATCCTTTCGCTTTTGCAAAGTTCAAAACTTCATCTTTGTTGAGAGTAATCAGAGCTACACAGTACGGTCTTGCATCTCCTATGACAACGGCTTGACTTATAAGAGGAGAACCAGCCTTTATAGCATTCTCAATAGGTTGCGGAGCAACATACTTTCCACCAGCAGTCTTTATAAGGTCTTTCTTCCTATCTGTTATTTTCAGAAAACCATCTTCATCTATGATACCGATATCACCTGTGTGGAACCAACCATCTGGCTTGAAAACCTCCTCTGTTTCTTTTGGTTTTTTCCAATATCCTTTCGCTATGTTTGGACCGCGAGCCAATATCTCACCATCTTCTGCAATCTTAACTTCAACCCATTTCAAGGGTTTCCCAACAGTTCCGAATTTGAATTCACGAGTTGTATTTATAGATATAGCAGGAGTAGTTTCTGTGAGACCATATCCTTCAAGAATTAGAAGTCCAGCAGCCCAGAAAAACTCAGCTATTTCCTTTGACAACGGAGCTCCACCGGATATGAAGAATCTTATTCTTCCTCCAACCCTTTCGTGAATCTTTGAGAAAACGAGCTTATGAGCTATTTTATGTTTTATAGAAAGCCCCAAAGGTGGCTTTTGACCTTTTATCTTGTAATCACCATATTTTTTACCGACCGAGATTGCCCAATCAAAAATTTTCTTTTTTATAGGACTTGCCTCAGCATTAGCTCTAACTTTTGCATAAACTTTTTCAAAAACTCGTGGAACTGATGGGAATACCGTAGGTCTCACCTCTGCAAGATTATCTATAACTTTATCTATACTTTCAGCAAAAGCTATTTTTATACCAAATCTCGGATGTGAATACTCAACCGCTTTTGCAAAAGAATGAGCAAGAGGGAGGAATAACAAACATACATCATCATCTCTGATATCTCCAATATCATAAAGCATCTCAACCATAGAGAGATGATTAAGGTGTGTTTGAATAACTCCCTTTGGAACACCAGTGGTTCCAGATGTATACACTAAGGTTGCTATATCATCAAGCTTTATTTTTTCTATGTTCTCCTCTATTTGCTTTTCATAATTTCTCAAGTAGCTCC
>JAVVGL010000003.1:0-126892 GCA_032249135.1 Candidatus Calescibacterium sp. | reverse complement strand
AGGAGGGATATATAATATCGGATTGGAGAGGTGTGCCGAGGGTTATATATGATGAATTTGAAAAGGAGATATGGAGAGGAGAATTTGGTCCGTTTGGAGAGCCATTGTATGAAAGAGGTGTTGTAAGCAACTACATTCCGTTTAGGCTGTATGGGATGTATAAGGATATTGAAACAGGATTGTATTATAATGCGAGGAGGTATTATGATTGGAGGGTAGGGAGGTATCTGCAACCTGACCCTGTTTCTGACTTGAACTTGTATGCGTATGTGAATAATTCACCTTATTATTTGGTTGATCCGGTAGGGATGTTTCAAACTACAATGAGGGTCACCAAAACCGTTTGGTCTCCGCCAACTGATAGTTGGCACGAGGGGCATGCAATACATGAACGTATAACTGAAAATGCAATCAATGAAGCTTTTTGGTGTTTTACGACTGATGGAGCAAAAAGAAGCATCTGCCGCCATAAAGATAGAGTAGAAAATTGGGATATGGGACCGGAGGTTTGTTTTGCTTATGACCAATTTTGTCTGAGATGTAGAACATATGCAAATACAGTGGCTCAGGGTACAAATAGAGCTGATTGCCTTTATGCAACTAAATCTTATTTCTATTGTGATAATAGTGATTTTGCTGGCTGTTATGATATAGCATGGGAAATATCTAGGCCAGCTATTTATGATTTAATAAACTGTAGTTGCGCTGACATTAGCCCTATTATTCTCCCCATTATTGGAACAAAACGTGAAACTGAAACTGGAGGTGGGGGTAGAGGATGTTCAGTAATACCAAGGTTACAGAAAAGATCATTTGATCTTTGCAGCTGTAGCTTTGGTACATTTAGTGTTTGGTTCAGAGTTACAATGCGTGGCTTTCCTCCTGGAGCACGAATCCCTTCAAGCGATATACCTCGGGAGCAGATGGATTATGAAAAATTGGGAAGATTGCTCCATCCCATTCAAGACTTCTGGGCCCATTCAACCGCTATATATGTCTCAGGCTGTAGAAGGTATGTAAGCGGAGGCTGCACGGAATATTATAGAGAAGTAAGGTGGGATGAAACTACTTTACCAAACGAAAACGATGCAAAAAGTAGAGGAATAATATCTGGTGTATTTATATTTGATGGCTGGACCGATATTGAAGATTTCCTGTGTAGAAAGGGACCATTTAGTACTGCTAATCCTAAAGGATTTCCCCCTCGTTGTGATGCTCATTGCGTATTGAATAAAGATTCGTGGGGAGGTTTGGATCGTACAACAACTGATCCGTGTGCCAAGGGTGTTCAAAGGGACGCTTATTTTGAGGTAGAAAGTAGAGCTAAAGATTCAACCAAACACTACTTAGATATTTTTTGTAGGAGTGGAGGTGACTTATGTTTGAGGCTTAATGACTAAATTTTTAGATTTTCGTAATTTTTTAGAAAAGAGTGAGGATTAGCTCTATGCCCGCAGGATTTTTAGTTTTTGTCTTAATAATGGAATCAACTGGTGATTTAGGAGAAAAATACAAATATACTGTATCTATTAATCCAACTTCTGTTTTACCTTTTATGCTTTCTGATAGCGGTTTTTCCATCTTACAACTTCATCCCGGAAGAAAATTAGTAGTTGTTCCAAGTCCTGGGATAAACTTTGAAGTAAAAATTATAGGGAAGGTATCAATAAATTTTGAAATCAATAATATGACCTTTTTCGGAAGCATAATTCCAGCTGAGTTGGAGTTGGGTATTAGGGAATATCTGCAAGAAGGCAAAAAGTTTTATGGATTGTATATTTATCAGGGATTAAGTTGGGGAATTGTAAATTTTTATACTCGTGTAGAAAATTTTGAGAGAACAACGAAATATGTATATGTACCAAATTTGATATTGTTATGTGGGTATAAATATATTTCAGGAAGTGGTTTTACAATAGACCCATTTTTAGGTTCAAGGATAGTATATGGGTTAGGGTATGGATTAGGATTTGGGAAAGTTGATTTTTTCCCAGCTATAGGTGTTTATTTGGGGTATAGTTGGAACTATTAGATAATAACTTTATGTTTTTGTGGTTTTTATTGTTTACTTTAATTTCGGAGTTTTCAGCTGAAGAGCAAGAGGGAAGATACAAATATACTATATCCATTAACCCTTTTTCTTTTATGATTTTCGTTGAGGAGAAAGAACCACCACTTATTTTAACTGAATATTTACCAACTCCTGCGATAAATTTTGAGATAAAGTTTCCGAATATATTCTCAGTCAATTTTGAAATAAATAATTTGTTTTTTGTTTATCCAGTTGAAATTGAAGTAGGCATTAGAGAATATTTAAGAAAAAAGAAAGATTTCCAAGGTTTATATTTTTATCAAGGGATAGCAGTAGGGGGATTAAAAACAAGAGATTGGGAAATTGCAGGAAAGTATCCACACTTTATATTGACCGTTGGATACAAACTTATCGGAAAGATTCGATTAACTTTAGATCCTTTTTTTGGTATAAGAATAATGAGTGGTCGTTCTCCTTTTATGTATAATATTAGCCCTTTTGCATATTTATCATCAGTTTTAGGTTTATATTTAGGCTATAGTTGGTAAATTTTAAATAGGAGGACTGAGCTATGTATCTTGTTAATACATCGGTAGAAAAGTACTGTGGAGCAGAGTTTGGACCATTTGGGGAGCCATTGTATGAAAGAGGTGTTGTAAGCAACTACATTCCGTTTAGGCTGTATGGGATGTATAAGGATATTGAAACAGGATTGTATTATAATGCGAGGAGGTATTATGATTGGAGGGTAGGGAGGTATCTGCAACCTGACCCTGTTTCTGACTTAAATTTGTATGCGTATGTAAGTAATTCACCGTATGATGTAGTTGATCCTTTGGGGATGTTTAAAACTACTATGCGACCGCTAGGTTTCCCTCATCATGTTGGTTATCCTCATCACGAAAAAATAACAGAAGATGCCGTTAACAATCTTGGATATTCAATTCTCAGGCAGTTTGGACCAGCGGAAGATTATTGGAGTTTTAAAGATAGTCCGTGGCTTTATTCAGTTGCACAGTGTAGAGGATATAAAAATAAATTAGCACAAGGTGCGAACAGGGCAGACTGTTTTTATGAAGACGATTCTTCATACCACTGTGACAATGATAATTTTGAAGTATGTCGTAAGGTGACAGAAAGGGTAGAATTCCCTAAATCAAGGGGAGTGGTAGCATGTGTGTGTGTTGCTAATTGCGACCAACCACTACCAAACCCACCACCAAAACCACCGTCAAACCCACCACCAACATACCCTCCACCAGATGGGGGCGGACCCGGAAAAGGCGAGATAAGAGGTTGTTCTTCTGGCAAAGACTCACAACCCTCGTCATACCCACCACCAAGTGGACCTGGAGAAAGCGAGAAAAGGGGTTGTTCTAAAGGCTCACAAACACCGCCATACCGATCACCAATCGGACCCAGAGAAGATAATGAAAGAGAGTATTCTGTTTCAACCCAAAGATTAAAGGAAAAGACTTTACGACCGATTTTGCAGTGCTCTTTTAGAGTACCAGAAGATTATGAAACTTTGGGAAGGTATCTTCATCCCGTTCAAGACTTCTGGGCCCATTCTAATGCAGTATTTGTTTCAATATGTGGGAACAGAATATGTGCATCATCATTTTTAGGAATTTGTCTTGACTGGGAATGTGCGGAGTATGAGGTAGTTTCGTATTACATCCTGCATAAAATACCAGATTCTCTTTTTCACTTTTATTACCTTACATCCGGTCTATATGGTGGAAGTAAGTGGGAATATAGCTGGTCGGCTTCAGATGATATTTCATGTCAAAAGGCGATATCTTTCATTGGTAGTCGTTGGCCTCCGTGTGATCTTCAGGCACAAGTCTTTACGCATTGTATGTTAAATAAAGATGATAATGTGGGACCCGATAGAGATTGCATGGGTGCTTGCGATCAAGGCGATTGGCCGGGCGACTGTGGAGGTGACGATAATGTACAAAGGTATGCTTTCTGGGATGCCAGAAATAGAGCATTAGCATCAACTGTGCATTATTTATTTTCTTTTTGTCAAGAAGCTCCAAATTTATGTTATTAGTATTTTTTGTAATTTTTCTGTTTTCAGAGACCTTAGAAGAGAATCTAGGATATAAATATAAATATACACTGGAGATTAATCCTTTACCTTTCGTCACAGGTGGTGGACATGCTCCCGAATTCTTTCTACCAATTCCTGGAATAAATTTTGAGATGAAAGTTAAAGATAGGCTTTCGTTGAATTTTGAGTTAAATAATGTGTGGTTTATATTTCCTGTCGAGGTAGAGTTAGGAATTAGGGAATATTTGGGAAAAGAAAGATTTAGAGGTACCTATCTTTATCAAGGATTAACATGGGGATGGATAAATATTGCAACTTCTGCAGAATTTGAAGAAAATTCAGAGAAAAATCGTTATAGAAAGCTTGCAAAGTATGTGCCAAATTTAATATTAACTTTGGGAAACAAATCTATCTCAAAGAAAGGTTTTACAATAGATCCGTTTTCAGGTTTAAGGATAATATATGGAGGAGGTTTTCTTATAGGAAATTTCTCATTTGGGTCCTTTAAGTTTGGAATTCTGCCAGCCCTAGGTTTATATTTAGGTTATAGCTGGTAAGTTTCAAGCGGAAGGACTGAGCTGCTATGATGAATTGGAGAGGGATACCGAGAGTTATATATGATGAGGCAGGAAAGGAGGTATGGAGAGCAGAATTTGGTCCATTTGGGGAGCCTTTGTATGAAAGAGGTGTTGTAAGCAACTACATTCCATTTAGGCTGTATGGGATGTATAGGGATATAGAAACAGGTTTGTATTATAATGTGAGGAGATATTATGATTGGAGAGTAGGAAGATATTTGCAACCTGACCCCGTATCTGACTTGAACTTGTATGCATATGCGAATAATTCGCCGCATGATTTAGTTGATCCGGTGGGAATGTTTAAAACAGAGCTGCAAGTTGTTAAAACATTTATTGGCACCTGGCACGAAGGAAAGCCCATCCATGAAGAGATAACCGAGAGGGCGATTAATGAAACTTTTTCATGTGGTCAATTCCCATCACGTAAAATATGTGAGCATGGTTCAAGATGTGATGAATGTGGATGGGAAGGACCATATGCATTTGATATACTACGATGCAGGAGCTATGAAAATAGAGTTGCTCATGGTGTAAATATAGCGGATTGTCTTTATGAAACCGATTCTTCTTTCCATTGTGATAATAATAATTTTGGAGGTTGTTACGACAACGCTAGTAAGTTAGAAAAGCCTGTTGCTTCGGGACTGATAACTTGTTACTGTTATGATGAGGAAGGAAGTGATACATGGAATTGGCACGGTTATGGGAGTGAATTAGGCAAATTTCTAGGAGAATTAATAGAAGGATTATTACCTGCATGTTCAGTTGCAAATCAAAGGTTAAAAAAGAAATCTCCCTCATATTGTTCTTGTTCGTTTGGAACATTCCAATATGGTAGTGGAAGCGAAGGAATGGATTTTGAAAAATTAGGTAGATTGCTTCATTCCGTGCAGGATTTTTGGTCACACTCAACAGCGTTTTTTGTTGAACCAGTCCTTGTGATGATAGTTCCTTGTTCTATTGATCCGAGTGGATTGTGTCCAGTATATGATTATCCTATACAGAACAATTGGCCATATACCTCACTACCTACACCTGTTGAGGCAAGTAATAAAGGACTTGAATCTGGGAAATATGATTCAGGTGGTTGGAGTTGGTTAGAAGATCTTGCCTGTTCTTGGCCTCCATGTAAAGCTCATTGTATATTGAATAAAGATGAACCGGGAGGGGATTATTGTTGGTCAAGTTGTGATAGTGAATGTAGTATTAAAGGAGCAGGAAATGTTCAGAAATTTGCTCATAATGATGCGAAGGAAATGGCTGTAGCTTCAACCAAACATTATCTATTAACTTTCTGCTTTGTAGACGCAAGCATATGCTATTAGCCTTTATTATATTTTTTTTAGTATCAAAACAATACACATTGGAAATTAATCCTTTTTCTTTTATCACACCCTTCCTTTTTCTCCCAACTCCTGGAATAAATTTTGAATTAGGACTTAAAGGAAACTTTTCTTTGAATTTCGAAGTAAATAACAAATTGTTAATTGAGCCTCTTGAAGGTGAAGTAGGAATAAGGGAATACTTAGAAGAAGATAAAGCATTAGAAGGTTTTTATCTTTACCAGGGTTTAGCCTGGGGATGGTTAAATATTTGGGGACCAGATAAAAAATATAGGGAAGTTGCAAAATATATACCATGTTTGATATTAACACTTGGATACAAAAGTATTTCAAAGAGAGGTTTTGTGGTAGATCCATTTTTGGGATTAAGACTAATGTACGGTGGAGGATCTTTTGGTATTGAACCTATTGGATTTTTACCGGCTTTAGGATTATACTTGGGTTATGCTTTTTGAGATAGTAAAATAGTTTTACATATGTTGGGTAATTTTTTATTTTTGTTTATCTTATCATTTAATGTTTCAGAAATCAAAAATTTCAGATATACATTTGGAATTTGTCCTGCTTCCGTTATTATAGATATTAGGGAGAAAAAAAAATTATTTTTTCATCTTTGGGAATGAATTTTGAGATTGGAGTTAAAAATAATTTTTCATTAAATTTCACTCTAAACAGTGCTCTGATTATACTTCCAGTAGAATTTGGGTTCGGATTTAGAGAATATTTACAAGGGAGAGAAAGATTTCAAGGTGTTTATCTTTATCAAGGTGGAAAGTTGGGATGGATAGATAAGCTCGATATTGAGACCTTAACCAAAGTCAATTATCCATATTTAGTATTGGGTACAGGCTATAAATATATTGATAATCAAGGTGGTTTTACAATAGATCCATTTTTGGAATTAAGAATAGTTTATGTAAAAGAAAGAGAAAAAAGACCGTTAAGTTGGATGCCTTTTTTTCTATTTCCAATCTTAGGATTATATTTGGGTTATAGTTGGTAAATTATGTATGGGATAAAATCTATGGTAGTTTCCGTGTTTCATAGGAGAGCCTATACATGAGGAGATCACAGAGACAGCCATTAGTCAGCTTCAGAGTTTTTATCCTAAACTATATAAATATGGCTTTAGGTATAATAATTGGGATAGCGGTCCTCCTTTGGTGAGCGGTTTAGTTTGGTGTAGGACATATGATTCTGCTTCAGTAGCAAATGGTGCAAATGTAGCTGATTGTCTCTTCTCAAATGACTCTTCTTACCATTGTGATAATAGCAATTTTAGTGGTTGCTATGGGAAAGCTCAGGTGTTAACAGATCCGGTTAAATCAAATCCAGTATCCTGTTCATGTGTTCCTACATCTCCATCTCCTACACCTCCTCCAACATATCCACCTCCATCATATGGAGTAGGTGGAGGAGGAGGAATAGGATGTTCAGTCGCTGATAAGAGGTTAATCAGAAAATCATCCCAGAACAGCTGTTATTGTGTGTTCAGAACTAACCCTATTGCATACTATGGATATACTGATTATGGCACTATAGGTGAGTTGATTCAGCCCGTTCAAGATTTTTGGTCCCATTCTAATTCCATATTTGTTCCAAACTGTAAGAGAGTGCAGTGTGTTAGCTGGGCTATTGTTTGCTTGGATTGGGAATGTGCTGAGTATAATGTGGAAGTAAAATTTCCGAATACCTATATACCTTCTGGAACAGAGGCTGAAGGGTGGGGACTCTTTTCTGGCTTATACGGGGCAGGAGGATGGTCAACGGCTGCTGATTTTGCTTGTACG
Source organism: Candidatus Calescibacterium sp. (assembly GCA_032249135.1). Taxonomy (GTDB): domain Bacteria; phylum Calescibacteriota; class Calescibacteriia; order Calescibacteriales; family Calescibacteriaceae; genus Calescibacterium. Next base: position 119,087 of record JAVVGL010000003.1, on the reverse strand, counting down.
AGGTGGTTTTCTGGTTTCACATTAAATGACTATCCTCCATGTAATGTTAAAAAGAAGATTATGACTCATTGCATGCTAAATAAGGATTCGGCGGGAAACCCGGACAGAGATTGTATGAGTGCTTGTGATCAGGGTGATTGGCCTGGCGATTGTGGCGGTCCAGATAGTATTCAAAAAAATGTTTACTGGGATGTCAGAAACAAGGCAATACAAGCAACTAAAGCTTATTTAACTTCGTTTTGCTTCCAAGTGGGAGCATATATATGCCAGTAAAATTTCTAATATTTGTGTGGTAATTTTGTGAGTTTACGGTAAAAATTTAGAAAACCTACACAAAAATAGAATATAAACATACTTGAAAAGGGTTCCTATGACGAATATGCTATTAGGTTTTTTACTACTTTTACTGATATCTGAAACTTCAGAAAAAGAATTGGAACATAAATACTCCCTTGGTGTTAATCCCTTAGCTTTTTTTATCTTGGGTGCAGGTCATGCGGGGGGAATAATTTTACCAAATCCTGGAATAAATTTTGAGGCGAAAGGAGGAGGTAATTGGTCATTTAACTTTGAAATTAATGTAATATTTCCATTTCCTATTCCTACTGAAATAGAGGTAGGAATTAGGGAATATTTGCTAAAAGAATTTAGAGGATTTTATTTTTATCAAGGAATAGCGTGGGGATGGATTAATCTACTATTCTTGCCAGAAGAAAGATATAAAAAGATTGCAAGGTATATACCTAATTTGATATTGGTAGGTGGTTATAAATATGTTTTCAGAAGTGGTTTTACCATAGACCCATTTTTAGGTTTGAGAGCAGCATATGGATTTTTTGGCGATGTTAAACTCGGTCCTTTTGGGATTTGGCGAGATTTAGGAGTATATTTGGGTTATACATGGTAAGTTTTGTATAAGAAACAAGGCTATTTTAATTTTGGGATATATTTGGTGAAAAAATTAAGTGTGGTTTGAGTTGAGAGTGATAATTTATGCTTCTAATTTTAATATTTGCGTTAATTTCAGAAGTTCATGATAGAGGTTCAGAAACTGAGTACAAATATACCATATCTGTTAATCCTTTATCTTTTGCTATTGAAGGGGCAGGGCATGGAGGGGTTTTGATTGTTCCCACTCCTGGTATAAATTTTGAATTAAGAGCATTAGGTAAGCTTTCTTTAAATTTTGAGTTAAATAATGTGTTTTTTATAATTCCAGTAGAATTTGAGGTAGGAATTAGGGAGTATTTGCTAAAAGAGTTTGAAGGAGTTTATATCTATCAAGGGGTAGCTGCTGCTGTGGAAAGGGAATTTCCAATATTAGTGCTGACATTAGGTTCCAAAGGAATCAGAAAAGATAATAAATTTACGGCTGACATTTTTTTGGGATTGAAAGCATTTCACAGCAAAGATAAGGAAAATAGAAATATAAGTAAGGCGGTACCTTTTTTAGTAACCCCTGCTATGGGCTTATATTTAGGTTATAGTTTTTAAGCGGAAAATTTTGAATAATCGCCAAAAAGATTTTTCAGCTTTCCTTCATACGAATCGCTCTCGCTATAACTGATATAACATACAAGGTTAAGATTAGAGTTATTGCCGGAAATAGTACAGATAGTCCTTCATAATTTTTTATTCCTACCATCAAAAAAGAAAATATTACAATTGATGAGAAGATAAAAAGAAGAATGGAGAATAATTTGAGTGCCCTGATAAAGAGAGAAGATTTTTCCTTTCTTAAAAATATATAGCTTGTAATGAAGGAAAGTAATAGAACAAGATACCCTGATGTTCCGAATATGATCCATATTTTATCTATTTTTTCTCTCTCAATAAGGAAAAAAGCTACTGCTATGAGGAAGGTAAATGTCTCCGTTTTTATAAAGTTTATATTCCATTTGGATGATTTTTTATCCTTCTTTTTTTCGTTTCCTGAACTCAAACTTTCTTTTAATATCAACCTTAAAGATCTACCGATGGTTTCCTGAGATAGTATTGTAAAAGATATGAGAGAATAAGCTAAAAACTCTTCTATTACCTTATATCTGAGGTTTTGAGGAAGCGATTCAAAAAGTGCTGGTATAAAACTTAAAATGAATTTTTCTGCTGATGGCTGTTTAAATAGGTTATCAAAAGGTATAGTTGTTATTATTACCGCTATTGCGAAGAGCATTGCCGCAATTGAACCTAAAAACGATATGCTTGGTATATTGCAGTATGATCTTATTCTCTTTGAAACTATTGATGAGAGAATTAATGAGTTAAATCCTCCCCAAGATGCTGATATTGCTAAAACAAAAATTGAAGGAAATACATCGTTCTGATATAGTGTAATAGGTTCTAAAATTTTTTCTGTGAATATTTGAGGAGTATTTAGAATATTTTTTATAGCCACAATACATCCTATTAATATTACTGCTGCAAGCGAAATGAGATGTGAAGTTGATTTTATTTTGGTTCCACCCCAATAGGGTATAAGTGATATAGTTAATATGTAGAGAATGATAAGAATTTGTATCGTTTCAGAACCTAATATCTTATTTTGATAAGGGATATTATGATAGATAATTTGCCCCATAATAAAGGAAATTGCAAATACCAAAATAGATAGGATAATTGATATTCCTAAAAGTGTTTGAGAGGTTTGCCTTATTATTCCAAGTATTGCGTAGAGGAACACTGATATTCCAACAGAATATAATATTTGAGGATACTTTAAAAAAATTCCGGAGACTGCATCGGTTAATATGAAGAACAGTGCAAGCAAATTTATTATGCTGAAAATCAAAAAAATTTTTCCTGCTCTTTCTTCTGCGTATTTTCTTAGAATGCTTATTAGGTCTTTTCCTTCATTTTTTACTGATACAAAAAGTGATATGTAGTTTGTTATAAAAGATATAAAGATTGATCCAAAGACAATATAAGGCAGTAGTGCTCTGATCCCAAACTTTAATCCAAAATACACGCTTAATATTGATGGTATTCCTATTGTTGAAACCAAAAGATAGCTCAAAGGAAAAATTAGCTTTTCTGGGATGTATTCCGTTCTATCATATTTTTCTATCGCAGGTGTTGGACTGACGCAATTGAGTTCAGTTCTTGATATTTTGGAAATAAGAAAGTAGAATATAACTCCGAAAATTAATGGAAGAAGAAGAAACTCAGCTATACCGATCAAGCTTTCAAGGCTTATCATATTTTTTTACGATTTTCCTACTCCAAATTTAGTTATTTGGATTATGTATTAAAAAATCACTCAAATTTTTTGGATTTTGTGATGAAAATAAAAGAGCCACTGAAACGGGAGCTAAAATGAGCAAGAGCTAAAATCAGGATTAACAGTCTATTGTTAAAATTGCATAGACTTTGTAATTTCAAATAAAAAGAGGAATTTCTGGGATTGCCCATGCGAAATCTGGGTTCAGAAGCAAAACAAATCAAAAAGCTTTTTGAGATAAAACAAATGATATAAGCCACTAAAACAAAAAAAGCAAAATTAATTAATAAACCAGATACTTTATTCCGCAATAAGTGAAATGCAAAATAAAATTTTGGGATGAAGAAGAATAAAAGAGAACGTCAAAGAGAAAAAAGAAAATATAAGCGGAAAAGAGAATTAAGAAGGTTTGACCTTGTCTTAAAAGAAATTTTCTCAGGGGCAGTAGGAAAAATTATCTCAATAGCCACTGGTGAGAAAATAAAGGAAAAACTTGAAGATATAACTCAGGAAGTAAAGTTCCTCAAATCCCTCCGACCAGATATGCTCTTTAAAGCCGGTGATAAAATCTTCCATATTGAAATCCAAGCTCAACAAGATAAAACTTTACCCAAAAGAATGCTTATATATTCTGTTGTTATTGAAGAGAAGTTCGGCAAAGAACCTGTACAGATAGTTTTATTTGTGGGTAAGGGAAATCCTACTCCTTCTTATTTCAGGTCAGAATTTAAATTCCTTAAATTCAAAGTTGTTGATTTGAAGAAAATAGACCCTGATGAATTTTTAGGAAGTAATAAGCCAGAAGAAGTCATTTTGGGAGTTTTAGCCGGAAAATACAGAGAGAAACAAGAAGTATTCAAAAAAGTAATAAGAAAGATTTCAAAAATTGTCAAAAACAAAAAAGAACTTTTAAAATATATGGAAGATATAAGTTTTTTAGGCGGTTTATTTGATGTTGAGATAAAAGCAGAACCTATGCCAATACAAATAGATATAAGAAAAACTCTTTTTTATAAATGGGGGGAAAGAGAGGGAGAAAAAAGAGGAGAAAGAAGGGGACTTATAAAAGGTCTTAAAGAAGGTCTAAAAAAGGCAATCTTTCTTGACATTAAGTTTAAGTTTGGTAGCTCAAAGGCAAAACAAATCAAAAACCTTTTAGATAAAATAAATGATATAAACAGGTTGGAAAAGATAAAAAAAGAAGTAATAAAATCAGAAAATTGGGAGGACTTTGTCAAAGTTTTCAGAAACCATAAGTGAAATAAAAGTGAAGTCTAACTTGGGAGGATTTTGTCAAATCTCTAAAAACCTCAAACTCAAAAACATCAAATTCCATCTTTCTTTTTCTTCCTCTTCTTTCTCAACCAACCATAAACAATTAGCGTAGAAGCAGGAATGAGAAATCTTAAAAAAATTCTGCCTACCGAACACCCATAAGATTTAACATCTTCTTTTTCTCCGCTTGCGATTGCGGAGCCGAAACCACAATCTTGACTTTCAGAACATATATGCGGAGCTGATGCCAATGCACAAACATCTGACACAGAACCCCCATAACTTACAGTAGGAGATACAGAATTAACCGTAGGAGATTGTGAAATTGCGACCGTTGATGGAGATGAAAAACTAGGTACGGTTGATGATACAGAGTAATTTGTAATATTTTGAGAAAAACATACATTCCCATTAGCATCTAACTTCACTACATAAAAATCAGCCCCACCTGCTCCAAAACTCCAAGTTTTACCAGCAACAACATATCCTCTATCACTACTCTGGATGATTGAATTAGCTGTATCAAAAGTACTCCTCCCACCGATAGTTTTAGCGGAAGTTGAGCCTTGAGATATACTTGCTGTGTTGTTGATGTGCTTGGATATACTTGTCCCCCTGTTGAGCTTTGGGAACCTGACAGTCCTGTTTGAGCAGATTTTTTCTTACATCCTGCCGATGATAACCCGGAAAAATACCGTAATGCTTACTAATAGAAGGAAAAGCCCTTTTAACCTCTTTTCTTCTTATCATTTTTTTATTTTGTTAAAATTGAACAATTTTTAGGTCCTCATCAGGTATGGGTAAGGATTAGAATACTAAATTTTTAACTTAACAACTGACTGTTAAATTATGTTTCGCATAAAACCTACTGAAAAGTGAATTATAAATGTTTTTCTTTCTATTCCATATCCTAATTCAAACCTGAAAATTCCGAAAGGTGTATCTAACATAATTCCTGGACCAGTTCCCTTGAAAAATTCTAATTTATCTCCGTCATGAAATACATTTCCCAAATCAAAGAAAAAGTAAGGTGTTGCAAAAAAGATTTTTGGTGCATATATTTCTGATAATAACACGATTTTATTTTCTGCCGTTTTTAATTTTTCTGGATTTACTTCCAAATATTCCTTTGAATACAATTTTTGAGGGAAAATTGATATCTCCTGATATCCTCGCGGACCGTTCATCCCTCCTATAAAAAATCTCCTTTCTATCGGGACATCATAAAGATTTTCATATAGCATTATTCTGCCTATGGATGCTGCTAGTCCGAATCCTCCGAATCTTCCTATGTTGTAATACTCTCCTCCTATTTCAATCTTTGATGAGAAATTTTTACTTATGGGTTTTATGAATTCTGATTTTATTCCGATTTTGAATTGGTTGCTCTTGCTGAATGTTTGAGTAAAAGATATTGAAGGGAATATTACAAATATTTCTCTTAGACCTGCGTTTTCAGGTCTTATCTTAAAGGCATTAGTATCCCACGAGAGAAGTTCTCTTAGCTCAAAAGATATTGGGATTGAAATTTTTATTTTCTCGTGAGATTGAGATAAAGTCGCTGATGAGAAAACAGGTTTTTGTATTGTAAATAAGAATGTACTCGTGTAGAATGGAGAGAAAAGCAAAGATGAGTCAAAACCTCCAATAAGTTTTCTTCTTGTTATTTCTGCACCTGCACCAAGGAATGTTATACCGAAATCTCTTCCAAATGGAAAAATCCAGTAAGCTGTTCTGAAATTTGTTCTGAAATCTATACCTGAAAACAATATATTTTTTCTTGTGTATTGTATCCTCCCTCTTACACCTTCTACGGTTGATAATCCCCCTGATACCTCTACCTCATTTAGATCACTCTCATATCCTTGTATTGTCAGCATATACTTTTTTGTTGGGGGTGGTTGGAGAATTTTGTTTTTATTATTTTTGTTATCTTTCGTAAATTCAGATATGCTATTGCTTTTTTCGTTGTGTATTTCCGATTCTCCTAATTCTGAGAGATTTATCTGAAAATGTTTGAAATATTGAGTCCTTATGATTTCATTTTCTATTCTTTCTAAATATTTGCCGGATATTGTTTTACCTTCTTTTATATCTGCGATTTTCTTTATGTATTCGGGAGAGGTTTCAGTGTATATAAAAATTTGACCAAGCTCGGATTTTTGTTCGTCTCCAACATAAACAAGATAGATGTTTTTCAAAATTTTTGTTTCCCTCTCTTCTATAACTTCTATTTTGAAGTTTCTATAACCTTTATCTTCCAAATATTTTTGTAGATTATCTTTTAGGTCCGATATTTTTTCAAAGTCATAGAACATAGGAGTTTTAGGAATAATACTTTCAACATTTTCTGGGAAATTCAGAGCCCGAATTTTTGAAATTACAGTTCTTTCTCCTTCTTTTGCATATACCTCTACTTTTATTTCATCTTGAATTTTTGTTTTCTGAACTTTTTCTATTCTGAACTGGTCAAAACCTTTTGATTTAGCATATCCTACGATTTCATATATAAAATTGTCAATTTGTTTTTCCGTGTATAATGCATATCTTATGTAGAAAATATTTATTATGCCTTTGGTTTTTACTCCGATTTTTCTTTTTATTTCGTCTTCGTCAAGTTTTTCAAGTCCATATATTTTGAAGTCTGTGAGATAATAGAGTTTTGCAAGTTTTACATCTATACTCAAAATTGTTATGTCTTCAAGATCAATTTCCTTGTATTCTACGCTATCTACTGGTATTTCATCTTTTCTGAGCGATTCTGCTATTAGGTTCTTTATAGATCTTTCGGATATGAATTGAAGTTTCGGAATTTGTGAAAGGATTTTTCTTGAATTTATTCCTAACTCCTTTTCTCTCTCTATATTCAAAAAAACTGTGTGCCTTTTATTTGGTTTTATTGATATTTCAATTGAACTATCTTTTTTTTCTAATTTTACTTCAAATTTGTAAAAACCAAGCTCATACATAAATTCTTTTACTTCTTTTTCAATTGAATTTATGTTGCTGTCTTTCATCACTTTACCCTTAAAATTTTTCTCTAACCTCCTCAATAATTCTTCTTTTTCCTCCTGACTTACTCCATTTATTTTGATTTCGTTTATTTTTTGAAATCTACCTGATATTTTTATATTGAGTTCTGATTCTTCAAACCTTATACTTTTGAGTTCTATTGAGCATTTTTGATCAATCAGTCCTTCTTCTTTTAGGATTTGTTCGCATATTTTTTCTTCTGTTTTTATATCTGATATAAATTTACCTTCAAACTCATTTTTGATTTTTGTTTTTATCTCTTGCAATTCTTTGAGTTTTTCCATCGTTTTGTCGTGTGTAATATTTACTTTCTTTATCATTATGTTGGGAAAGATTGATACCACTTTGTCCTCTATTTTGAAGTTGTTTATGATTTTGGAGGATGTTAAGTTCTTTAAAATGTTTTGGATTTGAATTGTATTGAGGCATTTTTCTTCAAGACTACATATAAAATCAAGAAGTCTTGAACTATATTCTGGGGAAATGGTTTCTTTTACTTTTTCTTTTTCTTTGTTTTTATCTTTCAAGTTTTCACAAGTTATTTTTGCATTGTGTAAACTATTTACTATTATGAATTTGAATTTTTCACCTTCGCAGTCAGCATAAGCTGAAAGTTGATGGATTACGAAGAAAAAATAAAAAAAAGATAGAATTGTTATTTTTGTTATTTTGGGTATCCTACTGGATGAGTGAGAGGAAATTTTCATCAATTTCAATTTTACTTCTGTCTGGTCCAAATGAATTTATCACAACTTTCAATCCGAGCTCACCCTCAATTATATTTTTTATCTCAGAATTCCTTTTTACCTCACAAAGCACGGGAACTACTTGGCTTATATCAACTGTTGTATCTGGTTCATATATTTCTACATCTCTGTATAAATATTTTTCTACATAAAAGGATTTTCCAAGTTTTTCAAGTACATCTGTTTTAGTTAGAGCTAAAAAATCAAAGTAAGCTATGTTTTTTGAGTATTTCAAAAGTGGGATATCTAACCATCCAACTCTCCTTGGTCTTCCTGTTGTGGAGCCGTATTCACCTCCGAGTTCCCTCAAAGTTTGAGCTTCATTTTCGTCTTTAATTTCAGAGGGGAAAGGACCACCGCCAACCCGTGTTGTATAAGCTTTTACTACTCCCAAAATAGCATCTATACTTTTGGGATTAATCCCAGTTCCGCAAATTGAACCACCCGGGGATGTGTTTGTTGAGGTAACAAATGGATAGGTTCCAAAATCAATATCTAAAAGTATTCCTTGAGCTCCTTCAAGTAAAATTTTCTTTCCTTCTTCTATTTTTTTTCTGAGAAGTTTTTGGGTATCTGTAACGAAATCGTGTATTTTTTCTGCAAATTTCATAAGCTTGCTATAAAGTTCCTCAAAATTGATATCGTTTTCGTGATCGGTATGATTGAAGCTCTTTATAAGTTTTTGAGCATATTCAATGTTTTCTTTCAGAAGTGTTTTAATTTCTTGCGAGAAAAGGTCTTTTATTCTTATTCCGTGTCTTGCGACTTTGAACTCAACTGCTGGACCGATTCCCATTTTTGTTGTTCCTATTTTTTGTCTGGTATCTAAAAGAGCGTCCAATTTTTTGTGTAGGGGTAAAATTATGTGGCATAGGTTTGAAATGAAAAGTCTCCCTTTAAAATCTACTCCTAAATCTTTTAGAGATTTGAATTCCTTTTCGAGAACATCTATATCTATGAGAACTCCATTTGACATGACAGCGCAGCAATTTTCTCTTAAGATCCCCGATGGTATTGTATGTAGAACTATTTTTCTGCCGTCAAATACTACTGTATGACCTGCATTAGGTCCTCCCTGAAATCTTACAGCGTAATCAAAGTATTTAGATAGGAAATCTACTATTTTTCCTTTTCCTTCATCTCCCCACTGAGCTCCTAATACGAGCAAAACTTGAATTTTTCTCACAAGTTTAAGTTTAAAACAAGTTTAAGTTTAAATAAGTTTTTATAAAGTAATTTCTTTTGTTTGTTTATTTATGCTTATCTTTCTAATTTACATATTATCAACTACTGCTTTTGCGAATTCTGAGCATTTTACTTCTTTGGCTTCTGGGTCTTGTCGTGCGAGATCGTAAGTGAATATTTTTTTAGAGAAAGTTCTGCTTATACCATCGTAAATGATTTTCGCAGCTTCATGCCAACCTATGTATTCAAACATCATAGCTCCTGAAAGGATTAGGGATGTTGGATTGACTTTATCAAGACCTGCATATTTTGGAGCTGTTCCGTGAGTTGCTTCAAAGATTGCGTAGTAATCTCCTATGTTAGCACCGGGAGCTACTCCGAGACCACCGACAAGTCCTGCTAATGCGTCAGAGATATAATCTCCGTTCAAGTTTGGACATATTATGATGTCGTATTCATCTGGTCTTGTGAGTATTTGTTGGAACATATTATCTGCTATTCTATCTTTTATTATTATTTTGCCGTTTTGTGGTTTCCCTTCTGCGAGTTCTGCTTCTTGGATAGTTTTATCTCCGAACTCTTCTTTTGCTGTTTTGTAGCACCACTCTCTGAAAGCTCCCTCTGTGTATTTCATTATGTTTCCTTTGTGCATTATTGTTATGCTTTTTCTATTGTTTTCAAGAGCATATTTTATAGCTTTTCTCATGAGCCTTCTTGTTCCGAATTCAGATATTGGTTTTATTCCTATTCCTGCGTCATCTCTCAAAGATATTCCGAATTCTTCTTTTAAAAACTTTCTTATTTTTTTAGCTTCTTCGGAATCGTATTTCCATTCTATTCCCATATAAACATCTTCTGTATTTTCTCTGAAAACGACTGTGTCAACCTTTTCTGGATATTTGAGAGGGGAGGGAACTCCTTTGAAATATTTTACGGGTCTGATGCAAGCGTAAAGGTCAAAAATTTGTCTTAATGTGACATTTATAGATCTTATTCCTCCACCGACTGGGGTAGTGAGTGGTCCTTTTATTGCAACGATATGTTCTTTTATGAGTTCAATTGTTTCTTCTGGTAGCCATTTTCCTACTTTTTTGAAAGCACTTTCACCTGCGAGAGCTTCTATCCAATTTACTTTTCGTTTCCCACCATAAGCTTTTTTCACTGCAGCTTCAAATACAATTTTTGCCGCACGAGAAATATCAGGTCCAGTTCCATCTCCTTCTATGAAAGGTATATCAACCTCGTCAGGAACTATGAGTTTCCCGTCTTCTACTCTTATTTTCGCCATAGCAATTCAATTTTAAGTAGTTTGAATTTAGTTTGTGTTATCGTAAGAATTTTTAAATTGAATCTAAAACATTATCTCCAATCTGATGCTTTATGCTGTAATTGAACAGATGTAAATTTATCTTTTAGGTCTGCAAGTCCTCCCTCCCAGTCAAATTTAAATCCTTTTACTTTGTTTTCTTTTCCTTTTTCTTTTTTATTTAATTCTCTTCTATACTTTTTGATTAAGAATTCAATGTAATCTAAAACTTCTTTTTTTAGATTTTCGGGGAGTTTTCGCAATTTATTCTCAATCTCTTTTTCATCTACTTTTATTTTTGACATACTTAATTTTAAGTAAGTCGGATTTTATTTGTGTTATGATAAGAATTTTTTTTCATTCATTTACTTTTTGCTTTGGCTTAAAAGTTTGGGGAATATAGGCGAGCTCTAATAGGTCAGTCTTTTGAAGTTTTTTGAAGAATTGAGATTTATTTTTCCGGAAATTATAGTGAATTTTCCTATATGGTCAGAGCTAACCTGACTGTATTGCTTAAATATGAGAGAAAAAAGGAACAGATCATTATTAAATGAGGATTGGTTAGCATTCTGGTTAGCAATATTGTTCTTTGCAGTATCTTTGCTGAATTTTGCAGATATTAATGTTTAGGGTTCTATTTTTCTTATTCACATTTTTCACTATCGGTGTTGTGTCAAACTTCAAAAATCTTTGGAAAGAGCGCATAGGAAAACTTGCACTTGCTTATTTTGTATGCTTATTTGGGTTCATAATATGGATAGGACTTCTGATTTCATGGATATTTTTCCACGGGGTAAAACCTCCGGTAATTAGTGACTAGTTAAACGAGGAGGTAATAAATAAATGGCAAAGGAGCAAAAACTCAAAAGAGAAGAAAATCAAAGAGAGAAAACAAAAATATCGGAAGAATTGGAAAAGATGGAATATGAAGAGATGCTCCCGGTTGAAAAGAAACTTGTATTATGGAGCATAGCGATCGGAATTATTCTTCTCGGAATACTTATATGGGTAAGTTATACCTTTTTCCCACCTGAATGATTAGCTACTGCAAACGCTTAATATCTGCTGATACCTAATCTGCTGATACATATATTTCCTACGATTTTAATAAATTTTGAAAGAAATCTCTGACAGATGATGATATTCTCCATCCATCTCCCACTATCTCAAATCCTGCGATGAGCTTTTTATCTATTCTCAAGTTTATATTTACTTTTTTCCTAAACTTTTCTTCAAGTGTCCTTTTTATTTGGTCTATCCAAGTCGGATCTGGTTCATCGGCACAAATTACTGTAACATTCTCTATACCTACCTCCCTAAAATATATAAAGAAAAAATATTTTATTATGTCATCTATGATGAATTCTCTTTTTTTTCTTATGATCAGCTTCAAAAAATTAGAGAAAATATCAGAAAAATTTTTCTGCTTTGATATTGATTCTATAAACTCTAATTTTCTTTGCTTTGAATACGCAGGGGACTTTATAAGGAAATTTACTGGTTCAGAAGAGAAGAGCTCTTGAAAAGATTTCATATCCTCAAAAACTTTTTCAAGTAAATTTTTTTCTTTCGCCGCAAAAATCAATGCTTTCGCATATTTTTCTGCAAGCATATAAAAAGCATTATTCAAATCAAAAAGATAGATCAGAAAATCAAAAAATTCGGAAACTTTTTTGGACTTAAAAATTTGAATGTACCGGAAGACAGAAAAAGTCAATAGAACAATCAGAAGATGTAACCTTTTGTTGAAGAGGGTTTATTCAAATCTCTTTTTCTTGTTGCTCTCCTAAAACATAAAGCAGCAGCCTTAAAGCATGCTTCTACTATGTGATGTGAATTCATACCATAATTTATTATACAGTGTTGGGTAAATCCTCCGCCACGAGCTACACCATCAAAAAAAACATGCAAAATATTTGCATAGTAAGATTCTCTTATGAGATTAAAATTATGTATGAAGAAATAAGGTCTCCCAGATATGTCAAGAACGAACTCACATAAGGCTTCATCAAGGGGGACCTTTGCATCTGCAAACCTTTCTATATCATCTCCGCACGCTTCCCTTATTGCTTTACCAAAACATATACCAATCTCTTCTGTGAGATGATGATAATCTACATTTGTGTCTCCTTTTGCTTCAACTTCAATATCAAATAAGGAAAATTCTGAAAATATTTCCAACATGTGATCAAGGAAACCTATTGATGTGCTGATTTTCCTTTCCCCCTTACCATCTATATTTACTGAAATACGAACTTCTACCTCTTTCGTTTTCTTCTCAATACTTGAAACTCTCCCACTCACTTTACTTTAATTTTGGAATTTATTTATTTGGAAAGTTTTTTTCAAAGAAAAATAATCTATAAAAAGAAAAATAATCTATAAATTGAAATTTGTTTTGCTATGAAAATCTGTGCATATTTTACTTGCGGATTTCCGGATATTGAATCATCTTTCGTTATAATGAAGGAAATTTTAGAAGTTGTGGATATGCTTGAAATAGGTATTCCTTTTTCTGATCCAATTGCTGATGGTCCAACTATTCAATTTTCATCAGCGAAAGCTCTTGAAAGTGGATTCAGAGTATCGCAAGCATTTGAAATAGCTGGAAAACTCAAATCTATGTTTCCAAAAAAGGAAATACTTTTAATGACATATTACAACATAGTAATGAGAAAAGGAGAAGAGGAGTTTATAAAAAGAGCAAAAGATTCCGGAGTATATGGAATAGTTGTTCCGGACCTTATTCCGGAAGAAGGTGATAGAATTTTTGAGATTATGGAAAAATACGGATTAAAAACAGTAAATTTTGTTGCTCCAACAACAAAGGAAAAAAGAATAAAAAAAATAGCAGAAAAAACAACAGGTTTCATATACTATATATCAGTTACAGGAACAACAGGAGAAAGAGAAAAATTACCAGATGATATAATAGAAAACATAAAAAAGGTAAAAAAAATATCTAAAAAAGATGTATTTGTAGGTTTTGGAATATCAAAAAGAGAGCATGTTATTTCACTAAAAGACCATATAGATGGTATAATAGTAGGAAGTGCAATAATAAGGAAGGTTATTGAATCACAAAGAGTAGATGAAGCCATCAAAAAGATAAGAGAATTTCTTAACTACATCTCTCCTGGCCAAAGATAAAGAATCATAAATTCTCCGGAAGGTAGAATTTTGCGTAAAATAAGATTCATATCTTGGGAGCCGTAAGTATCAGCCCAAATTGTTGGGAGTTTCTCTCCCTCCCTCACATAAGCTATTACTTTCCAATCTTTCAGACCAGCAAGTTTTACTGCTTCATCTATTGCTGAATATATATCACCGATTTTATCAATAAGTCCAACTGATAAAGCTTCTTCTGGTGAGAAAACCGAACCATCTGCTATTTCATCTATTCCTTTTTTAAGTTTATTAGCTCTATGTTCTGAAACACGACTTTTGAAAAGTGAAAAATAGTAGTCAATCAGTTTTTGAATTTTTGCTCTTTCTTCATCTGTCATTTTTCTGTGGAAAAGCAGCATATCTTTGTGAGAACCTCCTTTTATCACCTCAAATTCCACTCCAACCTTCTCTGAAAGTTTTTCAACATTTAATTTCATAAGATAAACTCCAATTGAACCTACGGTTGATCCGGGACTTGCAATAATAACATCGGCAGGAGAGATGACATAGTAAGATCCCGAAACCCCGAGAGTTGAGATAAAGGCTACTATTGGAACTTTCTTTTTTTCTTTGAATTTTTTTATCTCGTTGTAAATAGCTTCGGAAGCGGAGACTAAACCTCCCGGAGATGAAACTTTAAATATTACTGCTTTTACATTTTCGTCTTTTGATGCTTTTTCAAGTTCCTCCTTTATTCTTGATACAATAGATGGTTCAGAAGTAGAGAAAAACCCTCTGCTATCCCTTATATCTTCCCACGATATAACACCAGATATATTGGTGATTAAAATTTTGTCTTTTCCCTTTCCAAAAATTGTAACTTCTTCTAATGGTCTGTAGCGTCCAGACGGCAGATTCACACTAAAAAAACACCCTGAAATGAAAAATAAAAACGAAGAAAATAGCAATACTTTTTGTTTTTTCATCATAATAATATTTTCAATTTATTTTCCTTACACTTTTTATTTTCCAATTTAATTTCTTTTTTATTTTCGTTTTTTTTCACCTTTTCGTTTTTGCTTTTATTTTTTTTGATTTCATTTGATCTCAATATAATCTTTCTTGATGAATTTTTTCCACCATAATTTGAATTCATCTGGGTGAGCAAGATGTATCTGAAATGGTGAGGTTGGGTCAATAAATTTTTTGATTTCTGTTCTTATTTTGCGATTTTTTATCCAGTTTTTTGAAAGTTTTGGTGATATGATCAGCACATCTATATCGCTGTTTGGAGCCCATTCTCCTTTCACAACTGATCCGAAAATTAAAACTCTTACCCTCCTGCCTAAAAATTTCTGTGAGATATCTTTTATTATTTTTCCCCATTCTAAATAGTTCTCAAAATACTTTTTTTTCTCCTCCCAAATCTTTTTTTCTATTGATACAAAATCTTTCATATCACATCAATTTTTTATTTTTCAATTAATTTTTCATTTAAAGTTTTTTCTATGAATTTTAGAAACTTTTTGTATTCCTGAACCATTTTCTTCACTAAATTCCTATTGAATGTTTTCGGCAGATATCGTGAAGTAAAATAGGCATCTGTTAGGTCATCAAAAAATATTTCATTTTCTAATAAGTAATTGTTTATTTCGGGTTTTTCATAAACTTCACTTAGTCTTTTGATGAGTTCATGAAGATAGTGAGTTTTTGGCCAATCTCCTATTTTCTTTGCAATCAAATATTTGAGGTAAAGTTGGCATGACTGCTCTAAATTAAAAGCACAAAGATCATAATGTCCTTTTCTGAAAAGATATAGTGCATTAAGAAAAAATTTTCTACTTCTTTCCTTCAAAAATTCTATCTCTTTTTTTGACATGATCTGACTGAGATTATGAAATTTTTGTGATATCTACTTTTCAGGTCTGCTTTGCTCAAGCCGATTTAATAAAATATAAAAATTTAATTTTTTATTTACTTTTTCATATTACTTTTTCATAATCACATAGATTGTGAGCGATATAATTGAAATCCAAAAAATCGCATATGCAGAAATAACATATGGTGCATATTCCATAGTAGTATAATTTATTCTGGTAAGAGAAGAAAAATAAAATTTCGCTATTTTTTGAAAAATGGTAAGATATTTTTTTCTCTTTAATCCTAAAAATTTGTAATTTCTTCTTACATTTTTAAATTGGATGAACGATGAGAAAATTATAGGTGAACTTGTAATAAGTAATTTTTTTCGGGGTCTCACTACAGAGCAGATCAAATACCTTCTACAATATATGCACAAGTTTGAATTCAAAAAAGGAATGGTGATATTAAGGGAAGGGGAAATAGCCGACTCACTCTATTTTATCCTACGGGGTATTGTTGGTGTATATAAGAGGAAAAAAGATACGGTAAAACCTGGTATTGCAACAGATGAATTAGGACAAAAAATTGGAGAAGTTAGCAAAGGGGAAACTTTTGGAGAGCTTGCTATATTTGATAATTTCCCTCGCTCTGCAAGTTGTGTCGCCGAAACAAATTGTACAATTTTTATTTTCCCAAGGAGAAACTTTGAAAAACTTGAAAAAGAAAATAAAGAAATATCATATGCTCTTCTGAAAAATATTGTAAAAATAATTAGTATGAGGTTAAGGAAAACGGATGAAAGGCTTGTTGAGTTGTTGTGAAAATTTTATGTTAAAAACTTTTATATTTGCGTTTTGAGAAGGAATTAGAAAGAAAGTGTTGAATGAGATTTGATTCCATCCGATGAAAATAGGAGTAATATGTAATGCTAATGCTCAGAGAGTTTCTCGTGGAATAAGTGAGAGAATAAAATCTATACTTAAAGATAGGGTTGTTGTAATAGCGGAAACAAAGAATCTGGAAGAAGTAGTTGAAATAATAGACGAAAACTTCAGAAAAGTTGATTTATGGTGTTTTGTTGGAGGTGATGGAACACTAAATAAGGGTATAAATCATCTTTGGTATAAATCTGGAATGAAAAACGAACTAGAAATTCCTATATTGCACGGAAAAGCAGGATCGTTGAATGCTATCCCAGATAAAATACCTCTGAAAGGAGATTTAGATGATATAATGATAAGATTTAGAGATCTTCTTGATTCTATAAAAGATAATTCATTTATACCACGAGACAACATAAGAAAATTTAGCACAATAAAGCTACATATAAAAGGAAAAGAGAAACCAGAACTTTGTTTTACTTTTTTTATGGGAGTTCCTTTCCTTATTTCTAAAAAAATAATAGAAGACAGATTAAAATCCAAGGCAAAAATTCTACAAACTATTTACACCATAATCGCTAAGTTTGTAATAGGAGAGGAAAAAGATAGGTTCTTGAAGAAAATAAAAGCTGAATTTTTTATAGACGGACAAAAATATCCTTATTTGCAGCACTATGTTGTTGTCGGATCTGTTTTCAGGGAACCTGCCTTGTTTTTCAGCCCATTTGCAGAAGTTGATAAATATAAACATGGCTTTTTCTTTTTTGTATATTCTGGAGATGTTTGGACTGCTTTGAGAAATTTTAGAACTTATGCTACCGGGAAAAAAAGACCTCCCCATTCTTTCAGCGATATTGCGTCAGAAGTGATAATAAAAGCCTATAATGCAGGTATAAACTATGATGGAGAGATCCTTGAGGCAGATATCCTTGAAATAAAAGCTGAACCAGGTCCAGTTGTAAATCTTATAAAGGTGTAAATAAATCTTTATAAAATTGTAAATCTTATTGTTTAGTTTTGTTTTTTCTCCCTTATAAAAATCAAAGTTTATTTTAATATCTTATGGGGATATGGGAAAAATTTTTCTCAAAGATACTCGGAACGAAAAGCGAAAGAGAAGTAAAAAGAATAAAGAATAAGTATTTCAGCCATATACTTGCTGCCGAGGAAGAATTTGACAAACTTCCAAACAAAAAATTGAGAGAAATTGCCCTTGAATACAAAAGAAAAGTTATTGAAGATAAAGTATCACCGGATGATATATTGCCGGAGTATTTTGCTCTTGTGAGAGAAGTTTCAAAAAGAGTATTAGGGAAAAGACATTTTGATGTCCAAATAATAGGTGGGGTCGTTCTTTATGAGGGGAAAATAGCTGAAATGAAAACGGGAGAAGGTAAAACTTTGGTTGCTACCTTACCTCTTGCTCTCCGAGCCCTTGAGGGACGAGGCTGTCATCTCGTAACTGTTAACGATTATCTTGCTCGGCGTGACGCAACTTGGATGGGTCCAATTTATAAATTCTTGGGGTTAGAAGTAGGTGTTATAAATCAGCTTGAAGTCTCATATAAAGTTGAGTGGCAGTTTCCGGAACTTGTTCAGAAAGCAATTGAAGAGAACATAAGAGCCTGGCCTCCCGGACACATAATAAATGATCCTCTACCACCTGAAAAAATAAATATGGACGCTATAAGTGCTTTTCAGACAACTTTGGTTTCAACAACAAGAAAACAAGCTTACTTATGTGATATAACTTATGGTACAAACAATGAGTTCGCTTTTGATTATCTCAGAGATAATATGAAATATTCAATAGAGGATATGGTTCAAAGAGAGCTTTACTACGCAATAATAGATGAAGTTGATTCAATTCTCATAGATGAAGCAAGAACTCCTCTTATAATATCTGGTCCAGCAGAAGAAGACATATCACTTTATTATCAAGTTGACAGATGCGCAAGGCTCCTGAAAAAGGGTGAAGATTTTGAAGTTGATGAGAAAACCCGTCAAGTTATTTTAAAAGAAAGTGGGATATCAAAAGCTGAAAGGATTTTAGGAGTTCATAACTTGTATGACCCAGTAAATATAGAAATACTCCACCATCTCATTCAATCTCTGCGAGCTCATCATCTTTTCCACAGAGATGTTGACTATGTAGTAAAAGATGGAAAGGTTATAATCGTAGATGAATTCACAGGAAGACTTATGCCGGGCAGAAGATGGTCAGATGGTCTTCATCAAGCAATAGAAGCGAAAGAAGGACTAAAAATAGAGGCAGAGACTCAAACACTCGCTTCAATTTCATTTCAAAACTTTTTCAGAATGTATAAAAAACTTGCAGGTATGACAGGAACTGCTGAAACAGAAGCCGCAGAGTTCAAAGAAATTTACAACCTTGATGTTGTTGTTATCCCAACTCACAAACCTATGATAAGAATTGATTACGACGATGTCGTGTATCTTACTCAGGAAGAAAAATTTGAAGCTGTTGTGAAAGAGATAGAAGAGTGTTGGAAAGTTGGGAGACCTGTTCTTGTTGGAACAACATCAATAGAAAAAAATGAGAAGCTATCTGAGATGCTCAAAAGGAGGGGAATTCCTCATCAGGTTTTGAATGCAAAAAATCACGAAAGAGAAGCTTACATCATAGCTCAGGCGGGAAGATTGGGGGCTGTAACTGTTGCTACAAACATGGCAGGAAGAGGAGTTGATATAATACTCGGTGGGAACCCTGAGATGCTTGCGCGTCAGGAAGTAGGATGGGATGCCACTCCGGAGGAATACGAAAAAGCTCTCAAAAAATATGAGCAAATTTGCAAGGAAGAGAGAAAAAAAGTTATTGAGCTTGGCGGACTTCATATAATAGGAACGGAAAGACACGAATCAAGAAGGATTGATAATCAGTTGAGGGGAAGAGCGGGAAGGCAAGGGGATCCTGGTTCTTCACGATTTTATGTCTCATTAGAGGATGACCTTATGCGTATTTTTGGCTCAGATAGAATAGCTCCGCTTATGCAGAGGTTCGGGATGAAAAGAGGAGAACCGATACAGCACAAATGGGTCACAAAAGCAATAGAGAATGCTCAAAAGAGAGTTGAAGCATATAACTTTGAAATAAGAAAACACCTGCTTGAATATGACGATGTTATGAACAAGCAAAGGATGACTGTTTACTCTCTCAGAAGAAAAATCCTTGAAGGCAATAATGTAAGAGAAATTATTTTCTCGATTATTCGTGAAGAAATTGAAAGTCTTTTTGAAAAGTATATCCCGAAAAAAGGTGAATCTGATATTGAAGGATTAGCAAAGGAGTTTGAAAGTATATTTAATCTGCCTTTTCCTGAAATCTCAGATTTTTCAGATGTTGAGCAGGTGAAAGATGAGCTTGTATCTTTTCTGATACAAAAGTACGAAGAAAAAATCTCTTTGATGGATGAAGGTGTAGCTCATATGATAGAAACCTTTCTTCTCCTCAACACTCTTGATACTATGTGGAGAAGACATCTTTATGCTATGGATCAGCTCCGTGATGCCGTTGGTATGAGAGGATATGGTCATCTTGATCCTCTCGTTGAATACAAAAAAGAGGGATTTTTCCTCTTCCTTGATATGATGTCAAAATTCAGAAAAACTGCGTTATCTAAACTTTTTGCTTTCAGAATAGAGGAGGAAAGTAAAGAAGAGGAGGAATTAGCTGCTGCGTGGAACACAATGGCAAGGCGCTCTCAAAGAAATATTAGAGTTTTAAGATCTTCTCCTATATCAGGAGGAGTACTGGTTGGAGCGGGCATGGGGGCTGAAATTTCGGCGTCGGCTGAACCTTCTCAATCTGTTGCATCTTATTCATCTCATTCCCCTTATGTTCGCGGAACAAAGATAGGAAGAAACGATCCTTGTCCCTGTGGTTCAGGTAAAAAATACAAAAAATGCTGTGGAAGAGAAAATTGAATTTTATAGATGTTAAGATTAAGACAAAATGAACTTTTACATGGGAAAAATTACTGAAAGAGTAAAGATTGCAAGTTTTTTTATTTCTTTTCTTTTTTTCTTTTTTTTAGTTCCTTCTTTTAGTTTTGCTGATCCAAAACAGATTTTTATAGAGCAAAGGTGTATAAAATGCCACTCAATAAAATCGGAGGATATAAAGCCTCTTGAAGAGTCTTTGCTTGAAGATAGGAAGATAAAAGACCACTCGGATGTTGGTCTGACAAGAGATAAAGATTGGATAAAAAAATGGTTGAAAAAAGAAATAACAAACGAAAAAGGCAAAAAACACAAGATTAAATGGAAAGGAGATGAGAAAGAGCTTGATGAGCTTGCAGAGTGGCTCACTCAGCTCAGAACAAAAATTCCGGAGCAAGAATTGCAGTTATGGTATGAAAGTCTAAAAAAACAAATCAAAAAAAGGTAAATGAATTTTCTCTTTGATCTGTAAAAATTTCTGTAATTTGAAATTTCCAGTAATCTTGAAAAATTTTACTCCTTGCTTAATATATTTTCTGGTATGAAGAATGTAAATCTGCAAGCTATAAGTAAGTTTCTTGAGGACGCAAAACAGGATGAAGGGTTGCTCAGAAGAAAAATGCAGGTCAAAGTTGTGTGGAACTTTGATGAAAACCTACCTCAGATGTTTTCTGAGCTTGAGTTTCCAAAAGGTAAAGTGAAAATAGAATGCGATGGGGCTCCGTTTGCAGGTGGAGGAGGTAGAGCTCCTAATCCAATTCAATTCTGTCTTTTTGGTATGGCTTCATGCTTTCTTGGAACTTTTGCAGCGGTTGCAGCTGAACACAATCTCAAAGTTGATTCAATAGAAGTAGTAGCAGAAAACGAGGTGAATTTGAGGCGACCTTTGGGGCTTTCTGACGATCCAGTTGTTGAGAAGATAAAAATGACGGTTCATATAAAGTCAGATGAACCACAAGAAAAAATAAATCTTGTGAAAGAAATCGCAATTAAAAGATGTCCAGCTGTTTATTGTATAACTAATCCTATTCCACTTGAAATTGATGTTTCAAGAGAAAAATAGAATTACTTGGTTGAGGTGTATGATTATATTTCCTATGATTATATTTCCACAAATGTGAGTAGATTTAGGTATTTTTCGTCTTGTCCTCTTGTGACTTTGAAGAATTTATCTTGAATTTTTCTCGTTATTTTGAAATCACCGTTCCCTATTTTTATTCCATCTACTTCTCTTATTGGAGTTATTTCAGCTGCTGTTCCTGTGAGGAAAGCTTCATCGGCTGTATAAAGCTCATCTCTTGTGAATCTTCTTTCTTCACATTCTATACCAAATTCTTTAAGAAACATCATTACGACTTTCCTTGTGATTCCTGGTAAAATTGAGTAAGGTGGTGGTGTGATAACTTTTCCATCTTTGACTATGAAAATATTTTCTCCCGCACCCTCTGCTACAAAGCCTTCTGTGTCGAGCAAAATAGCTTCATCATATCCGAGTTCCTTTGCTTCTCTTTTTGCAAGAATTGAATTGACATAGTAACCACATACTTTTGCTTTCGTCATTGATGCGTTAATATGATGTCTTTGGAAAGATGAAATTTTAGCTCTTATTCCATTTTTCACCCCCTCTTCTCCAAGGTATGTTCCCCAAGGCCAGGCAGCTATTGCAACACTTACAGGATTTGTATAAGCGTATAGTCCCATCTCTCCATCTCTTATAAAAATTATTGGTCTTATGTATCCTGACCTTACCCTGTTTATTTTCACAGTTTCAATAACAGCTTTTTCTAATTGTTCTTGACTGAATGGAGATTTTATTCCGACTATTTTTGCGGAATCAAGTAGCCTCTTTATGTGCTCTTTGAGACAAAAAATTTCAGATAACCTCTCATTGACTTCATATACCCTTATTCCTTCAAATACTCCAAGTCCATAGTGTAGGGTGTGGCTCAAAACATGTATCTTTGCCTCTTCCCATTTTACAAATTTCCCATCAAACCAAATAAATTCTGTCTTCTCCACCTCATTTTTTCCTCCTTCCCTTTATTAAGGGAAAAGTATAAAAATAAAAAAGGTAATAAAAAGTAAAAAAGTAATAAAAAAGTTATGTATTTTTATGTGTTTTTTGGTTTTTCAAAAGAGAATTTTGCCGTATTTAAATAGATAGTAGATGAAAAGATGCCTTGTAACCGGGGCAAATGGTTTCGTGGGAGCAAATGTTATAAGAGCCCTAATAGAAAATGGGTATAATCCAATAGCTTTCGTAAGACCAAATACAAGTCTTGAAAATTTAAAAGGTCTTGAAATAGAAATAAGAGAGGGAGATCTGCGAGATAGAGATTCAGTTTCTAAGGCTATGCGTGGTATAAATTATGTTTTTCATGTTGGAGCAACATATCTTTTTTGGGCAAAAAATACAGATTTGTTTTATGAAACAAACATCAAAGGAACATTAAATGTAATTGAGGAAGCTTTGAAAGCTGGCGTTGAAAGAATAGTCTATACAAGTACAACAGGAGCAATAGGATTATCACGGGATTCAAATCCCATAGATGAAACTGCACTTGAAAATCCGCCAAAATGGTATTTTGACCCATGGAATTTGGGAGATCATTATGCTCGGAGTAAAATTTTGGCTCAAAAAGAGGTTATAAGAAAAATAAAGGAGGGAGCTGATATTGTGATAGTTTGTCCTTCTGCTCCAATAGGTTGGGGAGATTACAAGCCAACTCCAACGGGACTTCTCATACTCAAATTTCTCAACAGGGAAATTCCTTTTTATTCAGATGTAGGGTTTTCTTTTGTGAATGTAAAAGATGTTGCTCGGGGGCATGTTCTTGCTCTTGAAAAAGGAAAAAAAGGTGAGATTTATATTCTCGGGGGACATAACATATTTTTATCTGAATTTTTTGATATTCTTTCTCGTATAACCGGATTGAGAAAACCTTTGAAATTACCTCGCCATTTGTCTTCTTTTTTAGGACAGATTGTTGGATTTATTCTTGAATTGTGGGCAAAGATTTCGGGAAATCCACCATTGATAACCCGTGCACAGGCAAGAGCATCTCTTCTTAATCTATTTTACTCGTCAGAAAAAGCGATAAAGGAATTGGGATATACAATATCTCCTATTGAAGATGCAGTAAAAGATGCGATAAGATATTTTCTGGAAAAGGGGATGGTCAAAAGAAAAATAAAGGAGAAAATTGAAGGAAAAATTTGATGGATGTAAAAACTTAAGAGTAAAGAATAAAACCTCTCCCTATTTATCGCAAGACGTGAAAAAACGCTCACCTAAGATTAAATTATTCATTTATTTAAAAATTTCAAGGGAGTTTATTCAAATGAATAAGGAAAGAAAAAGAAGGTTAGAAGAATTGGCCGGATTATCTTTGCTCACATCTTCTATAATTCATGATATAAGAAACTATCTTACTGCTATAAAAGGGAATGCTGAGATAGGAGCTCAAATAACAATCGATAGCAAAGCAAAAGACAAATTTTTGAAAATTGTTGAGCTTGTAAATCAGGCATCTGATATGGTAGAAGCTTTCCGAAAACTTTATAAAGCTAAAGGAGATTTGGGGCAGGAGGATTTTTACATAAGTGATTCAGTTGAGTTCGCCAGAAAAATTCTTGGAAAAAAGCTTTCTGGAATAAATTTTGAAGTTGATATACCTGAAATAAAGTTAAAAGGTGAAAGGAAGTTAATAGATCAGGTTTTTATAAATCTCATATCAAACGCTGCAGATGCTCTTGAAAATTCCCCAGAAAAAACAATAAAAATATTTTGCAGAGAAAAAAACAATAAACTTTCTATCTTTATTGCTGATTCCGGTCCTGGGATCCCGGATGATATAAGAAAAAAGATATTTGATCCTTTCTTTACAACAAAAGAGGGAGGAACTGGAATGGGACTATATATAGTGAAGAAAATTTTATCAAGAATTGGTGGAAAAATAAGGTTGCTCAATAGCAATCATTTGAATAAATTTATGAAAAAAAAAGATTATATTATAAAAGAAAACCTTGAAAATATGAAAACGATTTTCGAAATAATCTTGCCCAAGGAGGTGGTAAAAGATGGCTAAGGTCCTAATAGTTGATGATGAGAAAGATGTAGCTGATGTTTTAGCAGAGATATGCCAACTTGCAGGATATGAGACGGATTGGGCACCAACTGGGGAGATTGGATTGAGAAAACTTCAACTTGATAAAGATATAGCAGTTGTTTTATTAGACAAGAACTTACCAGGAATGAGTGGACTTGATTTTATTAAGAGAGCAAAGAATGATTTGAAATCTTATGCACAAATAGTTCTCGTTACTGGCTACCCTTCTCTTGAAGCTTTTAAGGAAGCTATAAAATCAGGAGCTTACGCATGTCTTAAAAAACCTTTTGATATGAACGAGGTTATAAGAGTTGTAAAAGATGCACATAAACATTATGAAAGAGCCAAACAGTCGGGACAAGTTGTTGTAAGAGATGAAAATAAAGCTTTACAAGAATCTTTAGAGAGGCTCAGAAAAACATTGGAGATTCTCAAAAAGTGACATTAAAATAGCTCCCGCTTTTTAACAAAGGAATTAAAAAGCTAAAAAAAGCAAAAAAGAAAAAAATAATAAATTGTAAGTATGGCTAAGGTTTTAATAGTTGATGATGAAAAATATGAAGCAGACACATTTGATATGAACGAGGTTATAAAAGTTGTGAAGGATACGCATAAACATTATGAAATAGCCGAACAACTGGGGCAGATTGTTGTAAGAGATGAAAATAAAGCTTTACAAGAATCCTTGGATAGATTCAAAAAATGATCAAAGTGTAATTAAATTTTCAGGTCATGAAAGTAAAAGTTGCAGTATTAGGTCTCGGAACGGCAGGTATAACATTTATAACCGAGCTGAGAAGACTTAAAGCTAATTTGAAGTGTGATGTAACTCTGTTTGAAAAAAGAGGAGCAAAAATTTTCCATCCATGCTCAATCCCAGAAGCACTGGAAGGGAAAATAAATCCAGAAGATTTGATAGAACCTATAAATCTCAAAGATATAAAAGTTATTCAAGCGGAAGTTTTAGAAGTTGAACCAGAAAAAAGGGAAATATCATTCTTAAAAGACGGTGGGGTAGAAAAAATGAGCTTTGATTTTATTTTCATAGCCACAGGAGGTGAAACACCAATCCCAAAAGATCAAAAATTTTCAAACAAAGTTTTCAAAGCTACAAAATACGAAGATGTTGTTGAGATAAAAAAAAGACTTCAAAATGCAAAAAATATCTTTATAATAGGAGCAGGTATATTGGGGATTGAGTTAGCAAGTGCTTTATCTACTCATTCAGAAGTTGAAGTTTTTGAAATGGGAGATCAGATTCTTCCGAGGTTCCTAAAAAAAGACCTCTCTCAAAAACTCCTTGAATATATACAAAAAAAGATAGTTGAAGAAAAAAAACACCCTGTGAAATTTCACTTTGGACAAAAAGTAGAAAATCCTCAAAATCTTGATTCAGACTTCGTAATATTTTCCGTTGGTTTTATACCTAATAACCCACTTCCGCATAAAATCAAAGTGGATGAATATATGAGAGTAAAGAATGAGAGAGATAATTCTTCATATGATTATATTTTTGCTGCGGGAGATTGTATTGAAGATTTTGATGTTCCAAGAGTTGCTCCGATTGCTGCTGAACAAGCAAGAGTTGCGGCAAGAAACATGTGGGCTATAATTCAGGGTAAAGAACCATCAGAAAAATATGAAAAAATGGTTGCTCCTTGTCTTATAAAGGCTTTCGGATTTGAAATAGGTAAAGTAGCAATAATAAATAAACCAGAAAAAACATCAACATTTACACTTGACTTGAAAGTCTTGCCTTTTTCTGCTGATGATAGAATGGTAGTTTCAGTTGAGGTTGATGATAAAGGAAATATCGTAGATGTCCAGGGTTTTTCAAATCTGAGATCAGAAATAAGACATCTTCTTGACATATTCTATATCTGCATAAAAAAGAAAATAAAGATTGATGAGATAAGAAGATTTGAACTTTCTTATCAGCCCGAAGTTTGTAAATTCCCAGATCCAATAACCTCTATTGCTGAGTTTGTTTCAAGGAGACTAAACTTTCAGTAATATTTTCCCTTCTCTTTCTGGTTTCATAAGTTCTGAGAAAGCTTCTTTTATTTTTTCAAGTTTGAATTCTTTCCATACTCTGACTTTAAGACGGGGAGCAAGTTTTATTACTTCAAACATCTCTTTCCTTGTTCCTCCTGTTACTCCAAAAATTGAAATTTCATTTGAATAAGTAGTGAATAAACTCAGCTCAACTTTATCACCTGTCAGGATACCAAAAGTTATAAATTTTCCTCCTTTTGATACTAATGGAAATGAAAGGGAAAAAGTTTGTGAGCCAAGTGGATCTATTACGGTTGTGCATTTTCCCTTTAACTTTTCGTAAGCTTCCTCCGGAGATAAAATTTCATCTGCTCCAAAATCTTTCAGCCACCTTGATTTTTTCCTTGTTACAGCAAAAACATGGCAGCTTCTCATTTTTGCAAATTGTATGAGGAACATTCCGGTGTGTCCCGTTGCTCCAAATATAGCAACATTTTCTCCCGGCTCCACCAATTTCATAGCGTGATACGCCGTTAGTGCTCCTACTCCAAGACTTGAAGCAACTTCTTCTGAAATGCTTTCTTCAATAAAGAAAACATTTTTTTTAGGAACTAATGCTAATTCAGAAAATCCTCCGTTTGATGAAACTCCGAATAACTCCCCAGAACACAACATCTCTTTCCCTGATACGCATAAATAACAGCTCCCGCAAAAAAGCCTTGGATACACAACTACTTTTTTTCCTTTATTTTCTCCTTCTGCTACGCTTCCGAAGATTTCAACTCCGGGTATGTGCGGTAGAGGATGAACCTTTCTTCTCCCTTCAACAGTAAAATAATCAATTGGATTTACAGTTGCATACTCAACTCTGATTAATATGTGATCTTTGTCCTGTTTAGGCTCCTCTAAATCCTTTACTTCAAGATTAGTTATCCCAAATTTTTCAAAGTAAGCTGACTTCATAAGCTTTACTTTTATATATTTTCTTTCCTCAATGCATTTTTCTTTTTTCTTTCAGGAATTTGGTAAATGTTGGATTTAAGTTGAGAAATGTTGGATTTTTGGGAAACAACGGGTTTTCAATTTTTTTGGTCAATTTGTTTTGGAATAAAGTTTTCAGTATAATTTCCAAATTTTTTGGGTATTATCAAATTAAAAGAGATATTATCAAATTAAAATAAATTCGCATGCCTATACTAAAAATAGATGGTAAAGAGATAGAGGTTCAAAAGGGTACAAATCTTATTATTGCAGCTTTGAAAGCGGGGGTTTATATACCTCACTACTGCTATCATCCGCTTTTACCAGTTGTAGCTCAGTGTAGGATGTGTTTTGTGAAAATTGAAGGTATGCCAAGACCAACTACTGCATGCACGATAACAGTTGACAAAGATATGGTTGTAGATACAAAAGATGAAAAGGTCCGAAAATTGAGAAATTTAGCTTTGGAGATGCTTTTGCAGCATCATCCAGTTGATTGTCCTGTTTGTCCTCGTTCCGGTGAATGTGACCTTCAAAATTTCACATATATATGGGGTCCAGAAAAGAAAAGATATGATGGAAAAAGAAGGTTGAAAGGTTGGTCAAGAGTTTCTGAAAAGATTTTGCTTTTCAAGGAAAGATGCGTTCTTTGTACAAGATGTGTAAGATTCCTTGAAGACTTTGTTAAAGTTGGTGGTATAACAGTTTCCCGTCGCGGATTTTTATCAGATCTTGTTATATTCCCAGAAAAATTTGTAAATAGTAATTATTCAGGAAATATAGTTGATCTTTGTCCAGTTGGAGCGCTTGTTGATGAAGCTACTGTGTATCTTCCGCGTGCGTGGAGAACTAAGAAAGCTCTTACAAGATGTCCATTATGTGAGAAGGGTTGTAGAATCGTTGTTGAATCGTGGAAGGGTAAAATCGTAAGAATAAAAACATTTGATAATATGTTAGACAAAGCAGAAGAACATCTTTACACAAAAAATGAGGAGCTGATTCAGCCTGCCTATCAGGAAATTGAGGGAATAGAAGAAATTGGAGCGCATTCGTATGATAAACTCTATACGGAGGACTTGATAATATGTGATGTTGGAAGATGGGGATGGAGGGAGTTCTTTTTCCCTCGCGATGAGAACTTTTACTCTTTATCAGATAGTAAAGCTGAAAAGTTAGATTGGGAATCGTTCAAAGAAATTTCAAAAAGATTTTTTGCTTTCAAGAAGAGAGCAATATTTATCACCCCATTTGCTACAAATGAAGAAATGCAAGCTTTCAAAAGTCTCGCTGAAAAATCTGGTTCAGATATTTCTCTTATCTACCCAATAATAAAAGAAGGAGATAATATACTGTTGAAACCTACAAGAGCTCCTAATTTCAAAGGTGGGGAGAAAATATTGGGGGGTATAAATGAGGATATAATAAGGAAAGCTATGCTTGGTGAATATGATGCTGTTATTTTATATTCTCTTGGTGCAGACAAA
This sequence comes from Candidatus Calescibacterium sp., assembly GCA_032249135.1. Taxonomy (GTDB): domain Bacteria; phylum Calescibacteriota; class Calescibacteriia; order Calescibacteriales; family Calescibacteriaceae; genus Calescibacterium. The sequence continues at coordinate 89,944 of JAVVGL010000003.1, read as the reverse complement.
ACTAAATTTGATGCATCAAAGATAAAGTCAGAATTTCTTATAGTTATGGATAATTTCCCTCCACAAAAGGTACAAGTACAAGCTCTGTTCTTCCCTGCAACTTTACCCTATGAGAAAAAAGGAACTTATACTTTCGAAGGAGAGGAGAAAAAAATTTATCCTGTTCATAAAAAAACTCCAAATGAGTTAGATTTTGCAAATTTCTTATCAAGTATAATTTGAAGTAAATAACACAGAAAGTTTGCAGATGAAACATTATAGTAAAGTTGAAAAGCTGATAAATAAAATTCTTGAAGTCTATCCTGCTGAAAAGTTAGACTTGAAATTTAGTTCTCCTTTTGAGCTTTTGGTTGCTGCTATACTCGCTGCCCAAGCCAAAGATGAGGTTGTAAATCAAGTAACAGAAAAACTTTTTCAGGTGTATAAAACACCAGAAGATTTTTCAAAACTCAAACCCGAAGATCTTGAACCATTCATTTCAAAAATAAATTACTGGTATAAAAAAGCACAGGCAATAATTGATGCTTCAAAATTTTTGATTGAAAACTACGGCGGTAAAGTTCCGGATTCAAAGGAGGAACTTATGAAAATAAAGGGGGTTGGGAGTAAGACTGCAAATATGATTTTGGGTGGAGCTTTCGGAAAGCCTGCAATCATAGTAGATACACATTTTGATAGAGTGTCAAAAAGATTAGGGCTTGTGAGTAAAAGTGCGGACCGTGAGGAAGTGGAAGAAGAAATTAAAAAGGTAGTCCCAGAGAAAGATTGGACGAGATTTTCTTTTGCTTTAATAAGGCACGGAAAGAAAATATGTCATGCAAAAAATCCGGAATGTGAGATTTGTCCTTTTTCGGATTTATGTGATTTTTTTCGTAAGTGATTTTTTGTGTTTTAAAGATTCTTTTTTTCTCTATTGGGTTTTGCGAGAGAGATGAAGTAAAACATTTGTCGGCTTTGCCTCAATTTTTCTTTTTTGAACTTTTGGGAGTTTATAGACTTCCTGAATGAGCTCAAAGGGATTTGTAGTAGTTCTGCAAGTTCTTTTAATGTTCCACATATATACCCATTTCTTGAAATTTCACTTTCAATTTTCTTCTCATAAATTTCATAAATTTTTCCTTTTCTTTTTCTTCTTTTCATTTCATTTTTTTCTCTTTTTATGATTTTCGTCTTTCCCGTTTTCATTTTATTCTCTCTTCACTTTTTAACTGCTGATTTTTTTCTTTTCTTTTTTTTCTATTCTTTTCTATTCTATTTTTTGTTCCTTTATTTCATTTTAGCTTGCTGTAAATTATTTTCATAGTTTATAGCTTTTTCTTCATATTTTATTCTGCCTTCTAAAAATTCACTTATTACTTTTCTTGAAATTTTTGATAAATCCTGATTTCTTTCTTTTCTTTCAATAACTGCACAAATAAAAGAAGGTATTTTTAAGGAGACAGTCCCTTTTAGTTTTTTTTGTTTTGGCTTTCTGCTTGTAAAATTGTAGTTTATGTTGTATGTTTTACAAAGGATTTCACACAAAAGACTGCTTGCCGATTTCCCCATCTTTTCAGCTTCTTTCAGAAATGCCAGTACTTTTTCGTCTAACTTTAATTCAAGTTTTTTTTGTGAACCGAAAGGAAATTTTATATCCTCTATTCCTTTTTCTATTTTCTCTATTTTTTCTTCCAAAAGCAAGTTGATGAACTCATATAATGCTTTTAGTTTTCTGTAATCGTTCCCGCAATATTTCAAAGAATACTTTATTATATTTTTCAAAGGAATTTTCCGCCCCATATTTTTTACATTTCAACAAAAAAATCTTTTCATGATTAATATTAATATATTAGACAAATTCAGTTTTTTATAAGTAAAAATATAATCAGGAAGGAAAAGTTTTGTGAATTATGATGAGTTTTAAGAAAAAATTTGTATTTTTTCTTTTTGTTTTTGCTTTTATTTCCTTTATAAATTTTCTTTTTGTTGTTCCAGATCTTTTTGCTCAAAAAATAGGTAAGAAAAAGCAACCAAGGGTTATTCGTATCAAGGAGCTTGTCATAAGGCAAAGGGTTATAAAGCCGCAGGCTATGCTCATACTTTCAAAGAGCCAGCAGGCAAGAATAAAATCTGACATAGTTACATCTCAAAATTTCTCTGCTAGAATTATAGAAACAGCAGAAGGAGATTTCTTGAAGTAAGTCTTTTTCTTTTAATCTATTTTTATCTGTTAGTCTATTTTTATTTCTTCTTTGATTATGTTATAGCATTCAAGTAAATCTTGTTCCCTTGCATCCTGAAGACCTTCTATAAGAATTCCACATTCTTCACCTTCTTTTACCTCAACTACTGAATCTTTAAATTTTTTGAGAGATATTATTTTGCCCTCGTGGATTACGTCTCCATTCCTTTTTATTCTTGCGTTAAGCCCGAGTTGAACTTTACCTTTTTCAATAACACATCCGAGAACTTTACCAACAGATAATTTGAATATTTTCAGTATCCGAGCGGTTCCAACAATAACTTCTTTTTCCTTCGGTTTTAGCATTCCCTTTACAGCTTTTTTTATGTCATCAACTATCTCATATATTATTTTGTATAGCCTTACTTGGACTCCTTGCATTTTTGCAAGGTTCTGTGCCTGCTTTTCTATTCCCACACCATATCCTATAACTATTCCTTTTGATGCTGACGCTAAATTTATATCGCTCTGGGATATAATTCCTATTCCTTTATGTATTATCCTTATTTCAAGTTGAGGAACTTTTATTTCTGCTATTTCCTTCTCGAGAGCATCTAATGCTCCTTTTGAGTTGGCTTTCAAAATCAGTGGAAGAATTATCTTATCTTCCGATTGCATGAGCTTATCATATATTTCCTCCAGAGTTATTGAGCCTCTTTTCACCTCCCTTTTCTTTCTTTCTTCAACTATCTTTTTCGCTGTTTCTTCATCTTTTACGACATATAGTTTATCTCCTGCAAGTGGTATTTCTTCTGAACTTATAACAATTCTTCCGGGAAATCCGGGAAGAAGTTCTTTTATAATTTTCCCTTTATCAGAGAATATATTTCTGACTCTACCGAAAGTATGTCCCGCTACGAATACATCTCCTTTTCTTAAAGTTCCTCTTTGTACTATTACTGTAGCTATATTTCCGAGCCCTTTATCTATACTTGATTCTATTATCACACCCTCAGCGGGTCTATCTGGATTTGCTTTGAGATTAAGGAGCTCTGCCTGAATGAGAATTTTCTCAAGTAAATCATCTATTCCTATTCTTTTTTTTGCAGATATTTCCGCAAACAAGGTATCACCTCCCCAATCGTCTGGTATAAGTCCAAGCTGTGCGAGTTGATTTTTTACAAGATGAGGATTAGCTCCTTCTTTATCTATTTTGTTTATTGCGACAACTATAGGAACCCCAGCTGCCCTTGCGTGTGAGATTGCTTCTTCTGTTTGTGGTTTTACTCCTTCATCTGCTGCAACAACGAGAACCGCTATATCTGCAACCTTAGCTCCTCTTGCTCTCATTTCCGTGAATGCTTCATGTCCTGGGGTATCTATAAAGGTTATGACACCTTTTTCAAGCTCAACAGTATAAGCTCCTATGCTTTGTGTTATTCCTCCTATTTCTTGCTCTGCAATTTTTGTTTTTCTTATAGCGTCAAGTAATGTTGTTTTTCCATGATCAACATGTCCCATAACAACTACGACGGGAGGACGAGGTTTGAGTTTATCTTCAGGATCAGGGGATAGGTCAAGGTATAAGCTTTCATCAAATTCTTCTCTTTCAACTTCTATCCCGAATTCTGCGAGAACCAGTTCTGCTTCATCGGCGGAGATTGTGTTGTTTATAGTTACCTCTTTACCGTAGGAGATAAGTTTTGATATTATCTCTGATGCTTTTATTCCTGTGATTTTGGAGAGATCTGCTATTCTTATGAATTCAGGTATTTTAATTTTTTTGGGACCCGTCTCTTGTTGGACTGTTTGTTTTTGTTCTTCTCTTTCTTTTTTCCAGAATTTTCTTTTTTTTCTGAAAGTATATTTCGGTCTAAAAGGTATTATGAATTCGGCTTCGCCGAAGACTTCTATCTCATCAGCTACTTTTTTTGGGAGTTGTTCCTTCGTTTCTTCTTCTTTCTCTAATTTTTCTTCTTCTATTTCGGGGGCAATTTCTTTTTTGATTTGGATTTTCTCATCTTCTTTTAGTTGTTGTTCTATACTTTCTGATTTTTTTTCTACTATTCCTTTTTCTATTCTTGGTTCTTCTTCTCTTTTTTCTACAAATTCTTTTTCTTTTATTTTTGGTTCTTTTGTTGTTTCCTCTGGTTTGAATTTAGCTTTCTGGAATTTATCCTTTTCTTCACCAAATTTTTTTTCAAATTTGCGCTCATATTTAAACTCCTTTTTTCTTTCTTTTTTGAATTTCCATCTTTCGTGTTTTTCTTCATACTTTTCTTCTTTCTCTCTTTTGTGTTCTTTGTCTATTTCTTGTTTTTTTTCTTGTGGTTCGGTTGGTTGAGGTTGTAGTTTCTCCGTCGGCTCTTCCTCCTTTTTCTTTTTTATTATTATGTGCACGCTCTCCGAAATTTTTTCTTCCTTCTTTTTCATCTTATATTTAGTCTTATATTTTATAACTCTTATCTTTCTTTTCTTTTTTTGCTGATTTAATTTGTGAATTAGATTTTCCTTTCTCTTCTAAACCTATGATTTCTGCGAAACTTTTTACCTTCATAATGTATCCGGTTAGTACTATACAGACTGAGGCAGAAATTATCCATACCCACTGATTTTTCGTAAAAATAACAGCAGGAGCAAATAAGTACAGCCAGATAAATATCAATATCGCAATTTTTGCTTTTGATGGAATTTGTTTGTTTATTAGTTTTCTTGCAGGAGTCTTCATAATAATAATGCCTATTTTCCCAAAAGCTCTCATATATGAAGCAATTCCCAAAATAATAAGTGGTATTCCGGGGATAACAGGTAGAATCAGTCCAAAAGCTCCCACTAATATAAAAATTGTTCCAAGCAGAATGAACAGAATTGTTCTTATATTCCTTCTTATAAAGATGTAAATTCTCCTGATCGCTGATGAGGAAAGACTATAAAGAATATTCAATCCCAAAAACCCAATTTTCATATTATAAATAAAAATAAGATGTTAAACTGGATGTAATGGATTTTGGGGATATAAAGTTTATATTACATTATTTTTCCGTAGGAACTTTTCTATTGCTTGATTTACTTTGTTGGGAAATTCAAGGGGAGTATAGTGGGAGCCATTTTCTACCGCGAAAATTTCCGCGTTTTTGATTCTCTCCGCCATTTCTATTGCAAATTTTGCCGGGGTAAAAAGGTCTCGTGTTCCATAAATTATTAGCGTCGGAACTTCAATTTTTGTGAGAATATCTTATCTATCATGTTTCCCAAGTTCTGAAAAATTTTTTACATATTCTTTCATATCAAGATTGAGCCAAGATAAAACAAGTTCTTTTGCTATATCTTTGTACTCACTTAATGTAAATAAACCAAGCTTTGATGCAATTTTAAGTAGGATGCTTTTTTTTGCAAGAATCCTTGCGAGAGGAAAGAAGCATCTCATCCCATCTTGCATAAAAATGAAAAAAAGTTTCCAAAACCAATTTGGAAATCTCCCATAAAATGCTTTTCTGAAAGGTTTTCCGGCAACACCATTGATTTGAATAAAAGCTATAAATTTTTCTGGGTGCATTTTGTAGAACTCAAGGTTTACTTGAACTCCCATGCTCCATCCAAAAAATACTGCTTTATTTATGTTGAGATATTCTAAAATTGTTTCAAGGTCTTTTGCGTGGTGTTCAATTTTGTAAAACCCGCTCTTTGGTTTTTCACTTTTGTACAACCCTCTATAATCCCATGAGATGAACCTTATCTTATCTTTGAAATAATCTATAATCGGTCTCCAAGCTCTTATATCTCCTCCGAGTCCGTTAGATAAAACTGCATTTACCAAACCTTTTTCGGTATCGTAGATTGTAAGAGTAGTTCCATCCCAACTTTTTATCTTTATTTCCTTCACAGAGGAGATTTTAAAAAATTTTTTATTTATTTAATCTCTCAATTTTTTTATGATTTCTTTTGTGAACTTTTTCTTTTTCACCTTCTTTATTGGAGTTTCCGGGGGAGCTGGATCAGCTAAATTTTGTTTTTTAGATTTGAGTTTTTGATAGATCTGACAAAATCATCCCAAGTTTTTGCTTTTATTATTTCTCTCTTTATCTTTTTCAATCGGGTTGTATCATTTATCTTATCTAAAATGTTTTTAATTCGTTTTGCCTTTGAGAAACCAAATTTTGACTTGATGTCCAACAAGATTGCTTTTTTTAATCCTTCTTTTAATCCCTCCTCCTTTCCCCACTTATAAAGGAAAGTTTTTCTTATGTCTACCTCAATCGGCATAGGTTTAACCTCTATTTTAACATCAAATAGCCCAGCTAAAAAGCTTATACTATCTATATATTTAGCAATTTCTTTTTCGCTTTTCACAATTTCTACAATTCTTTTTTTGACTTTTTCTATTATTTCGGGTTTATCTTTGAATTTGCCAGCTAAAATTCCAACGATGACCTCTTCGGGTTTATCACTCTTTATGAACTCATCAGGATTTATTTTTTTCATATCTAAAACAATGAATTTGTGAATTGTGAATTCATCCTTGAAAAAGGGAGACGGAGGATTTCCTTTTCCCACAAACAAGATAATCTGCACAGGTTTTTGTCCGAATTTTTCCTTAATTGCCAGAGAATATATCAGCATCCTTTCGGGCAAATCCTTGTCTTGCTGAACTTGAATTTCAATATGAAAAATTTTCTCCCCTGCTCTGAAAACCATGTCAGGACGGAGAGATTTAACAAATTCTATTTCAGTTGTTATGTCTTCAAGTTCTTTATTGATTTTCTCACCAGTGGCTATTGATATAAGTTTTCTAGCTGCTTTTGAGAAAATCTCTTTCAAAATAGGGTCAAACCTTCTTAACTCTTTTTTATATTTCTCTTCCTTCTCTATTTGGTGCTTTCTTATTTTCTTCATTCCATCCTTTACAATTTTATTTGTCAAAATTAAATTTTACTTATCGGTCTGTTGTTAAAATTTCTCGACCATCTCGAGCAGAAAAGTTTTGATGGTACATAAGAATTATTTAATCTCTCAACTTTTTTATGATTTCTTTTAGTTTTTCAATTGTGTAGAATATATCTTCTTCTTTTGTGTAAAAGCCGAAGGAAAATCTTATTGAACTTTTTGCATCTTCTTCGGTCATTCCCATAGCTGTGAGAACATGTGAGGGAGTTTTTGATTCCGCAGAGCAAGCCGATCCCATGGAAACGGCTATACCTTCAAGATCAAGCGATATCATTAATGTTTCTCCTTCTATTCCTTTAAAGAGAACATTTGAGGTTGTAGGAATTCTAAATTCCGGATGACCATTTATTTTTGTCCCATCTATTTCAAGAACCATTCTTTCAAAGAGCTCCTGAATTTTTCTCAATCTTTTGTTTTCTTCTTTCATTTCTTTTGTACAAATTTCAAGAGCTTTTGCAAGTCCAACTGCACCTGCAACATTTTGTGTGCCTGCCCTCAACCCGTCTTCTTGTTTCCCTCCATGTATTAATGGTTCAATCGGAGTCCCTTTTTTAACATAAAGAACACCGATTCCCTTCGGACCATATATTTTGTGTGCCGAAAATGTTGCAAAATCGATTCCAAGTTTCCTTAAATTTATTTCCAGCTTACCTACTGCTTGAACTATATCTGAATGTACAAGAACTTCATACTCCTTTGCTATCTTTATTATTTCCTCCAAAGGCAAAATAACTCCTGTTTCATTATTCACATACATAACAGATATCAAAGATGGTTTCCCATTTTTCTTTATAATTTTTCTAAAATCATCCGGATCAGGGATACCGTAATTATCTACTTTTACAAATTCAACTTTTGCTCCGAGCTCTCTTACGAATTCAAGGGGTCTCAAAACAGAGCTATGTTCTACATATGTTGAAATGAAAAACGGAGTTCTATTTTTCTTCATCTCATAGAAAGCTATGCCTTTTATAACTGTGTTGTTACCCTCTGTTGCTCCTGAGTTAAAAATTATTTCATAAGCTTCTGTTCCCAAGATTTCTGCTACTTTCTCTCTTGCAGAATCTAAAAAAGCTCTTGCCTCTCTACCTGACCAGTGTGGTGAAGAAGGATTTCCTGCATTTATAACCTTTATCATCTCCTCTACAACTTCATCTCTCATTGGAGTTGTAGCGTTATAATCAAGATATACAAACCTTTCGGGCATAGAAAATAATAGTTTAAAGCAGGAAAAATTTATAGTTTCAATTTTGAAAAGGTTGGGGGAGCTTAATTTCAAAAATTACCGAAAATTGTTGTGTTTTTGGCAATAGATGTTAAGCATCACCAATTTTTACTTATAAAAACATGTTTTTTACTTCTTCTCCTACTTATACGATTTTTATCAGATTGAAGTTCAGAAATATTCCAGGAATGCTGGGAAATATAACATCTGTGATAACGAGGATGGGAGGTGAAGTCAGAGGCGTTGAACTCGTTGAGACAAGTAGATACTGGGTTATCAGAGATATACATGTCAATGTCAGAGATGGAAATCATGCAAAGGAAATAATAAAAGAGCTTTCAAGTGTTGATGGTGTTTCCGTTGAATTTGTTTCAGATAGAACTTTTCTTGCTCATCTTCACGGGAAATTAGAAGTTGTATCAAAAAGAAGAATTACTACAACAGAAGACCTCGCAAGAATATATACACCAGGGGTAGGAAGGGTTGTTAAGGCAATAGAGAAAATTCCAGACATTGCTTTTACACACACCATAAAGTCAAATACGGTCGCTATTGTGACAGATGGTAGCGCAGTTTTAGGGTTTGGAAATGTAGGACCTTATGCTGCAATACCTGTGATGGAAGGAAAAGCTGCTATATTGAAAGAATTTGCAGGCGTAAATGGGTTTCCCATATGTATTGCCACACAAGATGTTGATAAAATAGTTGAAGTGGTAAAGATGATTTCTCCTGTTTTTGGAGCTATAAATCTTGAAGATATATCAGCTCCGAGATGCTTTGAGGTGGAAAGAAGGTTACAGGAAGAGCTTGACATTCCTGTTATGCACGATGATCAGCACGCAACAGCAATTGTTATCCTTGCTGCCCTTTTGAATTCTTTAAAAATCGTTAGCAAAAGTCTCCAAGATGTAAAAATAGTCATAAATGGTGCAGGTGCTGCTGGGCTTGCAACTGCAAAACTACTTCTTAAAATGGGGGTAAAGAACTTAATTTTGTGTGATAAGAAGGGAGCAATAGGAAATGATGGAGAAAATGCTCTAAACGAATATCAAGCAGATGTTGCACAATACACAAATCCAGATAATTATAAGGGAGATTTAAAGGGAGCTCTCAAGGGAGCAGATGTTTTTATAGGTCTTTCTGTTGGGAACATACTTAAAGGAGAAGATTTGAAAGTTATGGAAAAAGATGCGATAGTTTTCACCTTGGCAAATCCAATACCGGAGGTGAATCCAATTGAAGCTGAAATGTATGCAAGAATAGTGGCTACTGGAAGGTCAGATTTTCCGAATCAAATAAATAATGCTCTTGTTTACCCTGGCTTTTTCAAGGGGGTCTTGAGTGTAAGAGCTAAGAAAATATTAGATGATATGAAAATTGCCGCCGCATATGCAATTGCTAATCTTATAGATGACTCAGAACTGTATGAAGAGTACATAATTCCTTCTATTTTTGATCGTAGGGTTGTTGATACCGTTGCTGATGCTGTTGCAGCAATAGCTATCAGAGAAGGAATAACAAGAAAATTGGAGCAAATCAAAGACATAAGTGAGTTCTGATGTAAAAATTATTGTGATAACTTTTTTCCAATTCCTAATCTCTTCCAACAATTCACTCAATATTATGAAGTTGTTCTCTTATTCTCTCTATCTCCATTTTGGCTTCTATTACTTTCTCAATTATTTTGATGTCAAGAGATTTACTACCTATGGTATTGAATTCTCTCAAAATCTCCTGAGATATGAACATAAGTTTTCTGCCATCTCCATCCCCTTTTAACTCTTCCTCAAAAGAATTGATGTGTGCTTTTATTCTTGATATTTCCTCCGATATGTCTGCTTTTCTCACAATATGGACAACACCTGCGGAATCTATTACACTCTCTGGAATATCTTGTATCCCTAATTCTTCTTTTATCTGATTGATCCTTTCCTTGAGATTGTTCTTTATGATTGATGGGAAGTTTCTATGAATTATCTCTATTTCTGAGATTATATCTTTTAGCTTCTTTATCCTATCTTCTATTTCATCTTTTATTGCTTCTCCTTCTTCTTCCCTTGATTCCACAAGCTTTGCGAGAGCTGATAAAAATAAGGAGAAAATCTCATCTTTGAGTTTCTCTTCATTTCTTACCCTGAAGATAAAGCTTATTATCGGTTTTGATCTTGACTGCTTCCTTATTATAACTTCTATTTTTCCTCTGTTTATCCTCTTTTTTATCTCTTTTTTCATCTTAGGTTCAAGAGGAATAATCTCATCTGGTAAGTCAAAAAATATATCAAGGTATTTGCTGTTGAGAGATTTTATTATGCAAACGAACTTCTCTCCTTGAATATCCGCATACTCTATTCCATATCCGGTCATGCTTTGCATATGTTTTCAACACAATTTGCTAATTATTTGAAACAGAAATACATATTATTAAAATAGAAAAAAAAGAAAATAAATTCTAAAAAAACTTATTTATTATGAATGCAGAGATTGAGAGTGAAAAAATTTTTTTTGTTTTACTTGCAAATTTTTTGCATCTAAAAATTTTTTGAAATTACCACAACCCGAAATCAAATGAATAATGTAAAAATGAAACAAAAATAAAAGAGGAGGTGAAAAAATATGGTAGATGGAAGCATAAAGGAAATAAAAGTAGGACAGAAAGTACCTGACTTTAAAGTAACATATTATGATCCGCAGAAAAAAGGTTTTGGTCAAATGAACCTTTATGACCTTTTACAGCAAGGTAAATGGGTAGTGTTTTTCTTCTATCCGGCTGACTTCACTTTCGTATGTCCAACAGAACTTGCAGATGTTAACGAAAAGTATGATGATCTCACAAAAGCAAATGTAGAAGTTATAGCATGCTCAACAGACACTCAATATGTTCATCTTGCATGGTGCAAAGATGAACCTCTTATGAAAGACTTCAAATGGAAAATGGCTGCAGATCCAACAGGAACAATATCAAGAATATTCGGAGTATACGATGAAAATACAGGTCTTGCTTTGAGAGGAACATTTATAATAAATCCAGATGGAATATTGGTAGGATCAGAAGTAAATCACTACCCGGTAGGAAGAAACGCTGATGAGCTTGTGAGAAAGATAAAGGCATTTCAACATGTCTACAAACACCCAGATGAAGCCTGCCCTGCAAAGTGGGAACCTGGTAAGAAAACATTAAAACCGGGACCAGATATAGTTGGAAGAGTCGGAGAAGTTCTGAAATAAAATTGAAGGTGGGGGAGTCATCATTGTTATTTTTCATAAGCGAGGACTCCCCCATCCTCTAAATCAAAAATTACAACTTCAATGTGACTTCCGGAAATTTCTTCTAATTTTTTTTTGGCAAGCTGCGCAACTTTTTTGAAAATTTCAGTTAATCCGAAAGATTTTGCAATTTGAGCAAACTCCCGTGCAGTATTTGCATTAGAAAGCAATTCCAAAATCTCAGGTGAAGCATACTCCTTTGCTGTTTCCACGAGAAAATCAATATCTACGCTTGATTTTTTAGCGTGTGTGTATTCTTCTCCCTTTGCGATTTTAGATATTTTACCTATGAAGCCAGCAAGGATAATCCTTTGAATTTTTTTCTGTGATGCAAAGCGAACCGTAAATCCTATAAAATCGCCAACATCAACAAATGCAACATCAGGAAGTTCCGGGAACAATTTTTTTGCAAGTTCTTCGCTTTGTCTTCCTGTTGTGCAAACTATTGTATCAACTCCGCTTTCTTTTGCAACTGAAATTTGCTGACCAATAGAAGCTTTCCAAGCCCCTGTAGAATATGGAACTACTATTCCCAAAGTTCCAAGAATTCCTATACCTCCGATAACTCCAAGGCGCTCAAGCATAGTTTTTTTTGCTCTCTCTTTTCCATCAGGAACAAAAATTTCAACTTCAAGACACAGCTCTTCTTCTCTAAATCCCATCTCCACAGCAGCAGAAATGACTGCATTTTTTATCATTTTTCTTGGAACATGAGTTATATCTGGTTCACCTGGTTCAAGTCCAAGTCCTGGTTTTGTCACTTTTCCTACGCCTTCGCCACCTAAAATTTTTATGCCTTTTTCTTTTGCGAATCTTACTCTGGCTCCTATTTGAGCACCGTGAGTGACATCTGGGTCATCTCCTGCGTCTTTTATTGTTAAAGCAAATGCTTCGCCATTTGATTTTTCAACTTTGAATATTTCAAGGCATGCTTTCTGATCTTTTATTGGTAATGAAACTTCTACTTTTTTTATTTCAGATATATTTTTACCCAAAAGAGCGTATGTTGCTGCTTTTGCCGATACTGATGCGCAGGTTCCTGTTGTCCACCCATATCTTAATTTACCTTTTTTTATTCTTTCACTTTTTTCTTGACGATCTTCCATTATGAAATAAAAATATTAAAGTAAAGATTGAATAAATTTGAATAAATCTGATTTTCACAACTATTTTAGGATATAAGTTCTGGAATTCTCATTACATCTATGACAGGAATTATTTCCTTTTTTCCTTCTTCCCCTATAACTTCTATTACAGATGAGATTCCTTTTAAATTTAGAATATTCTTATCTAAATTTTTCATAACAGCATCTCTTATGTCTAATATTTCGTCTGCTACGAGTCCTATATCAGAATATTTACCTTCTTCTGATTCTACGATGAATATATAGAATCTTTCTGGAAGTTCAGATATACGGTTTTCAAATATTTCTTCAAGGGTCAGAAGAGGATATTCCCTTCCTGATATTTCTACTATTTTTCTTCCTTGTAAGACCTTTATAATAATATCTTTGTTTTCAGGAAAAATTTCGGTTTTCGTTATTGAAGATAATGGGAGGGCGTATTTTTTTCCTTTCCATTGAAATATGACGGTTTCAACGACTATCCTTGCAGTTGGAATTTGTATAGAGAATGTTGTTCCTTCACCAGGTTCAGACCTTACATATATTCTTCCACCCATAAATTCTTCAATTTCTCTTTTGACCTCATATAGTCCTGCTCCGCGACCGGCACCTTTATCTGCTGAGTCCTTTGTAGAAAAACCTGGTAGGAAGAGGAGTTTGAAAACTTTTTCCTTATTCCATGAACCATCTGGCAATTTAAAATCATTTTCTGTTTCACCGAAATCATATTTTCTTGCAAGAATTGGATTTGATTGTTTCCACGCAAGGTATTTTTGCACAACATAAGCTGGATCTATACCTTTTCCGTCATCTATTATTTCTGTAACTATATATCTTCCCTTTTGTCTTGTTCTTATTATAACCTTGCCCACCTCATTTTTTCCTAATTTTCTTCTCTCCTCTGGTGGTTCTATCCCATGAGTAACGGAATTTCTTGCTATGTGCAGGAGTGAATTTCTTAACCTGCGAGCTATCTCTGTATCAATTGAGATACTTTCTCCTTCCCTTCTTACTTCAACCTTTTTTCCAAGCTCATTTGCTGTACTAATTATATCTCTTTCAACAAGCTTTAATATATCATCTAATGAGAACATTCTTATTTCAAGGACTATATCTTGTATATCTCTTATTTTTCTCTCCACTTCCGACATATTATCTCTTATCTTTTGTATTAGTTCCTGCTGTTGAATTCCGAAAGATGCGAACAGAGGTTCAAGAAGGATTTGAAGAGAGTTCTTTATAGTCACAAGGTCCCCGATTATATTCATTATTTTTTCAATTTCAGATATATCTACTTTGAGCGAAATCTTGGAAGGTTGAGCAATGGATTTTACCTTTTTGGTAAAAGAAAGGATTTTTTGAACTTCTATTATTTTCTTTAATTCCTCTATATTTGCATCATCTCTTGTTGGTGAAATTATGAAACAGAATATTATAAAATCTCCTTCTATTTTTGTGATTGTGGATATTATCTCAAAACCTTTATCTTTTATGGTCTGCATTACGTTTCTACCTTCCTTATCATATTCGCTATCAAAGGATAATTTTAAAAAACCGAGATATAAATCTCTTTGCTCATCAATATACCTTTTCAACTGAATTATTTCAGAGTCAGAGAGATAATCAACAATAGATTTATCGCTTAACTTTTCTTTTACTTGCTCTCTTATGAGTTGTTTATCTGATACTTGACCGGGGATTTGGAGGGTATAAGATGTTTGTGGGGAGTAAGATATTTCAGAGGATGCGGTGGGAGGTTTGTGAGTGTCCCTATCATATTCTCCAATTTCAAAATCAATTTCAAGTCCGGTATCCTGCGGTGATTCTTGAGACGAAATGGTTTCTACAAAATTCCGAAGTTTTTCAACTACAGATATTAAATTTGAGATAATTTCGTCGTTTAATTCTTCTTTTCCATCTCTTATTTTCACGAAGAAATCTTCAATTTTATGGGCTAAATCACCTATTTTCTTAAAGCCTACGCTATATGAGCTCCCTTTTATTGTATGAAACTTCCTTAAAATTTCATTTATAACGTCTACCGATGGTTCGTTTTTTAACAAATCAATATCATCAAGTATCTGATCAATAAGTTCTTCCGTTTCATTAAAATAGAGTTTGAGAATATCATCCATTATAATAAAAATTAATTCGGAAGGAAAAAGTAGAAAAAAAAGTTAGTAGATTATAGATGTAGGTTCTCCTATGAGGTCGGGACCATCAAAATCTATGATCTTTATTTCACAAAATGGAGAGTCTAAAATTGGGGAAAAATTTCCTTTTTTATCAAATTTCAGAATAACTTCACCATCTATTTCGGGAGCTTGAAAATAAGTTCTGAATTTTCTATCGCCTTGATTTATACACCTGAAAACTTTCCCCAATCTTTCTTTTTGCTTTCCTAAAAGAATTTTTGTCCAAAGCTCCATAAGCTCTTTTTTCCTTCTTTCACGAGTTTTCTTGCTCACAGGGTTTTTCTTCCACAACTCAAAGGCGGGCGTTCCGATTTCTGGTGAAAATGAAAAAACTCCAAGCCAAGAGAACTTGTATTTTTCAACAA
This sequence comes from Candidatus Calescibacterium sp., assembly GCA_032249135.1. GTDB lineage: Bacteria > Calescibacteriota > Calescibacteriia > Calescibacteriales > Calescibacteriaceae > Calescibacterium. The sequence goes on along the minus strand of JAVVGL010000003.1, from coordinate 74,666 downwards.
AGCTCAAAAGTTTTTCAAACTTTTCCTCTGTCTCGCCGGGAAAACCAACAATAAACTCGGTTCTTATTTCAAGTTCAGGTAAAATCTCTTTGACCTTGTCCATTATTTTATTTATTGTTGCTTCACGAGTTGCTCTACCCATAGCACTTAAAATTTCATCATCTATATGTTGGAATGGCATCTCAATGTATCTGACTACCTTTGGGTTAGAAGCTATGTACTCTATAAGTTTTTCAGCAAAGCTATCAGGATAAACATAAAAAAGTCTTATCCATTCAACTCCATCTATTTCGGATATTTTATCCAGAAGCTTGAAAAATTCTTCTCTCTTTTTCCCAAGATCTACTCCCCACATAGTTGTATCCTGAGATATAAGGATAAACTCTTTTACTCCGGCTTCGGTTGCAAGATACTTTATTTCGTTCAATATCTCCTCTTCTGGTCTTGATTTTAAAACTCCTCTTATGAGAGGAATTGAACAGAAAGTGCATTTTCGGGAACACCCTTCTGAAAGCTTAACATAAGCTGAAAAAGGAGAGAGCGTATTAAGGCGAGGAGGAAGTTTTAAATTCAAATCTCTCCATTTTGCTGAACCGTTCTTTTGCAAGTTAAGAGAAATCAAATTAATAACATCTTCTTTATCTTTCAGAACAAAATCCGCTCCGACAAGTTTTTTGACTTTATCTACTCCTATTCTTTTTGGCAGACAACCAAAAACAATAACCCTTTTCCCATAAGAAGAAAGTTCTTTAGAATACTCTAAACTCATCTTTCTTGCTTCTTCAATAAATCCACAAGTATTGACTATTATAAAATCTGCTTCTTGGGGGTCAGAGGAAGGAGAAAGACCAATTTTCATAAGTTCAAGTGAAAGATTTTCTGAATCAACAAGATTTTTTGGACATCCAAGATTTAGGAGAAAAAAACTATTTTTCCCCTTCATGGTTTAGAGGAAAAAAATTATATTTTTCCTTCATATGCATTTTCAAGAACTTCTAAAATTGCCTCCGGCATTATAGCAAATCTTGGATTTGAAATTATAGATGGATCTCCAATTGCAAGCTCCGCTATTTTCTGGAAATCTTCTTTTTTCACTCCAACTTCTTTTAAAGTTTTTGGAAGACCCAACCTCTCTATAAATTTCAAAACTTCATCTATTGCTTTTCTTGCAAGTCTTTTTTCATCCGAATCACTCAATCCAAATGCTTCTGCCACAAGTTTATATCTTGGACACTCAGGTAAGTTGAACATCATACCATAGGGCAAAATTAAAGAATTTGCCAAACCGTGAGGTATTCCATACATAGCTCCGATAGAGTGAGCTATGGCGTGAACGATACCAACTTGTGCGTTTGTAAAAGCTGCTCCTCCCATCATCGCGGCGACTTGCATATTCTGGCGAGCTTCTAAATCTTGCGGATTTTCAATGGCTCGTGGTAAATTCTCTTTTATGAGCCTTATTCCGTGCATAGCGAACGCATCAGAAACAGGATTATTTTCTGTTGAGTGAATAGCTTCTATACAATGAGTTAGAGCATCCATACCTGTGTGAGCAGTAACAGACGGAGGCATAGATACGGTTAAAGTAGGGTCTAAAATTGCAACATGTGGCATAATATACCAGTCAACATAAACAAGTTTCCTTCCTTCTTTTTCATCTTTTATTACTGCGACATGAGAGACTTCTGAGCCTGTTCCAGCAGTTGTTGGAACAGCAATATGAGGCAGAGTTGGTTTAGTCAAAATATAAACCCCCGTATGATCTCTTATATTTCCTCCTTTTTCAAAAAGTATGGCAACTGCTTTTGCTGTATCTATTGAAGAACCGCCTCCAACGCTCAAAAGTCCATCTACTGATTCACTTTTTGCTATCTCAAAAGCCCTATCTACTATTGAACACTCAGAATCAGGTTTGACATCATCAAACACAACATATTTTTTTCTTCCATCAAGAACTTCTTTTATCCTCTTTATTATATCTGTTTTTTCAGAAATGATTTTGTCTGTTACTATGAGGACTTTGTTTACACCTAATTTATCAAGTTCTGTTGGGATTTCATTTATTGAATTTTTACCGACTACGACTTTGGTCCTGAGGTTAAAAATAAAACTTTTCATCTTACGACTCCGCCTCCGAGAATTTCTCCTTTGAATATCCAAACTGTGACCCCGTTTGTTCCCCATTTAGTTTTTGCGACTGCAAAACCGTAATCTATATCAGCTCTTATTGTTTGTAGAGGCAATCTCCCTTGTAAAATCCATTCTGCTCTGGCTAGTTCTACACCTCCCAGTCTTCCCTCACAGTTTATTTTTATACCTTTTGCACCAGCACGAAGAGCAGCAGCGATTGCTCTTTTCATTGCAGGTCTATATGGAATATTTTTCTCCATATGCGATGCTATACTTTCAGCTATAAGTTGAGCGGAAATGTCAGGATTTCTTATCTCTATTATGTCGATGGAAATGTTATCTTTTGGTATTTTTGCAACTTGAGAGACAAAATTTTTAATCCTTTCTATGCCCGCAGCTTTTTTACCTATAACTACTCCAATTTTTGCACAGTGTATTTCAATGAATATTCTGTCCATTATTCTTTTTATTATTATTTTCTCTATTGCAGCATTATAATATGTTTTTTTTATCCAGTCTCTTATTTTTAGGTCTTCATGAAGTAGGCGAGAGTAATCCTGCTTTGTTGGGGCTGTCCATATTGAGTTCCAACTCTTATTTATTCCCAACCTAAAACCTATCGGATGTGTTTTTTGTCCCATAAATTATATCCTCCTCCTTATTTATTTATCTTCTATTTAATTTAATCTTCTAATTTTCTTTTTAATTTAATCTTCTAATTTTCTTTCAAGATAAACGAAAATATGAGTGGTCTTTCTCCATATTGGTAAAGCTCTTCCGTAAGCAGAGGGTTTCCATCTTCTCATGTAAGGTCCTTTTCCTATCACTATTGACTTTATATAAAGCTGGTTAGCGGGGATGTTGTGATTATGTTCAGCATTTGCTATTGCTGACCGCAAAGCTTTTTCTATATATCTTGCAGGCTTTTTTCTTATGAATTTGAGCAATTCCAAAGCCTCTAATGCTTTTTTACCTTGAAGAGCAGAAGCAACAAACCACGTCTTTTTTGGAGAACACCTTGCATACCTCAAAATTGCATAAGCATCTGCTTGCACTCCTTTCATATTATATACCTCCAATCACATTATATACTTCCAAATTTTATTTATTTTTGCCCAGGCTTTCTTATTTCTACTTTTTTTGTTTTGTCTGGGTGTCCTCTGAAGGTTCTGGTGAAAGAGAATTCTCCGAGTTTATGACCAACCATCTCCTCAGTTATATACACAGGGATAAAAGTTCTTCCGTTGTGAACAGCTATTGTAAAACCGACCATTTCTGGTATTATCGTTGATCTCCTTGAATATGTTTTTATTACAACTTTCTCTCCCTTCAAAACGCGAGGGCGGAGCGCAACAATTTTTTCAAGCAAATGCTCATCAACAAATGGTCCTTTTTTCAAAGATCTTGGCATAATCTAATGTATTTATCCATCAATTCAAAGAAAACTTTTTTTACGGGATTTTTTTTCTACATTATGATCTTTATCATTAAAGATTTGGGAATCTGGAAAAGCAACTTTAAGAAAGTCAACAGTTTTTGTTCTAACTTATTTGCTTTGTAATTTTATTTTTGTGCAGATCAGAATATTCTATAAAATATAATTTATAATTTGATTAATTTTACCAAAATGATAGATTTTATATGTGTAGTTCCGGCAAGGGAAGGTTCTACGAGATTCCCGGGAAAGCTCATTGAAGATTTATGGGGAGAACCTGTTGTTTTCCATGTTTTATGTGCTTGTGCAAAATCTGACGCTCAAAAAGTGTTTTTGGCCACAGATTCTGAAAGAATAAAAGAAAAGGTTGAAACTTCTGTTTTAAAAACAAAAAAACTTTCTCAATCAGAGAAAGCCAAAATTTTTGTCAGAATAATCAGAGGTAAAAATATAAAATCAGGAACTGATAGAGTATCAGAACTTATAAAAATTTTACAAGATGAAGATCAGAATTTGCCGGAAATTGTGGTGAATGTTCAAGGTGATGAACCTCTTATCTCTCCAAAAATAATAAATGCAGTTGTGAAAGCATTAGAGGAAGATAAAGAAGCAAGCATATCTACATATGGATTTTTATCTTCTGATGCGGATGAATTCAAAAATCCAAACAGGGTAAAAATTGCTGTGTCGCAAAATGGGTATGCAATATATTTTTCAAGGGCTCCTATACCTTATGGTGCAAAGAAATTTATAATACATGGTGGTATATATGCTTTCAGGAAAAATGAGCTTTTGAAATTCTCAAATTTGCCTCAGTCTAAAAATGAGGTTTTAGAGAAACTTGAACAACTTAGAGCAATTGATAATGGAATGAAAATAAAAGTCGTTGTCGGGAAGAAGAAGCTTTTTCCAGTAGATACAAAAGAAGATCTCAAATTTTTAAGAAAGCTGAAAAAATTCAAAACGTAAAAAATTAAGAAAAATTGGAAAAGTAGAGAGGAAAAAGTGAAGAAGGATGTGAAGAAATAAAAAAGGAGGGAGGGTTCTTTAATGGCTGGTGTTTACGAGAACTTAAAAATAATAGAAGGTATAAGGTTTGTAGATGAAAACAATATCTATGGAGCTCGGGTTCTGATGAGAGTTGATTTTAATGTGCCAGTTGATGAGGTCGGACAAATATTAGATGATAGAAGAATAAGATCAGTCTTACCCACAATAAACTTCCTCCTTGATGAAAGGTGTCAAGTTGTTCTAATTTCACATATGGGGAGACCGAAGGGAAAGAGAATAGAAAGACTCTCCTTGGCTCCTGTTGCAAGAAGGCTTTCAAGACTTTTGGAAAAAGATGTTTTATTTGTTGATGATTGCATAGGAGAGAAAGTCAAAAATGCTGTTAACTCAAAAGCTGATGTCATTTTGCTTGAAAATCTGAGATTTTATGAAGGTGAAACAAATAATGACGAGAATTTCGCAAAAGAACTCATAGATTCGGTCCAACCAGATATTTATATAAACGATGCTTTCGCAGTATCACATAGAAAACATGCATCAGTTTATGCTCTACCTCTGCTTTTCCAAAAAGAAAAAAAATTTGCAGGAATACTTATGAAAAAAGAGCTCCTTTCACTGCAAAGGTTGCTGTTTAATCCTAAAAAACCGTTTGCAGCAGTTATTGGTGGAGTAAAGGTATCAGATAAGATAGGAGCTCTGAAAAATATTTTATCTATTGCAGATAAACTTATCATAGGGGGTGCCATGGCTTTCACTTTTCTTGAAGCTCAGGGAATAAGAACTGGAAAATCCATCGTTGAAAAGGATTATATTGAGGTTGCAAGCGAGATATTGGCGGAGGCAAAAAAAATAGGCGTGAAGGTTTATTTGCCCGTTGATTGTGTGGTCGCAAAATCATTAGATGACACAGATATAAAAATTGTACCAGTTTATGAAATTCCAGATAATTATGCCGGATTTGACATAGGTCCTGCCACAATAACACTTTTTGCAGAAGCTCTTTCCGATGCAAGAACAATAGTCTGGAACGGTCCGATGGGAGTATTTGAGAAAGAGCAGTTCTCAAAAGGAACATATTCTATGGTATCTGTTCTTGCTAACTCTACTGCTTTTACAGTTGTTGGTGGGGGAGATACCGATGTTGCAATTTCAAAAGCAGGAGAACAACACAGAATCTCATATATATCAACAGGTGGTGGAGCATTTTTAGAGGTCCTTGAAGGCAAGGAACTACCGGGAATTTCAGCTCTAAGATAAGTTTATTTTCTATCTATTATCTTTTTATCTTATTCATTAGATTATGTTTCAGGGGAGAAACTTGAGCTCTTTGAAGTTGTTAGAGGTAGAATTGAGAAATCAAGGTATAAACTTTGACATAAATGAAGTTCTCACAGTTTTTGAAGTTGAAACTGATGGTGGGAAAAAACACACATGGTTTCGTCTTTTTGACGATTATGTTGAATTTTTGGATCAAAGATTCCTGCCCGCAAAAGAGAATTGGGTAAGGTGTGAGGATGAGAAGGATGTTGCCCACGCAATAAGAGAAATGATTGTGAGAGGAGCTCCCGCAATAGGTATATCAGCTGCTTTCGGAATAGTCTATGGAATAAAAAAAAGATTGAAAAACAAAATCAAAATCACTCAGAGTGTCTTTTCTGAAATTAAATCAGAGCTTGAAAGAACAAGACCCACAGCTTTTAATTTAAAAAAAGCTCTTGATGATATGGAGAAAGAATTTTTGAGTTCAAACGAAAAAGATCAAGACGGACTTTTGCAAAAGCTTTTTGATAGAGCAATAAAGATCTGGTTTTATGATTTTGCATACTGTTATATTATAGGTAAGTTCGGAGCAGAACTCATCAAAGATGGTAGCGTTGTATTTACAATATGCAATACTGGGGCGCTCGCAACGGGGGGATGGGGAACAGCTTTTTCTGCCATAAAGTTTGCAAATAAGGTCGGGAAAAACATAGAAGTTATTGCTCTTGAAACGAGACCTTTTTTGCAAGGAAGTAGACTTACGGCTTGGGAGCTTATGCAAAATAAAATTCCATTCCACATCATAGTTGATTCATCATCTGCTTTCTCTATTTTAAAAATGAAAGAAAAGGGAAAGGAAATATGTTGTGTTGTGGGAGCAGATAGAATTTTAAAAGATGGAACAACTGCAAACAAGATAGGTACACTTACACTTGCAATTTCTGCAAAATATTTTGAGGTCCCATTTTATGTTCTTGCTCCTTCAACGACAATAGATACAGAGTCAGATCAAATTCCAATAGAAGAAAGAAATCCAAGAGAGGTTAGAGAAATTTTTGGTTGCAGGATTTTGCCAGATGGTGTTCCAGTTTTTAATTTTGCATTTGATATAACACCTCCTCATCTTATCTCAGCTATAATAACTGAAAAAGGTATTTTCAGATACCCATATAATTTCTCTTCTCTTTATTGATTTTTGTTTCTTTATTTTGGTTTTTATTTTGCTCCTGTGAGTATATCAATTGCTTCCTTGCGCGATGCAGGTTCAATTTTCAAATCTGCCATTTTCCTTGCTATAAAACCTTTTATAACTCTTTCTACATCATAATACACAAAATCTGTTGCTTTTTCAGGAGATGGGAAGAGTTTTCCAACAAATACAACGAAAACCCTTCCTTTCACCTCTATTGGTTTTTCAAATACAAAATTTTCTCTTTTTGTATCTGATATGGCTAATCCAAGCTCGGGCTGATATTCTAATCCCGGAAAAATATCAAGGTATGCAGGATAGGAATCATTCTTTATTTCCACCGAGTATTTTGAGAAAACTTTTTCAAATTCTTCCTCTGAACTTATGTTTTTATTCTGCTCCAATATATTTTCAACTTTTTCTCTGACTTTTTTACCTATTAATCTTTCTTTTATGGTTCCTTCAACTTCTTTGAGTTCTGCAAATCTTTCTGGGAAAATTTTGGCTATTTTTACTACCCACCACTCATTTCCTACATTTATGGGAGGAGCTACTGAACCTTCTGTTGCTTTTTCTGAAAAGAAGGGAGCAAAAGTAGGATTAGAAGATCCTGCTTCTTTACCTAAAATTACTGATGTAGCTTTACCTCCTTCTTCATTTGCTTTGGTTTCAAATTCTTCAAATGTTTTAGGTTGTGTTTGTGAGTATTTAGAAAAGAAAGTTTGAGCTGTGGTTTCAGATGGGAATTTTGCTATCCACAGTTCTCTCTTTTCTCCTATTTTGAATTCATTCCTGTTTATTATGTAATATCTTTCTATCTCCTTTTGATCTACATTTACTTTGAACTTTGACTTATCAATTTCTGCTATTTTTAGAGTTCTTATACCTGCTATATTTGAAATGAAGTCTTGAAATTCTCTGAAATTACCTGATGTTTCTGTCCTAACTATTATATCTTGAAATTTTGAGAAAAAGTAAGAGTCTTTCAGGTAGTTTTCAAATGATTTTTCTGTTGCTCCTGTTTGTCTGAGGAAATTAAGGTAATCTCTTCTGGTTCTTATCCCAGCTGCATTACCGATAAGACCGATTATGTCTTCTGCATTTACTGAAAATCCCCATTTTTCTACTTCTGAGCTAATTGATTTTCTTGCAACCATAAGTTCAAATGCTTGTCTTTGAAGGTTCTCAGCACTTTCAAATTCTTCTTTTGTCCTTTCAACTTCTTTTAGCATAAGGTAGAACTCATCTTGAAAAACTTTTTTACCATCTACTTTTATTGACCTCATACTATTTTTTGGAGATATAGATGTAAGTATTCCAAACCCTATAAAAAAAGCAGCCGCAAGAATAAGATATGTAAGTTTGGCAACAGGAGACCTTATTGTTTTGAATATAGATACGCCCATAAAAAAAGTTTTATTATTACACAATTACCGTTTCAGATCTACTGAAAATTTTTTGTAGGGATGTATTGTAAGCTTGTGATAGAGCTTCTATTGATGCGGCAACAAGATCTGCTCCAACAGATTCTGTAATTATTTTTTCTCCTATATCTTCAATTTCAACCTCTATTCTTACTTTGATGTAGGAAGCCGTTCCCTTCCTTTTTTCTTTTTCTATAATTTCAGCTTTGTAGTCAGTAAGTTTTATTTTTAATATTTCTGGATAAAGCTCTTGCAAAATATTTTTGAGAGCCATGTCAAATGCATAAATTTGTCCGTCTTTTGAAGTTGAGTATCCGAGTTTTATTTTATTCCCAACTCTAACTTTTATTTTTGCTTTGCACCCAAAAATCATGCTTTCATAGTCTATTTCCCAATCTATGTTGCATGATAGCACCTCAAAGAAAAGTTCTGGTTTCTCTTCCATTTTCAATTCTTGTTGAACTTTTTTATTAAGCTCTATAAATTTTAAGTATTTATTTTCTTTGATGTTATTTTCTGGTTTTACCGTCGGGTTTCATTTTATCATATAGGGAAAATACCAAATTTAAAAAATCCCAATTCAAAAACAAACTTTATAATCTTAATGAAATGAAGAGAGAATTTTCTGCTGGGGGAGTTGTATTGAAAGATGGAAAAGTTCTTATGATAAAGGTAAGAACGCTTTCTGGAAGAGAAGTTTGGACATTTCCGAAGGGACATATAGAAAAAGGTGAAACAAAAGAACAGGCTGCTTTGAGGGAAGTTGAAGAGGAAACCGGAGTGAGGGCAAAAATAAAAGATAAAATAGGGGACTTCACTTATTTTTTTAAAGATAAAGATGGCGGAGTCGTCAAAAAAACTGTTTTCTGGTTTCTTATGGAGCCAGAAGATGATAGCAAAAATATAAAAACGCCCGGAGAAATTATTGATTTAGGTTGGTTCCCAATTGAAGAAGCTGAAAAACTTATCACTTATGACTCTGACAAAAAGATAATATCTATAATCAAAAATAAATTCTTAAAGTAAAATTTTCAGAGATAAAAAATTCTCTTTTTTCTTTTTCTCTTTTCTTGTTCCTGTCTTATCCTATTATTTTCCTTTCTCCTCTTTTTCTTTTTCTTTCCTATTTTCTGTCAGAAATTCAAGTGGATGAAATTTTTTTATGGTTTCTTGGAGAACTGATGGAAAAACTTTTGTATATATCTGTGTTGTTGATAGATTTGAGTGTCCGAGCATTATCTGGACTGACCTCAAATCTGCTCCTTTTGATATAAGATGGGTAGCGAAAGAGTGTCTCAAAAGATGAGGGTAAAATCCATACTTTTTAAGAATAAACCAAAGACCTTGTCTTGTGAGTTTTTTCCCTCTTTTGTTTACGAAAACAAAATCTTGATTTAGTTTCCCTCTGAAAAATTTTTGTTTTATTTTCATGTATTTTTCTATTGCTTCCTTTGCTTTTGTACTCATGGGGACGAACCTTTCTTTTTTTCCTTTGCCCTCTACTTTTATAAAACCTTTATCTAAATGAATATTTTCTGATTTAAGATTTATAAGTTCCGAAGCACGCAAACCAGAGCCATAAAGTAGCTCCAATATAGCTCTATCTCTTATCTCATCAAATTTATCTGAGTTCAAATTCAAACACTCTATTTTTGATATAACTTCGTTCTCATCTGGAACACAAGGAGGTTCTCTTGTGTCTTTCAGATTCTTTACATTTTTTATAGTTTTCAACAACCCAGAATATTTTTCATCTTTTCTCGCAAGAAACTTAGCGAAAGTTCTTAATGAAGAAAGTTTCCTATTTATACTTGTTATGTCGTAAATATTTTTTGATGTGTTTATGAACTCTTCTATATTGCTCTCTGAAATATCAAAAATTTCTTTTCCTCTTTCTCTGAAAAAATTATATATTTCTTCCAGATCTTTTATATACGATTCGCATGTGTTTTTACTTCTCCCTAAAACAAAATAAAGATAGTTTTCAAAATCTTTAAGTATTTTTTGAAATTCCTCCACTTTTTGAATTTTAAAAACTTTTTTCAGCCGTGAAAACTGAAAAATTTGAAATTTATTTCTCCGTTTAAATATTTTTTGAGATATGTTGCCATTTTTTGAAAAAAAAGAAAGAAAAATGCACATTTTTATTTTTCTCTCTTTTCTTTTATTGTCTCATCTTATTTTTGTTGGGGATGTAAAGGCTTTAAAAATAGACTTGAAAAAAATCAAAATTGGTCAAAAAGATAAAAAGGAGGAAAAAGATATGGCAAAGAGGAAAAAATATGTTGGAGGAATTGAAGTAAAAAAAATCAGATTGAAAAATGGTATTGATGTTATTTTTATTCCGAAAAAAGACGGAAGTAAAATATCGGCAGTTTTTGTTTGGGTAAAATCTGGCGCGGCGGATGAACCTCCTGAATTTTTCGGTGGAGCTCACATCCTTGAACATATAGTTTTCAAGGGAAGTCCAGAAAGAGGAGTAAGCGAAGTTGCGGATGCAATAGAAAGAGCTGGCGGATACATAAATGCATGGACATCTTACGATAACACAGTCTATTGGTCAATAATACCATCAGAAAATATACATATCCCTATTGAAGTTATAGGTGATATAGTTTTCAGACCAAACTTTTCAGAGGAAGAATTTCAAACTGAAAAAGAAGTAGTCTTGGAAGAATGGAGAAGAGGTCGTGACATTCCTGATTATAGACTTTTTGATAAATTTTTTGAAGAGCTTTACAAAAATCATCCATATGGACATCCTGTTATTGGATACGAAGAAACTATAAAGTCTATTTCTTCTGATCTCACTTTAAAATTTCATTCTTCTTTTTATTCGCCGGAGAACATTTTTGTTGTTGTTGCAGGTGATTTTGATGAGAAAATTGTAGAGAAAAAAATAAAAGAGGTTTTCGGTAAAGTAAAAAGTGAAAGGAAAAATTTATTTGAAAAACAAGATGTCAAAAAATACCCTGATTTTTCAGGTCCATCTGCATTTTTCATTTCTGGCAAAGAAAAAGAGGCTAAGGTTATAGTTGGATTTTTAGGTTATCCATTCTCTATAACAAAATCCGTTTATCTTGACATTTTAGCTGAAATTCTTGAAAAAAGGCTTTATGAGAGAACAAGAATAAAAGAGATACTTGCAAATTCTATTGATGTTGATTATTGGAATCCCGTGGGAGTTGGAGTTTTTAGTGTTTCTTTTTCAGCAAAAGGTGAAAACATAAAAAAGATATATGATATAGTAGTTGAAGAGTTGAGAAAAGTAAAGTTTCTGGGAATTTCACAAAAAGAGCTTGAAAATGTAAAAAGTTCAGTCCTATCTTCTCTCTATTCAAGAATACAATCAGTAAGGGGATTAGCTTCTTTATTCGGGAGTGTGTTTCAGCTTACAGAAGATCCACACGGAGTTTCTAAGATTTTAGAAACTTTCCTTGAAGCAAAAAAAGAAAATGTAGAAGAGATAGCAAAAGAAATCATCAATGAGGAGAAAATGCTCGTTGGAATTTATATAAATGACGAAGAAACAAAGTTTGCAGAAGAAGTATCCCGTGTTGTAAAATCTGTTTCATTTAAAGTGCCATTTGAATTACCTTTCAGTTTAGTTGAAAGTAAAGACGGTGTTGAGAAATATGTAGCGAAAAACGGCGTGAGAATTTTGCTCAAAAAAATTCAAGGAACAGGGACTATCTCTGTTGTCGGAATGTTCCCAGGAGGAAACGCACTTTATGGTACAGAAAAGATAGGAATTCCTCTTCTTACTGCAAAAACTCTGACTCGTGGAACAGAAAACAGAACTGCAAAAGTTATACTTGATGAATTATACGATATAGGAGGCTCTATTGGAGCAAGTGCCGGATTTGACACTTTTTCTTTATCTTCTTCTTTCCTTTCAAGCAAAAAGGAAAAAGGATTTGAAATATTTTTCGATGTTCTCCTCAAACCAACTTTTCCGCAAGATGAAATAAATAAAATGAAAGATGATATTCTTGAATCTTTGAGAACAAGATATGATGAGCCACAGGTCCAAGCCTTTGATGAATTTTTCAAACTTGTCTTTGATGGAACTCCTTATGCATTTCCAGAAGGAGCAAAAAAAGAAGTAATTGAATCCGCAAAAAGAGAAGACCTTATTGATTTTTGGAAATTTTTACTTTCTGACCCGGAAAAAATAGTCATATCTATTGTCGGAGATTTCTCTGACTCGTCTGAAATTCTAAAATCCATTTACTTTTATGGATTTGAACTTTTTGAGAAGAAAAAAGAAAAGAATATATCTTTCCCTCAAAAATTTGCTTGTAGGGATGAAAAAGCAAAAGAAAAATTCATTCCGAGAGAAGGAAATCAGGTTCATATAGTTGTCGGGATCTGCGGTCCTTCTATTTTTGATGATGACGCAATTATCTTACGAGTCTTGGTATCTTCAATTTCTGGAATGGGTGGGCGGCTTTTTATGAACCTCAGAGAAAAGAAGGGACTTGCCTATGTTGTTGCTCCTTTAAGACACTCTTTCGTAGCAGGAGGACTATTCGGAGGATATATTGCGTCAGCTCCTGAAAAATTAACGGAATCCATAACCGGCTTGAAGGAAGAACTCAAAAACCTCAACACATTAACTGATGAGGAAATATCAAGGGGAATAAACGTTCTGCTCGGAGTCATAAGGAGATCTTTGCAATCAAATTCAGATTGGGCTTCTGAAATCGCTCAAAGCGAATTTTTAGGGCTTGGATTTGACTTTTACAAAAAACTCCAAGAAAAAATAAAATCTGTAAAAAAAGAAGATATAAATAAGGTGATTGAAAAATATCTCAAGGATGAATTTTTCGTTGTTATACTGGGTCCTTCAAGTGTTCAGGGAAAAAACTAAACTAATTCAAGAAAAAAACGATATATAGATTTTGAATTTGTCCCCCAGTTCAACTTTCTGGGCTGGGTGGCAAGGAGGCGAAAAAATAAAAAAGCAAGGAGGTGAAAAGACATGGCAATACCAGTTTTAACAAACATACAAGGATTAATAGGATCAGAGGATCTAAGGCGTGTTACAGTAGAGCTTGGGGGCGTGATGAAGCGCCTCCAAACAGGTCTGAGGGTAAACTCAGCAGCCGAGGATGTAGGAGCTCTTATCCAAGGCAATATCCTCACAAGAGCTATTAGAACATTAGAGATAGCTTCTGAGCAACTTACAAGAGCTGACTCAATACTCCAGAATATGGAGGAAACAGTAAAGAAAATCCACGACATCCTCAATCAAATGAGAGAAAACGCTTTGAGAGCTGTTGTAGCTACCGACCCAGCTGAGAGGGCAGAATTGCAGGCAGCGACGGATAGGTTATACTTGGATATAAGGGAGTTAGTGAGAACGACGGTGTTTCAGGAGGCTCAGCTTCTGAGGGGTGGATTAGGGAATAGGATGATAGCACCTGCAACTGTATTGCTGACTCTGAGCGGTACAACTACTACAACCTTGTTCATAGGGAACTTTGATGTGAGTGGGATAAACTTGGCGGGATATGCATCAGGTTCATTAGCTGATACGACGGTTGCGAACTTGGTGACGGTTATAGGGAATGGAACTCCGGGAGCGATGTTTACGAACTCAGTGGCTTTGAATGGACAAGCTTCTGTTCTTCTTACTGTTGGTGGAGCGGGATTGGCGACTGCGGTGTTGTATATTGGCGGTTCAGCAGTATTTACAGAGGTGATAAGTATAACATTCACGGGTGCGCAGGTATTGGACTTTAAGAACTTAGGATTCAGGGTGTTTGTAGATGATGTTCGTTTTGGAGCATCATCTCAGATATCTGCTGTGATAACGGTCAAGAGGGAGGAGGTGAAGGTGTTCAGGGGAATGAATGTAGGGAGTGAGTTGGATTACGTGAGGTTTAATGTTCCCAACTTGGAGCCAGAGAACTTGTTAGAGACATCGTTAGGAGGAGGGACGTTGTTCACATTTGATCTGAGGGTAGCGCCAGAGACGGCGGTGAAGTTGATAGATGAGGCGATAAATTATGTGGAGAAGGTGAGGGGGGTGATAGGGGCGGCGATGAGTTTGATGAGGGCAGCGAATGATCAGGTGTTAGACCAGAAGATACAGGCAGCGACGCAGAGGTCAGCGATAATAGACACGAAGTTTGATGAGGAGTCATTGAGGTTGACTGCGTTGCAGGTGATACAGCAGAGTGCGACGGCGATGATAGCTATTTCAAGGCTTACCCCACAACTCGTTCTACAACTACTTGGTGGAAGATAACAATTTATCTCATTTTAAGAGGTGGGGGAGTATTTCACTCCCCCCTTCTCTCTTATTTCTTTAAATATTTCAGTCAAAACTATTTTTTCCATTTTTATTTTTATTTTTAAAGTATGATGAAACCTGTGGTAAAGGTTAAAGGAAATCTTGAAAGAGCTCTGAAAATATTGAAAAAAGATTTTGAGCTAAATGTTGCTCCTCTTTTGAGGAGGCATCAGCATTACAGGTCAAAGCTTCAAATAAGGAGAGAAAAGCATTTTTTGAGAGTTCTTGGAACAAAAAGAAATTTCTCTCTTGAAGGTGGGTAGGTAGCTCAGTCGGTAGAGCGTAGGACTGAAAATCCTAAGGTCGGCGGTTCGATTCCGCCCCTACCCACCACTCTCAAAATAATCTCACAAAAATATAAAAAAGAAATTTTCAGCGGGAGAAAACTTTCAATTCTCTGGAAAAATAAAAAAAGAATGATTATATTTAATATTGCCTCTTGGCTGAAAGTTTCTGGGGGTAGGGGTGAAAGACCTAAAAACCACCCCCAGCAGCAAGGAGGCGAAAAAATAAAAAAGCAAGGAGGTGAAAAGACATGGCAATACCAGTTTTAACAAACATACAAGGATTAATAGGATCAGAGGATCTAAGGCGTGTTACAGTAGAGCTTGGGGGCGTGATGAAGCGCCTCCAAACAGGTCTGAGGGTAAACTCAGCAGCCGAGGATGTAGGAGCTCTTATCCAAGGCAATATCCTCACAAGAGCTATTAGAACATTAGAGATAGCTTCTGAGCAACTTACAAGAGCTGACTCAATACTCCAGAATATGGAGGAAACAGTAAAGAAAATCCACGACATCCTCAATCAAATGAGAGAAAACGCTTTGAGAGCTGTTGTAGCTACCGACCCAGCTGAGAGGGCAGAATTGCAGGCAGCGACGGATAGGTTATACTTGGATATAAGGGAGTTAGTGAGAACGACGGTGTTTCAGGAGGCTCAGCTTCTGAGGGGTGGATTAGGGAATAGGATGATAGCACCTGCAACTGTATTGCTGACTCTGAGCGGTACAACTACTACAACCTTGTTCATAGGGAACTTTGATGTGAGTGGGATAAACTTGGCGGGATATGCATCAGGTTCATTAGCTGATACGACGGTTGCGAACTTGGTGACGGTTATAGGGAATGGAACTCCGGGAGCGATGTTTACGAACTCAGTGGCTTTGAATGGACAAGCTTCTGTTCTTCTTACTGTTGGTGGAGCGGGATTGGCGACTGCGGTGTTGTATATTGGCGGTTCAGCAGTATTTACAGAGGTGATAAGTATAACATTCACGGGTGCGCAGGTATTGGACTTTAAGAACTTAGGATTCAGGGTGTTTGTAGATGATGTTCGTTTTGGAGCATCATCTCAGATATCTGCTGTGATAACGGTCAAGAGGGAGGAGGTGAAGGTGTTCAGGGGAATGAATGTAGGGAGTGAGTTGGATTACGTGAGGTTTAATGTTCCCAACTTGGAGCCAGAGAACTTGTTAGAGACATCGTTAGGAGGAGGGACGTTGTTCACATTTGATCTGAGGGTAGCGCCAGAGACGGCGGTGAAGTTGATAGATGAGGCGATAAATTATGTGGAGAAGGTGAGGGGGGTGATAGGGGCGGCGATGAGTTTGATGAGGGCAGCGAATGATCAGGTGTTAGACCAGAAGATACAGGCAGCGACGCAGAGGTCAGCGATAATAGACACGAAGTTTGATGAGGAGTCATTGAGGTTGACTGCGTTGCAGGTTGTGCAGCAGAGTGCAACTGCTATGATAGCTATTTCAAGACTCACTCCACAACTCGTTCTGCAACTATTTGGGAGGTAAAAAATGGGGATTGGGGGATTTTATCTTATCCCCCAATCCTTTTTTATTTTACTTGTTATTTTACCGTTGTATCTATACATCCTCTTTTTGGTAAAGGGAGTTTGGTTGGATTGAAAATATTTTTTGGATCTATTTTGTTTTTCAAATGTATCATAAATTTCAGGGTTTCTTCCCCGAGTTCATTTTGAATGAAATCTTTTTTTGATATTCCTGTTCCGTGTTCTCCTGTTATAGCTCCGCCTTGCGAAATTACAAACTCAAAAATTTCTCTTTTTGCTTTCTCTGCGTCCTTTTCTTCTCCTCCTCCGAAAAGAAGGTTTGTATGTAAAATTCCAACTCCTATATGTCCAAAGATTACACAGTTTATTTTTTCTTCTTCTACTATTTTTTTTCTTGCAAATTCAACGAAGTCAGTAATTTTTGATATTGGTAGAACGATATCTTCGTTTATTTTGAATTGTCTTATTTTAGACAGGGCTGGACCGAGTTTTTTCCTTCTTTCCCATATATCTTTTATTTCTTCTATCTTCATACCAAACTCCAATGCTATTTTTGCAAGTTCATTCTGAATAAGATCTATTTTACCATCAAAATCTTCCTCAAATTCTGAAATTATGATGTAAAAGTCTCCATTTCCAACATCAACTATTTTACCTCCGTTTTTATCTACAAATTCAAGAGCGGATGGTAAAAATTTAAGGAGTTCAAGCGAAAATTGTATTGCCTGTTTCAAATTTTCTGATAGAAAAACAAAAGTCTTTCTCTTTTTAAGTTTTACCAACCTCATTTTTACTTTTGATATAATTCCGAGTGTTCCCTCAGATCCAGCAAAGAATTGAGATTCTTCTGGTCCGAAAGTTTTTATTTTGCCATCAGGTAAAATTACCTCAAGTTCCAGAATGTAATCTCTTGCGGAGCCATATTTTACTGATCTCAAACCGGCTGCATCTGTTGCAACATTTCCTCCTATTGTTGAAAAATTAAGACTTGATGGTTGAGCTGGTAAAGTATAACCAATTTTATTCGCTTCCTTCTCTATTTCTCCTGATATAGCTCCTGCTTCTGATATAAAAAATCCTTCTTCAACTGAAAAATTTTTCATTTTTTCTGTTGATATTATAACTCCACCATTTTCTGGAACTGCTCCTCCTGTAAGACCGCTTCCCCCTCCTCTTGGAGTTATAGGAATCCCGTTTTTGTAGCAAAATTCAACACATTTTTGAGCTTCTTCCAAATTTTTCGGAAAAAATACTCCGAGAGGTTTTACCCTATACCATCTTGATGCATCTTGTGAGTACACCTCAAGGATATCATCAGTTTTTCTGAACTCAACTTTTGGTAGCTTCATCACAAAATAAGTTATTGATTTTTTGGACTTGTTTTCAAAGTGTGAAAAGAAAATCTTCTGTCCTATATTCCCCAAATAGAAAAATTTTTCATAAAGCTATTATTTTGTTTTAGGTATTTTTTTGTTTTAGAAAAAAGTTTCAAAAATCATATTTTCAAGAAAAATTATCCTTTTTTCAGATCAGTAAAGAATTATCTTTCTAAAAAAAGCTGTAAATTTGAAAAAGTTTGAAGGTGAAATTAATTTTGTAAAGAATAAAAGAAGAGTGTAAAAAAATGAGGGGGATTTTGGTAGGTGTTTTGATAGCAATATTTTCAATAGGTGTTCCTGCTTTATATAGAAGTTTTGGAAAACCAAAATATCTAGTTTCAGAAATAAGATTAGATAGTTCTGAAATAGAGAAAAGATATAGGGAAAGCGTTGTTTCTGAAATTTTTGGTAAGTTAAACGAGTTGGAGCAAAATGATCAAGTAAATAAGCTAAAAAATTTGGCCGAAAAGCTCAAAGAAAATCTCCCGCGTGATGAGAACAACAAATTAGTAAATGAGGCAAAAGCTTTATCTTCTGGAATGGAAGATGTAGTAAATCTATTTGACAAGCTTTTTATAAGATATGAGCCAAATCCAGAGAAAGTAAGTTATGGAAAAAAACTTTTTGAAAACTGGTGTGCAACTTGCCACGGGAGAGAAGGAGATTCATTACCAATAACGCCAGAAGGTCTAAAAACTCTTTTAGGGGACCCAATATACGCTCGAGATTTTACAGGAAAATATCATAGGGAAGGTAAAGTCGTTTTCAAATTTGCCTCTGATTACACTGGTGAGTTCGCTCCTGATGAAGAAATAAAAAGAATAATAGTTGAAGGTCTTCCGGGAACTCCTATGCCAGGTTTTCCTATGCTTGAAGAAAAAGAACTTGATGCAATTTTAGAATATATGAAATCTTTGAATCCAAGATGGAAATTTTATGAACCGAAAAAATTGGAACTCCCAACTCCACCTCCTGACCTTATGTCAGATGAGAGAATTGAAAGGGGAAGAAAACAATTTGAGGTTGTGTGTGTAGCGTGCCACAGAAATATAGAAAAAGGAGAAGAACCAATAGAACAACCTTTGGCGTGGTATAAATTTGATAAAAAAGGAAAAAAGAGTGAAGAGTTTCAAGTGGTGAAAGCAAGATGGTTCGGAAAAGAACCTTTAAGACGAGGAAAACCAGAATATGTCTTCCTTACAATAAAAAGGGGGATAGCTGGTTCAACTATGACTCCTTGGGGACATCTCGGAGATGAAACAATATGGGATTTAGTTTCCTATGTTCTTTACCTTGAAAATAAAAATTTAAGTGCAAAAAAAGGAGGTGAATGAGTATGTTACCAATTGATATATCTGAGCATGGATACCTCGTTGATAGGGTCATAAAAATCTCCGTAGGTGGAGCGGTAATAATAGGTATAGTATCTTTTGCAATTTTATTTTACATGCTCTGGCGGTTCAGAAGAAGCAAAAATCCAACTCCTTTGCAAGATGTTCCTCCCTTACTCAAGAAAGTTGTTTATATAGACTTTGTTATGATTATATTTGACTTGATTTTACTTTTTGTATCAACTTATGCATGGTTTATTTTCTTTATAAGACCCGTTGATAAGATAAAAAAAGAGGTTGTTGATAAAGGAGAAAAGTTTGTAGAGGTAAAAGTTATAGGAAGGCAGTTTTTCTGGACATTCCAATATCCGGGAAAAGATGGAAAATTTGGAACCTCGGATGACTTCAATTTAGGGAATGCCCTTGTTGTTCCTGAAAATCATTATGTTTTTGTAAAACTTACATCAGGAGATACTATACATTCTCTCTTTATCCCAAATGTCAGAATAAAGTATGATGCTATTCCGGGAAGGGAGACACATCTTTGGTTCAAGCCGGCGAAAACGGGTGTGTATGAGATAGCTTGTGCCGAACTTTGCGGTGAGATGCATTACAGAATGAAAGCATACCTTGTTGTGCTCAGCGAAAAAGATTATAAAAAATGGATTGAGGGAGCTCCCTATGAAGTTTCTGTATTAAAAGATTTTGAAGAAAAATTTGCTAAAAAATAATGGAAAGGAGGTGAAAGTATATGTCGCAAGTTGCATCAGCTGTGGGACATCATGTGGAAGCCGGAGAGCATGAGATGTCTTTTATAAGAAAATATATTTTTTCTACTGACCACAAAACAATAGGTAAGCAGTATCTTATTACAGGAGTAATAATGGCGATTTTTGGTGGAGCTCTTGCTATTTTTTTCAGAATAAACTTGGCTCATCCCGGTTTTTTAACAGATAGCCAATATAATGCTTTTGTCACATATCATGGAGCAATAATGTTTTTCTGGGTTGCGATGCCTATTTTGCTCGGAGGATTCGGGAATGTTCTTATCCCTCTTATGATAGGAGCGAGGGATATGGCTTTCCCGACTCTTAATATGATTTCTTATTGGACATTCTTTTTATCTTCTGTTGTACTTATAATTTCATTTTTTGTTCCAGGTGGGGCTTTCTCTGGCGGATGGACTGTATATCCTCCTTTGAGTTCAGATCCTGAAAGATTTTTAGGTGCAAATCTTGGAACAGTTCTTTTTATTTTGGCTCTTGCTCTTGAGTTTGCTTCTGTGCTTATGGGAGGTGTGAATTTCATTACAACCGCTCTTACTTTGAGAGCAAAAGGTATGAGTTTGATGAGACTTCCTATTTTCGTCTGGATGCAAGTTTTAGCTTCTTTACTCTTTTTGTTTTCTGTGACCCCTCTTATAGCAGGTGCGATTATGCTTCTATTAGATATTATTTTGGGAACTCACTTTTTCAGGGTTGAAGCAGGGAAAATCGGAGACCCAATTTTGTGGCAACATCTTTTCTGGTTCTTCTTTCATCCAGAGGTTTATGTTATACTTTTCCCCGCTCTTGGTATTCTTTTTGAAGTTATAACAACTTACGCAAGAAGACCAGTGTTCAACTACAAATTAGTTGTTTATGCAACAATTGTTGCTGGAATTTTAAGTTTTGTTGTGTGGGCACATCACCAGTTCGTTGCAGGAATTAATCCACTATCTGCTACTGGATTCTCAATAACAACGGTTCTTATATCTGTTCCATTTTCCATGACACTTGTGGCTATGGGACTGACATATGCGGGTGGTTCAATAAGATTTACTCCTGCTATGCTATTTGCTACATTTGCTTTCGCTATGTTCATAATAGGGGGGCTCACAGGATTGCCATTAGGGGCGGTAGCATCCGATATATACTTTCATGATACATATTTTGTTGTTGGTCATTTCCATTACACAGTTTTTACAATTGCAGTTTTAAGCACGATAGCTGGAATTTACCACTGGTTTCCAAAAATGTTTGGGCGAAGAATAAATGATACTTTCGGAAAAATTCATGCGTGGCTTACTTTGATTTTTTACAACGGGTTCGCATTTCCAGCATTCTTTTTGGGGCTTGCAGGACATCCGAGAAGATATGCTACTGCGTTAGAATTTGGTTACCTTCAAAAATATCAGTGGGTTCATGAACTTATGACAATTTCTGCTATACTCTTGCTCGCTACACAGGTTGTTTTTATAATTGTTTTCTTCTATTCTATTTTTGCAGGAAAAGAAGAGACGGAACCAAATCCTTGGAAATCTACAACTTTGGAATGGCTTGCTCCATCTCCACCTCCCCATCTCAATTGGGGCTCATTTGCTCCTATTGTTGAAAGAGGTCCATATGAGTATGCAAGGAATGGGAAAGATATAGATTTCTTACCGCAAGGTAGGCTTGTCAAAATTGAACCAAAACATAAAGTATAAAAGGAGGTAATTTATGGTGGAGGAAACAAAAGTTTTAGATAAAGTGGAGTATGAGGAATATGAGTCAATTCCTGTTTCTTTTAGAAAGTTTGGTTTTTGGGTTTTTCTTTCAGGGGAGATCGTAATTTTGGGAGGTATAGTTGCATCTGGGATTTTGTTCAGGTTGAGTTATCCTGAATGGTTTGCTAACTCTGAACATACAAATGTTATTATTGCTTCTATAAATACACTCGTTTTGCTTACAGGTAGTTTGACGGCTGTATTGGCTCACAAGTATGCAACTTTTCACGATTGGGGGAAGGTTCAGCTTTTCTTGGGGCTTACAGCTTTGGCTGGATTCACATTTATAGGTTTGAAATTTGTTGAATATTCCCGTGAAATTCATCATGGATTTGTACCTACGAAGAATGTTTTTTGGATGTTCTACTATGGAATAACTGGGCTTCACGGACTCCATGTTTTGGTTGGAGCACTGATAATAATAGGTGTTATGATATTTCTCACAAAAAAGAAAGTTATTGAAGCCGTTGAAAATGCAGGTTTATATTGGCACTTTGTAGATATAGTTTGGCTTTATATTTTCCCTCTATTTTATCTTACATAAAGGGAGGTATGTTTGAGATGGAGCTTGAAAAGGAAAAAAGTTTGAACAAAGAGGAAGCCCATCATCATCCCCCATATGTTACTATCTACTTTATTTTGGTTATTCTTACTTTTGCTTCCATTTTTATTTCACAGATTGTTCATCGGAAGCATGCTCCACCTTTTGTTTTTGCAATAAGCACAATTAAAGCTTTACTTATTGCTTTGTTTTATATGCACCTCAAATATGAAAATAGGTGGGTTATAGCTTTGGCTGTAATTCCTCTGATTATATTTACAATCATACTTTTTGTCCTTATGCCAGATATACTGAACTCAATAAAAATGTAATTTTCTCAATTTCAATCAACAATTACAAACTATATAAAAGTGAAGAAGCGAAGTAGAGATGTAAAAAGTAGAAAAATCACTTACGCATCAGCCGGTGTTGATATAGATAGAGCTGATTTTATTAAATCAAAAATAAAGGATCTTGCGAAAAAAACTTTAATCTCTGGTGTAATTGAAGGTGTTGGACCTTTTTCAGCTGTTCTAAAATCAGAAGGCGAAATTTTGCTTGCGACATGTGATGGAGTTGGAACTAAAATCTTACTTGGGCTCAAATACAAAAAAGAAAAATGGTTGGGAAAAGACCTCGTTGCGATGAATGTTAATGATATTCTTGCTATGCACGGGAAACCTAAATTTTTCTTAGACTATATAGGTGTAAATTCATTAGATGATGTAGATGTTTTGGGTATCGTTGAGGGAATTGTTGAAGCTTGTGAGGAATCTGGATGCTCACTCGTTGGAGGAGAAACGGCTCAAATGCCAGGATTTTATAGACGAAAAAGTGTAGAGCTTGTTGGATTTTGTATAGGATTCGCTGATTCTAATTCGCTTCCAAAAATCAACGATATCAAAAAAGGAGATTTAGTTATTGCTTTTCCTTCGGCTGGGATACACTCAAATGGATTTTCTCTTGTTCGCAAGCTCATATCTCAGAAAGAAATAAAGATTGATTCTGATTTTGGTGGGGAAAAACTTTATAACTTGATTTTAGCTCCAACGAAAATTTATGTCAAAGATTTTTTTAAAATTGTGGAAAAATTTGGGTTCCCGAAAGCATCGGCTCACATTACAGGTGGAGGAATTCCGGGGAATTTATCGCGTGTTATACCAGATGGTTTATCTGCTTTTGTTGAAAAGAAAGTTTTAAAAAATATTTCTGAAAATTACTCTCACAACATTTTTTCTTTATTTTATAAGTTTGTTGAAGAGAAAGAACTTTTCAAAGTTTTTAATATGGGAATTGGGTTTGCGATGATTTACGACGAAACAACAGCAAAAAAAATAACTGAAAATTTTTCTGATGTATTTGTAGTTGGTTTTATAGATGATTTCAAAAAAGAAAAGGTTGTGATAGTTTGATTAGAATGAAATTTTATTTATGCACGAGCATTTGAGATATATCAAAGACTTTCTGATGAGGTTAATAATAACTTTTTTTGGTGTATCGTCTATTTTTATCACTTTTGCTATAGTTTTTGTGCTTTTTAGAGAATCTATTCCTTTTTTTCGGCATGTGAATTTAGGCGAGTTCTTTTTCGGTAGAGAATGGACTCCTCTTTTTGCTACGAAAAAATATGGTATATTGCCTTTGGTATCTGGAACTTTTCTGATTACAACTATTGCTTTAGGTGTGGCTTTACCTATTGGACTTACTTTATCAATTTTTTTGAGTGAGTTTGCTCATCACAAAATAAGGGAATATATAAAACCTTTCTTGGAATTTCTCGCTGCTATTCCAACAGTTGTTTATGGATATTTTGCTTTGCTTTTTTTGACTCCATTGCTCAAAAAAATTTTTCCAGAAATTCAAGGTTTTAATGCGCTTTCTCCTGGGATAACAATAGGGATTATGATTTTGCCTTATGTTATTTCTTTGAGTGAAGATGTGATGAGAGCTGTTCCGCAATCTTTAAGAGAGGCTGCGTACGCGCTTGGTGCATCAAAACTTTATACTGCTATAACTGTTGTTTTACCTGCTTCTTTTTCTGGAATCTCTTCTGCATATATTCTCGGAATTTCTCGAGCAATAGGAGAAACTATGGTTGTGTCAATAGCTGCTGGAATGATGCCACAGCTGACTTTTAATCCATTAGAGCCAATTCAAACTATGACTGCGTACATAGTTCAGGTTGCACTGGGAGATGTCCCATACGGAACACCTGAGTTTGCAACAATTTTTGCTGTCGGTCTGACTCTATTTGTTATAACTTTGGTTTTCAATACTGCTGCTTTTTTACTCAAAGAAAAGGTCGTTCAGAAGTTCTGATTGCGCTTAATTTTTCAGGTAATTGCTAAATCTTTTTTGCGTAGATTAAAGTCTTTTAATAAACAACAAGAAAAAGTAAAGGGTTTAGGAAAAATGAATCAAAGTTTTATAGAAAGTTTGAAGGTTGAAACATACAATTTTTTCTCTTATGGTCTTAAAGAGAGAGAAAATATTTTGTGTGGAGTTGATGTTTACCGAAATATAATACCTGAATTTTTAAAAAAAAATCCTAAGGGAAGTATTGTACCTCTTATAACATGTGGAAGAATTGAGTTTATTTACACAGCAGATAATTTTTTGAATTTAGATGGTTTTGAAAAGATAGCTGGGTGGAAGGCTTTTGGGCATATAGTTTCTGTTCTATCTGGAGTAAAAACTTTGATTTTTGGTGAGACTCATATAGTAAATCAGGTTAAATCCGCATTTTTTGAGGCTAAAAAGCAAGGGTGGTGCGGAAATGAGATGTTATGGCTCATTTCAGAAGCTCTAAGAATATCAAAAATTATAAGAAATGAAGTCAATATTGAGGACAAAAATTTTTCATCGTTTGTTTTAGACAAAGCTCTTGAAATTTTTGGTGATGTAAAAGATAAAATTTTGTTCGTTGCTGGAACCGGCGCGGTTGCTCACGATGTCTTCAAAATTGCAAACTCTTTCAAAAAGCTTATAATCTACTCTCATAGTAAGGAAAAGGCAAAAGAAAGAATAGATAGATTAAAAAACTTTTTGAGCTGTGATATAGATTTTGCTTCTTCCGTAAAAGATGGGGTTGAAATTGCAGATGTTGCAGTTTTCGCAACAAGGCATCCAGGGTTTTTACTCAAAAAAGAATATGTTTTGGGTAGGCAGAAGGAATTGCTTGTTATAGATTTTTCCGTTCCAAGAAATGTTGATCCAGAAATTTCTAATTTTGGGAAAATTTGGCTTTTTAATGTTGATTCGGCAAAACAGCTTTATATTGACCCTGAAAAATTAGATTTGGCGGAAAAACTTATAGAAAGAGAAATTGAGAAACTCAAAAGGAAACTTACTTTTTACGAGGACACAAAGGAACTTGTTCAGCTAAAATTGGATTTTGAATACATGATTTTTGAGCATCTTAAAAAGTATACAAATCTTTCTGATGATGAAATAGAAAAGATTTCATCTTCTTTATCTAAAAAATTACTTTCAAGGTTTTTTGAAGATAAAAAATCAAAGGCGTTTGGCAGCGGATAAATTAAGAAATAAAAGTGAATTTGTAATTCAGATGGGGGATGAATTCAAAGATTTTGGAGAAGCTGGAAATTTTGATGTTGGAGGCAGTTCAGAAAACTCTGAGCAAGGGGAAATCGGCAGCGAAGATAAAATAAAAACTCCTTTTTTTCCTGTTCCAGTTACAAGTTTTAAAAAGGATATTCCTATTCCTGTTATACAGCTTTTTGGATTCGTGATATTTCCCGGAAGCGTTGTACCTGTAACTCTGTCCGATGTTGAATCACAAATAGCTCTTGAACAAGCTATCCAATCTGGGAGATTTGTTTTTGCATCTTTGGTAAATGAGAATGCGAAAAATCAAAAGGAAGCGATAAGAAATTTTGGAACCGTTGCATTTGTTATAAGAGCTTTCAAAGATGGTAATGTTGTCAGAGCTCTTTTGAGTGGTGTTTATAGAGCAAGAATAGATAAATTTGTAAGAGAAATTCCACCGTTTTTAGTTCAAGTTCAGATATTTGAAGATAAAAAACCAATTATTTTTAATCCAGAGCTTGAAGCTCTATCAAGACAGCTTTTTGTTATCTTTGAAGAATACCTTGAACTCTTACCAATAAAACCACCACCAGAAGCCATATCTATATTACGAAATATAGATATTCCGGGAAGACTTGCTGATATAATAGCTTCTAATTTACCTTTAAAACCATCCGAGGCACAGGAACTTATAGAGACATTAGATCAGACTGAAAGAATAAGAAAACTTATAGGAATTCTTGTAAGAGAGAAAGAAGTATTGAAGATACAAGCAGAGATTTCACGAAGAGTTCAGGAGAACATAGATAAAGCTCAAAGAATCAGGATATTACAAGAGGAAATAAAAGAAATCCAGAAGGAGCTTGACAAACTGGAAGGTGTAAAATCTGAAATAGATGAGCTGAAAGAGAAAGCTGAAAAACTCCCTGATAATGTCAAAAAGGAGGTTTTAAAGCAGATTGATCGTCTCGCCTCAATACCGAAAGAGTCTCCTGAATATACTGTCATTTTGACATGGGTTCAGGAAGTCTTAGCTTTACCTTGGACAGAGGAAACTCAAGATAATCTTGATCTGAAAAGAGCTCAAAGAATTCTTGATGAGGACCACTGGAACCTTGAAGATGTGAAAGAGAGAATTTTGGAATTCTTATCTACTGGGGCTCTCAAAGGTTCATTACCACGAGGTGCTATACTTTGTCTTGTAGGACCACCGGGAGTGGGTAAGACATCTTTGGGAAAATCAATAGCCCGTGCTCTTGAGAGAAAGTTTGTTCGTGTATCGTTGGGAGGTGTGAGAGATGAAGCTGAAATACGAGGTCATAGAAGAACCTATGTTGGAGCCATGCCAGGAAGAATAATAAACGGAATGAAACAAGCTGGATCGAAAAACCCTGTTTTTATGTTAGATGAAATAGACAAGCTATCTTTTGATTTCAGAGGAGATCCTGCCTCGGCTTTACTTGAAGTTCTTGACCCTGAACAAAATAACTCTTTTGTTGATCACTATATATCTCTGCCTTTTGATCTTTCTCGAGTTCTTTTCATATGCACAGCTAATCAAATAGATACAATCCCTGCTCCTTTGCTTGATAGAATGGAGCTCATTTTCATCCCAGGATATACAGATATAGACAAACTCAATATTGCGAAAAAATATTTTATTCCAAAGATTTCTCAGGAGGTTGGTCTTTTTCCAAAATATGATGTCCATATTGAGGATTCTGCGATACTCAAGGTCATAAGACAATACACAAGAGAGGCGGGCGTGAGAGAACTTTCAAGAAAGTTGGAAGCTCTCATGAGAAAATTAGGAAAAAAATTACTTTTGGGTGAAATCAAGTTAGATGAACAAAAAGACGGCAATAAGATAAAAATAAAAGATAACGATGTTGAAAAGCTTTTGGGGGTTCCACTTTTTTCTGAATTTGAAGATGTAAAGGGAGAATTTATTGGTGTTGCAACTGGACTTGCATGGACACCCTACGGAGGAGATATAATAAAAATTGAAACTTCTGTTGTACCTCAAGACAGTTCTATAAATCTTACAGGAAGTTTGGGAGAAGTTATGAAGGAATCAGCAAGGGCTGCTTTGACTTACGCTAAGGTTAATGCTCAAAAGTTTGGAATAGATCAACGAAAGTTTAAGATGGGATTGCACATTCATGTGCCGGAAGGAGCTGTTCCGAAAGATGGACCATCTGCTGGAATTGCGATTTGTATCTCCATTATTTCTGCTTTATCTTCTGTTCCTGTGAGACAGTCAATCGCTATGACAGGTGAGATAACTTTGCGTGGTAAAATTTTACCTGTTGGAGGTATAAGAGAAAAATTGCTTGCGGCTTATAGATATGGTGTTGAAGAAGTCATTTTACCTAAACAGAACCAAAAAGACCTTGAGAAAGTCCCGGATGAGGTAAAGCAGAAGCTTAAATTCCATTTTGTTGAGCATCTTGATGAGGCAGTTTCTATTGTTTTTGGTTCAAATATCTTAAAAAAAGGTAGGAAATCAAAATCACTAAAGTCAAGTTCAAAAAAGCAAAGTAAAAAGAAAAATGAAACTTGAAGATTGATTCAGTTTTTATTTTGCTATATCCTCTAGTGCTTTTTTTATATCGGGGAAAAGAAATTCGAACCCTTCTGATATAAGAACTTTTGGATACACCTTTTGGCTCGGAGTTATAGTTTCTCTTACAAAGTCTTTTCCGAGCATCAAAGATAATATTTTTTGTGGTAGATTTACAACCTTTTTATTTTTTATTTCTGCCAGTATGTTTACTATCTCTTTTGATTTTACAGGTTGAGGAGAAGTTATATTAACGATTTTTGCTTTGGTACTTTCCCATTCTCTTCCTGCTTTATTCTTTTTTCCCTTATCTAACTCTATCAAAAACAAAAAGGCTCTTGTAAGGTCTTTTATATGTATCCATGAGATAAAATTTTCTCCTTTGCCGAAGGGATTTGCTATGAAGAGGGGTGTAAGGAGTGATTTCATAAATTTTGCATCTTTACTTAAAACTACTCCTATTCTTGTTATTATTGTTTTTATGCCTTTTTCTGCTGCTTTTTGAGCTTCATTTTCCCACTTTACGCAAACTTTTGAGAGGAAAAGATTACCCGGTCCAGATTTTTCGTCTAAATTTTCATCTCCTCTATCTCCATAGTATCCAACTGCTGAGGCTGATATGAAAAGATCTGCATTTATTTTTTCTGCAATATCAGATGTTTCTCTTGTGCTTTCTATTCTGCTTTCTTCTATTTTTTCTTTGAGTTTTTCAGTCCATCTTTGACCTATGTTTTCTCCTGCAAGATTTATCACTATTTTGTTTTCTCCTTCTTTTGCTTCTGATATTATTTTCTCTTTTTCGTCCCAAAGATAAGGTATTATTTTTGTTTTTTCTTTAATTTGCCAATCTATCTTTCTTATTTTGTCTTTGTTTCTTGTCAAAACTATTATTTTTGCATCGTACTTTTCTGATAAATCTTTTATAAGTGCTCTTCCTATAAGACCTGTGGCACCTGATATTATGAAAGTTGTCATTATTCTTTATAATAATTATAATAATTTAGAGATAGAATTTTTCTATTCAGATATTTTTTTCACATCTTCTGGGGAGTGGAGCCCACATTCGGTTTTGCCTGTTCCTGCCCATCTACCTGCTCTTAAATCTTGACCGGGTCTTACAGGTTGAGTGCAAGGTGCACAACCTATTGATGGATATCCTAAATCATGCAACCTGTTATATGGCACATTATTTTTCCTTATGTAATTCCACACCTCATCAAATGTCCATCTCACAAGTGGGTTTATCTTTATCAGACCAAATACTTTATCTTTTTCTACAACTTTTGCGTTTCTTCTTGTTGGAGCTTGCTCTCTTCTTATTCCAGTTATCCATGCATGGTAATTTGAGAGAGCTGATTTCATAGGTAGAACTTTCCTTAGTGTGCAGCATAGGTTAGGATCTGTGAAGAAAAGTTGAGGACCAAATTTTTTTGCCTGCTCTTCCGGTGTATATTCTGATTTGATGGAAATTATGTTTGCATTATACCTCTGTTTTGCTCTTTCAAGTGTGTCAAGAGTATCTTTGAAGTGAAAATCTGTGTCAAGGAACAAAAATGGTATATCTGGTTTTATTTTTACAGCGATGTCCATTATTACCATGTCCTCTGCTCCAAGAGAACATCCTATTGCAAGTTTATTTCCGAATTTTTCAACTGCCCACCTTATTATTTCCTCTGCACTTTTTTCTTCAAGCCTTTCCGCCCAAAAGTTTATCTCATCATCACTCAAAACAAAACTTATTGTTTCCGGATTTATCGCCATCTCCTTTTACCTCCTCTTTTATTTTTCTTCTTTTAAGCAAAAATCGTTCCTGTATCAATTTGAAGATTTTAGTTTCAGATTGTTTTATTTTTTCTGTTTCTCTGAAACTTTTTGAAACCTTTTGTTTTTTGTCATATCTTTGCTGCGCAAATTTCTGATTATTTTTAGGAAGAATCACAGATTAAGAAACACCATAAGGTTCAAAAAATCAAAATCTTACATTCAATCTACTGACTCTCTTGTGAAAAAAGATAAGATTTATAATTTATAAATTGAAAGAAAATATCTATGCGGGGAAATTAAATTCTTGATGCTTCACGGTGAACTTCGTTTGAGATTTTGAGCCTTATTTCTGCCGCTTCTAAAATTGCTTTGAGCATGTCTTTATATGTTAAAGATGAAATGTAGAACATTTTTGCAAGGTGTCCGTCCCAGCACCATCCAGGATTTGGATTAACTTCTAAAAGTTTTGGGTTGCCTTCGGAATCAAGTCTCCAATCAAATCTTGCGTAATCTCTGCATTCAAGTCGTTCAAAAAGTTTGAGACAGCACTCAATTATGAATTTTTCAACATCTTCTGGCAATTCCGCTCTTTTAGATTTTATATTCCAGTAAGGAGAGTCTGGTAACCATTTTGCTTCATATCCGCATATTTTCGGGAGTTCGGGTGGTAGAGCAGAGTAGTCTTCTTCAATTATTGGTAGAACTTTATAGTATTCGGGAGGATTACCAATTATTCCGACGGAAAGGTCCTTTCCTTGAAGGAACTCTTCAACAAGTATAGGTTTATCGTATCCGAATTTTTCCCTTATTTCAGATATTGCTGATAAGAGTTGTTCTGGATTATAAGCAACGCTTCTTTGTGTGATTCCAAAGCTTGAATCTCCAAAATTTGGTTTTACAATTACTGGAAAAGAGAAGGGGATTTCAAAAGTTGTATCTTCTGGTTTTATAAATACAGCTTCCGGAACGGGTATTCCCATCTCTTTTGCTATTCCTCTCACAAGAGATTTATCATAGCAGTATGCAAGACATCGCGGACCTGCGCCTGTATATGGAATATGCAACATTTCTAAAAGAGCGGGTATATGAAGCTCTTTCAAAGGATCATTTTCAAATCCTTCATCACATAAGTTAAATACATAATCTATCTTCCCTTTTAACTTCATAAGGTCTTGAATTAGGGTATCGTGTTTTGAAAGGTAGATAAAATTATACCCTTCAAGTTCTTTGAGAGCAGATCTGAGTTTATCTATGGTGTAAAAGTCGTCTTCATCAAAGATTCCATTTGGTTTTAGTTTATCTGGTTTTGTGTGATCTCCGAGCAAAACTACGACATTTTTTATCTTGTCTTTTATCTTTATTTTCAGCGGTGTCCAATCTTTTTTTGCAACAGCCGAAACTATTATCCTTCTTTCCATCATACCAAGGTCCTGATTTCTTTTTGATAGAGGTGATACTTCTGCTAAAAATTTCACGTCAGAAAAACCAGCTTTTATGAGAAGTTCCTCAAGGTCCTTTTTTGTATAGAGTCTTTCAGCATAGAACTGGTCTGCTATAACTCCCTTTTCTGTATGTGTGACTATTTCTCTGCTTATGAGTCTTGTTCCATCAGACGATAAGGTTCTTTCTCTGCAAACAAAGTGTTTTTTATCTATCCACTCCCATGTTTGTTTTTTAAAATTTGCTTTTAGATACTCTCCATCTGCAACATCTATGAGTATCTTTCCCCATGGTTTTAGCACACGAAAAACTTCTTTGAGAACCCTCAAATCATCTTCAACTGTTTCAAAGTATCCGAAGCTATTTCCGAGTATCATGACAACATCAAAAGTGTCTGGTGGATATGGAAGCTTTCTTGCATCTCCTTCTCTGAATTTTACGGGGAGATTTTCTTTTTTTGCCTGACTTTTTGCTTTCTGAATAAGATAGTGAGACCTGTCAAGACCCTCAACAAATTTGAAGCCTCTTCTTGCAAGTTCAAGTGAGTGTCTCCCATGACCGCAGCACAGGTCTAATATTTTCTCATCTCCTTTGAGTTGTAGTACTTCTTGGAAAAGATCTACTTCCATTTTTGTGATTTCTATATCATCTACGACATCACCGTCTGTTTTGAGATATATTGAATTGAAGATTTTTCTCCACCAGTCTGGTGGAACATATTTTTCGGGATTATCAACGGGACCTAAGCAGCTTACCCTTATTTTACTTATAGTTTTTCTTTCAGCTTGTGTTTTGCCCATTTTCCACCTCCCTCCCCACTGTTTATTTTTATAAAGAAAAAGATTTTTTGATTGTTTTGAGTTTTTATCTGAAATTTTCCCTGTCTTTTTCTATATTTGAGATTTTCGGGAAATTTCCCCCGTTTGATTTTGTTTGTACGACCAAAAGAATTGAAAAAAGCCAAACTTTCAACCATTATCTTTTGATACAAAGAATAAAAAAACTTGATTTTATATTTTTCATTTTACAAAAAATTTTCCTTTTTATGAAAAAATTTTCCTTGGATTTTTATCAGCTTGTGCTTCAACTTTAAGTCAGAAATTTTAAAATTTTCTTTAATGCTTTATGATGCTATATTGAAGGCAACATTGCCTGTAAAGATTGTGATTTTCATTTTATTTTCGTCTTCTATTTTGGTTTGGGCTTTGATAATCTACAACATTATAATGTTCAAAAATGTAGACGAAAAGGACGCTGAATTTATTGATTTTTTTTGGAGTGGAGGAATAAATGACCTTTTTTCTTATCACAAATATGATGAATTCTACCCTTCTCCAATAGCTCAAATTGTTCAAGAAATTATTGCTACTTTTACGAGGAAAAAAGACATCACAAAAGATGAAATTCAGAGAATGATAAATCAAGAAATAAAAATTGCTGCTGAAAGGGTTTCAAGATTTCAGTTTATTTATGCCATAATAGGTTCGTCGGCTCCATTTATTGGGCTTTTTGGAACTGTGTGGGGGATAATGCATTCTTTCCATCAGATAGGAAAAATGGGTAAAGCTGGTCTTGAAGTCGTTGCTCCGGGAATTTCAGAAGCTCTTTTTACAACAGCTATGGGGCTTTTTGCCGCTATTCCGGCTGTTATAGCCTATAATTTCTTTCAGAACAAGATAAAAAAAGTTATAGGTAGGATGGAATTTTTTGCATCAGAACTTGAATCATATCTTATGAAAAAAATTCAAAAAGATAAAGCTTTGCATCCGGAGGACTCTGAAAAATATGAAATTTAACTTTCTTAATCTATCCTCACAAAATATACACTAACACATATAAAATTGGCCATATTAGAACTACGAACTTCCAGAATAAAGATGCACTTTCCAAAGAAGGCGTTCTTATTTTACCTTTCTTCTGAGATATTATGAGTGCGACCAAAAGCCATATCAGACCTATGAGAACATGGACTGCGTGAGAACCAACTATAAGATAAAATATTGAGCCATATGCATGAGTTGTCATGGTAAGACCAAACTTTATAAGTCTTATCCACTCAACACCTTGAAGTATGACAAATGTTGCTCCAAAAATCCAAGTCAGCAAAAAGAATATTTCTTTTCTTCTCTTATCAAATATTAAGTTAAAGATGCCACTTGCTAAAAGGAATAGAGTGTTAAATAAAGTTTGTGCAACAGGATACGCTGGTAATCCTTCTGGTGGCCATTCAATCAGAGTTCTTTTTATTCTCAAAAATGCGCTGATGAGTGCTCCAAAATACATTATCTCAGAAGCTATAAATATGATAGTTGCTATATATGCTCTCTTTATCGGGTCAATAATATGAGGTTCTCCTTCTGCCTGAAAACTTCTTTCATAAAATTCAACCTCCTCTGGTTGAAGCCCTGGGTTATCGGCTTCATAAAAGAGTTTTTCCTTTGCCACTTCATTAGAACTTATTCACTTTTTTCTAAGTGAAAATAGTTTTCAAAAAATATTTGTTTTTGAGAAAAGATTCCTGTTTTATGTTTTTTTTACTTATGGTTTCTAAATGTTCTGACAAAATTATCTATTTTGATATCAAATAAACCTCTAAATTTTATTTTTTGAATTTGAGTTCTTGATAGAGCTGACAAAATCTTTCCAGGTTTCTGCTCTTATCACTTTTCTCTTTATCTCTTCTAATCTATTTATTTCATTTATCTTATCTAAAAGTTTTTTGATTTGCTTTGCCTTTGAAATACCGAATTTTTCTTCAATATCCAACAAAATCGCTTTCTTTAACCCCTCCTTTAATCCTTCTTGTTTCCCTTCTTTCTCACCCCATTTATAAAGGAAAGTTTTCTTTATGTCAACCTCAATTGGCATGGGTTTTACCTCTATTTTGATATCAAATAAACCTGCTAAAAAGCTTACACTATCTATATATTTAGCAATTTCTTCTTCATCTTTCACAATTTCTACAATTCTTTCTTTGACCTTTCTTATTATCTTGGGTTTATCTTTGAATTTGCCAGCTAAAATTCCAACGATAATCTCTTCTGGTTTTTCACTTTTTATGAAAACATCCGGGTCTATTTTTTTCATATCTAACACTACGAAATTGAAAGATAAGTTTTGTGTTCCAAACTCACCTTTTAGTTCAAATTTGCTTGGCGGAGGATTTCCTTTGCCTACGAATAAAACTATTTGTGTTGGTGTTTTCCCATATTTTTTTCTTATAGCATAAAAATAGTCAAGCATTCTTTCGGGTAAAGTTTTGTCTTGCTGAACCTGGATTTCTATGTGGAATATTTTTCCACCGATTTCAAGTAGGATATCAGGGTAAAAAGATTTAACAAATCTTATTTCAGCCGGTAATACCTTTGCTTTCCCCTCTATTTTCTGTCCTGTTGCTAACCAAAAAATTATACCAACTGCTTTTGAGAAAATTTCTTTTAAAATCAGGTCAAATCTTTTTAACTCCTTTTTGTATTTCTTTCTCTTTTCTCTTTTTTGTTTTTCTATTTTCTTCATTTTTCAGCTTTATTTACCTAAAACTTTAGCCGAAGATGAAACTTACAAAAGTTTTTAATTTTCCCGAATTTTTTATATTTTTGCTTGTTTTTTGAAGTTGGATAGAAATATTAAAGGTGGATAGAAATATTAATGGCAATATTATTTGAGTGGTGAAATCTAAACGCTGATGATTAAACGGAAGAAAATAATAAATAAGATGTCTCTAAAAGAACAGATGGAAAAGAATATAAAGAAGAAGATAGAAGCTCTTGAAAAAATAATTCTGAAACATAAGGATTTTTACGGAATTTATGAGTTTGCTCAAAGAAAAAGAGGGGAAATTTTAGATGTTGTTGTAAAAACAATACTATCTCAGAACACATCGGATAAGCTCAGAGATATAGCTTTTGAGAATTTGAAAAGAAAATACGAAAACATGTTTGAGCTTCTTGAGGTTGAGGATTATGAAATAGAAAATTTGATTCGGATTTGTGGTTTGCCTACGGTAAAAACAAAGCGCATAAAAAATGCTTTACAAAAGATAAAAGAAAGATTTCAAGATCCTTCTGATTTGTGCAAACTCGGAAAAGAAAAGGCTTTTGAGTTTTTGACTTCAATAGATGGTATAGGTCCAAAAAGTGCAGAGGTCATTTTAGCTTTCGGATGCGGATTTGATACTTTCCCGGTAGATACTCACATATCAAGAATAATGACCCGTCTCGGTATAGCAACTGGTTCCCGTGAGAAAATTTACAAATTAGTTTCACCTCATTTCAAAAACAAAATTTTATCTCATATTTTCCTTATAAATCACGGCAGAAATATCTGTAAAGCTTTAAGACCACGATGCAATATATGCTTTTTCAAAAAAATCTGTGATTTTTATAAAGAAAATTTTTGATTCTTTCCCATACCATATTTTCACTAATTTCTCTAAGACACGCTATGTTTATTTTGCATTCTTTTTTTACTGCAAGTTCTCCTTTGGCAAAGTTATAGCAAGGGGAGCAGGGTAGGTCAAGTCTTATTATTTCTGAATTCGGTGGAGCTGTATGATAATATCTTGTGTATCCGTAAATTACAAATGTTTTCACTCCGGCTATTCCGGTTATGTGAGCAACTGCTGAATCGTTGCACAAAGAAAAAAAAGCTCGCTTTCCATAAGATATTACTTTGTTTATGCTTTCCCCAAAAAGTATTCTCACTTTATCTTGCTTTTCTTCTTTTCTAAAATTGTCATTTATGATGGAAAATTCTTCTTTATCTTCTTTTCCGAGCGCAAAAATTACATTTATTCCTTCTTGAAGGATTTTCTTTGATATTTTTATAAATTTGGTTATGTCCCAAGCCTTTGTTTTATACTTTACCCCAGGATGAATCAGAGCATATTTTGATTTTGCAAATTCTTCGGCTTCTTTTTTATACTCTTCAATTTCAGCAAATTCAAAAGGATATTTAGGTGTTATTCCGAGTATAATTGAATTTCTTTCTCTGTAGGTTAATTTTTCTTCAAACGGAATTTTTATGGGGTAAGCTCCTTGTGAGAGTTTCGCTATGCTTACTAATCTTTTTAAATTGTAATTTCCATCGTCGCAGAAGATTTTTTTTCCGGGAGACAGCGCAAGCAAAAGATTTATTCTTCTGCCGTTCGGATATGTTCCATATACTATTTCAGGCTTTATCTCGTAAATTTTTTTCGTTATTCTGATTATGTTTTCAATCTCGCTTTTTTTCTCCTCCCACCATATTATCTTGAAATTGTATAAAGAAAATAATTCTTTGTATAGGTCAGAGATAACTATGTAGCCTTGAAATTTTGAAAAAATCGGTAAAAGTTCAATTGTATCTCCAAGACCACCAGATACAGATATTACAATTTTGTTCATAGAATCTTTCTTACCTTTTGAATTCTTTTGAATAATTTAAAAGCTTTCTGTGAAAAGTTAATATAATCTAAATGAGAAGTTTTGGGTTATCAATTGGGTTGGTCTTCGTAATTTTCTTTGTTTTAGGGGTGGGAGCAGAAAATATTTTCGGTCAGGAGGGAAAAGAGGAGGAAAATAATTTGATTGCTCAGTATTTAGATATAGCGAGAAAATCATCAAAGGACTTGATTGAAACTATGAGAGATGCTTTGTTGAAAGAACTTGAAAAAGGTGATGTCTTATCTGCTGTTTCTGTATGTTCTGAACTTTCTCAAAATATAATCAAAGAAAAGCAACAAAAATATGGCTTTTACATAAGGAGAATAAGTGAAAAATATAGAAATGAAAAGAATAAACCAGATAAATATGAGCTTTCTTTCTTGAAAAAACTTGAAAAATTAAGTAAAGAAGGTAAATTACAGGATGAATATTATGAAATTGTAGAAGAAAAAGATGGGAAATATTTGAGATATTTTAAACCTATATTGGTTCAACCTATGTGTCTTTCGTGTCACGGTGATTTGAATTCTATCCCGGAAGATGTGAGAAAGTTTCTCAAAGAAAAGTATCCAGAAGACAAAGCTTTTGGATACAATCCGGGTGATTTCAGGGGAGCTGTAAGCGTAAAAATAAAACTTTCTCCACTTACATCAAAATAGAAATAAATAAAATAATAGTTAATAGTAGTACTACTATGGATATTTTGTCTTTGGAGGAGCAGATCAAAAAATTAAAGGAAGAATTTGATTCGGAGATAGCTGGTGTAAAAGATGAAGGGGATATTTTTCGTATAAAATCAAAGTATATCGGGAAGAAAGGGATTTTGCAGGATTTATTCAAGATTATACCTCAACTTCAATCTGAGGAGCGAAAAACAGCCGGAAGAATTCTTAATGAGTTCAAAGAATATATTGAGAGAAGATTAGAGACTCTGAAAAGTAGTTTGGAGAGGAAGCAAGTAGAATTTTCTGAAGATATAACTCTTCCCGGGAGAAAAAATTTTTCTGCAAATTTGCATCCAGTTACAATAGCTTTGCGGGAGATAACCCAAATATTTGAAAAAATGGGATTTGAAATTGAAGATGGTCCTGAGATAGAGGAAGATTGGTTCAACTTTACCGCTCTGAATATTCCACCTGATCATCCGGCAAGAGATATGCAAGATACATTTTACCTTGAAGACGGGCGGCTTTTGAGAACTCATACATCTCCTGTTCAAATAAGAGCTATGCTCAAAAGAAAAGGTATTTTACCTATAAAAATAATTGCGCCGGGAAGGGTTTTCAGAAGAGATTGGGATGCGACGCATTCTCCTGTATTTCATCAAGTTGAGGGATTATTTGTTGACCGAAAAGTTAGAATGTCGGACCTTTTCGGTGTCCTTGAATTTTTCTTCAAAAAATTCTTTGGTGAAGGCATTCGTGTGAGATTTAGACCTTCATATTTTCCTTTCACAGAACCGTCTGCTGAGGTTGATGTTTCATGTATTTGTGGAGGGAATAGCAAAGATTGTAAGGTTTGTAAGGGGAGCGGATTTCTTGAAGTTGCTGGATGTGGAATGGTACATCCGGAAGTTTTTAAAAGTGTAGGATATGAGGGTGTTCAAGGGTTTGCTTTTGGTATGGGAGTTGAAAGGTTGGCTATGATAAAGTTCGGAATATCAGATATAAGGATGCTTTTCGGAGAAAATTTTGTTGCTTTCAAAAAAAGCTTTCTCTGAAATTGACTCAGGTAAAATTATTTTTTCTTCTCACTAAAATTACTTTTTCTTTTTATTATAAAAATATGACTGAGTATGAGATAAGATTACAGAAATTGAAAGAGCTTATCAGGAATGGATTGGATCCATATAAACAGAAATTCAGACCAAAACATACAGCTGCGAAAATAAAGGAGGATTTTCAAAATCTGAAAGCAGGGGAACATGTGGAAACTCAGGTTTCTATTTCAGGTAGAGTTTTAACAATAAGAGATTTCGGTGGTTCAGTTTTTTTTCATATTTTAGATCATACTGGCAGTATTCAAGCTTTCATAGAGAAAAAATACAGTGAGGATCTCTTGCGTTTTTTTAAAGATTTTGTTGATTCAGGAGATATAGTTGGAATTGAAGGAACAGTTTTTAGAACAAAGAAAGGCGAAATAACAGTTTATACCACTTCTTTGAAAATACTTGCTAAATCTTTACATCCCCTCCCTGAAAAATGGCACGGATTAAAAGATATTGAAACGCGGTTCAGAGCAAGATACCTTGACCTTATAATGAATCCTGATGTAAAAGAAATTTTTATAAAAAGACACAAGATAATAAACTTCATACGAAATTTTCTTATTGATAGAGGATTTGTTGAGGTTGAAACTCCTGTTTTGCAACCTGTTCCATCAGGTGCTGTTGCTCGTCCGTTTAAAACTTACCATAATGAACTTGAAGCAGAATTTTTCCTTAGAATAGCGCCAGAGCTTTATCTTAAAAGATTGATAATAGGGGGATTTGACAAGGTTTTTGAGATTGGGAAAAATTTCAGAAATGAGGGTGTGTCATCTTACCATAATCCTGAGTTTTCTATGCTTGAACTATATCAAGCTTATGCAGATTACAACGATCTTATGAGACTTACGGAAGAGCTTTTCTCACAGGTTTGCGAGCTTATTAACGGAAAACTTGTAGTAAAGAGAGGAGAGAAAGAGATAGAGTTTTCTGTTCCTTTTCCGCGGGTGAGTATAAAAGATGAATTCATAAAACATTCAGGGATTCCAGCGGATAAAATAAAAGATGAAAGTTTTCTGAAGAATGCTCTGAAAGACAAAATGAAAATTGAGAATGATATGGACTGGGGAAACATAATTTTGGAATATTTTGAAACTTTTATAGCAGATAAATTGGAAACCCCTACATTTGTGTTAGATTTCCCTACTTCAACTTCACCTCTTGCAAAAAGAAAAGAAGACGATCCGGATTTTACCGAAAGGTTTGAACTTTATGTTTTTGGAATGGAGGTTGCAAATGCTTTTTCTGAACTTTCTGACCCAGAAGATCAAAGAAAAAGATTTGAGGAACAGATAAAAATAAGGAGAATGAGGGAGCTACTTGAAGATATGGATTGGGATTTTGTAAAGGCTCTGGAATATGGCATGCCTCCGACTGCAGGAGAGGGTATAGGTATTGATAGATTAGTTATGTTGATAACAGGTGCTACAACGATAAAAGAAGTTATACTTTTCCCAACATTAAAACCTGAAAAGTAAATCGCAAAAAATGAACCTGTGCAAAAAATGGTTTAGATTGGACAAATAGTTTAGAATTTTATTTATTTTTATTTTATATTTTTTATAGAAAGGAGGTCATAAGCTATGCCGATATATGAATACATATGCGAAAGTTGTGGAGTTAAAAATTCTTTTTTAGTTTTTCCTTGGGAAAACGAAGTTTTGAAATGTAAAAAGTGTGGTGGGGAAAAACTTAAAAGAATAATTTCAAGATTTGCTCGTTTGAGGTCAGACGAAGAAAGAATGGAAAGTACAGTTGATGAAGCTATGAGATCGGTAGATATAAATAATCCAGAGAGTATAAAAAAATGGATGCAAAAAACTCTGAAAGAATATTCATCGGAGCTTGATTCAGATATAGATATAGAAGAAGCAGTTGAATCCTTGAGCGAGGAAATTGGATTGTCAGGAAAGAAAGAGGAAGAAGAAGGGGAAGAGAGTAAAGAAGAATTAGGTGAAAGTATTGAGTGATGAAGAAGTGAGAACAAAATGAGGAGAACAAAAAATAAAACAAATGAGCAAGACAAGTAAAAAAGGTAAGTCTATTTTCATATCTCCGAGCATTCTTGCTGCTGATTTTTCTTGTCTTGGTGATGAGGTGAGAAAAGTTCTTGAACTGGGAGCAGATATGATTCATTTTGATGTGATGGATGGTGTTTTTGTACCAAATATATCTTTTGGGATTCCAGTCGTGGAATCTTTGAGAAAAAAATTTGATAATGTTTTTTTTGATGTTCATCTTATGATAGTTGAACCTGAAAGATATGTATTAGATTTTGTAAAGGCTGGAGGTAATCTTATCACTTTTCATATAGAAGCAACAAGACATCCTCACAGAGTTATTGAGACGATAAAAAAGTCAGGAGCAAAGGTGGGAGTGGCCTTAAATCCTGGGACTCCCATCATTTTTCTAAAAGAACTCTTTGACATTTTAGATGTAGTTCTTGTTATGAGCGTAAATCCGGGCTTTTATGGGCAAGAATTCATATCTTCTTCTTTGAAAAAAATTTCCGAGCTTGATATAATAAGGAGGGAGAATGGTTTTAATTTTCTGATAGGAGTTGACGGGGGATTAAATGAGGAAAATGTTGAGAAAGTGATTTCAGCGGGGGCGAACATTTTGGTTTTTGGAGCATTTTTGTTCAAGGGAGATACTCAAAAGAATTTTCAGACTGTTATTGATAAGTTGAAAATAGATAATAGTGAATAACTTTCTTCTTAATAGCACTTATTTTATTGTTATTTCTTTTTTAGTTCTTCAATTAGTTTTTCTATTTCTATTGCGGGCATAGTTAGGGTTTGAATTGTTCCTCGTGAGCCAAGCTCTATTGCCATCTTTACAACGGCTTCATTTGATGGGGCTTCAACTATATTCACAAAGTCATAAGGTCCCATAACTAAAAATTGGCTCAATACTTTTACTCCGAATTTTTTTGCTATCTCCTCATTTACCTCTTTTATTCTCTCTGGATTTTCTTTTAGTGTTTCAAGACCTTCTGATGTTATTTTTGATAGTATAACATACTTTGCCATTTTGTTTTACCTCCTTTTTCACTTAAAATTTAGTTTGAAAAAATCTTTTGTGTTTTTTGATATTATTTTTTTGTTTTCATATTTTTTTGATGTTTTTTCTTTGTTTAGAAAAATTCGTTTCCATTCATTACAACATGCTCGCAATATTCTTTGATATTTCTAAAATCGCTTCCGATGATTTTGATTTTGGAAATGCTAAAATTGCGGGTTTTTGAATTCTGAATGATTCTCTTACTTTCTCGTCCCACGGTATATACCCAAGGAGTTCGGGAGATACTCCAAGATACCTTTCTGCCACTTTCTTTATTGTGAGGAAGGCGATTTCTTTTTCTCGCTGATTTGTTACCATATTCACAATAATAAAAGTCTTTCCTTTAAAACCTTCTTTGGTGACTATTTTCAAAAGTGCATATGAATCAGTTATTGATACTGGGTCTGGATTTATGATTAAAACTAACGAGTTAGAAATCAGCGAAAGCTTTATTACATTTTTTCCTATTCCGGCGGGAGCATCAAAGATAAAGAATGTGGAATCTATTTCATCTACTATGTTTTTTATTTTTTTTATTTGGCTATCAGTAAGAAGATTTAGCTTTGTTATTCCGCTTGTTCCGGGTATAAAAACCAGATTTTCATTTATTTTCTGAATTATTTCTTTTAAAGGAGCATTCCCTTCAAGATAGTGTCCTATATGCTTTTTAGGAATTATTCTGAATAGAAGGTCAGCATTAGCTAATGCGAAATCTGCATCCACAAGACACACCTTTTTCCCAAGATTGCTCAAGCCCAGTGCCAAATTTACTGCTATCGTAGTTTTTCCTACCCCTCCCTTACCGGAGGCTATTGTTATTACTTTTTTTGATATTTCCCTTAATTTTTCTGCTTGATCCCGCACTGATTTACATTAATTCTTACTTTATTTTTTTTCCTTTTTCTTTTTTTCTTAAAAAATTTTTGTGAAATGTAAAACTCATACTAATGCACACTGACATAGGGGAAACTTTCCTTAGGGGGAGGCATAAAATTTTAAAATCTAAATGTAGAAAGTAAAGCAAAATTTTCATGAAGAATCCACAAGAAAATCAGAAAAGTGCGAAAGAAAACAAATACAGAAAAGAGTTAAGAAGATTTGACCCAATTTTGAAAGAGATTTTCTCAAAAGCGGCTGGGAAACTTATCTCAATAGCAACAGGTGAGAAAATCAAAGAAAAACTTGAAGACATTACAACCGAAATAGAGCTTGTTAAATCTCTCCGCCCCGATATGTTGCTCAAATCAAAGAAGAAAATCTTCCATATTGAAATTCAGGTTCAGCAAGACAAAAACTTACCGAAGAGGATGCTTATATACTCTATTGGGATTGAAGAGAAATTTGGAAAAAAACCGGTGCAAATTGTTTTATTCGTAGGCAAAGGAAATCCCCCTCCTTCTACTTTCAGGGATGAATTCACATCGCACAAATTCATAGTTTTAGATATGAAAAAAATTGACCCAGATGAGTTTTTAAAAAGTAAAAAGCCAGAAGAAGTTATAATAGGAATTTTAGCGGGCAAATTCAAGGATAAACCCAAAATAATAGAAAAAGTCAAAAAAAGAATTGTAGAAATCGTGAAAAATGAAGAAAGAATGATAAAATATATAGATAGCATAAGCTTTTTAGCTGGATTATTTGATGTTAAAATAAAAGTGAAACCTATGCCGATTGAGGTTGACATAAGGAAAACCTTCCTTTATAAATGGGGAAAGGAGGAAGGATTAAAAGAAGGAAAAAGGGAAGGATTAAAAGAAGGTGAACAGAGAGGAATTATAAAGGGTCTGAAAGAGGGTCTAAAAAAAGCAATTCTGTCGGGTGTAGAATTGAAGTTTGGACCATCAAAGGCAAGGAAAGTTAGAAGTTTTTTAGTTAAGATAAATGATATAAACAAACTGGAGAAGATAAATAAAGAATTAATAAGGGCTGAAAGCTGGAATGATTTTGTCAAAGTTTTCAGAAATCACAAGTAAAGTAGATGTAAGCCCGAAGTTCAAAAAATAGAAGCTGAAAGTTAAAATAAAATATATGGAGCGAAATTCTTGGTGCATTATATGAAAAGGTTGCTTTTTGATGTTTCATTATTTTCTCATAAATCCTGAAAATAAACCAAATTTTTTGTTCCAAAACTATTATAACAGAAAATGATTCTTTCTCCATTTAAAATCTTGACGCCATTATGCCTAAAAGAACTGATATAAAGAAGATATTAGTCATAGGGTCGGGACCTATAGTCATAGGACAAGCTGCGGAATTTGATTATTCAGGAACACAAGCTCTCAAAGCCCTAAAAAAGGAAGGGTATGAATTAGTTATTATAAATTCAAATCCTGCTACAATAATGACAGATCCGGAATTTGCTGATAGAACTTATATAGAACCTCT
Organism: Candidatus Calescibacterium sp.; assembly: GCA_032249135.1. Classification (GTDB taxonomy): domain Bacteria; phylum Calescibacteriota; class Calescibacteriia; order Calescibacteriales; family Calescibacteriaceae; genus Calescibacterium. The sequence continues at coordinate 30,383 of JAVVGL010000003.1, read as the reverse complement.
TGAACCTGAGTTTGTAGAAAAAGTGATAAAGAAAGAAAGACCCGATGCGCTCTTGACAACCCTGGGAGGACAAACTGCTTTAAATCTTGCTGCTCAGTTATATGAATCTGGTATATTGCAAAAGTACTCTGTTGAACTCATAGGTGCAAGATACGAATCAATAAAAAAAGCAGAAGATAGAGATGAGTTCAGAAAAGCTATGGAGAAAATAGGGCTTGAAGTTCCAAAGTCTTTTTTTGTTGATTCGGAAGAAAAAATGAAGCAAGCTTTTGAGGTTATAGGTGTTCCCGCTGTAATAAGACCATCATTCACTCTTGGGGGGACAGGTGGCTCAATCGCTTGGACAGAAGAAGATTTCTTTGAGAAGCTAAAATTTGCCTTATTTATAAGTCCGAAGCACTCAGCAATCGTTGAAGAATATCTTGATGGATGGAAAGAGTTTGAGCTTGAAGTTATGCGTGATAAAAATGATAACTTCTCTGTGGTCTGCACAATAGAAAATTTTGACCCTATGGGAGTTCATACAGGTGATTCAATAACGGTTGCTCCTGCTCAAACGCTTACAGATAAGGAGTTTCAAGCTATGCGTGATGCCGCAAAAAGAATAATGGTTGAAGTAGGTGTAGATACTGGTGGCTCAAATATCCAATTTGCAGTCCATCCCAAAACGGGAAGAATGGTTGTGATAGAGATGAATCCTCGTGTTTCTCGTAGTTCCGCGCTCGCATCAAAAGCTACTGGATTTCCAATAGCAAAAATTGCCTCACTTCTTGCTGTAGGATACACATTAGATGAAATTCCGAACTTTATAACTCAAAAAACTCCTGCTTCTTTTGAGCCAACAATAGATTATGTCGTTGTAAAAATACCAAGATTTGACTTTGAAAAGTTCCCGGAAGTTGATCCTTATTTGGGTACTCAGATGAAATCAATAGGTGAAGTGATAGCTATTGGGAGAAATTTCAGAGAAGCTTTGCTCAAAGCGATAAGTTCCCTTGAAAAAGAACCTTCTTTTCCCAAGCCGATTCAAATAGATGACTCTGAATTGGAAAAGTATTTAAAACCGCATCCTTTGAGAATTTTTGCGATTTTTGAATTTTTGAGAAGAGGAAAATCTCCTCAGTGGATTTCAGAGAAAACAAGAATAGATGTATGGTTCATAAATCAGATGAAAAAAATAATTGATATTGAGAGCAAAATAAAAAGTTTTAAAGCCCTAAAAGATTTACCGGATGATATTTTCTTTGAAGCTAAAAGTTCTGGTTTTTCAGATGAATATATTGGTTTTTTGCTCGGAGTCAGAGAAGATGAGGTAAGAGCTGAGAGAAGAAAAAGAAAGATTTTACCAGTTTTCAAATGTGTTGATACATGTGCAGGAGAATTTGAAGCATATACACCATACTATTACTCAACTTATGATTATGAGAACGAATCTGTGAGGTCTTCAAGAAAAAAGGGAGTTATATTGGGAGCGGGACCAAATAGGATAGGTCAGGGTATAGAGTTTGATTATTCTGCAACTCATGCTTGTTTTGCTTTGCGAGAGCTCGGTTATGAAGCCATAATGATAAATTCAAATCCAGAAACTGTTTCTACTGATTATGATACATCAGACAAACTTTATTTTGAACCTATGACTTACGAGAGAGTTATTGAGATACTCCATCATGAAAAGCCAGATATGGTTTTTGTGAGTTTTGGCGGGCAAACTCCTTTGAAGCTTGCAAAAAAAATTCACAGCGAAGGTTTTCACATAGCAGGAACATCTCCTGAATCAATAGATATTGCGGAAGATAGAGGGAAATTCAGAGAGCTTTTAGATAATCTTGGAATAAGACAACCTCCATCTGATATAGCTTTTTCAAAAGAGGAAGCTTTGGAGAAAGCCAAAAATCTCGGGTATCCCGTTCTTGTCAGACCATCTTATGTACTTGGTGGAAGAGCTATGGCTATTGTGAATTCTCCCGATGAACTTGAATACTATATTGAGGAAGCTATAAGGGCGGCGCCAGATCAACCTATACTTATAGATAAGTTTCTTGAAGGAGCAATTGAGTTAGATGTTGATCTTGTGTCTGATGGAAAGGATATTTTGTTTGGTGGAATATTGAGACATATAGAGCCAGCCGGAATTCACTCGGGAGATTCAGCAAACATTTTGCCCCCATATGGTCTTTCAAAGTCAATCAAGGGAGATGTTGTTGATATATCATACACGATAGCGAGGTGGCTTGAAGTAGTTGGACTTATGAATTTGCAGCTTGCCATACAAGATGGAACAGTTTATGTTCTGGAAGCAAATCCACGGGCTTCAAGAACTGTTCCGTTCATATCAAAAGCTATTGGTATCCCTCTTGCGAAGATTGCAACTTATGTCATGTGCGGAAAGGAGTTAAAAGATTTGGGAATTAGAGGATACTTTGAAAGTAAATATTTTGCTGTGAAAGAAGTTGTTTTGCCTTTTTTGAAGTTAAGGCATGACCCGATTTTAGGTCCAGAGATGAGGTCAACAGGTGAGGTTATGGGGATTGATTTTAATTTGGCTATCGCCTTCTATAAAGCTCAAGTTGCAGCAGGAAATAGAATTCCACTTTCTGGTTCTGTTTTATTTACTGTGAGAGATAAAGATAAACCGAAGGCGTGTGAGTTGGCAAAAATCTTGGAAAAGCTTGGATTTACAATATATGCAACAGAGGGAACTCATAAATTCTTCATTGAAAATGGGGTGAAATCTTTGAAAGTTTTCAAGTTAGGCGAAGGGAGACCGAATATTGTTGATATTGTGGAAGCAGGAAAAATTTCTTTTCTTGTCAACACATTTGATTACGACAGAAAAGCTATTTTTGATTCTGCTTATATCAGGAAAGCGGTACTGTTCAGAGGAGTTTGCTATTTTACTACGATTGAATCCGCAGAATTTGCTGTTCTATGTATAAAGGAGATAAGAGAAAAGTTAGGGGGAGATTTGTCTGAAATTCAAGTTTATGCTATTCAGGAGCTTTATTCTATTGATAGGGTGTATGATGCTTTGTAGTGGGGGCGTGTAGCTCAGTGGAAGAGCGCTACCCTCACGAGGTAGAGGTCGGAGGTTCGATTCCTCCCACGCCCACCAAAATTTTATCCTCTTTTTATATTCACAAGACCTTTCAAAATCATAGAAAATTTTTCAAAAATGATTATATTTTGTAATCATCCAACAAGTTAGGGGGGTAAATTAAGATGAAAAATTATTTAGTCCTAGTTCTTTTGCTTTCCTTGGTTTTCTCTTTCTCTTGCGCTAAAAAGAAAAAGCAGACAGCGCAACCAGAAGGTGATATTTTTATCTCTGGTTCGGTAAAAAGAACCTCTTGAAGGAAAACCTATCATCAGCGCAAAAGTCATAGTTGAGGATTCATCAGGGAAAAAGCTCGCAGAAACAAAAACAGATGAATTCGGCGTATTTCACACAAAGCTCAAAAAAGATGATATAAAAGGAGATTTGAAAGTGAAAGTTGAACATCAGGGATATGCTCCTTTGTCAAAAGTCATCAGAAAAGATTCAATTGTTCGGCAAATTTCTCTTGAACTCACACCTGAACTTGTGGATAGCAATTTCATAATTGGTAGATTTATTGCAGGTAGATACTACAAAAACGAAGATGGAACTGAAACTATGAAAACAAGTTCTGGTCAAGCTATGATAACTGGTAGGTTTGCAGCCAGTGGAATGATGACCGGAAGGTCTCCTTCTTTTTTGAGTAGGATAAAATCTATTTTCAAGAAGGATGAGGGAGAGGTATCAGCGGAGATAACGGTTGGGGACCCAGACAAAAATATTGGGTCATTTCCCGGAGATTTCCAAGCTTCTGACCCGCAATTTGCAAAAGCATCAGGTTCATCAGAAAGGGTTCAGCTTGCAACATCAGGTTGGATAGACATAACTTTCAGGGATACAGAAGGAAATCCTGTTCAGGTTGTAAGTAAAGATAATCCAGCGATTGTGATGAGGAGGATACCAGATAGTCAGCAAAAAGATGTAATTGAAGCATATAAGAGAGGTATAAGGAGTATCCCATGGTATTATTACGATGAAGGAGAAGGGATATGGAAGAGGACAGAATTTGACGCAAATGTTATATTGGTGAATGAGGATGTTGATGGAGATGGAGTTCAGGAGGAAGTAGCTTATGCACAAGTTCCAATAACTCATACATCGTGGTATAATATAGATTATCCCTTGATCTCAACAGAGATATGTTTTCAGGGGAAAGTTTTGGATGCGAATGGGAAACCTGTCCCAGGTCTATATGTTATAGCTTATTCAGGTAGCAGCTATGCTTATGCAAGGACAGATGATAAAGGTGAGTTCAAACTTTATGTTCCGCAAGCAAAGTATTACTATGGATGTTTGGAATGGAAACAACAGTGTTGGTGGGGGAATTATTTTTGTTGGCCATCTTGTGTAAGATATGGTAATGTTTTTTGGAATATTGGAGATACAAGATTTTTGTAACGGATGCGGGTGCAATAAGGGGATATAGGTATATACAAGAGAGGACGAGGGTTTTGGAAGTAAGCACAGAGGGTAAAGAGAGATATAAGTGTCATGATATAGGTGTTTTGCCTCCACCTGAAATGTATTCATTAAGTTGTTCTGTGAAAGATGTTTCAGGACATCCTTTGGTTGGAGCATCAGTGGTTTCGTCAGATGGAAAATCAGCAGAAACAGATTCATCAGGGAAATTCACCTTGATTTCAAAGAAAGGAAATTTAGTTCTGACGGTTTCTTATGAAAAAGACGGTAGAATTTACAAAGCTCAAAAGGAAATTTATGTTGATAAAGATATAAATGAAGATGTCTGCTCAATTGTGATGAGATTAGAACCTGTGAAGATAAAGTGTTCAGCATTTATAAATCAGAAGCCAGGGGAAATAGAGGTATTTGTGAATGGGAACAGCACAAAGACAAATCAAGATGGTTCATTTGAGGTAAGCATACCAAGACTTGTGAGGGAGGAAGAAGTTAGGTTGTTGTATATAGCGAAGTTTCCAGATGGTTCAACAGAAGGTCAAGTGCAGATAATAAAAGTAAAACCAGACGATACAGAAGTTTTGTGTCCGCAGAATATAAATTTTGAGTATAATGAGGTGTGTGTTGAGGGTCAAGTCAAAAATGAGGAAGGAAAAGGAATAAGGGGAGTGTATGTTTTGGTTGGAGGAAAATCACCAGTCATCACAGATGAGGGAGGTTTCTTCAAAGTTCAAGGAGGGAGAGCAAAGAAGACAGAAGAAGGGAAATATAAATACAAAGTCAAGTATATATATTTGAGTCCTTATGGAAGGGAGGAGGTAGAGAAAGAATACGAGGCGAAGGGGACGGAGTGTGTATGGGATAAGCAGGAGATAGACACTCGTCCAGCATGGTTGATAGGAACTGTGAAGACAAAGAGAGGTAGGCATATAGGAGGAGCGAGGGTAGAAACTGAATTTGGTGAGGTTGATTATACAAATCCGGGGGGACAGTTCAAGTTAAAAGCTCCAACAAATAGTAAAGTAAAAGTTTATGCGAGTTATGGAGGAGCAACAACACAGGTTGAGGTTCAGACGAAGGAAAGAGGTTCAACGGCATCGGTTGATATAATTTTGAATGTAGAAGATACACCACCAAAGATAAAAGTGTTGGGATTAGGCAAAGCAAAACCTGGGGGTAAGTTGAGATTTAAGATAGAGATAACAGATGATTCAGATACAGCGAGATATGGAGTGAGTATAAAGGACTGGGATTTCAGCGATAGTGGTACGATAAAGCTTGAAAATGGGAGAGGAGAGAAAGAGTTTGAGGTAGTAGTGCCAGCGGGTGCGAAATAAGCGGATTTGGAGGTAGAAGCAAAAGACACAGGAGGAAATGAGGATAGAGTTGTGATGAAGGTAGAGGTGGTAGAAAAGAACAGGGCGCCGGAGATAATAAGGATAGATGTTGATGGAGATGTGATGGTAGGAGGGAGATTTATAGCGTCAGCAGTGGGATACGACCCAGAAGGAGATGAGATGAGTTATGAGTGGGTATTGATGAAAGGAGAGAAAGATTATAGCGGATGGATGATGGTATATGGAGCAACAGCAATTGTTGATGTGCCAGAGAATGCAAGCGGGGGAACTTATCTGATGAAAGTAAAAGTTAAGGATAGTGAAGGAGGAGAGAGAATTTTTGTAAGGGAGATAAAGCTGACAAAGGAGGTAAAGAGGGGAGAGGGAGTATGCGTGCCTGTGAATGAGGTATGTGATGGTTTAGATAATGACTGCAACGGATTGATAGATGATGGGGTAAAACTTGTGTTCTACAAAGATTTAGATAGAGATGGATACACAGATGGGACGACATCGGTAGGATGTTCAGCACCGCAAGGCTATGTTTTATCAGCAAAAGCAGGGGATTGCAACGACGAGAATAATCAGATAAACCCGGGGAAAACGGAGATATGCGACGGGATAGATAACAATTGCAACGGGCAAACAGACGAGGGAGTAAAGCTTGTGTTTTACAAAGATTTAGACGGAGATGGCTATACAGATGGAACAACGCAAGTTGTATGTTCAGCACCTACTGGATATGTCTTGTCAGCAACATCAGGAGATTGCAACGATAATGACCCGAATATAAACCCAGGAAAAACAGAGATATGCGATGGGAAAGATAATAACTGCAACGGGCAACCAGATGAAGGTTTCAATGTAGGGCAAAGTTGCACTGTGGGAGTAGGAGAATGCGCAAGGACAGGTCAATATGTATGCAAAGCTGATGGTTCTGGGACACAGTGCAATGCTACACCGGGAACACCAACAACAGAGATATGTGATGGAAAAGATAATGACTGTGATGGACAAATAGATGAGGGTAATATTTGTGGAGTCGTATTGGATTTAGGTGATAGTCACACTTGTGCAATAAAACAAGATGGTTCATTATGGTGTTGGGGAGATAATGTATCTGGTCAGCTCGGAAATGGATCTCAAAGTGCAGGCGCTAGTTCTCCTGTTCAGATAGTGTCATCAGGGGGTAAAAACTGTGTCTTTGGGGTGGGTCCATACTTGTGCAATAAAACAAGATGATTCTTTATGGTGTTGGGGAAGAAATGATAATGGTCAAATTGGTGATGGAACAAATACAATCAAAACTTCACCTACTTATATTATGAATCTTGGTTCAGGAGGTGGAGGTGCGCCCTCTATCAGAGATGAATCAAGTTTTGGCAACAGAGAACAAAAACAGACAAATGAGGAGCAAAAACATACAAGATACGGCTGTTCAAGTGTAAATATTGTTTTTTACATGCTTCGCTTAATTTTCCCTGCTTTTATTTTGTTTGCTTTGCGTAAAAGAAGGTTTGTTTGATAGGAACTAATTGACCGATAAGTACTTTTATTTCCCTTTTGAGTTTTTGTTCTTTGAATTTGGGTTTTTGAGAACTTTTATGAAATCCTCCCAAGTTTTTGCTCTTATCACTTCTGTTTTTATCTTCTCTAATCGGTTTATATCATCTATCTTATCTAAAATTTTTCCGATTTGCTTTGCTCTCTGACTACCAAACTTTACTTGGATGATACCTAAAATTCCTTCTTTAAGACCTTCTTGTTTTCCCCATTTATAAAGAAAAGTTTTCCTTATGTCAACTTGTATCGGCATAGGTTTTACCTCTATTTTAACATCAAATAATCCAGCTAAAAAACTTATGCTATCTATATATTTAGCAATTTCTTTCTCATTTTTCACAATTTCTACAATTCTTTTTTTGATTCTTTCTATTATTTTGGGTTTATCTTTGAATTTGCCAGCTAAAATTCCTACGATGACCTCCTCGGGTTTATCACTCTTTATAAACTCATCAGGGTCTATTTTTTTCATATCTAAAACGATGAATTTGTGTATTGTGAATTCATCCCTAAAAGTAGAAGGAGGAGGGTTCCCTTTGCCTACAAATAAGATAATCTGGATAGGTTTTTGACCGAATTTTTCCTTAATTGCAAGGGAATATATGAGCATCCTTTCAGGCAAATTTTTATCGGTTTGAACCTGGATTTCAATATGAAAAATTTTTTCTCTCGCTCTGAATAGCAAGTCAGGACGAAGAGATTTAACAAATTCTATTTCAGTCGTAATGTCTTCAAGTTTCTCTTTGATTTTCTCACCTATTGCTATTGAGATAAGTTTCCCAGCGGCTTTTGAGAAGATCTCTTTCAAAATTGGGTCAAACCTTTTTAGTTCCTTTTTGTATTTTCTCTCTGTTTCCATCTTTTTATTCTAACTTTTCTCTCTCATGTGCGAAGCTCAAAATTAAATTTTACTTATCTGTTGGCATACCTTTTCACTGTCTGATGCGGTTATTTTAAACATCCGGGAGCCTTCAAATTATGGCAGAATTTTTTGAAGTGATTAATTTTTTTACTTTTATATGAGCGTAAGCTTTATATGAGCGAAAGTACGGAAGGAAAAATGATATCAAAAAAAAAGAAGGGGAAACTATGTTTTCATTTATTTTTAGTATTAGGTATTTTTAGTATTAGGGTTTGCTTTTCTTTTTAGTCTATCATCACTGGGATGCGGGAAAAATCAGATGAAGGAATAAAAACAGCAGAGCCAACAAAATTTTTGAACCCGGATGATGCAGCATCAAAAACTTTTGGGAACCTCACAGCAGGACCCGTCAGTAACATACTAACCGGTCGCATAACCACAGGTAGTATTATTACAGCTCGCATCATCTCAGGACAAATTATTACTGCAAGGACTCAGAAACCCATTCCTTATCACCGCAAAGAAAATGACATTTTGAATTTGTTCAACAGGTTAAAAACCACCGGGCTATCAAAAAAACAATCGGAAGAATTTAGGCTATCTTGCGAAGATTTAAAACCGCAGTGTATTGATGGCAAAATAGATAACCAAGTTTGCAGCGTAGACCAAGCAAAAGGGCGACTTACTTTTGATATAAAAGTGAGCGGCTGCAAAGAGATAATAGACGAATCCCAAGGAAATTACATAATCTCAACAGGATACGCCAAAGGGTATGTAGAGGCATCAACAAAGGTTTTATCATCGGAAAGCTTTGAAGCAAAACTTATTTTTGTTATAGATGATGGAGAATCATTAGTAAAAGAGTGGATTTATAAGTAAAATAAGACTTTGAGACCAATTAGGAAAAATTTTCCTCTGGAACGCATTTTGCTTAAAATCGTGAGATGGGACTTTCTCATCAAGCTCTCTACATAGCAACTGCGGGAGCTTATGCAAATCAAAGGAAACTTGAGGTTATAACGAATAACCTTGCAAACGCTTCAACTTATGGATACAAAAAAAATATAGTGGCTTTTGAAGGTTTGTATGAACCGGTATCTCCAATTACTCCTCTTTCTCCAAAACTTTACTTTGACCTACACACCGAGCAAGTAAGCCAAAGATTTGTATTGTTTGATGAAACATATATAGATTTCTCCCAGGGAGCTCTCGTTGAAACTGGTAATACTTTTGACCTTGCTATAAACGGAGATGGATTCTTTGCTGTGATGACCGAAGACGGGATGAAATTTACAAGAGCTGGAAATTTCACTCTCTCGCCAGAAGGTTATATTATAACTCAACAAGGTCATAAGCTCTTGGGACAAAAAGGGGAACCAATAAGAATACCATTTGAAGAATGGTCTCCAGAAGATGTGGTTATCACGCCAGATGGTGGAGTTTTTGTTGGTGTAAGGCACGGGGAAGAAAGAAAAAGCATATTTGTAGATAAAATAGCCGTCTATTCTTTACCGCAAGATATAACCATAACTCGCAAAGTCGGAGAAAACCTCTTTGATGTTCAAGATATGAGCTATGTTGAGGAAGCTCAAAACTACGAAATATTGCAAGGGTTTTTGGAATCTTCTAATGTAAACCCAATATCTGAGATGATATCTATAATAGAGGTTCAAAGAGCTTTTGAAGCAAATACAAGGGTTATTACTACGGTTGATTCTACATTGGCGACATCTATTAGAGATTTAGGAAGAGTTTAGTATTATGGAACTGATATTAGTATGGTTGGTTTGGAATTTAAAATTTAAAAAACTAAAAAGGAGGTGAGAAAATATGTTTAGGTCTTTGTGGACAGCAGCAACAGGAATGATAGCTCAACAGCAGAACCTTGATGTTATTTCAAACAACCTTGCAAATGTATCTACTCCTGGTTTCAAAAAATCAAGAGCTGAATTTGAAGACCTGGTTTATCAAGATTTACTTATTCCGGGTGCAGAGACTTCTTTACAATCTACAAATCATCCAACTGGCGCGCAAATAGGAGCTGGAACAAAACTTTCAGGAGTAACAAAAATAATGTCCCCAGGTGAGTTGCTTGAAACGAATAGAGAACTTGACATTGCAATAGATAGTGAAGGATTTTTTCAAGTTCTTTTACCAGATGGCAGAATAGCTTACACAAGAGCCGGAAACTTCCAGAAATCCGCAGAGGGAGTGATTGTAACACCGGAAGGTCATCCGTTATTTCCTGAAATAGTTGTCCCCCAAGAGATAGTCCAAGTGCAAATAAGTCCTGATGGAGTTGTAACGGGTATAATTCCGGGGCAGGAGGATTCTCCCGTTGTTTTGGGGCAGATTGAACTTGCGCGCTTTATAAATCCCTCAGGTTTGAAAGCAATCGGAAAGAATCTCTTTGTTCAGACATTTGCATCGGGAGACCCTATAATTGGTATTCCGGGAGAGGAAGGGTTTGGTAGGATTCTTCAAGGTTTTCTGGAAGTTTCTAATGTGAATGCAATTCAGGAGATGGTTGCTATGCTTCTTGCTCAAAGGGTTTATGAAATGAATTCACGAGCTGTTACTGCAACAGATAATATGATGGCAACAACTGTGAATATTGTAAGATAGAAAATATAAAGAAAGGAGGAATAATTTATATGTTTTTTGGTACAGTTTTTCTTTCACTTTTTGTTCTCACGAAACTTACTTATCAAGATATTGAAAACATGATAAGGGGAATTTCAGATTGTAAGGATTGTGAGGTGAAAATTCTATCTTTGCATATACCTTTAAAGATGAAGCTTGAAGATTTTGATGCTGTTGAAATTGTTCCTCGTGATTCAAAGGCTCTGGGTAGAAAAGTTTTTACAGCTTATTTCCAGAAAGAGGGAAAAAATTTCACTGGAACGATTTTTGCTTTTATAGATAGAAAGATTATGATACCAGTTGCAAAGAGAAGAATTGAAAAAGGAGAGAGGGTAGATGAGAAAGATTTTGAATTCAGAGAAGTTTATTCTACTTTAGCTCCTTCTGACTTTATAAGCAAAGAAGATATTGAGCAGAAAGAGTTATATCTTAAAGTCCCAGTTGGAAAGGGGGAGGTTTTGAGAAAAACTCATCTCAGAGAAGATATTGCGATAAGAAAAGGTGATAGAGTAAAAATAGTTCTCAATTCTGGAATAATTTATGTTGAATTTCCGGGACTTGCTCTTTCCAACGCTAAGGAAGGAGAAACAGTAAAGGTAAGAAACATGAGGTCAAACAAAGTAGTTTATGGAGTAGCAAGAGAAAATAAGATAGTTGAAGTAAAGTAAAGGAGAATAAAACAGGTGAAGAAAAAATTTAAAGAGGCGGGGGATAAAGATGGCAAAGTATGACAAAAAATTAGAAAGAAAAAAAGAAAAGTTCTTGATTTTTGGAGTTTTTATTTCTCTTTTGATTTCAGGTTGCGCAACAAAAAAAGAGCCTGAATTTCCAAAAGTTCAAGATGTAGAAGAACCAGCTGAACAGCCCATCCCACAGGAAGGCTCTTTGTTTTATGATGGAAGTCCCCTTTCAAATATATATTCAGACCTCAAAGCAAAAAGAGTAGGTGATGTTGTCATAGTCAGAATAGTTGAAACCGTAAAAGCTAGAAACGATCAGAGAAAAGATATGTCAAGAAATTCATCTATAAATTATGGCATGGGGGCGAGCTTATCTGAAAAAGGAAAAATAAAAGATGGAATATCGTTAGGAGCTCAAGCTGGGGGTAAAAATTCTTTCTCATCAAAAGGTGTTCAAAACAGTGAGAATTTGTTCATAGCAACCGTTGGAGCCCGAGTTATAAAAGTTCTCCCATCAGGAAATCTTCTTATAGAAGGAGAAAAATATATAAGGCATGATTCGGAACTGCAAAAAATATATGTCAAGGGAATAGTGAGACCGGAAGACATAATGCACGATAACTCTGTCCTCTCAACCTCTCTTGTAAATGCAAGAATAGAGTATGTTTCAGAGGGCGACTTTGCTCAAAAGAAAAAGCAAGGTTGGCTACAAAAAATATTAGATTTCATCTCTCCATTCTAAAAACAAAAAAAAGAAAGTATATTATGGGAGGGTATATTATGAGAACTGAAAGAATAAAAATGATGAATAAATATAACAGGAAGAAAAAAATGGGATTGATTTTGAGTTTTCTCGTTCTTAGCTTTATTTCAATTGCTCCCGAAAAATCGTATTCAGCAAGAATAAAAGATATAGCGAATGTTGAAGGGCAAAGATCTAATTTCCTTGTTGGATTTGGAATAGTCGTTGGTCTGAGAGGTACAGGTGATATAATCTCTCCTAATCTTACAGTTCAAACAATAATAAACCTTTTACAAAAAATGGGAATAAGACCTGATCCTACCGCACTCAAAAGTTTCGGAATCGTAGCTCCGAGAACTTTGAGACCAAGAGATTCGGCTTTATGTATGGTAACCGCTGAACTCCCACCTTACGCTAAACCAGGAATGAGAATTGATGTTAATGTTTCTGCTATAGGGGATGCAAGGAGTTTGAGAGGTGGAGAGCTCATTCTAACACCTCTTTTTGGTCCAGATGGTAAAATTTGGGCAACAGCACAGGGACAAATAATAACAGGCGGTCGTGAAATTTCCCGCTCACCATCTACTCTTGAAGGTGGATTCCCGACTTCGGGAAGAATCCCAAAAGGAGCAATAGTTGAAAGAGAATTGCATCACTCTTTGAACGAGAAAAAATTTATAAGAATATTTCTTGACACTCCCGATTTTTCTACTGCAAAGTCCGTTGCTGATGCTATAAACTCATTTTCCGGAGTTGATCTTGCGTATGTTCAAGATGCGGGAACAATTTTTGTCGCTATACCTTTGGAATTCACAGGAAGAGTTGCGGAGTTCATATCTATAATAGAGAATATAGAAGTTAATCCAGACGCTCCCGCCCGTGTCGTGATAAACGAAAGAACAGGAACTGTCGTTATGGGAAGAGAAGTAGGAATTTCCGAGGTAGCGGTGTCACATGGAGACATAGTTGTAAAAATAGGGAAAGAACCTTCACCCCTACCCCCAGAATTTTCCACCGCTACCTCGAAATTTGAAAAAAGAAAGGTTAATATATTGGGACCTGTAACTACTGTTGACGAGCTTGTGCGAGAACTCAATAAAATAGGTGCTTCTCCGCAAGATATAATCGCTATTTTGCAGGCGATAAAAGCAGCAGGTGCTTTGCATGCTCACATATCTACCCAGTAATATGAAAAAAGAAGAAAAGAAAAAGAATGAAAAAAGGAAAAGTAAAGCAAAAACGTTGAAACAGAATATAAAGAAGATCCTTCCATGAAACCAAGCGGAATACAGAGTTTCAGTAGATTTAGAGACAATAATATAATAGGAAGTTTCTCATGTATTACTTGTCTCCCGAAGCCTTCCCAAAAGGGAAAAGTTATAGATGAGGTAGCCCGTGAGTTTGAAGTTTTCTTTGTAAAAGAGTTTTTAAAAGATGCTTTTGTGATCAGTGGAGAACTTTCTGAAAGGTACGGATATTTTTACAAAGACCTTGTAATCGAAACTTTGGCGAGGTCTGTGGATTTTGGCATATCAGATATTCTCAAAAAAGCAATATCAAATAACTTGGAATTTTTGAACAAAGGTTTCATAAGCTCTGGAAAACAAAAAATCTCTCGTGGAAAGTTTTAGGTTTTGTAGTTTTGATTCATAAATTTTCTTTATTTGTTTGTTTGAAAGAATAAAATTCCCGAATAAATTTTCTCTGTAATGGAAGTAAAAGGTAAGTTTTTTCTCATAACAGGAGGAGCAAGGAGATTAGGTAAAGAAATTTCTTTATTTATTGCGGAGCAAGGAGGAAATCTTTTTATACACTATTTTTCATCAGAAAATCAAGCTTCGGAGCTGAAAAAAGAGTGTGAGAACAAAGGAGTAAAAGTTGAGCTGATAAAAGCTGATATGACTCGTATTGAAGATCTAAATTCTCTTTTAGATTATGCGAAAAGATCAGATGTTATAATATGCAATGCAAGTTCGTTTGAGAAAATACCAATTGAAAATCTCACATTAGAGGAAATAGAGAAAAGTATGAGGGTAAATTTTTTATTCCATTTTCTGCTTATAAAAGCTATGTGGGATTCTCTGAAAGAAAAAGGAAAAACAGGTAAGGCTATTTTTATTTTAGATGTTGAGAGAGCAAGAAGAAATTTTATACCATATCATCTTGGGAAAGAGTTGGGCAGGTATTTAGTTGAGCATCTTTTTAAATTTTTTGCTCCGGAAGTTCTTGTAAATGGAGTTGCGCTCGGACCAATTTTACCGCCCGAAGGCGAAAACGAAGAATATCTGAAAAAAGTTGCTCAAAAAACGGCTACAAAAAAATATGGAGCAATAGATGAGGTGATTTCTGCTATAAAGTTTCTTTTAGAAAATGATACGGTAGCTGGAAGTATAATTCAGGTTTGTCCTTAGCCGAGCCAAAGAAAATCTGAAAAATTTTTTTTGTTCATTTTTCAAACTGTACTGGACAAAATTTTAAATTTTTATCCAGTAAGATTATAAAAGATGATGATAAGGGAGATAGTTTTGCAGCACAAAGCAGAAAAGGAGCGTTTTGTTTTGCAGGCTGAAAAATATGTCTTGCGCGAATCTATACCGTATGCTCAAAAATTTTTAGATGAAAATATTGTAAAGGTTATCAGCGGTCCGAGAAGAGCGGGGAAATCTGTGTTCTGTATTTTACTTTTGAGAAATAAAAATTTTGCCTACTTGAATTTTGACGATGAGAACCTACTGAAAATCAAAAATTATGATGAGATTATCAAAGCTTTGTATGAAGTTTATCCTGATGCCAAATATTTTTTGTTCGACGAGATACAAAATTTAGATAAATGGGAACTTTTTGTAAATAAACTTCATAGGAGAAATTTTAACCTTATAATTACTAGTTCTAACTCAAAGCTTTTGGAAAGAGAAATCTCTTCGGTTTTGACGGGAAGATATATATCAATAAAAGTTTTGCCATTTAGTTTCAGAGAGTTTCTGAAAGCCAAAAACTTTGAGTTAGACAAAGAGAAATTACACTTACCAGAAATCAAAGGCAAAATTCTAAATCTTCTCAGCGAATACATTTTTTCCGGGGGATTTCCGGAGGTAGTAGTTAAAAATTTAGATGCCAAAATTTATCTTGAAACTTTATTTGATGCAATATTGCTCAAAGATGTAGTGAAAAGATACAAAGTAAGATTTGTTCCGCAGATTTATGACTTGGCGATTTATTTGCTATCAAACCTTTCATCTGAATTTAGTTTCACGAAAATAAAGAACATATTAGGGTTAAAAAGTGTAACTACTACTCAAAACTATGTAAGGTATTTGGAAGAATCTTACCTTTTGTTTATGCTGAATAGATTTTCCTTCAAATTAAAAGAGCAAATCAAGGTTCCAAAAAAGATTTATGCCGTAGATAATGGCTTTGTATTAGCAAAAACTTTTCAACTTTCTGTAAATATAGGAAAGCTTATGGAAAATGCTGTTTTCTGTGAGCTTTTGAGAAGAAATTTCAGACCAAATTTAGATTTATTCTATTACAAGGCGAAAAAAGGAAAAGAAGTTGATTTTGTAGTAAAGCAAGGACCGAAAGCAGAAAAACTAATACAAGTTTGCTATAACGCAGCGGATCCAAAAACAAAAGAGAGGGAAATAAAGGCATTGTCAGATGCATCAGATGAACTAAATTGTAAAAATCTTGAAATCATCTCGTGGGACTACGAAGCAGAAGGAAAATACGATGGAAAAATTATAAAGTTTATTCCACTGTGGAAATGGCTACTGGAAAAATATGATTAGAAAGAAAAATGTATAATCAGAAAGAAAAAATATAATTGAAATTAGAATTCTTCAAGTTCTGGATAAAACTGGAATAATCCCAAAGAAAAATCAAAAACTCTGAATTGATCTCCTCGTTTCTTTACGAGAGGGAATCCTATTGAAAATCTTATTGGACCAAAAGGAGAAATCCATCTTATTTCAAATCCGTATGATGCTCTAAAATTTAGGATATCTATTTTTTCTTGTTCTGCGAAGACTTGACCTATGTCAGAAAACAGAACAAAAAATAATCCTGCCTGTCTTACCACAGGAAATATGAGTTCAAGATTTGAAATTACTGATTTATTTCCCCCAAGAACTATTTCGCCAATTCCTGGAACTTGTACTTTTCTTCCAAGTGAAAAATATTCATATCCTCTCATAGAATATATTCCGCCTGCAAAGAATCTTTCTGGATATGGCAGAAACCTTGATGCGGTTAGTCCAAATCCTCCGCCCAATCTTAACGCAGGTGAGAATACAATTCCCCATTTTATCGGTATGAAAAATGTATTTGATATACCAAATTTCACATAGTATAGGTCACCTCCGAATACACCTCCTACTTTGCTCCACAAAGTTATGAGTCTCCCTCGTGAGGGAGCGAGAGGATTATCTCTTGTATCGTTTCTTATTTCTGCTCTAAGGAACCTCAGATCGCTTCTACCGAATCCAGCTCCGGGGTCATCTTGGTAAAGGGGAATTCTAAGACCGGTTCTCCTATCATAAACATCTACTATTTCCATTCCGGGAGACAGTACAAATTTTGTTTTTTCTTCAAGGAAAAATCCTGTATTGAATTTCCCGCCGGTTGATATTTTTCTGAATGGTAAAAAGAAGCTCTGGTATCTGAAAAGGTTTATACCCATGATGTAATCTGTATCAAACGCGTGGTCGTCTTGGAAATAGAAATTGAAGAAGGCGAACCCTCCTCCAAGAGCAAGGTAAAATCCTAAATTTTGCCCCATTCCTCTGAAATTCGCAAGTTGTCCTTGAAACATAAGGAAAAGAGATTGGAAAAAGTTACCAAATTGTGGGCTGAATCCTCCACCCAGAGAAATTGCTCCCATTCTTCCTTCTTTTACCTCTATATCTAAATCTACTCTGTTATCTTCAAGGAATATCGGGTTAATATCTACTTTTTCAAAAAATCCTGTTCTCATTAAGGAAAAGTAAGATTTCACAAGTGCTGTTCTTGAAAAAGCTTCTCCTTCAAGCAGAGAAATATTGCGTCTTATTACGAAATCTCTCGTTCTTGTGTTCCCCTTTATGTTTATAT
This sequence comes from Candidatus Calescibacterium sp., assembly GCA_032249135.1. Classification (GTDB taxonomy): domain Bacteria; phylum Calescibacteriota; class Calescibacteriia; order Calescibacteriales; family Calescibacteriaceae; genus Calescibacterium. The sequence goes on along the minus strand of JAVVGL010000003.1, from coordinate 12,958 downwards.
TCTTTATATAAGATATATCTCCTCGTGAAATTTGAAAATCAATATCTACCAGGTTTTTTTCTTTTGAAATAAGAGGATCTACTCTTGCTTGACCAAATCCTACATCCTGGTAGAGAGAGGTTATCCATTCTATATCTTCAAGTATTTTTTTTCTTGAAACGAATTCGTTTTCTTTGGTTTTGAGGTTGTCAATTATTTGTTCTTTGTCAAAGATAATGTCTCCTGCTAAATTTAATCTTTTTACTTTGTATCTTTCTCCCTCGTTTGCAACTCTGAACAAGACTAATGTTTCTTCCTTTGCGGGATTAATTATGAGTGCAGGAGGAGATTTGATTTCTGCGTCAAGAAAACCCCAATCAAGATAACATATCTTTGTGTTCTCTTTATCTAAATTTACCGTGTTTATATCTACTTTGCCTTCTCTGACTATTTTTTTGAGAGGATTTGTCTCTTTTGTTTGTATGCATTTTTTGAGTTCATCTTCACTTAACTTTTTTGCTCCTGAAAACAATATTTTTCTCACAAGAAATTTTTTGCCTTCCTCTATTTTGAGTTTTACTTTAACTCTGTTCTGTGGTAGTTGTTCTATTTTGCTTTCAATTCTTGTGAAAATAAAACCCTGTTTTCTATATTCTGAGATTATTGAGTCTATTTGAGATTTCAGCTTTCTTTCATCAAAAAAATCTCCTTGTTTGAGTTTCATTATTTCTTTGAATTTTTCTTCTTCAAGTTCTTTTCTACCTTCTACTTGGATTTCTGAGATTATAGGTTTTTCTTTAAGATAGAATGTTAAAATTCCGTCTTTGAATTCTGCTTTTACATCGTCAAAAAAATCAAGTTTGAAAATTCTCTCTATATCTTGTCTTAAAGTGATTGGGTCTAACTTTTTTCCTTCTTTGCTCAAAATCACTGACCTTATGTATTCTTCACTTACCCTTTCTGCTCCCGTAATTTTTACCTCGTATATTTGCCAAGTTTCCCGATCGCTTCCTTCCGATACTTTTTCTGTTTCCTGATTATTTTCTCTTTCTACATCTTTTATTTGTTGCGGATAGACTTTTTGGGTTAAAAGAGGGAATGTAATAAAGAGAAAAGGTATTAAAGAGGCGGAAATCTTTTTGAGTGTTTTTATCATCTTTTTATGTTTTGTCTATTTTTGTCTATTTTGTTGATTTATTTTCTTTTGTTGGTTTTTTAGATATTTTTTTGATTTTGTTAGATATTTTTTGATTTTTGGAGAAAATTTCCGTTGTATTCTTCAAGAATTCCAAAAAATTCATAACCACAATTTGAACATCTGCCATTTTTTATTCCTACTATTTCTGAAGTGAAACCATATCTTCTTATGAGTATTTGGTTGCAGTTTGGACAATATGTATTTTCTCCATCATCTCCCCAAACATTTCCTACATATACATACTTTAATTTTTTCTTTGCTATATCATAGGCTTTTTTTAGGGTAGGAATAGGAGTGGGTGGTCTATCACTCATAAGAAAATGTGGGAAAAATCTTGAAATATGGAAAGGTATTTCTGGGCTTATTTGAGCTACAAAGTCTGTTATTTTTTCAAAATCTTCTTCCGTGTCGTTTATTCCCGTTATTACAAGGTATGTGAGTTCAATAAAGGGTTTTCCTTTGATTTTGAATAGTTCCCATGCTCTTTTTATTGTTGTGAGAACCGGTTTGAAATGAGCATCGCTTATTTCTTTGTAGTACTCTTCTTTTGCGAATTTAAAATCTATGTTCATAGCGTCAACATAATCAGATAATTCTTCAAGAGGTTTCGCGCTTATATATCCGTTTGTTACCATAACGACTTTCATATCAGGGTCAATACCTTTTAAGACTTTTGCTGTATCTATTATGTATTCAAACCATATTGTAGGTTCGTTGTAGGTGAAGGCTATTCCGATATTTTTTTTATATTTGAGTTTTACTGCAAGAGAAGCTAAATCTTCTGGTGAAACATAAGATACATTTGCAAGACCTTCAACGAGTTCCCAGTTTTGGCAAAATTTACAAGAAAAGTTGCATCCAACTGATCCGACAGATAGGATTTTGTATGTTGGGTAAAAATGAAAAAGAGGTTTTTTTTCTATTGGGTCAAGATGAATTGCTGCAATTTTACCATAGGATGCAGCCCAGAGTTTTCCCCCTCTATTTATTCTAACTAAACACTTTCCTTCTTCACCATCTTTTATTTCACATCCTTGCGGACATAGAACACACTTTACAATATCTCCTTTTTTTATGTAGTATTTTGCTTCTTTTTCTCCGGGTTCCTTTATTGGGAATACATCTTTGTATAATCCAAGCGACATAAAGTTTTTCTTTTTATTCTTTATAATAATTTAGTTATTTTTTATACTCGGAGATGTTTTTGTGGAAGATTTAAGTTTCTCGTTCTTTCTTTTATTTTTTCATTTTATCTTCTTTTTCTTTCTTTCAATTTTGAAGTTTGAAGCTTCTTCATCTTTGGGGTAGAAAAATTTTTGTGCTATATAAGTTGGTATTATGGCAGATAGTATGACTACTGTTACCAAAAGTGAATATTGATTTTGGTCAATTATGTTGTGTTCAAGTCCATACAGAGCGGAAATTGTTCCGAAAGTAAGACCTGTGCTCATAAGCATGACATTGTATAAGTTTACTTTTGTTCTGAACCTGAACGCCACTCCGGCTGGGTAAAGTCCTACGAATTTAGATATAACCTTTGCAAAAAAGAGTACTGTTAGTGCTCCGATTTGAGTAAGTATAGCTTGGAGATTCACGAGGCTACCAGCTTTGAGGAAGTAAAATGGTGTTAGAATTGCAATGGTTGTAGCTCGCATACGTTTTACGAGTTCTCTGTTTTCTAAAAATAAGTTTGCTAATGCTGCCCCTATGAGGTATGCAGGTAAGACCGCTTCACTACCGCTTTTGACGGCAAATAATCCAAAAAGAGAAAGAGTAAGAAATATAAATTTTACTTCTGGCTCACTCGGGTGGTTTTTTACGACTCTAAAGTAGATCTCTGAGAACTTTGGTAGGATTATAATAGCTAATATTGTAGCTACTGTGAAGATGATGAGTGTGATATTTATTTTTGTAAAAAGTAGTCCCAGTGCTATTACGGTTCCAAGGTCATTTACAAAGCATGCTGCTAGAATAATTTTTCCTAATGGTTTTTCATTTAATCCTGTTTCTACCATTACTGCGTATACCACTGCCACTGATGTTGTAGATAGTGCTATACCTGCAAGTTGAGCCTGTTTTAATTCCCACCCTAAAATAAATTGAGCTATAAGCCAAGCTCCTATAAATGGCGCAAAGAAACCTATAAGCCCCAAAATCAGAGATTCTTTCCAGTACTTTTTTATCACATCTCTTTCAAGTTCTGCTCCTGCTAAGAAAGTTAGAATAACTGCTCCAAAGCTTGAAAGAAATTTTACCCATGGAGTGATATTAGGGTGTATGGTGTTTCCCGCTATGATTCCGACTATTATTTCAACGAGAGCAACTGATATTCCTATTTTCAAAGATAAAAGGCTTGATGCAAGTGCTAAAAGAATCCATATAGACGCTTCCCACCAGAGTTGTTCTGCCATATTTGCCTACCTCCTTTGGTGTTTTATTTTTATTTTTCTAACTCATTTTTGGTGGCTGGATGTGGTAGGCGTCATCAGCCCTCCTCTGGTGGGGGCGGTTAAGGGGAGACGCCATTCCCCTAAATTCTCAAATTATTCCTAACTATTTATAAATTTTCATTTTTCAGTTTTTTTCATTTTTCAGTTTTTTTCTCTTCTCTGGCTTTCATTTTTTCTTTTTATCTTTTTTTGATTTTACTTTACCACTAATACGGAGCAAGTTGCGTTATCTACTACTTTATCTGCTGTGGCACCTAATAATCTTCTTTTCAGTGCAGAATGTTTATGAACTCCAACAATTATGAGGTCGGCTCCGATTTCAGTAGCGGTATCCACTATTACATCGCCTGATTTGCCATATTTTATCAAAGTTTTGCAGCTTATTCCTTCTTTATTTGCTGTGTCGTAAGCTTCTTTTTGTATTTTTTCGTAGAATTTTTGAGCTTGTTCTTTTGCTTCTTCTATTTCCGATATTATTTCAGCATATTCTGGAATTCTTCCAACAGATAAAATATATATTTCTGCTCCAGAAACTTTTGCTATTTCTATTCCTTTCGTTAGAGCTTTCTTTGCTCCATCAGAACCATCATATCCTATAAGAATCTTTTTGAACATTTTTCTTTAATTTTATAAATTATTTTTCTGCAATACAAAAAACAAAATTATTGCTTATACTTTTTGTTTGTTTATTGTATATTATGAGAATGGAGGAAATTTTTTCTTCAAGTAAGAGAGCTTTTTCTCTTCTTGAATTAATAATAGTTCTCATTATAATTTCTGTTTTAGCATCTCTTGCTGTTCCGCAGTATAGAAAGTTCGTATATAAATCAAAAACTGCGGAGGTGAAAACTATTTTGCCATCTATTTTACATCTTGAAGAGATGAGGGAAACCGAGAAAGGAAAATACATAACATGCGGGTGGTATCCCGGTTTGGGGGGAAAGGATAAAAAAATTTGGAGTGATGAAAATTGCTTTTCACAACAGCTCAATTTCAACACAAAAGGGGGAACATACTGCGATTATGCTATTGCTCAGGGAGACTTTTCTTCTTCTCCGCAAACCGCTTCTCCTTCGGATGGTTTAGAAGTTGAAGCAACTGCAGGAGTTGACATAACTATTTTGGCAAGATGTGATTTGGATGGTGATGGTAAATTTTCTTACTATGTTGTTACAGATGAAAACTCAGAAGTAAAAGGTCCTTTTGGTGATGACTTTTGATTTCTCAGTTTTAATTTTCTCACTTTTTACCCGTGAGAAAATCTATTTTTTCTATTGATGGGAGTTCATATCCCATTTTCTGTGCTATCTTATAAAGGTTCTTTGGATTTTGTAAAGACGAAAGTTTTGCTGAGAGATAATCCCTCGTATCTTGTAGTTCTTCTAATTCTTTTACCATCTTTGCGATTTTATATCCCTGATTTATAATTTGTGATTTTATATATACTGTTGCAAAGAGAGGAAGGAATGTCAATATTGTTCCGAGAAAGAAGCCAAAAATATTTGAATTATTATTATTTTTTTTGTTTTTCCCTTTCATTTTTATTCTCAGAACACTATCGCTTTCTACAAGCTCTTTTATATCTCCCATAGCATTTTCAAATTTTAAAAAAATTGCTTGATAATTTCCAAAAAATCGTATGCTTTCTTAACAATTCTATTACTTTTTTTCTTTTTTTTATTGGTAGTGGTTAGCATGAAGTTGTGGTTTTCAAAGTATGAAGCTCTTGGGAATGATTTTATCATAATTGATCTTCGTATTCCGCAGGGTGGTGAAAATTTTTCTATTCAAGATTTTGCGAGAAAATATTGCAGTAGAAATTTCGGTATAGGTGCCGACGGAGTTATAGGTCTTTATAAACCATCGGATCGGAATTTTGATTTCAAGATAAGAATAATAAATGCCGATGGCTCCGAGGCTGAAATGAGCGGGAACGGAATAAGGTGTGTTGCAAAATACATCTACGATATGAAGCTTTCGGATAAAGATAAAATCACATTTGAAACTCTGGCGGGAAAGAGAGAGGTAAGGAGAACTCAAAGAGGACTAGAAGTAAATATGGGAACTCCCAAAATTTTAGGGAAAGTCAAGTACGACAAGTTTGAGCTTTTTAGGGTTGATGTTGGAAATCCTCATCTTGTATTTTTGGGAGATTTTGATTATGAACTTTTTATTAATCTTGCTTCAAAAATATCAAAAGATGAGAACGTTAATGTTGAGTTTGCGAAAATTAGAAGTCAAAATTCCATAGAAGTTATGGTTTTTGAGAGAGGAGTGGGTGAGACATTAGCATGTGGAACAGGTGCGGTTGCGGTTTTTTCAGTGGCGCAAAAGGAAAATCTTGTGAAAGACGAAGCAGAAATTATATTTAAAGGGGGAAAAGTTTTGGTATCAAAGAAAGGAGATGAGTTTTTTCTTGAAGGTTCAGCAAACTTCATTTTCTCCGGATATGTTGAAATTGGTTGAATTATTTTGAAATCAGTTGAATCTTTCCATCTGTAAGTTGTATTTGTTTTAATTTTTTGATTATATCTTTCAATTCTTGTGTTTTTCCGTTTTTTACAAGGATTATTTTTTCTGACCATTTTATGGTTGAAGGTCTATGAGCTATTTTTATGAGTGTTTTCCCTTTTGATATTTTTTCAAGTAGTTTTAGAATTTTCTCTTCTGTTTCTGGGTCTATGAAAGAAGTTGCTTCATCAAATATTATGATTTTGGGATCAAAATAAAAAGCTCTCAGGATAGCTATTATTTGTTTCTCTCCAGCTGACAAACCTGCTCCATCATCTCCTATCTCTTTTTCAAGGTCTATTTCTATTCCGAGTTCATCTAACATATTCACTATTTTTCTTATCTTCTCTCTGTTTTTATCGCCAAAAGTTATGTTTTCTATTACCTTTCTTGAAAATATGAATATGTCTTGGTGTACTATTGATATTTTTCTTCTTATTTCTCTTAAACTATAATTTTCTATATTTTCTCCATCTATAAGTATTTGACCTTTTTGGGGTTTATACATGCGTAAGATAAGATTTGCGATTGTTGTTTTGCCAGCTCCCGTCAGTCCAATTATTGATACATTTTCTCCTGCTCTTATTTTAAACGATACCGAATCTAAAACTATTTTTTCTCCGTCATAAGAAAAACTCACATTCTGAAATTCAATTTCTCCTCTTTCAATCTTCTTTTCTATCCTTACTCTGTTTTCGTCGTTTTTTATTTTTTGGGGTAATGATAGTTCATCATATTCTTCTGTTTGAGTTTCAAGGATTTTGAATATTCTTTGAGATGCCGCGATTGCAGTTTGAACTATGTTGTATTTTTCACTGAAATCCCATATTGGATCAAAAAGTTTATTTACTGCATACCAGAATGCAATAAATGTTCCAAAAGACAGTTCGTTTTCTAAAATTTTTACGCCACCGAATCCCATTACGGCTCCCAAAGATATTGCGGAAAAGAAAATTATTGAAGAGAAAAAGAAGGAGAATAAAAATATTGCTTTTTCTGTTTCATCTGAGTAATCTTTGTTGAGTTTCCTGAATTTGTTGAATGAAAAAATGTATGCTGGTAAAATTTTTACAGTTTTAATTCCCATTATGCTCTCGCTTATGAAAGAATTAAGGTGAGCTATTTTCCTTCTTATGTTAAGATAAATTTCTCTTGCTTTCTTTCTGAAAAATAAAGTCATAGCAATCATTGCTGGAAAAACCGAAAGGGTAATGAGTGCAAGTTTTACATCAAGAAAGAAAAGAATTGCTGAGATACCAATTATCAAAAGTATGTCCGCTGTAAAGGTTATAAGTCCTGAGATGAAAAGTTCTGTGAGATTTTCCACATCGTTTGTTATTCTTATTACAATTTTGCCGCTTTGATTTTTGTCAAAGTAAGAGAGAGGAAGTCTCAAAATATGACTGAAGAGCTGAGTCCTTATATCTTTTATTACATTTTGTCCAATTTTATTTGTAAAGTAAATAAGAAAATAATGGTTAAGTGATGAAATAATTATAGCAAGCAAGATCGCAGATGAGAAAATGAGAAGTTTTGATATGTTTTTTGTTTCTATCGCTAAATCTACCGATTTTTTTAAAAGAGCTGGTATTGAAATTTCTGATATTATACCTCCCGCAAGGGAAACTATTGATAAAAATAGTAAGAATTTATATTTTGTGAGGTACGAAAAAAATTTGAGAATGAATTCTAATTCTCCTTTTTTTGTTCTTGAACTTATCATATCAATTTCCCCCATACAGAGCTTTCAATTTCTCTCCTGTAAAAACTTGAAAAAATTGAGCCTTCTCTTTTGAGGAGATTTGATGGTGAATCAAGGTTTATAATATAACCTTTTTGAAGCTCTAAAATCATATCAAAGTTGATGAGATTCTTTACTCTGTGAGTTGCAAAAATTAAAGTCATATTTTTTTCTTCTACTATTCTCAAAAGAGATTTTAAGATTTCTTCTTCTGTTTTTGTATCAATATTTGCGAACGCATCATCTAAAATTAATATTTTAGGGTTCTTAATTAGAGCTCGGGCAAGTGCAAGTCTTTCTTTCTGACCCCCAGATAACTTTATTCCTTTTTCTCCTATAATTTCTTCTATTCCTTTTGGGAAAGATGAATAGTCAAAATTCGCTATTTTGAGGTACTTTTCAACCTCTCTTTCCAAATTAACATCATCATAATAATATTCTTTCCCGTTTTCATTTTGGTCTAATGAGAGTTCTTCTAATAAAAAGTCTCCCTTCCCTAAAATTACATTTTCTTTTATTGTTCCGGAGAAAAAGAAATTCTCCTGAAAAACAGCTGAGATTATTTTTCTGATTTCATATGTTGGCTTTTTACAAATGTCTTCTCCTCCTATGAATATTGTTCCCTCTGGTGGGATGTAAAGTTTCATTATAAGTTGAAGCAGAGTAGTTTTTCCTGAACCTGTCTTCCCTACTATCCCAATTTTTGTTCCTTCTGGTATTTGCAGCTCTATATTTTTCAAAATGCCATAATTTAGGTTTTTTATTCGGATATCGTAGGATATAAAGTCTGAATTTTCATTCTCCAAATTTTCAGTTGTTTGTTTATTATTGTTCTTTGCTCGGTTTTCAAATGAAATTGATATTGGAATTTGGGATTTCCTGTTATTATTCTCTATCTCATTCAGAAGGTGCTCTATATCTTGCTCTTTTTCTTGGATTTTTAGTTTTTGAAGTCTCCAAAGAGAAGCAAAACCTCTTTGAATTATCACAACAAGGTATCCCATAGCCATAGCCGGCCATATAAGGATTATCTGATATGCAATAAATCCTGCAAGGGTAGATTTTGAAATTTCATTATCTATTACCATCTTCCCACCGAACATTACAACAAAAAGCAGAGATATTTCAGCGAGTAGGAAAGATAGCACATCAAATTTTCCTCTTTCTTTTGCAAGCCTTAAATTTATTTTCTTGTAATCTTCTGCTTTTTCGTTGAATTTCTCTTGTATTTTGTCTTCTATTGCGAAGCTTTTTATTATTCTTATTGATGATATTTTCTCTTGGCTGAAATCGGAGATTTCTGATAGTTTATCCTGGGCTTTTTCTGATATTATAAAAATTCTCCTTTGGAAGAAAATTACAACGAAAGTTATACTCAAAAGTGGGATGAGAGATATTAAAGTGAGTTTTGGGCTTATTAAGAACTCCCCTATGATGCTCATTATGAACACAGGCATTATGTGAGAGATTATCATACCTCCGAATCCAAGCATCATTCTTATGTTTTCAATGTCATTTATTATTACTGAACTTATTTTTCCTGTTCCTTCTTTATCAAAGAATTCTGACCTTATTGATAGAGTAGATTTGAAAATGTCATCTCTTATATCTTTCTCAACAAGTCTTCCGGATCTTATTATGAGCATTCTTCCTATGTACAAAAGTGCGCTTCTTATTATGCCAAAAGATGCTATGGCTAACCCTATAAGAACTATAAAATCTTTTGTTGTCCCTTTTTCAAGAGCTTCTATGCCTTTTTTTACAAAGATTGGAGTTATCGCTGAAAAAAACGCAGAGCATATTGTGGCTACAATTCCTTTTATGTAGTTTCCAATATACCTTTTTATGAAGCTGAAAAGATATTTTGTTTGCTCTTTGTAATTTATGTTAATATTGCTTTCATCAAAAGAAAAATCAAGGCTTTCATTTTTGTTCCCCATTCACTATTTACTTTATTTTATATATTCAAAGTTCTTATTTGTTTTTTTACGGCTTTGTTTTTTAATTTTGAGATTGCTTTTACATCTTAATCTTGAAATTTTTTGATTTTAATGAAATTATTCTTTCTCCTACTATAAAAAAAGGTTATATATGTTGCAACCCGATTTAACTTTTGTTTTCAGTTTCATTATTTTTATCTTGGTGTATATTGTACTCTCAAAGTTTATTATAAACCCGATTTTGAATGAGGTTTCAGGATATTTTGAGGAGATAAAGAAGGTAAATGAAGAAACTGAAAGGCTTCTCAAAGAAGCCGAAAAACTTGAACAAGAATATCAGAAAATTATTGAGGAGGAAAGAGATAGAGCTCTGAGTGAGTATAAAAGGAGAGTTGATGAGGAAAGAAAGAGGGCATCAGAAATTATTGCTCAAGTTGATGAATACGCATTAAAAAAACTACAAGAGGAAACTGCAAAACTTGAAGAATATGAGAAAAAAGTATTGAATGAGATACCTAAAATGGCAGATGAAATTTCCCGGGGACTTTTAGAAAAAATTTTAGGAAGGAAGGTTTAAGAGGCTATGGAAGGACACGGAGGAGGCGAGTTTATAAAAACATTAATTTTTACATCAATAAACTTTTTCCTTTATATTTTTCTGCTTTTGAAGTTTGTTTTCCCAAAACTTAAAAGCTCTATTGAGAAAAGTAGATCTGAAATGATAGCTGAACTTGAATCTTCAAAGAAAAGGTTGGAGGAAGCAAAGAAAATCTATAATAGAGCTTTGGAAAAAAGAAAATCAGCCGAGCAAGAAAAAGAGAAGTTGAGAAGAGAAATTGAGGAATTAACGGAAAAGGAGTGTGAAAGAATAAGAAGGAGCGCAGAATTATATTCTAAAAACAAAATTGAGGAGGTCAATAGGATGATTGAAATGAAAGTTCAGGAGAAAAAGAAAGAATTAGAAAACTACGCTTTTCAGTTGGTTTTAAAACTTGCAGAAGAAAAAATTTTACAAGTTAAAACAAGAGAAGACGAGGAAAGATTTTTGAGATTGGCTTTGTCAAAAATTCAAAACTCCAATAATAAAAAATAAGATAAAATAAAAAATAATAAAGAATAAAAGTATTAATCTCTGTAAAGCTGTTCTATAATATCCTTATATTTTTTTTCTATCATCTTTCTTTTTAGTTTGCGTGTTGGAGTGATATCTCCTTCTTCTTCGTAAAGTTTTCGTGGTATCAGAGCGAATTTCTTTATTGTTTCAGCTTGCGATAAAGTTTTATTCACTTTTTCAACTTCTTCTTTTATGAGTTTATAAACCTGAGGATTTTTTGTCAGGTCTTCAAAAGTTGTGAATGGAATTCTCATCTTTTGAGCCCAATTTGATACATTTTCCTCATCTATAAGAATTAGAGCTACGAGGTATTTTCTACCATCTCCTATAACTACGGCATCTTGAATGTATGGAGAAAATTTTAGTTTGTTCTCAATATAAGATGGAGTTATGTTTTTTCCACCAGCAGTTATTATTATATCTTTTTTTCTGTCAAGAATTTTTAGGTATCCAAGTTCATCCATTTGACCTACATCTCCTGTGTGAAGCCATCCATTTACTATTGTCATAGCGGTAAGTTCTGGGTCCTTAAAATATCCTTTGAATACATGTGGACCACGAGTTAGGATTTCTCCATCTTCTGCTATCTTTACTTCTATACCCTCTATTGGCTCGCCGACATAGCCAAATCTTTCTTTCCCTATTTTTGTTATAGTTATAACACCAGATGATTCTGTTTGTCCATAACCTTCTGCAAGAGGAATTCCGAGTGAGTTAAAAAATAAATAAAGTTCAGGAGCTGACGGAGCTGCACCGCATAGTGCAAATTTTATTCTATCAAAACCCAATATCCTTTTTACATGTCTTAGAACCAAGTTATATGCTACAAGGTATTTGAGCCTTGTTTTCAAGGGAACTTTACTATGAACCAATTTTCTTCTTTCTTCTCCTTTGAGTTTATCAAACTCTCCGTCTTTTCTTATAAGTTCTTCTTTAATTTTTTGGAGGCTTTCGGCGTATTCTCTTCCCCATTCTTTTGCTAACTTCCACAGTCTCTTTTTCAGAGGAGTTGAATCATCCATAAGAATTTCTATTTGAGATGCTATTTTTTCCCATATTCTTGGGACAGAGAAAAAGTGTGTAGGTCTTACTTCTCGGAGATTTTCAAGCAAAGTTTCAAAGCTCTCAACAAAATTCACTTTATATCCAATAGCAACGGGCAAATATACAGATAGCAATCTTTCAGCTATGTGATTTAATGGAAGGTAAGATAAAGTTTCATCGTCTTCATTCGCCTCATTTACACGAGATAGGGCATATGTCATAAAAAGGATATTTCTATGAGTTATCATTGCACCTTTTGGAGGTCCAGTTGTTCCGGAAGTATAAATTATGAATGCGGTATCTTCTGGTTCTATCTCATCTTTTATTTCTTGTAATTTTCTATCTTCTACTTCTTTTCCTAAATCTAAAAATTCATCAAAGAATAAAAGTTTTTTGTGTTTGAATCCCCATAGTCCTTTTTTGTCCCAAACTATGAATTTTTCAAGTCCTGTTTTATTTTCAATTTCAAGGACTTTATCAAGTTGTTCTTCTCCTTCAAGAAAAATTATTTTGGCTTCTGAGTGATTTACTGAGTATTCTATTTGCTCCGGAGATAATGTAGGATATAGTCCGACTGAAATTCCGCCAGCGTGAATTATACCAAGGTCTGTCACAACCCACTCCCATCTGTTATTCCCAATCAAAGCAACTCTATCTCCTTTTTTCAATCCAAGAGCAAGTAGAGATTTTGCTACCTTATACACAAGCTCTTTATATTTTCCCCATGTTATTTCGTGCCATATTCCTTTTTCTTTGTATCTTAAAGCAGTTTTATTATGAAATTTTTCAGCTGTTTCTTCAAAAAGTTCCATTATGTTCTTATAAGACTTCCAATCCCTTTCCATAATGTTTATTTTAGTTATTTTTTAACCCAAATAGTGTACTGGCATAACTTATAGAAAATAAACCTTTTTTATAGAAAATAAACCCTAGTTCCCATCAAATTTTACCTCCCATCAGCTGGTGTATATTAAAAGACAA
>JAVVGL010000002.1:0-138140 GCA_032249135.1 Candidatus Calescibacterium sp. | reverse complement strand
TCAAGGAAAGGTTTTCACCATCAAAAACATAAACTTTGTTCAGGTTTGAGGCAGCAGCAAAGATGTATTTCCCATCGTGTGAAAACATCACCTGGTGGAACACTGCGCCATTTACTCCGTTTATGATAATTTTCTGCTTTGTTCCATCTTGTTTTTTTATGAGAGCTATTTTACCTGATGATTCTCCACCTATTACTATTTTCGGTGGAATCATATTTTCAGGTATAAGATTTTCTTTCTCACGTGCGCAGGATGAAATATAGAGAATAAGGAAAGAGGAGAGTAGAAGGGTAGAGCGAGCGATTGAAGAGTAAGTTTTTCTGGGGATTGATTTTTGAGAGATTGATTTTTGAGAAATTGAGGTGCCTTTTTTGTTTATTAATATTTCATTGGTTAAAGATTCTTTTTCTATCATTGTTTTTCACCCCCCAGAGTTTTTTGCTTCCTGCAAGGTCTTCCGGCTTCCCTCGGCTCGTTTTTTTAACGAGCCTACCGCGGTCTTTTTTTTGGGTTGGAGATGCCTTCCCGAGGTAGCGAGCTTCATAATTTTTCACCCCACTACCCAGTGGCATCTCCTGACCACGGATTCGGGTCACGGCGGCTGGGGACCGCGCCCGATTTTCACGGGCTTCCCTACGCAGGAAGCTAATTGTAAGTTAAAAAACTTAGTTTATTTGTTTTATTTTCCAAAAAGTTAATTTAAGCTTAGGTTTTATATTCTCTCTATTATTGTAGCGATTCCCATTCCTCCACCCATGCAAAGTGAAATTAAAGCGTATCTTTTTTTAGTTCTTTCAAGTTCATAAAGGGCTTTGGTCAAAAGTATTGCTCCCGTTGCTCCTATTGGGTGTCCGTGAGCTATTGCTCCACCGTTAGGATTAAGTCTCGGATCTGTTCTCCAATCTATTCCAAGTTCTCTTGCTGCATAGATCACAGGTGATGCAAATGCTTCATTTATCTCAATTATATCAATATCGTCTATTGTAAGACCTGCCTTTTTTAATGCATTCCTTATTGCCGGAGCTATTCCTGTGAGCATAAGGACTGGGTCTGACCCTGCAAGTCCAAAAGATACAAACCTCGCTCGTGGTCTTAGACCAAGTTTTTGAGCTTTCTCAGGAGTTGTTATCATTATCGCACAAGCTGCATCAGATATCTGAGATGAAGTTGCAGGGGTATGAGGACCATCTGGGGTAAATGAATACGGAAGATTTTTCATATCGGCTATGAAACCTTCTGGATCATCAAGTACTTTGAACCTTACTCCTTCATCTTGTGTTATTGTAAATTCCTGACCATCTTTTTTAACGGTAACTGGGAATACTTGTGAGTTGTATATCCCCTGTCTCCAAGCCGTTGCTGCTCTTTTTTGGGAGTTGAAACCAAACTCCTCAACTTCTTCTCTTGTTATTTTGTATTTCTGAGCTATCATATCGGCTGCAACTCCCATAGGAACTAGTCCTTTCATTTGAACTGCCTCAGGTATAACAAGGGGAGCTCCTGCTTTTGCTGCGATTTGTGCGTCAGAACCCATAGGATATCTTGACATTGATTCAGAACCGCCTGCTATTACCAAATCACATTCTCCCGTCATAACTTCCTGAGCTGCAAAGTTTGCTGCCTGGAGACCAGAACCACAGTACCTATTTATTGTAACTCCTACTGCTTCATCATGGAATCCTGCCTGGTAAAGGAGAGTTCTTCCAAGGTTAAATCCTTGTTCTCCTATTTGAGAAAGGCATCCCCAAACTACATCTTCTACTTCTCTGGTATCAATTTTCGTTCTTTCTATTAGTTTTTTTACCGGAAGTGATGCTAACTCAATTGCAGAAAGATGTCCCATCGGACCGCATTTTTCAAGACCTTTCCAGCTTGACTTACCTATTGGGGTCCTTATTGCATCAACTATTACTGCTTCCCTCATGTCAATTATTACCTCCTTTTTATTTTTTTGTTTGCTTTGATTTACCTGCTCTTTAATTTTAATTTTGGTGTAATTTTTCAGTAATAAAAACAGAATGTTTTTTATTTTTAATTAACTGATAGCTTTATCTTTCACATTTTATCTTTGAATATTTCTGGTTCAAGTTCAAATACTGGTTTTACTTCTTCGCCGACTTCATATATTTTTATATTTCTTAATATTAATCCCTGCGGAGTTAGAATTATTTTTCCTGATGAACTATTTATTTCTATATCATCTGTAATTCCAGAAAAGGATTGTTGTGATAATATTTTTTCTGAGATTTTTTTCAGTTCAGCAATATATATTTTTTGCCTATCTGCTCTATAAGAGATTATATCGGCGTAGAATGTAGAATTATAATATCTTTTTTCAAGGTAATCTTTTATTCTGTGCCACATTATTCCGAAAAATTTTATATCTTTTGCTCCTATAAATCTTATTTGGGGTATTATAGCTGCGGAGTTTTTGGAATTGTCTAGAATTATCACGCAACCTGATTTTTGTATTTTTTCAGCAGCAAATCCAATAATTTCTTTTTCAGTTTTTTTTCCTTCTTTTTTTGCTTCCACCTCAAATTTTTTTCTTATAAATGGAATTACATCAATTCCTGAGTATTTTATATCATAGGAAACAGAAACACCTTCTGCATATGCTACATCGTGAAAAATTTTTATTATATTTTCTCCATCTTCTCTATACAGAATTATAGGGGTGCATTTTGTTTTCTCCTTTATGAATAAAATTATGGTCCTTGCAAAATGAGAAAGGTGCGGTAAAAAATAGATTGTGTTTTCCTCAGGTTGTGAGTTTGGTGAAGAGAAATCTATTATAATTGAGTTTGAACTTACAAGTTTTATTTTGTTTCTCTGCCAGAAATTTATTATAACTGAGTTATCAATCAAATCATAATCTATATTTGAGTCAAAAAATATAAAATACTCATCAAATTCATTTTGGATATAGCGAGCAAATGATTCATAGGTTTCAGATTTTCCATCAGATGATGGAAATATAAAAATCTTCTTTATCTTATCACCACTGGAAAAATACTTTTTTCTTTTTTCTTCCTTTTTGTTCATCCAAAGTGTTAATTCTTTCTCTATAAGTCCGATTATTTTATCTACATCATATTTTTTTGACAGATTTGGAAAAGCCGATTTATTAATATTTGTTTTTTTTAATTCGTCAAATTTTTCTTTTGCTTCTATAAATTTCCCATTTTTTATGTCAGATATTACGGAAATTAAATATCTTTCATATTCGTTGAGAGTCTCCTCACCGGAATTTTCCCTATCTTTAAAAGATAAAAGAAGGCAGAGAGGAAATACGAAAAATAATTTTGTGGATATTCTGAAAACAATTTTCATATTCAGAAATTTAAATTAGAAATTTAAATAGGTAGATTTTATGTTTTCTGGAATAGTTGAAAGAACTGGTAAGGTTGTAAGTATAGAAGAGAAGGGTAGTGGTAAAAGCATAAAAATTTATGCAGGGGAAAAATTTAGGGTAAAGAGAGGGGAATCGGTTAGCGTAAATGGAGCTTGTCTTACAGTTGTATCTTCAAAAAATGGTGTTATCACCTTTGATCTCTCACCGGAAACACTGAAAAAGACAAATCTTTCTTTGCTTTGTGTTGGAGATTTTGTAAATCTTGAGAGGGCTCTGAAGCTTCAGAGCAGAATATCAGGGCACCTGGTTCAGGGGCATGTGCTCACAACTATTTCGGTCAATAAAATAGAAAAAATGGGGAAATTTGCAAGATTTGAATTTGAGCTCAAAGATGAAATAAAAAAATATGTGATAGAAAAAGGTTTTGTTGCAATAGATGGAATATCACTTACAGTCTCCAAAATAAAACAGAAAACTTTTGTAGTTGATATAATACCAGAAACTATGAGGATTACAAACCTAAAATATAGAAAAGTAGGAGATAAAGTGAATTTTGAACCAGATATGTTTGTCAAGACTATATCAGATCTTCTCCCAGATTTACTTTGTAATTTTGTCCCGAATCTTATAGTACGGCGACAAAAGCTGATACGATGACGCTCAGGAGTGCAAGGAGTAAAAGGGTTCCCCATCCAAATCTTACAAGTTGGTCAAATCTAAATCTTGGAAGAGTCCATCTTACCAAAACATAAAATGCAAGTAAGATGAAAAGCTTCACTGAAAACACTATGAATCCTACCAAATACTCAAATACGGGAGCAAAAAGGTAATCATCTGGAAGGTCAAACTTCACAAATGGTAAATTCCAGCCTCCGAAGAAAAATATTATAAGTAGGGCGGATGCCAAAGTCAGATGCATGTATTCTCCCATAAAGAAAAGAGCAAATTTCATTCCTGAATATTCTGTGTGGTACCCTGCAACTATTTCTGCTTCTGCTTCTGGAAGATCAAAAGGAATTCTTGCTGTTTCAGCAAAAGAGGAAATAAAGAAAACTAAAAATGCAAGTGGGTTAAGGAAAATTCCCCAGTTAAAAATACTGCCTTCTTGCGATTCAACTATTTTGATAAAATCAAATGTTCCGTATATTATGAGCATAGACAAAATTGATATCCCTAATGATACCTCGTATGATATGAACTGTGAAGCCGCTCTCAGAGAACCGAGAAGAGAGAATTTGTTCATAGATGTCCAACCTCCCAAAAGTATTCCCCAAACACCTATGGAAGAGAATGCGAGAACAACAAGAGCGGAAAGTTCAGAACTCAAAGGTTGAAGTATAGGAATAATTGGGACTGTGATAAATGCTAAAATTGGAGTTATTGCGGTAATTATAGGACTAAAATAATACAGGAATTTATTTATCCCTGGGGGAACGAATGCTTCTTTGAGGAAAAATTTGACAGCATCAGCCAGGGGTTGAATTATTCCATAAAGGCCTGATTTTTCCGGACCTATTCTATCTTGCACAAATGCTGCGATCTTTCTTTCAGCAAAAACCATAAGAGGTACTATGTTGAGAAGAAGGAAAATCACAATAAGTGACCTTACCAAAAAACTTACTATTTCAGAAACTTCAACAGCCATTTTTCATTCACTCTCCCTTTCTTTTCTTTTTTATCTTTCTTCTTTTGTATTTTTATTTTTCACAAAATTTGTGAATAATTCATTAAAGTTTGTCTATTTATGAATGAATGGAAAGTATCAAATTAACTTGGTGGGGTGTTAGAAATGTTTAGTATTGAATCTTTGATTTTAATTATTCCGATAGTTATTTTCTCCTTATCCGTTCATGAATTTTTTCATGCGTGGAGTGCTTGGAAACTCGGTGATCCGACGGCGAAAAGATTAGGGAGGCTCACTTTGAATCCCCTGGCTCATCTTGACCCTTTTGGAATTTTGTTTGCGATATTTTTTGGTTTCGGATGGGCAAGACCTGTTCCTATAAACCCATATTACTTTAAAAATCCTATGCTGCATTTTGCTATATCTGCCTCGGCAGGACCTCTTTCTAATTTTGGACTTGCGGTTCTATTTGCAATAATATATAAGCTGATTTACTCTTTGTTCGGAATGCCGGAGGTTCTAAACAATTTTTTTATAACTGCTTCCTTTGTCAATCTTGCTCTCTTTTTCTTCAATTTTATCCCTATACCGCCGCTTGACGGCTCACGAGTATTTTTTGCTCTAATACCCGGAATGACAGTAGAAAAGTCAATAAGATATGAGATGTTCGGTTTTGTAGGAATTTTAGTAATAGTTTTATTGGATAGGTTAGGATTGCCAATATTTGAAACTATTGTTATAAAACCAACGAGATTTGTAATGTCTTTGCTTTACGGATTTTAAAAATTC
This sequence comes from Candidatus Calescibacterium sp., assembly GCA_032249135.1. Classification (GTDB taxonomy): domain Bacteria; phylum Calescibacteriota; class Calescibacteriia; order Calescibacteriales; family Calescibacteriaceae; genus Calescibacterium. The sequence goes on along the minus strand of JAVVGL010000002.1, from coordinate 132,372 downwards.
TTTCCTATGGTGGGGAAAAAGTATAGAGTTTTATCTGGGATGCGCCCGACAGGAGCTTTGCATGTTGGGCATCTCAAATCTGTAATTGAGGAGTGGTTGAGTTTTCAAGAAGGAGGTAATAATTGTTTTTTTCTTGTTGCAGACCTTCATGCGCTCACAACAGACTGGGTAGATTCAAAGTCAATAAGGAAGAACTCGTTGGAGATGGTGAAAGATTGGCTCGCAGCCGGAATATCACCTGAAAAATCAGTAATATTTTTGCAATCTGATGTTCCGGAGCATGCAGAACTCTTCACAATCTTGGGTATGATAACTCCTATGGGATTACTTGAAAGAAATCCGACTTACAAAGAAGCTCTTGAAGAATTTGGAAATAGAGAAAAGCTTTTGAATTTAGGTTTTTTCTCGTATCCTGTTTTACAAGCTGCCGATATACTTTTGTACAAGGCGGAAAAGGTCCCAGTGGGGAAGGACCAAATTCCACATATAGAAATAGCCCGGGATATAGCTGAAAAATTTAACAGAATTTTCGGGAATATCTTTCCATTGCCCGAGCCCGTATTATCTGAATCTCCAAAAATTTTAGGATCAGATGGGAGAAAAATGTCAAAATCATACAATAACGCAATATTTTTGACGGAGGATATAAACAGAATAACAGAGAAGATAATGACATATATGACAGATACAGCGAGAAAAACAAGAAAAGACCCAGGAGAGCCGGAAAGATGTCCCCTCTACACGCTTCACAAAGTTTTTTCACCAAAGAATGATAGGGAATATGTTGAATCTGGATGTAGAACAGCAAGTATAGGTTGTATTGATTGTAAGAAAGTTCTTTTGAAGAATATGCTTCCTGAAATAGAAAATTTTCAATCAAAAAGAAGAGAATTAGAGAAAAGCGACGATTCTGTTATAGATGTTCTCAGGGAGGGAAGGAAAAAAGCCAAAGAGGTCGCACAAGCTACTTTGGAAGAGGTAAAAAAAGCAATATTCGGATAATTTTCTCTAATAGGTTTCTGTAAATAATCTATGATTGAAAATAAATAATCTATGATTGAAAAAGAGAAAAGTAATAACAAGGAAGAAAAAACAGGATGGGATAAAGAGAAAACGGATTTGAAGAAGGATTTAAAAGAAGTAGAAAGTGAAGAGAAAGGAGGAAATAAAGTTACTCAGGATGTGAAAGGTGATTCATCATCGTCAGAAGAGGTTGAAATAACGAAGGAGGTAATAATAGAGCAGCTTGAAGAGTTAAGGAGGAGAATAATAGTTCCTGTAGTAGCATTTATAATAGTGTTTTTGGGTACAATTCCGTTCTCAAAGAAAATAATGGATATATTTTTAGGGCAATTCAAAGATATAATTTCGGAGTTTATTTTTACAAAACCTTTTGAATCATTTTGGGTACATGTGAAAATTTCTGCTTATGTATCTGCTATAGTGAGCATTCCTCTACTTATATGGCAGATGTGGCTTTTTGTTTCCCCTGCTCTGTATCCCAGGGAAAGGAAGATAGCAAAGTTCATAATATTGAGCTCATCTTTGCTTTTTATATTAGGTTCTTCTTTTTGTTTTTTCCTTGTTTTACCCGCATCATTGAAATTCCTTATAAATACTTTCTCATCTGAGAAAATAAAGGCTCTAATAAGTATATCTGAATTTCTATCTTTTGCTTTGAAATTTTCGTTATTATTTGGTTTTGCATTTCAAACTCCTTTGGTTGTTTTAGCACTGGTGAAAACTGGGATTTTAGATATAAATACTGTATCAAGAGCAAGACCTTATATTATAGTTTTAGCTTTTGTCGTATCCGCTATTGTAACTCCAACACCCGACGCGCTCACTCAAATCCTGCTTGCAATTCCACTCATAATACTTTGGGAACTTGGAGTTTTAATATCAAAAATCATTTAGTCTTACTTTTTTCTTTGTACTGACTTTTCTTAAAGTTCTCTTTCTCTGCGATTTTTTTCTGATTTTTCAATCTTTTACTTCTTTTTTCCCTTCTTCTTTTTCTCTTTTTTACTTATTTTTTCCCCTTCTTCTTTTTCTCTTTTTGGGTTTTTGGTTTTGCAAGTTTTGACTTTTTCCTTTTGCTTGCTATCTTCGTTTTTCTTGTTTCCTTTTTTCTCTTTTCTTTAGGTTCTTCTTCTTCCTCTTCTGGTGGTTCTTCTATGTATTGTTCTTCCCTTAATTCCTCTTCAAGTTCTTCCTCTATTTCCTCTTCTATCTCTTTATCTAAATTTTCTGCTTCTTTCAGCCTTTCTTCTCCTATTTCTTCCTCCAATATTTCCTCTTCCAGAGAGGTTTCCCCCTCTTCTTCTTCTCCTTCTTCTTCTTTTACCTTGAGTGTTTCCTCTTCTGATTCTTCTGGCTCAATTTCAATGGATGTATCTTCAAATGTAAACTTGATGGGAGGATGTGATATTTCTTCTTCGCCAACTCTTGAGACCCTCTCCCCAAGTTCTATTCTTTCCTGGCAATCTATACAATATCTTACATAAGGAACTTCCTCTAATCTCTCTTTATCTATTCTAACTCCACAGTTCTCACAATAGCCATATGTTCCACTATTAATTTTATCAAGTGCTCTCTCTATAAGTTTGAGAACATCGGTATCAATTGAAGTTATTATTCTCTCAATGTCTCTTATTTTTTCAGCGGATGTGAGGTCTATTATATCTGCTCGCTCCTCTTGTGGTATATTTGGGGTGTAGTGGAGCCTGGATCTAACATATGCTCTCATCTCTTCTAGTTTTTTCTTCATCTTTCTTTCAAACTCCGTCATGGCGAAACCTCAACAAAAAAAGAATAAAAAAAATAAAAATACAAAAAAATTAATCAAGAAAAACAGGAAATTTTAGAACTTTGCTTATTTTCATAAAGATTTCTGGATTCACATCTGTTTCCTTGACTTTTATACCGAAATGGAGATGCGGAGCGGTGCTTCTTCCCGTTGAACCTACTCTCCCTATGATTTGCCCTTTCCTCACAAAATCACCTTCTCTAACATGAATTCTTGATAGGTGAGCATATATTGAAAATATTCCTGTACCATGGTCTATTACTACAAGGTTCCCCTCCAGAGTAAATCTTCTCGCAACAGCAACAATTCCTGAATTTGATGCAAAAACTGGTGTCCCTCTAGGCGCAGATATATCTATGCCTTTATGCTGACCGGCCAAGTGTCCGTTTATTTCCCTTTTACTTCCAAAATTCCATTTTATGCTTTTATAGTTTTTCACAGGCAAGATAAAATCTCCATCCCACATCCTTTGGGATACACGGTTGTAAATTTGTGATAGGAACATTTTTTCATTTTTTATTCTTGAAACTAAATCTTCCTCTGTCTCTCCTTTCCTTCTCGTTCTTTTCTTAAAAGTAATTTTTTCAACAGGAAATTCATAATCGCAAACTTTTACTCCATTCCACTCATAAGAAGCAGTGAGGGGTACGGGATAGAAAAATATTTTTTTTCCGTCAAAATCAAAATACAAATCAGATATTTCCTTGAAAGAAAAAACTATACCCCCAGGTATGACACAATCACGACCGTCATAATTGCTATCAAGGAAGATAAAAGTATTTCCATAAGATCTCATAGAGAAAAAAAATAGGATTAAGAGAACAAAAACAGAAGAAAGAATAATTGCTCGCGAAGATAAAACTAAAAAGTATTTTCTTGCTCTAAACATCTCAATAAAATAAATCTTAAAAATTTTGACAAAAAAATATAATTGTGGATAGAATAAAAAAGTAACGGTGAAGGCAGAAATATCAGCTATGATAGAATTAGTCAAAGCGATCAGAATATCATATAAAATTCTGGAAATATTCATTTTTAGTGCGCTTATTATTTTGTTCCAATATGAGAGTAGTAATGGGGATAAGTTGAACTCTATTTCAAAGGCTATTTTATATTTTGAGAAAGGGGAAAAAGAAAAAGCTTATAATCTAATAAAAGAATATGAAGATGAAGCGAAGGATAGCCCAATAATATCAATAATACTTGCTCAGAAGGAAAAAAACGAGTCAATACTTGAAAAGGAATTTGAAGCGTTGCCTCCAATTGATGGAAAGTTCAAGGATAGGATTGCATTTGAGAAAGCGAAAATCCTATTTGAGAAAGGTCAATTAGAAAAATCAAAAAATATTTTGGAAGAACTCAAAAATAAATCAGAAACGGTAAAACCATCAATATCTTTCATCTTAGCCAATATATATCTCCTTGAAGGACAAAAAGAAAAAGCTAAATCAGAAATATATAACATTCCAGAAGATGAGGAAGATATAGATAAGATAAAAGTCAAAAAACTCAAAAATCTAATAAATGAGCAAGCAGCAGAAATGCATTTCAAAGGGGGAATAGACCTAAATTCTTCTTTCTCAACAAAAGGGTATCCGATAGTGTTTGAAGGTCAAGATATGCAAAAAAGATGGGATATAGTGTCAAATATTCTGGGGAACGCAAGATTTGAATTCCTAAAAAGCAAAGAGTATAATCCCTTTTTTGAGATAAAAGGAGGAGGAGAATTTTACTCTATGACAGAAAATCTTGAGCTTAATACAAGAACCCCGATGTTCTTTTATCAGAGCTCATCAGCTGGAATTGAAATAGGAAAGTTTGGAACAAAATATTCATTCATTACGGCAATAAATGACCTTGAAGTTTTCTCATTATCTCACAGATTATCTCCTTATTTTTCTATCACAAACTTTCTCGTAATAGGAGCTAATTTTGAATTAGAAACAAAAAACAAAATAGAGGGAAGACAAGGAATAATAACATTTTTAGATTCAGCTGCAAGATACACACAAAAATTTAGAATTTATACTTTTAGCATATTCGGATACATAAATTTGGGAAAAAGATTCGCAAAAGATGAAAGATTCTCTGAAACTTTTATATCACCCTATACAGAAATAAGTTTTCGGGTAAAGGAGATTGGAATTTCAATGGCAGGCTTTTCATCAATAATGCTTTTCCCTAAAGATTTCTCCGGAAGAAAAAACAATATAATATGGTTTATATCCCCTGCATTATACCTGCAAAAAGATTTCTTTTTGTGGGAAATAGTAAAGACTTACCTTGAAGGAAACTTTTCAAACTCACCTGATTTTTCTTGGAGCAGAATAAGAATAGGAACAAACTTCAAAATATATATGTAAAATGAAAAAAAATATAAACAATTTCAGCATAAATCAAGTTTTCAATATAAAACTTTAAAAATACAAAACTTTAAATCCACGCAGAAAATCTCTTCTTACTTCAAAGCCTGTTTCTGGATTTTTTACTGGCATTTCTCCAAAAACAAAAAAGAAAAACGCATCAGCGGAGCAGTGCTTAAAAGAAGATATTCCAAATGCTTTTGCATCTTCACCCAAAGGATATAGTAAAACAACTTTTAAGTTTTCTGCGTTTATAATTCCTGCAAAATGAGAAATAACCAAGTCAGAAACAAAAAATATGTGTCCGTTTGAAAATTGAGAATCTATTATATTACCTACCGATAAAAAGAAAGCTCTTTCCCTTTGCTTGATAAAACTTGTCCCATCAAACCTATATTCAATAATACCAAAGGACCTCAAACAATACATTTTTATATCTGCATCAGAAAGAGAAAAAGCAATATCTTGGCAATCAACCTGAAAGAATCCAAGATTTTCAAGACTATCGGAACTTTCTTTCAGAACATTTATTCCCGAACCTGAAAAAACAAAAAAATATCTTCCGGAGGGATGATAAATTATTTTCTTTGCCGGAATTTTGGAATACTCCAAAAAGCTACTCCAATTTCTTTTTGAGAGCCAAAGCCCGCCTCCTCCTATAAGAAAGAAGTTATAGCCAACGGCAAGAGCTCGGGGATCACTTCCCTCAAAGCTTATATGGAAAGAGCGAGTGAGGTCTGAAAGATAAAAGGAGGAACTTGCTTGGAATAAAGCATAAGATTTCCTATCTTGGTCTTGCGTTAGAAGAACTGGCACACCTGAAAAGAAATTTACTGGGCGCACCGCTCCGCTTCCCTTGACTATCGGAGAAATATCAAGCTCAGCTACGCTTCCGCCATCTGGCAGAAGCATTGAAAATTCAGAAGTTTCACAGCTTAGTTTATTGAAAACTGGTTTTGCATCTTGGGAAATCCCTGATATCCTTGCTATTTTTTTCTGGTTTGAGGAGAAATCAATTAAAGAAGCGAGTTTAGCTCCAAAAACTAAAACTCTATCTTTATCCAAAAACACAATTGATTTTGGTTCAAAAACTATCTCAAATCCCTCAACAGAACCAATAGATTTTCCCTCAAATATGTCATAGAGCTTAATATAGTATCTGCCGTCATCTTCATTCCTATAACCTATTGCAACTCGGGAAATAGCTTGTGGTGAAACTTTTAAAGCTAATACCTGAATTTTTTTCCCGGGAAAAACATCAAATGCTGATACATTTGAGAATCTTTCCGGTCCAAAATAGAATTTGAATATGCTTACTTTGTTTTTGTAATTGAATTCAAACGAAGACCAGACTCCAACCGCATAGGTGCTTTGGTTATCCCATTCAAAATCAAGGAAATTTAAAAATGTTCCACCTCCTGGTTGAAATTCTGGAGGTTGATTGGGAGGAAAATCACATATATCAGAGGAAAAATTTATTTTGGTCGCAAGAATACTTTGTGGATATCTGATAAAAAGATAGCCATTTATAAATTTTATTGTACTTGCTCCAGAGCTAATTGACTTTTGGCATATGGGATTATGAGCTTCATAAGATGTGACATCATAGACCAAAATATCTCCGGGAGCTCCTCCTGCAAAGCTTCTTGCGATAGCTAAATATTTTTTCCCTCCGACAGAAAAGACATCAAAAGCTACTGAACCATAAAGGTTCGGTTCAGATATAACTGTTTTCTCTACACCTGAAAAAGATGTAAATTTTACTATAAAGTTTGCTCCGCTCTGAATTAGTGCCCAAACTCCATCACCATCAATATCAGAGTAAAGTATATTATCACCCATAAGAAATCTTTTCTTTACTGCAAGCTCTCCATCATAAGATAGCAAAGATATAAAAGGTTCAGATTCAAAAGCAACTGTTGCTCCATATAAATAAGAACGCCGAGTATCTTTTATGTAGTATGACATAAGAGGGGGTGATAGCTCATACGAAGCCAAAACCGATCTGCATGTAAGTTGTGAAGATTTGCCACACCAAGACTGAGCATAAAAACATATAGACCAATCACCATATCCCGGAAGTGGAACAAAAACACTACATGCATTCTGTAAAATTGGATTTCTGGTACATTGAACTTTTTGTAAGTTTTCATACCCTAAAAAGAAATCAACTTTCTCTAACGGTAAATTTAAAACACGAAAAGTAATACTAACACCCTTACCCACTGACTCCAAAGAGAAAATTTCAAATTGGGGAGTTGGACAGTAAAAAATAACAGATGCTTCTATTGTGAAACTCTTTGAACAAATTCTATTACCTTCACTCCACCAGAATTTGAAAGTATCTCTGAAAGTTCCAACGGATGAGTAAACCAGGTCATATGAGAAATAATTAGTTCCGCTTTCCTGAAAATCTTTGATATCAATATCATCAGATTCATCCGCTCCGAAGTCAATTGCAATATAGGTTATCCCCTTTGAGTTTTGCCCCTCAAATTTTGCCTCAATCGTAACAGAGAGAGGAGATTCACCGGATACTTTTTCAGGAAAAAAGGAAACTTTGGAGCTACACTGAGAACTATCTCCTCCGTTCCCTCTATTGTTCCCTTTCCCATCCTTTTTATTGGAACAACCTGAATTCAAAACCATTCCGAAAAATACAACGATAAATATGAGCAAAAAAATTAAGTGAGAGATAAGTTTTTTTCTTGTTATATAGGTACCAATAATCATGTTTTACTTATACTACTTATTATTTTAAATTTAACCAAAATTTTGACTTTTCGTTATTACAGAGATAAATTTGTTCGCAGCATAAAATTTTTCACAAAAAATAATAATTTTATATTTGGATGGAGATTGAGGAAAGATATGAAGGTAAAAAGTTTTGTGTAGCAACGATTATCCCAAAAATCAGGTCAAGATCTGAAAAAATAGAATCGTTTGAAGAATTCAAAGAATTAATAAGAAATCTTGGAGGAGAAATAGTGGAGGAAATTATACAGAAAAGAGATAAACCTGATCCCGGATTTTTTATAGGGAAGGGCAAAGCAAAGGAGATAGCAGAAAAAAACAACATAGATATATTAGCAATAGATGATATCTTGAAACCAAATCAGATAGTGAATTTAAGAGAAATAACAAAAAAAGAGGTCGTTGATAGAGAATATATCATAATAAAGATTTTTGCAGAAAGAGCTACAACAAGGGAAGGAAAACTTCAAGTAGAACTTGCAGAACTGAAATACAGGTTGGCAAAGCTTTTTGGAATGGGAAAGGAGATGTCGCAACTTGGAGGTATGCTCGGAACACGAGGTCCAGGTGAACCAAAGACGGAAGAGCTCAGAAGACATATATTTGCAAGAATAAGAGCAATAGAAAAAGAGCTTGAAGAAATCAAAAAAACAAGAAAAATTCACAGAGAAAGAAGGAAAAAACAAGGGTTCCTGACTTTTTCTCTCGTAGGATATACAAATGTGGGAAAATCAACTATACTCCGTGCTTTATCGGGAGAAGATGTTCAAATTAAAAATCAACTCTTTACAACGCTTGAAACAAGATTAGGAACGCTAAAAGGATTTGGTGGTGAGGATGGTAAAATACTAATATCTGATACAGTTGGATTTATAAGAAATCTTCCGCACTCGCTCGTTTCAGCTTTTAGATCTACGCTTGAAGAAATAGTTTTCTCAGATGCTCTAATTTTCGTTCTTGATATAAGTAAAGATTATGAGAAGCAGTTCTCAACAATAAGATCAGTTTTACAAGAAATTTCAGTAGATGAACAAAAGCCAAGAATAATAGTTTTTAATAAGATAGACTTGGTGAGTAAAGAAAGAATCTTTCAAGCTCAACAGAAATTTCAAGACGCAATTTTTATTTCAGCTTTGAAAAAAATAGGTCTTGAAGAACTTAAAGAGAGAATAATAAAAATAGGAGAAGAAATTCGGGGGCAAAGTCAAAGTAAAAATTCAGAGCAGATACCGAAATCTGCAATATGAAATCTAAAAAAATGATTATTGGACTGACAAGGAAAATTATTATCATTTCTATCACAACTGCGATTCTTACATTCTTATTACATATTGATTTGAAATCTGAAAATAAGACCAAAGAGGAAAATATCAGCGAAAAAGAGGTATATTATCCGGATGAAATAGAGAAGTTCAGCTTGATTTTACTCTTTGATTCTCCGCCTTCATACAATGATATATTACAAAGAGCATCATCGCTTGGGTTAGAAAAAGCTTTTGAGCTACTTCCATTTAGTGAGGGAAAAAAAGATGAGATAAAAAAGAGAAAGAAAATTGATCCATCAGATTTTGTTGAAAAATTCTCAATAGATAGTAGATCAGAAAAACCAGATGGGATAGAAATAGTGGTTTCTTTGGTTTTTAACATGAAAAAGCTTGTGAGGATAATTTCAACGGGGGAGCCAGTAGAACCAAAATATTCAGTTGATTGTTCTTATATTGAACCGATAATAAAAAGTGCGCTTGAAGGATTTCAGATATCAGCGAATATAAAATGTGAGCTAAATGAAAAGAAAGGAGATTTTATCCAACCATCTTATCTTGCTATCAAAATAAAAGGGGAGATTTCAAGTAAAGGTAAAATGGAAAAAGTAGATTTTTCAAAAACATTTTTCTTCCTCTCAACTCCACCATATGATGAAATAAAAGAAGAGATAGAAAATTATATATTACAGAAGTTTGGTAAGACAAAAAAAATTGACGAATACAGAATTTCAGTGATTATAAAAAAGGAAAAACTAAATGAGCTTATATTCTCTTTGAGAAAAAAAGCTTTTATATATTCTGTTATACCTTTTTACATAATAAAAGATGGAGATAAAGTCAAAGCTGAAATGGTAATAAAATATTTTTCAGATATACCTCAGCAAATACTTTCATCAATGATAAAAGATTTAGTAAAGAAATCAGAAGGAGAAATTGTGAACTGAAAACAAAATTTTTATTTTAAATTTCAAATTCTTATAATAGACTGTTACTCTTAAAATATGATGAGTAAAAATTTTTCATATCTTAGTGGTTTTTCTCTTTTATTTTTCTTGTTATTTTTCTTGACTTTTCCATTTTTCGGTGAAAGTTTGGAGGAGAAAAAAAGTTTGGAGGAGAAAACATTAAATTTTACAGAGAAAGTCAGAGGTATTTTAGATTATTTGGACTCAATAACCAGTTTGGATATAGGCATAGATTTGGATGATGCAAGGTATTTTTCAGATAACTTCTGGATTCACCCTCTCTCTTCCTTGTCTTTGCGTGATATGAAAAAATCTATTTTTTGGTTTTCAAAAACAGCCGATTTATTCTCAAAGGAAGAAAATATATCTTTTTATTTCTTTACGATAGCGAAATATTCATCAAAAATAAAGAGAATAGACCTTGTTTCAAATCCAGCTTCAAAATATTTTTCCGAAAAGAATCAGGAAATAAATTTACAAGGTGTAAAGGTTGTTCAAGGAAAAATTGAAGATGAAGCTGTTTTGAATTTTGCAAGATGTGTGAGCGAGCCATATTATAGGTTCAAAAATTATGTTGAAACGCAGGGTTTGAGACCCCAAAAAATTTACGATTTCAAAAACCTTGATATACTTTCAGATCTCGCATTTAAGATGGGTGAAAGCAAAATTTATGATTTCCTTGAAGTTATAAATACAGCAGAATACTTTGTCTTACTTTGTCTGCAAGAATTTCTGAGATCAGATATAAAGAAAATAGGAAATTTCTCTGCTGATTTTGGCGAGTTTATGCTTATATCAACTACTGAACCTACTGTTGTAATTCCTCCATCTCCTTCTATAATAATTGATCCTTACGGCAAAGATAACTTATATATTTTGGGAGGGGAAAATGATCAACCTACTTTGATGGTGATAATTGATGTCGGAGGAAACGATAGATACATTTTTTCTCATCCTCGTTCTCTTTATCTTTCAGTAATATATGATTTTTCTGGGAATGATTATTACAAGTGTTCTTTTGGGTGTTCAGGAGGGGGAATTTTAGGAGCAGAAGCTCTCTATGATCTTGAAGGAGATGATATTTACGAAGCAAAAGGAATATCACAGGGTGCTGGAATTTTAGGAACAGGATTACTTTTAGATAAAAAGGGCTCCGATACATATATATCTATAACTTTGTCGCAAGGAGTTGGTTCGCTCGGAGGAGGATTGTTGTTAGATAAAACGGGAAACGATAAATATATTCTCAAAGATGGAAATGAGAATCCATCATATCAAGATAGAAGAAGAAATTTGAGTATGGGACAAGGTTGTGGCAGTGGGCTGAGAGCCGATTACATAGACGGAGTAAAGTCTTTGCCGGGAGGCGTAGGGTTACTATACGACCTTGAAGGAAATGATGAGTTCTCTGCTATTGTGTTTTCGCAGGGCTGTGGATATTGGTATGGAATAGGCGTACTTTTTGACGCATCAGGAGACGATAAATATACAGGTTATTGGTATTGTCAAGGAAGTTCAGCTCATTTTGGAGTTGGACTATTTTTTGACCTTTCAGGTTCTGATAAATATACTTGTGATTTTCAGGGAATGGGACATGGACATGATATAGGTCTTGGAGTATTTTTGGATTACGGTGAGGGAGATAGTGATAAGTTTGATTGCAAAATTAGATGTCTTGGTATGGCTCATGCAAATGGTTTGAGTCTGTTTGCAAATTTCGGAGGAAGCGATGAATATAGAGCAGATGAACTCGCTTTTGGTGATGTTGTAATTGATATGTTCAGGAGACAAAAAGAAACAATAAGAGATGTAATAAAATCTTATGGCTTTTTCTTTGATGTAGGTGGAAAAGAAGATAAATTTTTCTTAAAAAACGAACCTGTTTCGCCAGATAAGATAAGAGAAGTTCTCAGTGATAAAAAGAGCGGAGATTTTCTCAAGAAATTTTTCTTCAAGTTTTAAATTTCTCTTAGGTCAAAGAATTCGGTTCTTTCTGGTTCAATTTTTGTAATTTTTCTTTTTCTTCTTTTCTTTCTCTTTTTTGTATGTTCTTCTATCATTTTTATAAGTTCCATTTCCTCTTTTGTTCTTCTTTTCCTTCTTATTTTATCTTTGAGCATATCTATTCTGAAAGTTTGGGCGTATTGAGCTAGTGCTGTTTTGAGTTTCTGAAAAGCTCTTTTTTCTACTTGTCTTATTCTTTCTTTTGATATTTTAAGCTCATCTGAAAGTTCCTTTAATGTTTTCGGTTTCGGACTAAGATACCTTTGTTGGATAACCTGTCTTTCTTGAGATGTCAGATGTAAGAATGCATCGTTAAGCCTTCTATATATAAATTCTTTTGCATCTTCCATTTCAACTTTGAAAAGAGGATCATATGTTTCTTCTGCTTTGAGTATGTCTGCAAGTTTTAAACTTCCTTCATCATCTTGTGGGCTATCTAGAGAGATATCCCTTGATCTTACTCGGGCATCCATAAGTCTTATTTTTTCCTCATCCACATTGAGCTTTTGAGCTTGTTTCTGTATATCTTCTTCCCTCGTTTCGTCTTTGATTTTGAATATGTTTGCAAATATTCTTCTTTCATCTTGTGTTGTTCCAAGTTTCATTATAGAAAAATTGGAGAGTATATAGTTGTGTATAAAAGCCTTTATCCAGTATGATGCATAGGAGATAAATTTTACTCCTTTTTCTGGGTCAAATTTTTTTATTGCGAACAGCAATCCCATTATTCCCTCTGATACTAAATCCTCAACGGGGATACCCCAGTTTTTATATTCAAGAGCTATTTTTATTACAAATCTTAAGTTTGCGAGAGCAAGCCTTCTTGCCGCATTTTTATCTTTATATTTTCTGAATCTTCTTGCGAGTCTCTTTTCCTCCTCAGGTGAAAGAAGAGGATATTTTGAAACTTCCCTCAGAAGATATGCAAATGGCGTTTTGATAGAATTATCAAATTTATCTTTTCCAGCATCTATCTTCTTCACATCTTCAGATGGTTTTCTCCTTGACCCTATTATCCCTTTTGAGATTATCTGATCTATCACCTCCTCAATTTTTTCTTTAATCTTCTCTCCACCTGTTTCTATACTTTGTTCTGTTCTTTTGTTTACTTCTTCGCTCTTTGATTTTTTATCTTTTTCCCTACTTTTTAGTTCTTCCTTTTTTGAACTTTTATTTTCTTTCTTTTTTATCATAAATTTTTCCCCCTTGAAAAAATTTGCAAAAATTTATAAAATTAATAAATTTAGCTTATTTATCATACTTCATTTTTATTTCTGCTAACATAAACTTATAATTTATGCATTTTTATTTTTGAGGAAAAATTTTCTGAAAAGCTCAGAAAATACTTCCATATCTTCTTTTTTGCCTATACTCACTCGTATTGCTCCATCAAATCCGTATGGTTTCATATCTCTTACGAATATCTTATTTGATTTAAGTTCGTCTATTATTGATTTTTTTTTCACTTGCACAAAAATAAAGTTTGCCCATGAACCTACATATGGTATTCCGAGTTCATCAAATAGTTTTTCAAGTATCCTCATACCTTCAAGGTTGTTTTCAAGTGTTTTTTTTATATGTTCCTTGTCTTCAAGGGCTTTTTCTGCACATACTAAGGCTATATAATTTACACTGAAAGGAGGTTTTATTTCACTTTCTATAATATCGGCAAACTGAGTTATAAGATACCCTATCCTTATACCGGCTAATCCATAGACTTTTGAAAAAGTTCTTGTCACAAAAATATTTTCTGATCTTTTCAAATTTAAAACGCTTCTATATTTGTCTTTTCTCCAATCTTTCAAATTAAGAAAATTTGCGTATTCAAAATACGCCTCATCTGATAGAATGTATATCCCATCACGGTTTAGTGTTCCTAAAAAGTCTTCGAGATTTTCTTTTGGTATTATTTTTCCGGTAGGATTTATTGGGTTACATATGCATATAAGACAAGGTTTGCTTTTTTTTGCAACTTTTTCTATACTTTCAAGGTCGTATCCAAAATCATTCAGCTTAACTTTTTTTACTTCTAGTCCAAAAGATTTTGCAAGATACTCATAAAATGCAAATGTTCCTTCTCCTATTATTATTTTTAGTTTCCTTTTATGTCTTCTCATCAAAAACTTGAAAACAAATTCTATGGCTTCATCTGAACCGTTCCCGAAAACTATCTCTTTTGGTGATATGTCAAATCCATATTCTTTGAGATTTTGAGAAACTTTTTCTTTTAGTTTATCTTGCTTTGGAGGATAAAAATTTACTTTATCTGCAATTTTTTTGATTTCTTCTATAACAAGCGGAGAAGGACCGAAAGGATTTATATTTGAATTTAAAATTAACCCATCTCCCTCGTACCTTTCTGCAAAAGGGTAACTCACTTTTTTTAAAGTAAGTTTTTAAAGTAAGAAAATGAAAAAATAAAGCAAAAAAATTAAAAAATAGAATAAGGTAAGAAATTAAAAGGATAGGTATAAATAAACTTGAAAAAGGAGGAAAATTCAATATGAGACGGGTAGTAATAACTGGTATGGGATGCGTTACTCCCTGCGGAAATAATGTTAGGGAAACATGGGAAAATATAAAGGCTGGTAAATCAGGAGTTTCTTATATAACTTTATTTGATACAGAAAATTTTCCTGTAAAGATTGCGGCCGAGGTGAAAAACTTCACTCCCTCTTTTGTAGATGAAAAGGAAGTAAAAAAACTTGATAGATTTGAACTTTTTGCTTTACATGCAGCGAAAGAAGCACTTGAAGATGCTGGTTTTATTGAAGGAGGAAATATAAAATTACCAAATCCAGAAAATACGGGCGTTGTAATAGGTAGTGGAATTGGTGGAATAAAAACAATAGAGGATTCTGTAAAAGCACTTATAGAAAAGGGTCCGAGGCGGGTTTCTCCTCTTTCTATACCTGTATCAATAATAAATATGGCAGCTGGACTTATATCTATGAAGGTTGGTGCGATGGGACCTATTTTAGCTCCTGCTACTGCTTGCGCAGCCGGGTTGCATGCTATAGGAGAGGGATATATGCTTATAAAATCTGGTGTTTGTGATATTGTAATAGCGGGTGGAGCAGAGGCTCCTATTACTCCCTTGGGAATTTCTGCTTTTGCTTCTATGCGAGCGCTTTCTACAAGGAATGATGAACCGGAAAAAGCTTCTCGTCCTTTTGACGCAAAAAGAGATGGATTTGTCATGGGAGAGGGTGCTGGTATAGTTATTTTGGAAGAATATGAGCATGCTAAAAAGAGAGGGGCAAAAATTTATGCAGAATTGAAGGGTTTTGGCATGAGCGCAGATGCATATCATATGACTGCGCCTCACCCGGAAGGATATGGCTTTGCTCTTGCGATGAAGCGAGCCCTTCAAGATGCCCAAATACCTCCGGATGCGATAGACTACATAAATGCTCACGGTACCTCTACAAAGTATAATGATGAAATAGAAACAAAGGCTATAAAAGATGTCTTCGGTGAACATGCTTTCAAGCTTTCTGTTTCCTCTACAAAATCTATGACAGGACACCTTATAGCTGCTGGAGGAGCTGTTGAGGTTATATTTTGCGTTCTTGCTTTGCAAGAAAATATAATGCCACCGACTATAAATCTTGAAGAACCCGATCCAGAATGTGATTTAGACTATGTCCCATGGAAACCGAAGGAAAAGAAGCTCAGATTTGTTATGAGCAACTCCTTTGGTTTTGGGGGAGTTAATGCTTCTTGTGTTCTTGGAAAAATTTAAAATATATATGTTAAGTTTGATTTTCCGGTGTTTCGGAATATCTCCAAACTATTCTTCCCTTTGTCAGGTCGTATGGCGATATTTCAACTTCTACTTTGTCTCCTACTCCTATTTTTATGAAATTTTTCTTCATGCTCCCTGATGGATAAGCGAGAATGACTTTACCATTTTCTAATTCTACCCTGAAAAAACCTCTGTTGGATTCTATTACTTTTCCTTTGAATCTCAGAACATCTTTTTTCTGGTTCATATATTTTAAAAATAATCTTTTTTGAAGGAAAAAAGTTTTTCTCTATTTGTTTTACTTCACAAGCGAAGGGATAGAGTTTATTATTTCTTTTGTAAAATCTAAAAATTCTGTTGTTACGAATGAACCTAAGATCAAGCCCAGTATTAGCACAATTATTATTTTGGGTACAAAAGCTAATGTAGTTTCCTGTATGTTTGTGAGAGTTTGCAGAAAAGATATTATGAGACCTGAAATAAGACTTGCGGCCAAAAAGGGAATGGAAATTATAAATGTTACCTCAAAAGCTCTTTTTACGATGTCAGATAAAGTTATAAACTCCATTTATAAAAATTTTAAAATTTTCCTGTTCTGTTTTATTTTGTTGTTCTATTTTGTTATGCTTTCCTTTTTTCTATTTTTGAAAAATCAGCAAACGAGTTTGTTATCTCAAATACAGGATAGAGTATAGAAAGTCTTGTTATTCTTTCTTCTTCGTTTTCTGAAAGAATCATTACTGAATTGAAAAAATCGTCCAATGTTTTTCTTATTTTTGAAAACAATTTTATAAACTCATCGTATCTTTTTTTGTTTAAAATTTCTATACTTTCTTTTTCAAATTTTAGGACCTCATCGTATGTTTTTGATTCAATTTCACTTTTGGGGTTCGGATTTTCTGTGATAGAAAGTAATCCTTTTTCTTCTGCTTGTTCTATTATATTTCTGATCCGTCTTGCGACATAGAAGAGGTCAGAAAAATCGTTTTCAGAGAGAGATTTTGCTCTCAAAAAAGCATCATAAGGAGAAAAAGTCCTTTCAATAACTCCTCTTACTATATCTTTTTTGAACTGAGATGAAAGATAATTCTCCATTCTTTCTTTTATAAATTCCAGAGCGCTTATAATTTTCTCCTTTATTTCATCTTCCGAAATTTTATCTTTCAGGTGCTCTTGAAAAAAAGGAAAGAGGAAATCTGCGAGTTCTTGAATATCTAAATCGATTCCTTTCTCTATTAAAACTCTTATCATATTTCTTGCAGCTCTTCTTATTCCATAAGGGTCTTCTTCTGATGTGACCTCAAGTGAAGATAAAAATCCGGAAAATATATGTATTATTTTGTCAGCAATTGATATTACTGTTCCTGTTTGGGTAGTAGGTAGGGGGTCGTCTTGTTTTTCCGGGAGTTTATGCTCATATATTGCTGTTGCTATTTCTTCATCTTCTCCATCTTGTAGAGCGTAGAACATACCTATGTATCCTTGGTGTTCCGGAAATTCCCTGAAAAGACCAGTTGTTATGTCAGCTTTTGAAAGCATGACAGCTCTTCTTAATTTTTCTCTTGAACTCATTTGGGTTTTTGCATAAATGAAATCCGCTGCTTTTGAGACGAAGACTTGTCTGTCGTAAAATGATCCAAATTTTTCGTTAAAAACGATTTTTTCCAAAAGATGAATCCTTTCAGATAATTTTATTTTTCTATCTTCCTCTATGTAAAATCTTGCATCATCAAATCTTGACTTTATTACAAATTCATATCCTTTTTTGATTTCTAATTCATTTGGTGAAGGATTATCTACTATTGCGATGAACCTTATTATTTTCCTGTTGTTTTTTATTGGGAAAACAAAAACTGTATTTTTAAGTATGTCTTCTGCAATTCGGTCTGGAATACCTTCGGAATCTACCTCTCCAATTACTGCATTAGGATATTCTGTTGAAAAAACTGATATTTCTACTAAGTCTTTATACTTTTCTGGATCTACCCCTGCACTTTCAAGAATATTTTTTATTTTTTCTCTTCTTGCGATTTCAGAGTATTCAACTTTTCCTTCTTTTAGTTTTTCAAAAAACTCTTCTTCTTTCTCTATTTTTATTTTCGGATTCCCAAGAGCTCTATGCAAATAGGTTTCAGAGCCGGATTTTACTCCAAAAATTTCAATATCTATTTTATTTTCTCCTGATAAAGCTAATACCCATCTCAGGGGACGTACGAAAGAAATTTTTTCATTCTCCTTCCATCTCATAGTTTTGTAATTTTCTGTTATGAATTCAATTATTTTTTGAGGCTCTACTTCGTTCTGGGTCTTTATTATTATTCTTCTTGGAGTCAGGAAAATTTGTGAATTCCATCCAAATAACTTTTTCTGAAGTTTCTTTTTTTTCTGTGCAAGTAGTATCAAATATTTTGCAGGTAGGTCATCAAATCCTAATTCATATACTGCCATTTTCTTTCACCCCTTAATGTTCTGAACCGAATGGGAAAATTGTTTCTTTTATGACTTGAACATCATGGATGTGAGATTCTTTGTATCCTGCTTCTGTTATTCTTATTATTTTGGCTTTTTTCTTCGCTTCCTCTATATTTTTTGCTCCTATATATCCGAATGCAGCTTTGAGAGCTTTAACTAAGGTAGAAAGTATAAATCTTACATGACCTTTGTAAGGAACAAGCCCGACAACCCCTTCGGGTAGTATATCTTCTCCTGTAAGATATCTTGATCTTACTCCTTTTTTCATTCCATCTTTTATAGCGTCTTCCGACCCCATTCCCCTATATATTTTGTATGGTCTTCCATCTCTTATTACTTTCTCCCCTGGTGCTTCTTCTGTTCCTGCGAGCATATTTCCAAGCATTACAGAATCTGCTCCAACAACTAAAGCTTTCGCTATGTCTCCCGGATATCTTATCCCCCCGTCGGCTATTATGGGTATGTCTATTCCGAGTTCTTCAACTGCTCTTTTGCATTCCATTATTGCTGAAACTTGGGGAACCCCAACTCCTGTTACTAATCTTGTTGTACAAATTGAACCTGGACCAAGGCCGACTTTTATTGCGTCTGCTCCTTCTTTTGCCAAAGCTTTTGCTCCTTCTGCTGTTGCTACATTACCTGCTATAACCTCAACATCAAAATTTTCCTTTATTTTTCTTAACATCTCTATAACTCCTTTTGAGTGTCCGTGAGCCGAATCTATTACTATTACATCAACACCAGCTTTTACTAATTTTTCTATTCTTTCAAACTCTTTTTCTCCAACCCCTACTGCTGCTCCTACCATAAGTCTTCCGTTTTCATCTCTCAGAGAAATTGGGTTTTCCTCAGCTTTGCTTATATCTTTCAAGGTTATAAGACCTTTTAGCCTGAATTCATCATCTACTACGGGGAGTTTTTCAACTTTGTTTTTATGCATTATTTTTTTTGCTTCTTCTTGACTTATTCCTTCTTTTACGACTACGAGTTTGCTCTTTGGAGTCATAACATCTTTTACCTTTTTCGTTTTTTCTGTCTCAAACCTCAGGTCTCTTGCTGTAACAATTCCTAAAAGATATCCATTTTTTACCACAGGTAGACCTGAAATTCCGTATTTTTTCATCAGATCCATAGCCTCACCAACTGTGGTTTCCTCGTCAACATAAATTGGAGATCTTATTATCCATGAGCTGTATTTTTTTACCTTTTCTACCTCTTTTGCTTGCTCCTCTGGTGTGAGGTTTCTGTGAATTATTCCTATTCCACCCGCTTTTGCCATCTCTATTGCCATTTCCGCTTCTGTTACGGTATCCATTGCTGCCGATATTATTGGGATGTTCATCTTTATTTTTCTTGTAAGTCTTGTTGTCAAATCAACTTCCGATGGTAAAATTTCAGAATATCCTGGTAATATAAGTATATCATCAAAGGTGAGATATAGAGGGAATTCTCCTTCCATATAGAAAAAATAGTTTTTCTTTTTGAAATTATGTAATTTTTTATTTATTTTTGTTTTTCTTATTTTTTTTGTTTTCCTCCTTAATTAAAATATAATTGCTATGGAAAGGAAAAGAGGTTTTATTATGAGGCCTATTTTGGAGGGTATAGAGAAGGAAATAGAAAGGGTTTTTGATGAATTCTTTGGAGCTCCTTTGTTTGAGGGGAAGCAGTATTCCTTTTCCCCGTCTTTGGATATATATGAGGATGAAAAGAGTATCATTATCAAGGTAGACGTTCCTGGAATGACACAAAAAGATATATCAGTTGAGATACAAGATAATATTCTTACAATAAAGGGTGAGAGGAAGGAAGAGGAGGAGACGAAGCAAAAAAATGCTCACATTATAGAGAGAAGATATGGAAAGTTCGTAAGAAGAATATCGCTTCCGGAGAATATAGAAGCTGAGAAAACGAAAGCGAAAATAAAAGACGGGGTTTTGACCATAACTATACCGAAGAAGGAGGAGGAGAAAAAGAAAGTTTTAAACATATCAGTTGAGGAATAAAAGAGTGGGGCGGGCATAGCTCAGGGGTAGAGCATCGGCTTCCCGAGCCGAGTGTCGCGGGTTCGAATCCCGTTGCCCGCTCCAAAAACCAAAAATAAAAAAAAGAATATTTTACTTCCCAGAACAAATATCAAAAATAATAGATGGAATAGTCGGAGGTTGGAGGCGAGATCTTCTACCATCATTAGCAAGAGCATCTTTTGAACTTGCAGAAATATTCCACAGAGGAGAAAACTTTCCCATAAACCTTCAAACCGTTATTCCTTACACATATTACTTTTTCCCAAAAACTTTTTCGTCTGTATTTTTCGTTCTTTCAAGTATTGAGGGAATATTGTTAGAGATACTGAGAAGAAAAAAGAGTGAGAAAAAAGATGTGATTTTTGTTGATTTATCTGCTGGTGTATGCTCGGCTTCTTCTGCTTTTATTTTCGTTCTTGATTTTATATCTCAAAAAGATCAAACTATGGCGGATTTGAAAGTAAAAGTATTTGTGCAAGATATATCAGATATAGCTCTTGATTTTGGAATCAAAATACTGAATCAAGTAGCAAAGGGGGTACCTTTTGAAGTTCAGATTGAAAAGATAGTTTCAGATGCGAGTAGAATAAATATAAAAAAAGAGATAGGAGAGAATCCTGATATTGTTGTTCTTGCTTTCTCTCTTTACGATATATTCCGTGATGACACAGATAGTATGATTTCATGGTCTGATAAAATTTTGAAAGCAATTTCTGATTGGGGGATTTTTGCACTAGTTGAGCCAGCCTTAAAGAGAAGAAATTCGCTTTTTATTATGAAAATAAGAGAAACCTTGAAAAATTATGTGATAGCACCTTGCACGCACTATGAGGCGTGTCCTGTTTTAAAAATAAAAGATGATTGGTGTCATTTTGGAACAAAATGGGTTCCTCCTCTTTCTCTTTCAAGAGGAATGAACCTTATAGGGGGGAGGGTTCCAGAAATTAATTTTTCTTACCTTGTGCTTTCAAAAAATAAAGATTTTTCAAGGTGGAAAAATCTGCATCGTGTTGTAAGCCATAAGCTTGAAGAAAAAGGTAGAATAAGATTTTGGACATGTAGTAGCTCAGGAAAAAATCTTTTTCAAATTCTTGAAAGAAACATAGGTGAAAAGAATTCCGATGTAGAATCTGTACACTCTGGAGATGTTGTTTTTATAAATGAGGCTAAGGAAAGAAATGGATTTTTTGAACTTGACCAAAATAGTGAATTTAAAATTGTAGACTGTTTGTTTCGGCATGATTTTTTTGAAAGATAATTTTTATACCTCAAAACTTAAAAAATTTATTCTTATTGACTTGAAGTTATTTTACTATTTCTATCTGGTGTTATGATGAAAGAAAATAAAGAAAAGAAAGAGGTAATAATAGAAAAAAAAGAGGAAGATTTGGGTGCAGAAAAAGGAAGCTCAGATTTGAAATCTGATGAACTTTATCAAGAAACCGAGAAAGGCAATGATGTTGCAGAATATGAAGTGAAGTCTTCGGAACTTGAAAATGTATCAGGTGAAATACAACACGGTGAGGGAGGAGAGAGTTTGGATTTTCAAACTCAGATTGAGAATCTCAGAGCCGAAATAGAAAGATTAAAAGCAGAAGTTGAAGACTATAAAACAAGGTGGATATATACATTTTCGGAATATGAAAATTATAGGAGGAGAGTTAAAGTTGAAATAGAGAATGCCGTAAAAGATGCTCTGACCAAAGTCTTTATAAATATAATATCTGCATTAGATAGTTTAGATTTTGCTCTGAGTTATATAAAGGATGAAGAATCAAGAAAGGGAGTGGAACTTGTTCGGCAAATCATAATGA
The DNA here is from genome assembly GCA_032249135.1 of Candidatus Calescibacterium sp. Taxonomy (GTDB): domain Bacteria; phylum Calescibacteriota; class Calescibacteriia; order Calescibacteriales; family Calescibacteriaceae; genus Calescibacterium. Next base: position 110,151 of record JAVVGL010000002.1, on the reverse strand, counting down.
AATCGCTTTCAGATTCAGGATTGAAAGAAATAGAAGTTGAAGTTGGTCAAAATTTCTCACCTGCTACATGTGAAATAGTGGATTTTGAGTTTTCTGATGAACATCAAGAGGGAATAATTCTTAAAGTTCTGAGAAAAGGATATGAATTTCAAGGCAGGGTAATAAGACCTGTTCAGGTTGTTGTATCAAAAAAGAAAGAAGTCCTGAATTTGGAATCGCAGGAGAAAAAAGATCTGGAAAATAAAAAAAATAATGACAACATGGGAACTCAAAAAACGCAAAATTCATAATTTCCGGAAAATTGGTTAAAAATTGGGAAAAATTAGAATTTGAAATTATAGTAAGATCTTATGATCAATAATGAGGCAGATTTAACTTATTCAAATGAATATTCTCTTGATACAATTTCAAGCCTTTCAGCGGAAATAAAGGGAAGGTTTGGAGTTTTCAAAATAAAATCAAGCGATATATTTGAAAAATGTAGAAGGTTCAAAATTGCTGAAAAAGCGAGGGAGCTCGGACTTTACCCATATTTTTTGGAGTTTGAAAAAAATGAGGGTCCTGTAGCTTACATTAATGGTCAGAAAAAAATAATGCTCGGCTCAAATAACTATCTTGGTCTCACTCACCATCCCAAAGTCAAAGAGGAGGTAATAAAAGTTGTAAAAGAATATGGAACAAGTGCAACCGGATCAAGATTTCTTAATGGAACACTCAAAATGCACAAAGAATTGGAAGAAGAGCTTGCAGACTTTGTAGGTAAAGAAAAAGCTCTTGTCTTTTCAACCGGATACCAGACAAATCTTGGAATTTTATCCGCACTATCGGGTCCAAATGACTTTATAATTTGTGATTCAAAATGTCACGCTTCAATCGTAGATGGAACACAGCTTGGTGTAGGGAAAAAAGTAAATTTCAGACATAACAATATGGAGTCGTTAGAAGAAGTTCTGAGATCTTTACCAGAAGATTCAGGAAAATTGATTGTTGTAGATGGGGTATATTCTATGGATGGAGATATAGCAGACCTTGAAGGAATAGTGAGGTTAGCTAAAAAATACAAAGCAAGAATTTTTGTAGATGATGCTCACGGGCTCGGAGTTTTAGGTTATGGAGGAAGGGGAACAGCAAATCATTTAGGGTTTGACGGCGAGGTTGATATAATCATGGGGACGTTTTCAAAGTCATTCGCTTCAATTGGAGGCTTTGTAGCAGGAGAAAAATATGTTATTGATTTCATTCAGCATTTTGGAAGACCTATGATTTTCTCCGCAGCTTTGCCTCCACCCTGTGTCGCATCAGTAAGAGCATCTTTGAAGCTTATGAAAGAAAATCCTGATATGGTTGAGGAACTGAGGAAAAAAGGAGAATATTATAGAAATGAGCTGAAAAGAGCAGGGTTCAACATAGGAAATTCTCAAACCCCAATAGTCCCAATAATACTCGGTGAAGAAGTTTTAGCTATAATGTTTTGGAAAAGGCTATTTGATGAAGGAGTCTATACAAACTGTGTAATTCCACCGGCTGTTCCGCAAGGGGAATCTCTACTGCGAACTTCTATAATGCTAACTCATACACAGGAACATATAGATTTTGCCCTTGAAAAAATTTACAAAGTCGGAAAAGAACTTGGAGTAATATGAATCTATCTTTTATTTTTTTTCTTATCAACTACTTTTCTTTCAACAAAATTTAAAATGAACTCTTTCTTCTTCCCTCCAAATCCCACTAATAAAACTCTAATTTGTGAATAATTTTTGGGTTTTGAAATTTCAAAAGAAGATGAAGAAAACAAAGAATTAACTTTTATAGATTTGCATTCGCTTTCAGATTCACATTTAGATTCACAATTTTTCTCCTCAAAATCAGAGCATATTAATATTTCCTTTACACCGGATACGGAAAAAATAAGGTTTCCATTCTCATCAAATTTTATCTCTTTTATTTCCAGTTCGGGAACTTTCAAACCTTTTATTCCTTTTGAAGCACAGGAAAGAAAAAAAAGAACGGATGAAAAAGTAAAAATAGTGAAAATAAGAGCGAAAATCTGAGAAAAAAAATTAGTAAAAATCTGGGAAAAAAACTCCTATATCTCAAAAAAAGAAAATTATAAATGAAATCTTTCATCTTTCCCTTTAAATTAAGGAAAGCAAAAATGAAAATTAAGAGTTTGAGAAAAGATAAATTTAAAATAAAAAAATGGTTGTGGAGCAAAAACATGAAAGAAAAAATCATGGTATAGAAATGATGCATGAAGAAGAAAAAAATCAAAAGAAAAAAAACGGTTTGGAAAAGATAAAAAGAGGACTCATATCAATAGTGGAGGAAGAGGAACTTGAAAAACTTTTAAAAAGTGGAAGAACTTTGAGAGTAAAACTTGGAATAGATCCAACCGCATCACTTATACATCTTGGGCATCTTGTTTTAATCTTCAAACTTAGAGAGTTTCAGGAGATGGGACATGAAGTTTGTCTCATAATAGGAGATTTTACAGCACAAATAGGAGATCCATCCGGCAGAACGACTTTGAGACCAAAACTCTCTGAGGAAGAGGTAAAAGAAAACGCAAAGGAAATTCTTAAAAAAGTTATGAGGTTTCTTATTGAAGAAAGGACAAGAGTTTATTTTAACTCGGATTGGTTTAAATCTATGAGCACAACTGAACTTTTTGAGCTATTTTCAAAAGCAACAGTTGCCCAAATCATAGCAAGAGAAGATTTCAAAAAAAGAATGCAAGAGAAAGCACCAATATTTGTTCATGAATTTTTATATCCGTTCTTGCAAGCTTATGATTCTGTTGTAGTAAAGGCAGATATAGAGCTTGGAGGGAGCGATCAACTTTTCAATCTTATATTTGCGCGCCAGATAATGAAAGAGTACGGACTACCTCCGGAGGTTTGCATAACAACTCCAATTTTAGAAGGTACGGACGGGAAACTCAAAATGTCAAAATCTTATGGAAACTACATAACACCAGATGAACCGGCGGAAGATATATTCGGAAAACTTATGGGTATAGACGATATGCTGATTTTCAAATATGCTGAGCTTTTGGGAGGATATGAACAAAAAGAATTAGAAGAACTCAAAAAAATCCCGAGATTTGAAGCAAAAACTCAAATAGCTTATAAGATAACGGCAAGACTCAAAGGAGAAAAGGAAGCTATGAGGGCAAAAGACTGGTTTGACAAAGTCATAAGAGAAAGAGAAATGCCCGACGAAATTCCCCAAATACGCGTAAAAGAAGGAAGTATATTGCAGAAGGTTTTGAAAGAATCTGGAATAGTAAGCAGTGTATCTGAGGCTATGAGACTTACAGAATCGGGAGGAATATATATCAATGGAGAAAGGATAAAGGAAAAATTCTTTGAACTGAAAAAAGGAGAATATAAAGTCAGGGTGGGAAAAACAAGATTTGTAAAAATAGTTGTGGAATAATAAAAAAATAATCAATCTTTCTGACAATCTTTCTGACCAGTCAATCTTTTTCTGCTCCTTTTGATTTTTTGTTGTCTTCCTGATAGGCTTTATACAGCAAATCTAAATCTCCGTCTAATATATCTTCAAGGCGATATAAAGTCACACCAAGTCTGTGGTCTGTTACTCTGTTTTGCATGAAATTATAGGTTCTGAGTTTTTCCGACCTTTCCGCTGAACCTATCTGTTGTTTTTTCTTCTCAGAAATTTCTTTCTCTAACTTTTCTTTCTCTATATGAAACAATTTTGCTTTAAGAAGTCGCAAAGCTTTTTCTTTGTTCATATGTTGAGATCTTTCATCTTGACACACAACAACTATTCCAGTTGGAATATGTCTTATTCTCACGGCTGAATCTGTTTTGTTCACATGCTGACCTCCTGGTCCAGATGCTCTAAAAGTTTCAATTTCTAAATCTTTTGGGTCTATCTTTATCTCAATATCTTCTGGTTCTTCAAGGACTGCAACAGCAGCAGTTGATGTATGAATTCTACCTGAGGCCTCTGTAATTGGAACTCTTTGAACTCTGTGAACACCTGCTTCATTTATCATAAAATCGTACGCACCTTTTCCCTCAATTATAAACGAGATCTCTTTTATTCCTCCGAGGTCTGATCTTCTCTCGTATATTAGTTTTGTTTTCCATCCCATTTTTTCCGCAAATTTTGAGTACATTCTGAAAAGGTCAGCAGCAAATAAAGCAGCTTCTTCTCCTCCAACTCCAGCCCTTATTTCAACTATGCAAGAATCTCTTTTTTTTCTTTTGCTTTCTTCCTCCAATTCCTCGATTTCGTGAATGAGCTTTTCTAAATTTTTCTCAATTGATTTTTTTTCTTCCAGAGCCAAAGAAATAATTTCTGGATCACTTTCAGATGATATTATATCTTCGACTTCTTCAAGGTCTTTCATAAGTTTTTTTATCTGTTCAAATTTCTCAACTTTCTCCTCAATTTTTCCTCTTTTTTCAAGTAAAGAAGCATCAAATTCCTGGGAGAGCTTTTCATCTATTTTCAGAATTTCGTTCTTGAGCTCATCTATTTTTTGTATGAAAATTTTAGCTTTTTGAAGTTTCTCGGGACTTATCATAATTTAGTATAGGAAGAAGATGGAGGCGACGCCGGGATTCGAACCCGGGAATAAGGGATTTGCAATCCCCCGCCTTAGACCACTTGGCTACGTCGCCAAATTTTGATATAAAAAAATATAAATCTTCAATATGAAAATATCCGAAAATTCAGAAAATGAGTTCAGAGTGCGAAAAAACAGGTCCATAAGTGCAGCAGAGTTTTGGACCATCTTTTGTTTTTATTGCGCAAGAAAAGCAGAGACCTAAACCACATCCCATCCTTTCTTCCATGGCAAAAAGTAAAGGTGTGTTTATTTTGTTCTTCGTCCAAAATTCCCAGAGTGCTTTGAGCATGCCATAAGGTCCGCAGCTTAAAACAACATCAAAATCATAAGGTGAAATCTCAAAAAGAGCATCTATAACTGTGCCTTTTTTGCCTTCTGAACCATCTTGTGTTGTAATGTAAAGAGTTTTTACTTTTTCAGGAATTTTGTCTTTCAAAATTATGTCTTGGGAGCTTCTTCCTCCGAAAATCAGAGAGCTTTTTGATTTTCCAAAAAAATCAATTACAGGATACAAAGAGGCTATTCCTAATCCGCCTGCAATAAAAAGAATATTTTTGGGCTCAGGAATTTCATACCTTCTCATAGCGGTCAAAAATCCGGTTCCGCATGGAGCTACCACTCTAACTTTTTCTCCTATATTTACTTTTGAAAATCGTGCCGTCCAACCTCCAAACACTTTAAAAAGTACCGAAAAAACTCCATTTTTTGAATAAAATATAGAGAAGGGCTTTGGGATAACAGAAATTTCATCCTGTAAAGATATCATCGCAAACTGCCCTGGCTCAAAATCTATATCTCCCTTCATCTCTACAAGGAAAGTTGATGCTGATACTTCCTCTTTTTTCACAACTGAACTTTCAAAAACTCTGACCATGTTTAATATACTTGAAATTTAGTCAAATTCTTTTTCCTTTCATTCAGATTCTTTTTCTTTCATCTGATAAAATGAAATGTTTTTTTCCGTTACTCCAACAAGGATTTTGGTTTGATCTATTTTGACAACGAAAAGGTGAGCCTTCGGAGTGAGCTTTATATGTGATTGAACTTGAATATTATTGTTGTCATTCATCAAGGGTGGGAAGAATATACCTTTTTTTTTCATGATAAGAAGTGAGCCGAAAAGGAAAGCTGCAAGAACAAAGATTGAAATAAAAATCTTCAAAAGAAATCCCATAATTTCCATATTTGAAATTTTAAAAAAACGAAAACATTAAATTGATATTTTGACTGATGAGCGAGAGAAAAATAGTTATAAAAGTTCTTTACTGGAAAGAATGTCCGAGCTGGCAGTTAGCATTAGAAAGAGTAAATAAAGTAGCAGAAGAGCTAAAAGAAGAAGGAAAAGCAGTTGAAGTGATATTGGAGGAAGTGAAGACAGATGAAGAGGCTATGTTGAAAAAGTTCCCCGGTTCGCCAACCATCCTTGTGAACGGCAAAGATATAGATGAAGATGGAGCGAAGCAAAATCCAGTTGGGTTGAGTTGTCGTGTCTATTATATAAATGGGAAATACTTACCGCTACCGCCATATGAATTCATAAAAGAAAGAATAATCCTTTTATCATCTTAAAGTTTATTCTTTATTTCTCTTTATTTCTCTTTATAAAAGTCTATTGTTAAAATTGCATAGACTTTCAAATAAAAAGGAGGAATTTTCTGAGATTTACCACGCAAAATCTGGGTTCAGAAGCAAAACAAATCAAAAAACTTTTAGAGATAAAACAAATGATATAAGCCACTAAAACAAAAAAAGTAAAATTAATTAATAAACGAGATACTTTATTCCGCAATAAGTGAAATGCAAAAAAATTTTGGAATGAAGAAGAATAAAAGAGAACATCAAAGAGAAAAAAGAAAATATAAGCGGAAAAGAGAATTAAGAAGGTTTGACCTTGTCTTAAAAGAAATTTTCTCAGGGGCAGTAGGAAAAATTATCTCAATAGCCACTGGTGAGAAAATAAAGGAAAAACTTGAAGATATAACTCAGGAAGTAAAGTTCCTCAAATCCCTCCGACCAGATATGCTCTTTAAAGCCGGTGATAAAATCTTCCATATTGAAATCCAAGCTCAACAAGATAAAACTTTACCCAAAAGAATGCTTATATATTCTGTTGTTATTGAAGAGAAGTTCGGCAAAGAACCTGTACAGATAGTTTTATTTGTGGGTAAGGGAAATCCTACTCCTTCTTATTTCAGGTCAGAATTTAAATTCCTTAAATTCAAAGTTGTTGATTTGAAGAAAATAGACCCTGATGAATTTTTAGGAAGTAATAAGCCAGAAGAAGTCATTTTGGGAGTTTTAGCCGGAAAATACAGAGAGAAACAAGAAGTATTCAAAAAAGTAATAAGAAAGATTTCAAAAATTATCAAAAACAAAAAAGAACTTTTAAAATATATGGAAGATATAAGTTTTTTAGGCGGTTTATTTGATGTTGAGATAAAAATAGAGTCTATGCCAATACAAATAGATATAAGAAAAACTCTTTTTTATAAGTGGGGAGAAAGAGAGGGAGAAAAAAGAGGAGAAAAAAGAGGAGAAAAAAGGGGGCTTATAAAAGGTCTTAAAGAAGCAATTCTGTTGGGCATCCAGTTGAAGTTTGGTAGCTCAAAGGCAAAGCAAATCAAAAAACTTTTAGACAAAATAAATGATATAAACCGGCTGGAAAAGATAAAAAAAGAAGTAATAAAATCAGAAAATTGGGAGGACTTTGTCAAAGTTTTCAGAAACCATAAGTGAAATAAAAGTGAAGTCTAACTTGGGAAGATTTTGTCAAATCTCTAAAAACCTCAAACTCAAAAACATCAAATTCCACCTTTCTTTTTCTTTCTCTTCTTTCGCAACCAACCATAAACAATTAGCATAGAAGCAGGAATAATAAATCTTGAAAAAATTCCGCCTACCGAACACCCATAAGATTTAACATTTTCTCCGTTTGTTGCAACTGCGGAGCCGAAACCACAATCTTGGCTTCCAAAACATATATGCGGAGCTGGTGCTAATGCACATACATCTGACACAGAACTTGTATAACTTGCGACAGTAGAAGATACAGTATTAACCGTAGGAGATTGGGAAATTGCACCTGTTAATTGCGATGAAAAACTACCAGCATTTGATAATACAGAGTAGTTTGTAATATTTTGAGAAAAACATACATTCCCATTAGCATCCAACTTCACTACATATATATCACCACCTGCTCCAAAACTTGAAGTCCTACCAGCGACAACATATCCTCAATCACTACTCTGGATGATTGACCTGGCAAGATCCTCATAACTCCGGCCGATAGTTTTAGCAAAGCTACAAACATTACCTTCGTCTACTTGTCCGTTGCAGTTGTTGTCTTTGTTATCACATATCTCTGCTCTTGCTGGGTTAATATTCGGGTCGTTATCGTCGCAATCCCCTGCCGTTGCTGATGAAACATATTCATCTGATGGCTTTTCACAGGAAACTTTTGTTGTTCCATCTGTGTATCCATCTTTATCTTTATCTTTGAACCATACCGGACAAGGCTTTTGTTCTACCCCTTCTGCTATTGTTATTGGCTCATATTTACATAGTCCCCCTAACTCTTCACATCTTGTTGATTTCCGACTGATACCTTCACCTTTCCAGGTGAAAATTCTATCTTTGCATTATTCACTTCTATCTCACCTGATTCCGCTCCACAATAGCCTTGTCCCCCCGATGATTTTATCGGCTTTATTGTCTTGAAATTAAAACTTCCCTCCACACAATCTACATCTGGTGTAGTATCCACTGAATATCCCCCTCCTATGCTCACATAAAAAATCGCTTCTCCTCCTGATTTTGGAGATTCTCCCGTCACCTCAACTACGTAATCATTATATGAATATGCTTCCTTTCTGTTCCCTATTTCATCCTCCCTTGAATATGCTCCTGAAAGCTTTGTCACAACCCTAAAATCAACATCTTTTTCTCCTTCAATAAATCTACCCATAATTTCAGTTTTAAATTTTGATGCTTTTGCTCTCACTCTCTTTGTCTCTTTGTTCCCGCTGAACTCCTTCACTAACGAGTCTCCATCTTCTATGGCAACGATAAATTTTGCATCAGAGATATTTTGCGAAACTTTTGTTGAAATCTCTAAATACCCCTTTGCATATCCTGTTGAAACTATGTAATCACCTTTTTGCTCATCAACTATCTCTTTGCAATCACTTACTTTTATATCAAAGTTTAGCATATTTGTTGATTGGTCTTTCTTGCAGTCTGCTTTCTCTACTTTACCCTCAACACATTTAGGTTTCAAATCTTCGCAACTGATCTCTAACCCTTCTGATTGCTTTTTTGATAGCCTACCTTTTTTGAGCCTCCCGAACAAATTCAAAATGTCATCTTCATCGTCGTCGTTATCATTCCCGATAACATTTATAAATTTGGGAGACCTTGCAGTAATAATGCGTCCAGTGATAATACGAGCTGTAATAGCTCTACCAGTAATCATCCTACCAGTGATCATCCTGCCTGTAATCATTTCACTTTGAGATGCCCGAGCTGTGATAATGTTATCAGACGCAACAGATAAGCTGCCAAAAGTTTTAGTTGCAGCATCATTAGGATTTGTAAATGTTGTCTGTCCAGTTGTTGAGCTTGGAAATCCTGTCTGCCCAGTTGGTTCTGGTTTTTCTGATTTTTTCTTACATCCTACCGATGATAACCCGAAAAATACCGTAATGCTTACTAATAGAAGGAAAAGCCCTTTAATCTCTTTTCTTCTTATCATTTTTTTTCACCCCTTTTATTTCTTAAAATTTAGCTAAAATTATAATCTTTTCAGAAAATTTTTGTTGAAATTGAACGGTTTTTAAGTCATCATCGGGTAGTGGGGAAGGATTAAGACACTAAATTTTTAATAAAGGATTAAGACGCTAAATTTTTTAACAACTGACTTATAATATCTGTGCTTTCAGTGATAATCTGAAAGGATCAGAAATAAGATTTACTTTTACAGAAGATAGTACATCTATATCTTTTTCTGATTCTCCTTTTACAAATGACAAAATTTCATCAACCCATAATGTATATCTTTTTATTTTACCTTTGTCTTCTCTTTCTACAACGATAGCATCTTGCGGTTTGCATGAGAGATTTTTTAGTATATATATGCATAACATAAATTTATATCTCATATCTTCTGCTGTTTCGGCTTTGCTTATATTAAACTCTAAACTCTCTTTTATTTTATCTAATTGCTCTTTTGATAACATTTTTTCTCCTTTGAGAAATCTTCCAATTTGGATTATATTAATAAAATCCCATCCTCTCCTCAGCGGTGAAGTACCCCAGGCATAAAGTGGATATCCTATGGTTTCTGCTCTTGCTGGTTCTACTTGTGTTATCAGTGTCCTTGCTCTTTTTATATTTTTCCAGAGTACAAAAGGACGAGGTAGATAAAAAATTTCATCATGCGAAGCTGTGGGATTTATCTCCGCTGCAATTTTTTTTGCAGGCTCATCAATTTTTGATTTTCTATAAAATATCGGTATATTATTTTCTTTGCAGAAAAAAGCTATTGCATATGAACATAGCATCATGAATTCAGATAAAGCTATTCTTAAATCTGTCACTTTCCATCTTTTTGTTATGAATTTTTTACCATCAAGTAAAATAACAAAATCTTCTGATATAAGGTCTAATCCTCCCATTTTTTTTGTTCTTATATCATATATTTTGAGTCCAAGTCTTTTTATCGGTTCCAGTTCTTCATCAGACGCTGAAAATTCATAATTTTTGATTATATTCACTTCTGACCTCATAACTTCAACTGACTTTATTTCTATTTTTTCTTCCGTAATCTTGAAATTTATTTTGAAGGTTATTGCTGGTTTTGGCTGATTGGCATCAAGCGAAAGTTCCTTTATCACATCTTGTGGCAACATATCTATCTTGCCCTCCGGAAAATATACCGTCTTTCCTCTTTTTATTACCGTCTCTATTATATCTTCTGAATCCAAAAGAGTGACATCTGCTATGTGAATGAAAATCTCTGCATTTTCTCCCTCTATTTTTGGATAAGATACTGCGTCATCTCTTATTTCCGTCCCTTCTATATCCAAAGAATACGATTGAACATGTACCTTTTCTCTCCTCCCTTCTTTTATTTCCCTTTCAAATACAGGATACACCGAAATTTCCTCTCTCTTTTCTTTTTCTCTTTGTTGGTGATTTATTTTGAATCTTTCAGCAAAGAAGTTATAAAACGGATCTAATATACCAAAAAAGCAAAGGAGTTTAAAAACGTCCTCATCTTTTATTGGGAAAAGTTCTTTGGGCAAAACTTCTGTAATCTTTTTTATTTCATCTTTCCTCTCATTTACAAAATCATCTCTCAATTTCCGAAGAAAATCGTGAACTAATTCTGGAACTTGCTCGGGAAATCTTGGGTAATTTTCAGAGAAATATTCTACTAAACCTTTATTTTTCACAAAAGATATCTCATCAGATTTCAAATTTTTCTCAAACCATTCTTTTATTTTTTCTAATCTTTTCCTATTCTCCTCAATTGTTTCTTTTTCTTTTTTTATTTTTTCAACCTCTTCTTCGAGTCTTATTTCCCACTTTTCTCCTTTCTTCTTAAAATATATGTTCTCTTCTGAGTGAAGTTTAAGTAAGATCGCACATATTGTATCATTGGAAATTTTCTGAAAAATCAGATTTGATATCTCCTCCGGAGATAATTCCCTCACATCCGGACACGAAATTGATATTTCCCATACGGTTTCTAAATCAACTTCTTTTTCCAATTCTCTTATTTTTTTGAAATTCTCTTGTGGTGTATCAGATTTTATATTGAACTCATATGCGATCTGACTTTTATTTATGAATTTCTCTTGATTATCTTCTGTAATTATGAGCGGTCTACCGTAGTTTTCGTTTAATTTGAAACCCAATTTAAGTTTTCCTTTATCAAAAAAAAGAATGAGATTTCTTTCACCCGACATTTTTATCTTATCTTGTTGTTTTATCTTATCTTGTGCTATTACACGGTGACAATAAAAACAAATTTATTCTTTTGTGAGAAGATTTTGTAGATTTCAGTAAATAAAAATTCAATTTTGAGGAAAAAAATTTGAAAACACCTTAAATTCATCTACTGGTATGCTTCATCTCACATGGATAGATTGGATTATTATACTGCTTTACTTTGTTTTTATTTTAGGTATAGGTTTTTATCTGAGGAGATGGTCAGAGGGTAATGAGGAGTTTTTTCTTGCAGGAAGAAGTAATTCAGCGTGGGTTTCTGCACTGGCTTTTTTGTCTGCAAATCTTGGTTCTCTTGAAATACTTGGGTGGACGGGGGCTTCCGTAAAATACGGAATACTTACGGCTCACTTTTACTGGATTGGTGCAGTTCCAGCTATGCTATTTTTGGGAGTTTTTATGATGAAGTTTTATTACAAAAAAAATATTTATTCTGTCCCAGGATATGTAGGAGCAAGGTTTGATGAGAAAACAAGATTTGTAAGTGCTTTTTCATTTGCTGTGATGACTTTGCTTATGTCTGGTGTGAATATATATCTTATGGCTCTTATTCTCAAAATAATTTTGGGATGGAACTGGCATGTGAGCATATGGGCTTCTGCTTTAACTGTTGCAATTTATGTAGCTCTTGGCGGACTTATGTCTGCAATTTTTACTGAGGTTGTTCAATTTTTTTTAGTTTGGTTTGGACTCGTTCTTGTTGGAATTCTGGGACTTATAAAAATAGGTGGTTTTGGTTTTCTTTCAGAGCTCCCTCAAAGCTTAACTTCACTTTGGAAAATAACTTTTGATCCATCTCAGAATGCTATGGGAATTACATTTTGGGGTATTATATTAGGGCTCGGATGGGTTCTTTCTTTTGGTTATTGGACCACTGATTTTCTTGTGGTTCAAAGAGCTTTTGCGTCTCGGGACCTTGAATCTGCTCGTCTGGCTCCTATAATTGCATCTTTTTTTAAAATGGCTCTACCTTTTGTTGTAACTTTTGGAGGACTTATTGCTTTAAGACTCATTCAAATTGGAGAAATTCAACTCCTTCAAGATGAAACCGGAAAGGTTTTATACGATTCTGCTTTACCCGCTCTTATATCAAAGTATTATGAGCCCGGACTTTTTGGTCTTGGTATTACAGCTTTACTTGCAGGATTTATGGCCGGACAAGCTGGGAACATAACCGCTTTTAACACTGTTTTTACGCAAGATATATATAAACCTATATTCAGACCGCAAGCTGGGGAAAGAGAACTTGTATTGGTTGGCAGATTATCAACCGTTATAGGAATATTTATATCTGTCGCAGCTGCATATTGGGCTATGAAATTTCCTACAATAATGGATTACATTCAAGCAATATTTTCCTGGGTTAATGCTCCTTTGTTTGCTACGATTTTGTTGGGTATGTTTTCAAAAAGAATTACTCCTTCTGGTGCATTTTGGGGACTTGTTGTTGGTATGCTATTTTCTTTCATAACTTTCACAGGTGTGAGATGGGGGATTATTCCAGCAAAATTTATTGCTTTATATGACAATCCATCTGAGATGAGTTTGAACCTCTGGCGTGCTTGGTGGAGCTGGCTCATTACCTTTGTTATAACAATTTTGGTTTCGTTTTTCACAAAACCTAAACCAGAAAATGAATTGATTGGACTTGTAAGAGGAGTGGGGTCTGGAAGTGATGACGAACTTCAAAGCTCTTATAAAAGACCTTTTTTTAAAAAAGCTGAATTCTGGGCAATTGTATCGCTTGCCGTTCTTATTGCTCTGAACATAATATTTTTCTGACCTGAGTAGTTCATTTTTTCCAAATTTGCAAAGATAAATTAAATTTGGAAGGTGGATTGAATGAAGTTCAAAAGTTCTTCTGGTGTAAATGGTCTTTTTATAACTTTTATTTTTATTTTTTTCAATCCAAAAAGTTTGGCTTTACTTCTTAAATCTTCAACTTTTTTTCCTGCATTTTCCCAAAACGGAAGAATAAATAAAATCTTCTGTGATGAAGAAAGAATTAGCCTCAGGTCATTCTGATCGCTTACACACTTTATATCAACAACAAGTATATCTGGTATAAATTTTAAACTCAAAATATCATTGGGGTTATTATATACTGCAACCTCGTGTCCTTTTTCCTGAAAATACCCTCTTATTATCCTTGCTTCCTCTATTCTTTCTAACAAAAATGCTATCTTCACTCTGAATTACAATTTTATTTGATGAATTACAATTTTTATATTTTTTAATGAAAAATGAAGGAGAGAGCTGATATACTTCTTGTGAAGAAGGGATTGGTAGATTCAAGAGAGAAGGCTCAGAATCTTATAATTTCGGGGAAAGTTAAAATAGGAGGGAAAACTGTTCTAAAACCATCGGAAAAATTTGATGATTCGGCAGAAATTGAAATTTCTGAAAACATAAATTATGTTTCTCGTGGATACCTCAAAATAAAATTTGCGTTTGATAGATTGAAAATCTCGGTCAAAGATAAAGTCTGCGCTGATATAGGTTGCTCAACAGGAGGATTTACACAGTTCCTACTTGAAGGTGGAGCTAAAAAAGTTTTTGCAGTAGATATTGGAGTCGGAGTTTTGCATCCAAAACTTAGAAACGATCCCAGAGTAGTTCTCTACGAAGGAAAAGATGCAAAGGAAATAACCGAGGATTTTTTCCCAGAAAAGATAGATTTTGCTACTTGTGATGTTTCTTTCACATCTTCTATTCCAGTGATAAGAGCTTTGAAATTTGTTCCGGAAATTTTAGTTTTATGTAAGCCTAACTTTGAGGTTCCAAGGAAGTACCTGAAGGGGGGAGTTCTTAAAGATGAAAATCTAATTTACCTTGCTGTGAAGAAGGTCATAATGCAGGTTTCGGATATATTTCATATTAAAGGAATTTGTCCCTCTTTTCCGCCGGGTTCTTCGGGAAATTTTGAAATATTCTTACTTTTTTCTCATTTTAAGACCGACCAGGAAAATAATAATATAGATGAGTTAATAAAAAGAGCGATAGAAGAGCTGAAAGCTACTGTTGGCTGATTACTTTCATTCTTATTTCTTCTAATTTTTCGGGTATTTTTTCTAATTCTTCAAATAGAGATTTTATAACATTATCATAAGTTGTCTCAAATGGATATTCTTTGCAGAATATATTTTCTTTATCTTCTTTGCATAATTGAGGGAGAAGATTACTTTTTAAAACATAGAGGCACTGACCTATTCTGAAAAGCATATCTTTATATTCTTCAAACTTATAAACTTTCTCTTTTTTCTGCTCTAAAATTATGAATGCTTTTTCACATTCCCCTTTTTTCAAAAGAAATTCGGCATACTTTATAAAAAGTTCTGGAATTTTCTCTCCAAATTTTTGGACAAAGCTTTCTTTATCTTTTTCTTCTTCAAATTGTTGGAGTATTTTATTTTTTTCTTCTTCGGCTTCAAGAAGTCCATATCTTTCAAATTCTGCTTGGACTTTTGAGTAATCCATAAGATATGGAGGTGGGAGAAATTCTTTGAACGAAAAGAATAATGTAGCTGCATATACTATGTTTCCAAAGCTTACAAGGTTTTCTAAAAAACTCCCTATATTGCTTTGCACCTCTTCTCTTATACCAGGGGGTATTTTCATTACTCTGAAAACTGGTAGTATTGAAAAAATAAATTCAATATCTGATCTTATCTCTTTATCATCTTTTAATCCTTCTACATTTTTCATTCTTTCATTTAATATTTTCAGATATTCTGCAAGAGCAATTTGACTTTCTGGCAGCTGCATCTTCGTTATGATGAACTTCAAGTTTTCCTTTGGATAAAATATTGGGTCATCCCTTGGTATTCTTTTTTTCCCTAAGGAACTATATGCATCTTTTAAATCTTCTCTGTTCTGAACTGCTATAATTCTTGCTTTTATTTCCCATTTTGTTGCCGGGAAATTCTCTATAGCTGAATACAAGTATTTTATGGCTAAATTTTTATTCCCTTCCTTATAAAGACTTTCAAATAATCCCAATTTGGCTTCACCTTTGAAATCTCGGAATCTGCTATTTTCCATCATAAAAAAATACTTTTTTGAAAGATGGGTTTTACCAAGTTTAAGAAGAGCTCTTGCATACCTTGGTAAAACTACTGGATCGTTTTTCAAAAACTTTTCCGATACATGTGTCAAATACTCCACTGCTTTTTCAAAATCACCTTTTTCATATTCATACGATCCCAAAGCAGAGAAAACACAATCTGATATATCTTGAAATTCATCTCCTTCGTATTGATTTAATTTTTCAAGGAATTCTTTTTCTAAAATTGCTATTTTTTCGGCTGCTTCGCCCGCTTTTGATCTTCCTATGGATGCAAGAGCAGATGAGCACAAAAGCATAATCTTTGTTGAGTTCGGTACGGGAGCTTTAAGTTGTTCTATCTTCTCAAGAGCGAAATCTACTTTTGCCTTTGCTTCCGGAAAGAACATAGCCCATCTTAGTGCTTGCGATGATTTTATATAAGATAGAGCAAAATTTTGAATATCTCCTAACTCAAGATATTTTCTCCCTGCTGCTCCGTAAAAAGTAGAAGACCTCAGGAGCAACAAGTTTGATTGGTTTTCAATACCCATTTTGAACATCATTTCTCCTATTGCGAAATATGCTTTTGCTTTTGTTTCTTCATCCCCTACTTCTGTGAGGAAAAATATTCTGTCAAGCGCTCTATAATTTCTTGTCATCACGGAACTTTTTAAAAACTCATCAATGTCTTTTTTTTCTGTGAAAGGTATGTCTTTACCTACGAATATTAGAATACCATTTTTTGATTTTTTCACATCCCACTTTAATTTCTCGTCTTTCATTATGGTAGATATTGCTGTGCTTTTTTTTGTTTCGCTTTCTTTTATCTCGCTCAACACGACCTTACTTATGAATTTTTTCTCGCGAGGTTCCAGCTGGGTTTTATGGAATTTGAGTTCGGCATTTTCTACAAGAACACTTATTATTTTTTCTTTTTTTTCTATTGATATTGTGAAGTTTTCGCTGTCAAGATATACTACAACATAGGAGAATGTGGGTTTTTCGTTTATTCCGACATTCTTTATATGAAGAGAAAATATAGCAATAAGAATTAGAGAGGAACTACTCATCTTTTTCTTTCACTCTCCTTTATTTTTCATTTTAAGGATAAGCTTTACCTCCTCATAAGATAGTCCTGTGAATTTTGCTATTTCTTCTTCTGTTTTTCCTTCCTGAGCATATTTTAAAACCATGTCAAGTTTTTTTATGTTGTCCGCTTCGGCATCCTTTTCTTTTTTTTCTGTGTGTTCCTTCTCTACATACTTTTCTTTTTCGTTTTCATTTTGTTTTATTTTTAATGATGCTAAAACCTTTTCAAGTAGGTTGATTTTTTCTTTGTTTTCTGATGATATTTGACTGAGTTGTCCAATTCTCTCTCTTATTTCTTTTGTATCAAATTCAAGGGATGTTATTCTCTCCTCATGAGAGATTGTTTTCATTTCTATTTGTTCTATTTTTTCTTTCAAATCGCTTATTTTTTCTGCATCTTTTCCTTCCTTATTTTTATCTTTTTCAAGAATTTGCTTTTTGAGTTCCTGAAAATCTGCTCTCATTTTTATAGCGAAAATTATCATAAGTATGAGGAAAATAAGATTGGTTGCCATTGCAACTTCAATCATATTTATAAAATTTTACTTTTTTCTGATGGATAGTGTCAATTTTTGTATAATGCCAATTTTAAATTGCTCTCCCGATATTTTGTATGTTTTTCATAGATGAAAGTTCAGATATAATTTTTTCCACATCTGATTTATCTTTAACTTTTACTCTTATTTCAAACTCAAATTTTTCGTTGTTGCTCTTTGCTCTAAATTCCTTCACCTCAAAACCCTCCTTTTTTATTTTTGCTATAACATCTGATATAACTTCCTGGGAATCTGCAAAAAACCTTATCCTGCTTATATATTGGTCGTTGGGGAGTTCATCTTGCGGTATTTTGATGAGCCTTTCCTTGTCAAGATGAGAAAGTTCTTCACAATCTTTTCTATGAATTACTATGCCATATCCACGGGTTATATATCCTACAACTTCGTCTCCATACACGGGTGTGCAGCAAAGGGCAAAACGAGTCTTTATTCCTTTGAGACTCCCACGAAGTTCTTTTATTTCTTCTTTTTCTTGTGAGATGCTTTCTTTTTCCTCTCCTTTTTCTAATTTTTGCCCGTTAAGAAATTTTTTTAGGTTTTTAATTATATAATTTACACTTATTTTCCCTGATCCTAAAAGTATAAAGAGTTCGCCAAGGTCTTTTATATTCAGGGAGTTTATGACTTTGTGCAGCTGACCCGTTTTTATTATATCATAAAAACTTATTCCTAATCTCCTCAATTCTTTTTTTAGAGTTTCTTCTCCTATCTCCCTTGCTATTTGTTTTTCTTCTTTATTTATAAACTGTTTTATTCTTGATTTTGCTCTTTGAGTTATAACGATGTTAAGCCAAGACCTTTTTGGTTTCTGATTCTTTGAAGTAAGTATTTCAACTACATCTCCGCTTTTGAGTGTATAGTCTATTGGTTGGAGTTTCCCGTTCACTTTTGCTCCCACACAAGTTGCTCCGAGTTCGGAATGTATGGAATAGGCAAAATCCAAAACGGTTGCTCCTCTTGGTAAAACTTTCACATCTCCTTTCGGAGTAAAGACATATATTTCATCTGGGTATATATCTTCAACGATTTTTTCAACCTCATACTCTGGGGTTTCTCTTGAGAGCTCAAGGATATTTCTGAGCCATGAGAAAATCTTCATACCAGCTTGGGATATAGGGGATTTTTCTTTGTATGCCCAATGAGCTGAAATTCCCTCTTCTGCTTCTTTGTGCATCTCATATGTTCTTACCTGAAATTCAACCTTATTACCTCCAGGTAGTATAACTTTTGTATGCAGAGATTTGTATCCGTTCGGCTTTGGTATAGCGATGTAATCTTTGAATTTACCTGGGATGGGTTTGAAATACGAATGTAGCACTCCTAAAACTCTGTAACAGTCTGGAATTGTTTTTACTATTATTCTCAGACCTATTATGTCGTAGATATTTTCAATATCAATTCCCTGCCTTATTGTTTTTTCCCATATGCTGTAAATTCCCTTTATTCTACTTTCTATTTTGAACCCTTCTATGCCCTCTTTTTCTAATATTTCTGCAACTTTTTTCTCAGTTTCCTTGATTATTTTTTCTCCTTCTTCCCTTATTTTTTTTAACCTCTTTTTTATGTACTCTGCTGCTTCGGGATATAGTACTTCAAATGCTCTATCTTCAAGTTCAGTTTTTATATTGTATAGACCTAATCTGTGGGCTATTGGGGCAAAGATTTTTAGTGTCTCATCTGCCATTCTTTTCCTGCTTTCTTCCGGGAGAAATTCTATTGAGCGCATGTTATCAAGTCTATCCGCGAGCTTTATCAGAACAACTCTCACATCTTTTGCCATAAATACGAACATTTTTCTGAGGTTCTCTATATGTCTTTCATCTGCATTCAAATTTATTTTGAATTTTGAAATTTTAGTTACACCGTCTATGAGGAAAGCGACTTCATCTCCGAAATGCTTCTTTATATCTTCTATTGTGTTGGGAGTATCTTCGGCTATATCATGTAGTAATCCAGCTGCTATTGTTTTGTCATCTGCTCTAAGTTCTGTCAGAATTTTGGCAACGCCGAGAGGATGTACTATATATGGCTCTCCCGAGAGCCTTTTTTGAGATTTGTGATAATAGCAAGCGTAAATATACGCTCTTTTTATAAGCGAAAGGTCAGGAGATGGGTGGTAACTTGTGATAGCATCACATATTTCCTTTATCCTCATATATAAGAATTTAATGACTTATTTTAATTTTATTTCTGTTTGCAGTCTGATTTGATTTGGGCTGTTTTACATTCCAAGGTGTTTCCCCATTTTTATGCAAGTTGTGCAGACATTTAATCTTTTCTTTATTTTTGTTCCATTTACTTGTATTATTGCTCTCACTCTTTTTATATTTGCTTTGAATTTTCTTGGAGTTCTGTTTCCCGCATGAGAAACATTATGCCCAAATTGTGTGGTTTTACCGCAGAAATAACATCTTGCCATAATGATTATTATTTTAATAAAAAAATTTGATGCACGATTTTCCACTTTTTTTTGCTTCATATAAAGCGTTATCCGCATTCCTTATTAGGTCTTCGGCTGTTCTGGTTTTTGGTGATGGGAAAAATGACGCACCAGCAGAAAACCTCAAAGTTATTTTAGAATTACCAATCATGGGGGGTTCTTTTTCAAATCCTCTTATAAGTCTTTCAAAAAGTGATTCTACACCATCTATTCTCGTTTCAGGAAGAATAACTAAAAATTCATCTCCTCCGTATCTTACTACATAGTCATATTTTCTCTTCAATTTCTTTACTCTTTCTGCGAACTCCACTAAAATATTGTCTCCTACGATGTGCCCGTATGTGTCGTTTATTTTTTTGAAATTATCTAAATCAATTATCATCGCAGATATTATACCACCTTTTCTTTCAACTCTTGATATTTCCTGATTTAAAATTTCATTCATGTATCTTCTGTTAAAGACTCCTGTAAGGGGGTCTATAATTGAAGCTTGACGAAGTTTCAGACTTGTCTGAAATAGCATTTCCTGACTTCTTTTCAGAAAGATATGATTTTTTGAACGGATTATTATTTCTCTCTCAAAATCTTCAAAAGTTATTTCCTGAGATGGTTTGAGTATAAAATCTATTGCTCCGAGTTGCAAAGCTTTAAATTTTTCATCTTTCGTTGCTGTGGCAGTTATTATAATTATAGGAGTTATTCTTGTAAGGAAATATAGGTAAGCTTTACCTTCATTCCTTATTTTTTCTTCAAAGTTTTTTACCATTCCTACGAATTTTATACCATCTAAGTTCCTCATTTGGACATCACATAAAACAAGGTCAAGGTTTTCAAGATTTTCTATATATTTTTTGAAACCTTCAAGACCATCTACGGCTTCTATTATATCTTCTGGGGCAAATAATTTGTTATCACAAAGAATTTTTTTTATTTGCTCACGTATAAATTTGGAGTCATCTATTATGAGACATTTCCTTCCCGGTATCATTGTCCTCTCTTCTGCAGATGTTATAGATGAGAGAATTTCACTTATATTATCTGAAATTGTAATTTCTCCCTCTGATTTTTCCATCTCTTTTTCCTCCTATTCAATTTTATCCATCTCTTCCATTTGCACAAATTTTGTTTTTGTTGATTTCCCCGTATCATGACTCTTCCCCGTTTTTTATATAATTTAATTATAGTGAATCTTCAAATTTTTAGAAAGAAATTAGAAAATTTTTTATTTAGAGCTTATGGACTCGTTTTTTCTTTCCTATCTTTCCTGATTTTCTTTTTTTATTTCTTTTGCATACCTTCTTATTCCTATTCTGTTTGGGTAGTTTATAAAGGCAAAAAAATAAGGCTTGAATTAGAAGAATACCTTCAAGGAGTAGTTGCAGGAGAAATACCGCTCAAATGGGAAGAGGAGGTTTTAAAGGCACAGGCTGTTGTTGCGAGGTCGTGGACGATATATCACATCATCAGAGGAAAAAAAGAATTTTTAGCAAGTCAGTCTGATCAGGTCTGGATTCCTTTGGACGAATATAGGGATTTTTTTGGAAAAGTCAGGAAAGCTGTTTTTGAAACAAGAGGATGGGTTCTTACTTTTCCATCAGGTAATATTGCGCCGGGATTTTTTCATTCAACATGTGGTGGCTCAACCGAGAACGCATATGAGTTGTGGAATAGCGATCAGGACCCGGAGATCAAAAATTTCATCATATCTGTAAAATGCAATAAATGCTACGATTCACCTTATTTTTTCTGGAGGAGAAAGTTTAAAATTAGCGATATTCAGAAGATTTTAAAGAAGGAAGATGACCCAATATCAGAAAGGATATCTAAATTTTTTTCTTTTTCCTATGAGCATACGAGTTCTGGGAGGGTCAGAAAGATTTTTTTGAATCCGGGTTTTTATCTTGGATACAATCAGATAAGAGAGGTTTTGGGATTGCCGAGTAATTTTTTCTCGTTTGAAATTGATGATGAAAATTATATTTTGTTTTTTGGGAGAGGATTTGGGCACGGCGTCGGGATGTGTCAGTGGGGAGCAAAAAAGCTTGCCGAGGAAGGCAAGTCTTGGAGGGAAATTTTGCTCTTTTATTTCCCACTCCTGAAGCTCAAAAAAATCTACTAATCAAAAGATCTACTTAACGAAAACGAAATCAAATGGATAGCTAACAACATTCATCATGAAGAACTTGCTCCACCAGATTATGAAAAACATCCAGCAGAACTTAAAGACATAAAAGAGTTAGAAGGACTTATTTGGTAGAGAAATTTGCTCTATATTATAAATATGGCGATCATAAGAAAGGAGATAGAGTTGGTTGGTTCTAAAGGCAAAAGAAAGGAGATAGCATTATTTGATTCAGGGGCAACATATTCCTGCATAAGAAAAGAAATAGCTCAAGAATTGGAGATTATTTTACCCCTAACGCGACCTATCAGATTAATAACTGCGCAAGAAAAAAATTATATGGAGGTTAAAGAAAGGGTGGTATTAGATTTTTATCTTAGTGGTTACCGATTTTCAGACGAGTTTTTGATTATTGAGAATCTTTCGGAGAAAGTAATAATTGGAGCAAAGACTATGCAAGCGTGGAGATTAAAACTTGATTTTGAAAAAGAAGATATAATAATTGACCCAAGAGTGACTGAAATTCAGCTGATAATTCTAATTTCTTCTCAAGATTCTGTAATTAGCAATTTTAGTATTAAAATATAGATATGGCGATTATACGAAAGGAGATAGAATTGGTTGGTTCTAAAAGTAGAAGAAAGGAGATTGCGTTATTTGATTCAGGAGCGTCTTATTCGTGTATTGATAAGGAATTGGCAGAAGAGTTAGGTGGAATAGTGAGTTTATTAGAACCTTTTGAATTATACACTGCTGAAAAAGGGAGGAAGATGGAAGTCAAAAGCCGCATACCACTCACATTTTATATTGATGGTTACAGGTTTTCAGATGAGTTTATGGTGCTTGAAAATCTTTCAGAAAAAGTGATAATTGGAGCAAAGACTATGCAAGCATGGAGATTAAAACTTGATTTTGAAAAAGAAGATGTAATAATTGACCCAAGAGTAACTAAATTATATCTGATATAATTCTGATGTGTAAAGATAAACTATTTTGAGATTTTTCTTTTTTCTTTTTGGAAGAAAGTAATGTATTCCGCTCCACTTATTATAGATAAGATAAAGCATAAAATTATAAAAATATCTCCTACGGTTTGAGCCGATATTCCAAAGTATTCATCTTTTAGTATATAAGCTGATACTGCAACATTTCCTGTGAATGTTTTAAGTTTTGCAAGAAGGGAGCTTTTTATGTGTATTTTGTATCTTTCTGCAATTGCTCTTAAACCCAAAATGAAAATTTCTCTTAAAGTTATTATTACTGACACAAATAAAGGGATTTTCTGAATATATATCAGTGTTATGAGCGAAGAAATAAAGAGCATTTTGTCTGCAACTGGGTCTAAAATATCGCCCGAGGAATCTGAATTGTTTTTTTCATTTTTTCTCCTTCTTGAAATGAAGCCATCTACGATATCCGTCAGAGCAAATATTATGTAGGATATGAATGGTATCAATCTCGGAATATCTGCAACAAGAAGAAAAGGCATTATAAAAGATCCTACTATTCTTGCCCCTGTAAATATGTTTTCCGGCTTTTTCATCTTATTTACTCTTTCTTTCTATTCCTTTTGCTTTGTCATCAAAAAAATTCTTCTTTTTTAAATTTTCTTTTCTCAAATTTACTTTTTCCCTATTTTGTTATTCAGATTTTATTATTCCGAGAATTCTTATTTTAATTTTTGGGTCTATTTCCTGATAAGAAATTACTGGAACCATAGGGAAATAATTTTCAATCATTCTTTTTACAAATCTCCTTGTTTGCTGTGATGTAATTACTATGGGTTGAGCTTTATACTTTACGAATTTTTGGATATTCTCACTTATTGAATTAATAAGCTTTTGGATAAATTGTGGCGGAATTTTTATTTTTATTACTCCTTCTTTTTCTTCTATACCCTCTAATATTTTCTCCTCTGTTTGTGGATCTAAACTTATTGCTATTATTTCTCCATTTGTTTCATACATTTTTGTAATTTGTCTCCACAGAGCTTGCCTTACATACTCTGTAAGCTGGTCGGGATCTTTTACAGTTCCACCCCAATCTCCAATCGCTTCAAGAATTGTTATGAGGTCTTTTATTGGAATTCCTTCTTTGAGTAGGTTCTGTAAAACTCTGTGAATTGTAGAAAGCGATACAAGGTTTGTTACATCTTCTACAAGTTTAGGGTAATTTTTCTTTGTTATGTCAAGAAGTTTTTGAGTATCTTGCCTTGTGAGTATTTCATGAGCGTTTCTTCTTACCATTTCTGAAAAGTGAGTTATTATTACTGATGCTGGGTCAACAACGGTGTATCCTTTTGCAAGAGCTTCGGGTTTTTGAGATTCATCTATCCAAACGGTTTCAACTCCAAATACCGGGTCTCTCGCTGGTGTTCCTTCTATATCTGGTTTTTCTGTTCCAACAACGAGATATTTTCCGGGGATTATTTCTCCTCTCATGATTTCAACTCCTTTTAGAATTATTGCATATTCGTTTGGTTTAAGTGAAAGGTTATCTCTTATGTGAACTGGGGGCAAAATTATTCCCATTTCTTCTGCGAGAGTTCTTCTCAAACCTTTTATTCTTCTTACGACTTCTCCATTCTGTGTTTCATCAACGTAAGGGACGAGTGCATAGCCGACTTCAAGCCCCAGTACATCTGGTTGTAAAATGGTTTCAAGCTGTCTTTCTTCTTCCTCTGGTTTCATTTTGAGTTCCTGTGCTAACTTTTGTTCTTTGAGAACCGTCTCAAATTTTTTGCTCTCTTCTTCTTTTCTTATGGCTCTTATTGCGTATGCTAAAAGCCCGCCTGCGAGCATAAGAAAAATCGGAGTTGCCCAGTTCATAACTATAAGTCCCAACATTGCAATTACTATCGCAGAAGCTAAAACTGCCTTTGGATATGCTGTGAATTGTTTTGTTATATCTTGTGTAAATTCCATCTCACCTGATGACCTTGAAATTATTATTCCTGCTGATGTTGATACCATAAGAGCTGGTATTTGAGCAACGAGACCATCACCGACTGTGAGTTTTGTAAATGTTGAAAGTGCTGTTCCAATAGATAATCCTTTTTGTAAAGTTCCTATTATTATTCCTCCGATTATATTTACAAACAATATTATTATTGAAGCTACTGCTTCTCCTCTTATGAATTTTGATGCTCCGTCCATAGCGCCGTAGAAATCTGCCTCACGGGTGAGCCTTTGTCTTCTTTCTTTTGCTTCTTCTACCGTTATAAGTCCTGCGTTAAGGTCTGCATCTATTGATAGTTGTTTTCCGGGGAGGGAATCAAGAGTAAATCTTGCTGCAACCTCAGCTATCCTTCCTGCTCCTCGTGTTATCACAATAAGGTTTATGACTGTTAAAACTATGAAAATTATGAGTCCAATTACAAAATTCCCAGCCATAACAACATTTCCGAAAAATTCTATTATGAAAGATACTTTCCCTGTGATTTCCCCTGTTGCGAACTCGTGACCGTGAGCTAAAATTCTCCTCGTTGTTGCTACATTCAAAGATAGCCTATATAGAGTTACTATCAGCAAAATTGTAGGGTATATTGAAAATTCTATTGGTTGTCTTATGTAAAGTGATGTAAATAAAATCATCACAGCTGCTGAAAAGCTCAATATTATGAGAAAATCTATAAGGATCGATGGTAGTGGTATAAGAATTATGAGCAAGATAGAAAATATAGCTAATGCAACAATTAAATCTGTTCCTCTCCTCATAACTAAAATTTTATCTTTTTTGATACATTATTGCAAACTCAACCGATTAAATGGAAAATCTCAGATTTTCTGTATTTACGATTGATGCATGTCTGATTGATTTTTGGTTCGTTAATTATTCCTTGTTTTCCTTGCAATAAAAAGTGCTGCTGTTCCATCGCCTGTGACATTCACAACCGTCCTGCACATATCAAGAAATCTATCAACTCCGAGTATTAGGGCTATTCCTTCTTCTGGGACACTTATTGATTTCAAAATTATAGCGAGCATGATTATTCCGGCTCCGGGAACGGGGGCAGTTCCAACAGATGCGGAAGTTGCAATTAGAACTATTGTAAGCTGTTGAGCTATTCCAATTTCTACTCCGTATATTTGAGCTATAAATACGGCTGCGACTGCTTGATATAGCGCTGTGCCGTCCATGTTCACAGTTGCACCAAGAGGTAATACAAAGTTTGCTATTTGTTTTGGAACTCCAAGATTTTTTTCCATGCATTCAATATTTACTGGTAATGTCGCAGCGCTTGAACTTGTGGTGAAAGCAATAATTTGTGCTTCTTTTATTCCTCTGAAAAATTTTATTGGATTTTCCTTTCCTAAAATTTTAACAGAAACAGAATAAGTTCCGAAAAGATGAATTGCTAAACCCAAAAGAACAGTAGCTATATACCATATCATGGTGTAAATGATTTCGGGTCCGAATTCTGCGACGGTTGCGGAGATTAGAGCGAAAACTCCATAAGGAGCAATTTTCATAACAATATTTACTATCTTTATGGTTGCATCGCTTACACCGTCAAAAAACTTTGTAATAACTTCTGATTTATTTTTGTCAATTTTTGTTAAAGCAAGACCAAAGGCGACGGCAAAAAATATTATCTGAAGCATATTTCCGCTTGCTGCTGCATTTATTGGATTTGTTGGAACTATATTCAAGATGAAATCAATCAAATCAAATCTGACCTCTTCTCCTATCCTTTCTTTTATTTCAGCATGATACTCTGATGCGATTTTATCTTTTATATCAGGGGAAATTTTAAGTCCTGGTTTTATTAAATTTACACAAATAAGACCTATTGCAATTGCTATTACTGTTGTTATAATATAGTAAGTTAGTGTTTTTACTGTTATTTGACCGAACATTTTCATATCTCCAATGCTTGCTATTGATGAAATCAAAGAAGCTATAACCAGAGGAATAGCAATAAAAACTAAAAGACGCACAAAAATGATTCCTACTGGCTTTATTGCAGAAGCAGGAGTTTCAACTTTTTGTATGCTAATTACTCTCTCAAATCTTTCTTCTCCTGCTTTCCCTGTTTTGTGAAAAATTATTACAAGTTTTTCTTTATCAGGGAGGTTTTGGAAAAATTTGATTACTTTTATTGTACCGTCTTTTTCTGAAAACTCTATCTTTGAGTCACCTAAAATAAATTCTGCTTTTTCCCATCCTGCAACCACGAACTTTTGCTTTTTACCGGTTTTTTCTTCTTTGATTATGATTTCTAATTTTCGGAGATCCTGCTTAAAAACCGCTCCAAATATCGCTCCTGCTATCAGACCAATGAATATTTTGTTATGAAGGAAAAGTTTTCGCCAGAATTTGGTGAGGTATTTTGTTGCCATTATATTTCAATAATTCAATATTTATTTTTTTCTTTTTTTCTTTTTATTTGTAAATTCCTGTCAAAGAGGAAAGTTTCGGTGGCATAAAAAAAATATAGGGTATGATAATAGGGGGAGTAAAAGAGTTATTCCCTGGTGAAAGGCGCGTTGCAATAATTCCAGAGGTAGCACAACAATACATAAAAAAGGGTGCAAAAGTAATCGTAGAGAAGGGGTACGGAGAAGGAATTTTTATTTCAGATGAGGATTACAAAAAAGTTGGCGTTGAAATAGCTGAATCTCGTGAAGAAGTTCTTGAAAAATCAGATATAATCTTATATGTAAGAGGTCCCGGTGCTTCTCGGGAGGTTGAGGAAAGAGATCTGCCTTTACTGAAAGAAGGAAAAATAATAATGGGATTTTTGGAGCCTCTTGCGTATCCGGAAGTTATAAAAAAGATAGCAGAGAAAAAAGTTACTGCATTTTCTGTTGAACTTATTCCTCGTATATCTCGGGCTCAAAGCATGGATGCTCTCTCTTCTATGGCAACGATTGCAGGTTATGCAGCAGTTATTGAGGCTGCAAAACATCTTGATAAGATCTTTCCTCTCTATATGACTGCTGGTGGGACTATAAAGCCTGCAAAAGTTTTTGTCATAGGTGCGGGAGTTGCTGGACTTCAAGCCATGGCTTTATCTAAAAAACTCGGAGCTGTTGTTGAGGGATATGATATAAGACCTGAAACAAAGGAGCAAGTGCAAAGTGTTGGGGCAAAGTTTGTTGAGCTCGGTCTTGAAACAGAAGAAGCAAGAGCAGAGGGTGGATACGCAAAAGCTATGGGGGAAGAGTTCTACAAAAAGCAGAGAGAACTTATGGCTGAACATGTCGCTGCTGCCGATGTTGTTATATCTACTGCTATGGTTCCGGGAAAAAAAGCTCCTGTTCTTATAACACGCGATATGGTTGAGAAAATGAGACCAGGTTCTGTAATTGTGGATCTTGCAGCTGAAAAAGGTGGAAATTGCGAGCTGACAGAACCTGGAAAAATTGTAGATTTCAGAGGAGTAAAAATAATAGGTATGGTCAATCCTGCAAATTACTATCCTCGTGATTCTTCATTTCTTTACTCTAAAAATATAGCAAATTTTATAAGGTTGCTTTTAGTTGATGGGAAAATAGTTCTCAACTTTGAGGATGAGATAATAAGAGATACCGCTGTTTGTCATGATGGTAAGATTGTGAGTCCACTTGTTAGAAAAGTTCTCGGTGAAATTTAAAAGATAGAAAACCTTTGAGCTAAAATTTCTGATTTTTTCTGATCGGATCAAATTTTTTCTGATCAGATCAAGCAGATATTTTCTTTTTCTACTCTTTTGTTATACTTTGTAAAATTATGCCTGCTGCTATGAAAGATGATATTATAGATGAACCCCCATAGCTCACAAATGGCAAGGGTAATCCCTTTGCTGGTAAAAGACCGACCGATACAAATAAGTTTATTACTACCTCAATTGAGAGCATGAATGTAATTCCTGCAATTAAAATTTTTGAGAATTCATCTTTTATATTTTTTGCAGTTGAAAAGCCAATAAAAGTTATTACTGAAAAGAGCATTACAATTGCTGTTATACCTATAAGACCAGTTTCCTCTGCTATTGAAGATATTATAAAATCTGTATGAGCAGCTGGTAGGAAAAAAAGTTTCTGCATCCCCTCTCCTATACCTGATCCATTTATTCCTCCCGCAGAGTAAGAAATCATAGATTGTATTATCTGAAATCCTTTCCCTTGTGGGTCATCCCAGGGTGATAAAAATGCCAATATCCTTTTCATTCTGTATGGAGAAAAAAATATAAGTGCAAGAAACGCGGGAATTGCAGGTATCAGCAAAGATAAGATGTATCTTATTTTTACTCCCTTTATGAAAAGGAGAAAAGTAGTGATTGAAAAAATTATAATAAAGTTTCCGTAATCTGGTTGAAGAAGAATAGGGAGTGTAAAAATTACGTTTGCCAGAACAAAAAGTAAAAATCCGTATATATCTATTTCATGTTTAATTTTTGAGAGCAAATTAGACAGAAGGATAATATAAGATACTTTGAAAAATTCCACAGGTTGAATTGAGAATCCGGGAAAATAGAGCCATCTTTTTGCGCTTCCTTTTCCTAAAAATAATGTTGATATAACTCCTGCGAAACAGATGATAAAAATTGGAACTGAGATCCTTCTCAATATATCAGGTGAAAGTTGTGAAATAAGAAACATAAGTACAACTCCTATTACAACTGCTATGACTTGTTTTTTGAACATAAGATATTGATCATATCCACCCCTTATAGGTGATATTCCAAAAATGAACAGAAGTCCTATTGCACATAGCGAAAATATAGAGAAAACAAATAGAGCGGATCTCATATAAAAATTTTAAAATATCTGACCTCAAAATTTCTCCATTTTAAGTCAAATCTTCTCATTTTTAGTAATGAACTGCCGGTCTTTTTTACAGTCATCGTTAAAAAATAGGCTAATTATTGCTTTTTGGAAAAGTTCGGGTAAAAAACAAAATCAGTGATCTTCCACTAAAAATAAAATCACTATGCCTGATATAAAAGATCCTAAGTTGAGTGAGCAAGGCAAAAACAAGGTAGAATGGGCATACTTTAATATGCCTGTGATAAGGCTAATAAGGGAGGAATTTGAGAAAACTAAACCTCTAAAAGGAGTGAAAGTAGGTTGTTGTCTTCATGTTACCTCTGAGACTGCAAATTTAGTTCTTACCTTGAAAGCCGGTGGAGCTGATGTCTATTTATGTGCTTCAAATCCACTTTCAACGCAGGATGAAGTTGCTGCTTATCTTGTTTCAGAAGGAATAGATGTCTATGCAATAAAGGGCGAATCAAATGAAGTATACTACCAGCATATAGAAGCTGTTTTATCTAAAAAACCTGATGTCACCGTTGATGATGGAGCAGATCTTACATCTTACGCTCACAAAAAAAATGTTATACCACTGGGGGGAACAGAGGAAACCACAACGGGAGTCATAAGACTCAAAGCTATGGAAAAAGATGGGGTTTTGAAGTTCCCAGTTATTGCTGTTAACGATGCAAAAACAAAACATCTTTTTGATAATAGATACGGTACAGGACAAAGCACAATAGATGGAATTTTGAGAGCAACAAACATTCTTCTTGCAGGTAAAAAGTTTGTCGTTGCAGGTTATGGAATGTGCGGAAAGGGTGTCGCTATGAGAGCTCGTGGCATGGGGGCTCATGTTATCGTAGTTGAGGTTGATCCAATAAAAGCACTTGAAGCCTTACTTGATGGTTACGAAGTTATGGATATGGATTCAGCTGCCAAGATCGGTGATATTTTTGTCACAGTTACAGGAAACAAATCTGTCATAAGATTGGAGCACATATTAAAGATGAAAGATGGAGCGATTTTGGCTAACTCTGGACACTTTGATGTTGAAATTGAAATATCAAAACTCAAACAAATCTCAAAACCAAGGCAGGTGAGACCATACGTTGAAGAATATATTATTGATGGAAAAAGAATTTTTGTCCTTGCAGAGGGAAGACTTGTGAATCTCGCAGCTGCGGAAGGACATCCACCTCATGTTATGGATATGTCTTTTGCAAATCAAGCCCTTTCAGTAAAATACATCTTTGAAAACCACAACAAACTTGAAAAAAAAGTTTATAAAGTTCCAGACGAAATAGATAATCTTGTTGCTGAGCTCAAACTTAAATCTATGGGAGTAAAGTTGGAAAAGCTCACAGAGGAACAAATAAAATATTTGCAATCCTGGGAAGAAGGAACTTAAATTTGATTATGTATAAGAAGATGTTATTATGAGGGATGATATGGAAAACGATTCAGTAAATTTGAATCAAGGTAAAGTACCCGGAAAAATATTTGTTTTACCTGAAAAAGTTGCTCAACTTATCGCTGCCGGTGAAGTTGTGGAAAGACCAGCATCCGTAGTCAAAGAACTTGTGGAAAATTCTTTGGATGCAGGAGCAAACTACATAGAAGTTAATATCGACACCAAAGATGAAATTTCCGTTTTTGATGATGGTGAGGGAATGACAGAAAAAGATGTTCTATTGTGCTTCAGGAAGCACGCCACAAGCAAAATAAAAGATGAAAACGACCTCTTTTCAATTAGAACCTTCGGTTTCAGAGGAGAAGCTCTTCACGCTATCTCACTTGTGTCAAAAACTACCATAAGATCAAAGCACATATCAGAAGATTTAGGAACAGAAGTTTATATAGAGGGAGGAAAATTCAAGGGAGTAAAGAAAGTTTATTTAGATGGAGGAACTCATGTTATTGTCAAAGACCTATTTTTTAATGTTCCTGCAAGAAAAAAATTTCTGGCAGGAGAAAGAATTGAGTTTTCATATATATTAGATGTTTTTACAAGGTTTGCTTTGACTTTTCCGAAAGTCCACTTCAAGCTCATAAGATCAGGTGAAGTTTATCTTAACTTGAAACCCGGAAGAACCATAAAAGATACAATATCCGCAATTTTTGGTGAAGACAAAACAAAAAAAGATAGTTTTGAGGTTTTCCTATCGGTTGGAGATATAAGTGTTGAGGGAATAATCTATAAAGATAAGGTTGGGGTAGGAAGGTGGTTTTTTGTGAACAAAAGATATGTCAAAGACAAAACTATTTTTTCTGCTATTTCTAAATTTTCATTTCTTAAAAATTCGGATTTCATACTATTTATGAATTGTCCCCCCGAGTTTTATGATGTGAATGTAAATCCTACAAAAACCGAAATAAGATGGCGTTCTCCACTGAAAATAAAAGAGGTCGTCATAACTGCCATTGAAGAAGCAATAAGACACAAAGTTAAATCCATCCTTCCCTCTAACTTTCAACGGGAACAACAACAATATGATGTAAGAACCGTAAGTGTTGAGAAAAAATGGGAACTGGAAAAGGAAGAAGGAAAGGAGAAAGAGAAGAAAAAAGGAAAAGAGGAGGGAGAATATCAAGTATATCAGGAAAAGATTGTTAGGGTATCTCCAAAAATTCTTACAATTTTAGGTGATATTTTTGCTTTTGTTGAGTGGGAGGGCGAAGTTTATATAGTAGATATTCACGCATATCACGAAGGAAAACTTTACGCTGAAATGAGAAGTAAACTCAGCACAGATAAATTTGAAAAATTGAGGTTTGTTATACCTTTTGAGATAGAATTACCGAAGACATCAGTTGAGAGTGTTTTGTCTCATAAAGATGATTTTGAGAAAATTGGACTTGAATTTGATATTGATGGCAACAAAATTCTTATCAGATCTATACCTTCTTATCTTTCCGGTGTTGATCTTGCGGATTTTTTTCAGGAGTTTCAGGAAGGATTTGATGAATCTGCAAGAGATAAATTTTTAGCCTCATATTCTTGCAGAAACGCTATAAGAAAAGGAGATAGTCTGAATATTTGGGATGTTGCTTTTATTTTACAAGACTTTGACCCAAATCAAAGATGTCCACACGGAAGACCTGCCGTTATAAAAATCTCAATAGATGAACTCGAGAGAAGATTCGGAAGATGTTAGCCCTTATTCGGGAGATGTTATTCATTTATTAAATTCCTATTTTGAGTATTATTTCGTCTGCTAAGTTCTCAAAATCTTTTGCTGCTACTGACTCCGGTGATACTTCAACAACCGTAGCGGAATAGCTTTGAGATTTGTCTATCTCGTAGTCTTTGTGAATTATTGTTTTTGAGACTAATTTACCAAGTTTTTCCCTGAGCCTTGAAAGTAGCTCTTTTGTAAAGGGTGAATCATCATAAAAATTTGGGACAAAAGCTATAATTCCTGGGGAGTAGTTAAAAGCTTTTTTTGTTTGGCTTATTATTTTTATTGTTGAAGCCGTACCTACAAGTCCAAGATATGTGAGAGCAACAGGAATTATTAAACCCTCTGATGCAAGCAAAATATTTAAAGTTATCAGTTCCAAAGAGGGTGGGGAATCTATAAGTATTACATCAAACATATCTTTGATGTTGTTTATTAAAATCTTCAATTTCAGATGTCTTGTTGGATCTCGTGCTACATTTACTGTAAAGTCCGCGAGCGACCAATCAGATGGCAGGACAAAAAGTTTCTGAATTCTTGTTCCCTTTATTACTTCATTCTGTATATTCTGTATGTTTCCTTTCAAGAGCAGTTCAAGAATTCTTCTTTTTGCTGGCTCAACTCCAAAAAGTTTCGCAACATGACCCTGGGGGTCCATATCTATTATCAAAGTTTTATAGTCTTTCCTTGCGAAACTTACTGCAAGATTTGTTGCAATTGTTGTCTTTCCTACTCCTCCTTTTTCAGAAAATATTGAAATGACCTTCATCTATTTCAATAAGAACTTTAAGTCCAAATATATCATTTGTCATTTTGAATGATTTTTTTAAATTCTCTTTATTTTTATTTTTTCCTTTTTGTTTTCAAATCGTAAAGACGATTTTATTTTTTTATTACGGGGTAAAAATGAACAAAAAAACAGCAAAAATCAAATTTTAAGATTTCAAGAAAAATCTAAAATTATGGGAAAAACGAAACAGGAAATTTATGAGAAAGTAAGAATCTTGACAGAGGGTCTATACGAGCGTTCCACTTTAAGAGATATGCCTGAATTTGTTGTGAAACCTCAAAACCTTATTATGTTTGAACAAAAACTCAAAGAGGATGGATTCAATATGATCTTAGACCTTTTCGGAGTAGATTTTTACGATAACGAAAGGCTCAAAGAGTATGCAGGTGTAAAAACAAGATTTGCCGTAATATATCATTTTTTGAAAATACCGCAAAATGAGAGAGTAAGAGTAATTGTTCCAGCTGATGATTCAACTCCTGTACCATCATCTACAAAACTTTTCCGCGGTGCAGATTGGTTTGAAAGAGAAGTTTATGATCTTTTGGGCATAAAGTTTGAAGGACACCCGGATCTCAGAAGAATAATGCTCCCTGAGGATTTTGAGGGACATCCACTTAGAAAAGATTTCCCAACAAAAGGTGTCAAGGAATACATAGGAACAAAATATACCCCAAGGTTTGTAAGACTTCCTGGAAAGGAAAAACCAGAGGATGTTTTTGAGGAAGGTTCAAGGATGATAATTAATGTTGGTCCAACCCATCCTGCAACTCACGGAACATTCAGAATGATATTTGAGCTTGAAGGAGAAGACATAATAGGAGTAGACCTTGAAATAGGATACTTGCACCGAGGAGTTGAAAAAAATGGTGAAAATATGAGATGGGAAGACTTCATTCCTATGACAGATAGATTAAACTATCTTTCTGCTTACCTTAACAACATGATTTACACCGAAATGATTGAAAGGTGGCTTGGTATATGGGATGATGTCCCGCGCAGGGCAAAATATATAAGGGTGATTTTAGGAGAACTTTCTCGTATTGCAGATCATCTTGTATCAATTGGCACTATGGCTGTTGATCTCGGAGCTCTCACTCCTTTCTGGTACTTTTTCAAGGTAAGAGAGGAGATATATTCGGTTTTTGAGTGGGCTGTCGGGGCTCGTCTTACAACATCGGGAACATCTTTCGGAGGAGTAAGAAGAGATTTAGATGAAAAAACAATCCAGAAAATAAGATATATTATAGATGAACTTTTACCAAGAGCTCTAAAAGATGTTGATAACCTTCTTACTAAAAACAGAATTTTCATAGATAGAACTCGCAAAATTGGAGTCATTTCTGCTGAGGAGGCTATTGAATGGGGATTTACCGGTCCTTCTTTGCGTGGCTCTGGTGTAGCATGGGATATAAGAAAAGTCCAGCCTTATGGTTTGTATGATGAGTTTGATTTTGAAATCCCAATAGCAACCGAAGGAGATGTTTATTCAAGGTATCTTGTGAGAATGGAGGAGATGGTTCAAAGTGCTAAAATAATAAGACAAGCTCTTGATAATCTACCAGATGATGGAATAAGAATAAAATCAGATAAGCTCGCTAATTTGCCAACCTTACCAGATAAAAAATATGTTTATACTCAAATAGAAGCTCTCATTCATCACTTCAAAGGTATTGTAGAGGGAGTTGTTCCTCCTTATGGCTGGTATTATTTTGGTGGAGAAGCGGCAAATGGTGAGCTCGGATTTTTTGCTATTTCTGTTGGAAAAAGAACCCCTTGGAGAATAAGAACAAGACCTCCTTGTTTTGCTATATATCAAGCTTTCAGACATATGGTTTTGGGACATAAACTTGCAGATTTTGTTGCTGTTTTGGGAAGTATAAATATAGTCGCTGGGGAGCTTGATAGATGATTGAGAATGAAAAAGCAATGAAATCTTTTGAAGTGATAAAACCTTTTAGAGGAATAACATATTCTCCACATTTTAGTGAAAAGATGAGCGATATAATCTGTCCCCCATACGATGTTATAGATGAGAAGATGCAAGAAGAACTTTTAAAAAGGAGTGAATTCAATTATGTCAGGGTTGTTCTTTCTCCTTTTGGACATGACCACGCTAAAAAAACCCTTGAAGATTTTATAAGAAAAAATATATTGGTTCAGAGTGAAAAAGAAAAGTTATATGTTTTGACCCAAAGTTTTTTTGATGGTAAAAATTTTCGGGAGTTCGTTGGAATAATTGCATTAGTATCTTATGAAGCAAAAATTTTTCAGCATGAAAGTACAAAGCCCCGTGTAATAGAGGATAGAATAGAGTTGCTGGAAAAAACGGGATGTAATACTTGTCCGATATTCTTAGTCACGCAGGGGAATAACATAAGAACTTGGTACGAAAAAGCTATAAACCAAAGAAAGCTTAACTTGCTTTTTAGTTTCAAATATAACTCATCAGAATATGGTTTAGATATTGATTGTAAGTTTTTTGAGACAGATGATTTTGAACTAATTTCTGATCTCCAAGACAAAGATTTCATAATAGCTGATGGGCATCACAGGTTCAATGCGATAAAGTATGTATATGAAAAGAAGAAAAATGAGAAATTCTTTATGGCTTTTTTGGCTGATGAAAGTTCAGGCTTCCTTATTCTACCTATTTTGAGAGAAATCAAAAAGGGTGAGGAGAAAAAAATTAATTTATCAGAAGATATAGTGATCTCAAAAAATCACCTGCGAGAAAATAGAAAGTTTGAAAATCCTCTATCTTTTCTTTCTTTCCAAAGCAGTGATTTTTTGTTCTTTTTTGGAGATAATTCATCTTTGGAGATCAAAATAAAAAAAATTCCTGAAAAAATTCACATTGAAGTTTTGCATGAATATATTTTAAAAGATATTACAGTTGATTTTGAACACAATATGTTAAAATCTATAAGTAAGGTTTTAAGGGGTGAAATAGGATGCTCCATTATTCCAAAACCGTTATCTATGGGAGAAATTTGGGAGGTTGTAAAGAGAGGAAAAGTTCTCCCTCCGAAATCAACTTATTTTTGGCCAAAGATACCATCGGGGCTTGTCTTGAACAGAACATCATTCGCACAAGTATAATTTCTGACACAAGTATAATTTCTGACATAAATACAATTTCTAATGGTTTATACCAGCAGCTTTCTAAGCTAATAGTAAAACCATTCAAGCTCTTCAAAAAATTTTTCATTATAAAGTTCTCAACAGATCACTTTTTGATTACAAGATAAAAAGGAGGTAAGCAAAAATGGAGGGAGTGAAATTAGGATATGCCGGTACTATATACTATAACAGTTCCGTACACTGTAATAAAATATATCCTCTGCGGCTTCTTGAAGTTGAAATAACTTTAAGGTGTCCTCTAAGATGCATTCATTGTAGTGTGGGAGGTGGAGAGGGGAAAGTAGATTTACCAATAGAAAAATATAAAGAGCTTGTTGATGATTGTGCTAAGATTGGTGTTGAAGCCATTGACATAATAGGGGGAGAACCTCTTGCCTATCCACATATTTACGAAGCAATAGAGTACACTCTGGAAAGAATTCCAAATTTATATTTGAGTACAGCAGGTTATTTTATAACCGAAAAGATGGCTTTGAGACTTAAAGAGACTGGACTCAAATATATTTTTGTGAGTTTGGATGGTCCAACCAAAGAATTACACGAAAAAATAAGAGGACCAAATACATTTGAGAGAACATGCGACGCCATTCGTATGCTCTCTTCTTTTGGGTTTCATGTAATAGTTTCTTTTGTTGCAACAGATGAAAACTACGAATTCATTCAAGATATGGCAGAGCTCTCAAAGAATCTTGGGGCAAAAAAATTATTTATTTTAGCTTTCATTCCAGAAGGTAGAGGGAAAAATGTATCAAATCTTGTTCTCAGAAATGAGATGATAATAAAAATTATGAATGATGTGAGGAATATAAATGGGAATTATGAAGATTTTGAAATTGAACTTGATTGCTCATTGAAAACTTTCTTTGGCGATTTGCCTGCTGAGTGTTCTATCTGTCCTGCCGGTACCACTTTTGCGACAGTGAAAGTTAACGGCGATGTTTTCCCTTGTGGTTTCCTGAGAGATTACAACTTTTTCAAAGCAGGCAACATAATTGAAGAAAGATTTTTTGATATATGGAAAAATAACCAGCGTTTCAAGTATTTCAGAACCCCCCTCAAAGGTTGTCCCTCGTGTTCAATATATACTGAGTGCAGGGGAGGATGTCAGGCTTTAAAAAGAGGAAAAGTATGTGATGGAAAACCTGAGGAGCGAAAATCTTTTCTTGCAGCTTGCGGATTTATCTGATTACGGAGATCTTTTCAGCGATTCTTTCACTATTTTTTCAAAAGCTTTATTCTCAACTATTGAAGGTTTTCGCATCTGTCTTTTCCATTTTGATGATTTCCCTGTTTTATAATGGCTCCAACCTGAACGCCAGAATTTCACTTTACCGCTTTTCGTTATCCTTATTCTTTTTGCTACTGTTTTAGAAGTTCTTAACTTCGGCATGGTTTTTTATTTTTTATTTTTCCTCCTTCTTTTTATTCTCTTTTATCCTTGTGCTTCTTTTAGGACCTCTTGCATTATCTCCATCATACTTTCTTTCGGAGGAGCTTCTTTTAGCATTTCTCTTATTACACTATCAAGTTCTTCTGGGGTCCAGTATTCTTTTTTGTCTTTTTTGCGTTTTGAGACAGATCTCCATCCCCCCATAAGCCATATCATGTTTCCAACTATTCTGAACACTTGTCCTGTTATACCTGCTGATTTGTCTGATGCAAGATATACAACAAGGGGAGCGATTGATTTTGGGTTGAGAACATCAAATGGAGCATTAGCAACTGATTCAAATATTGCTGCGAGCTGTGGAGTCGCTTCTGTTGTTAATCTTGTTCTTGCTACCGGGGCGATTGCATTTACTGTGACCCCATATTTTGCCATTTCTTCTGCGACGATTATTGTAAATGCAGCTATTCCCGCTTTTGCTGCTCCATAGTTAGATTGTCCGATATTACCTAAAAGTCCCGCATCTGATGTTGTGTTTATTATTCTTCCTGAAACGGGTTTTCCTGCTTTTGCTTGATTTCTCCACCAAACACATGCGTGATGTGTGCAGTTGAAAGTTCCCTTGAGATGAACTGCTATAACCTTATCCCAATCTTCCTCTTGCATATTAAAAACCATTTTGTCTCTGAGGATTCCTGCGTTGTTTACAAGTATATCTATTTTCCCGAATGTATCTATTGCTGTTTGGATTATTCTTTTAGCTCCTTCAAAGTCATCTACGAAGTCATAGTTTGCAACGGCTTCTCCCCCCAGCTTTTTTATTTCTTCAACGACTTCATCTGCAACACGGGTTTCTTTTCCTTCTCCTGAAAAGCTAACTCCTGGGTCATTTACTACTACTTTTGCACCGTGTTGAGCAAGCATAATAGCCTCTTCTCTTCCTATCCCTCTTCCTGCTCCCGTTACTACTGCCACTTTCCCTTCAAGAAGTCTTGCCATAATACTTTACACCCCCTTTTAACCTTTAATTTTCTTTGTTTTGTTTAGTTGTGTTGTTTTTCAATTTTTCTTTCTCTTTGAGCAGTTGTCACATACTCCTTTTATCACCACAGATACCATTTCTCCTTTTCCGGGAATATTTTTTTTGGTTTCAACTTTTATTGATTCTGCTGGTATATCTATTATAGTATTGCAAATTTTACATATAAAGTGGTGGTGTGGATTTAGATTTGTATCAAAAATTGTAACGCCATATTCTCCCGATGAAGATAGAGAAAATATTATCCCTTTATTCTCAAATTGTTTTAGTGTTCTATAAACTGTGCTAAGAGAAAGTGATGGAACTTCGTTTTTTATTCTCTCATAAATTTCTTCTGCTGTGACATGACCGCAAGATTCTGTTATTTTTTTGTATATTGAAATTCTTTGGGGGGTTGCTTTTATTCCCTTCTTTCTTAACTCTTCTGCTATTTTGATTTTTGGTTGCTCATTCATATACTAAAAATTTTGCCGATTTCTTTTAATTTTTTCCCTTTTTCCTTAAAATTTTTCTTTTTTTTAATTTTTCTATCCAAGAGATTTTTTGAAACAAAAATTTTTCTTTTGCAGATGTCAAATCCAAAAAAAATCGGAGCTTTCTTTGATTTAGATTATGTTATTGTTGGGAAGGACCTTTATAGACTAATTGGTGAGGAGCTTATAAGAAAAAATATGGTATCTAAATTCAGGTTTATTTTATGGTATTTTTGGCTCATAAAATATAGGTTCAACCTTCTTAAAGCAGAAGATGTGCTAAGAAACAATATTGAAGATATGGAGGGAATGGATTTGGAAAAGTTTGGAGAGCTTGCACAGTCAGTATACGAAAGAGCTCTAAAATACATACTACCAGGAGCTGTCAAACTTATAGAAGAGCATAAAAGATCGGGACATCAAATTGCTATACTTTCAGCGAACTTCAAAATACTTATAGAACCAATAGCGAAATTTTTAGGGATAGAAAATGTTATCGCTATTGAGCTTGAAGTAAAAGACGGAAAATTTACAGGTAAGGTTGTTGAACCGATGTGCATAGGCAGGGGAAAAACATTTTGGATGAGAAAATTTGCAAGGGAAAATAACATAGATTTGACCGAAAGTTTCTTTTATACAGATAGCTTTTATGATTTTGATACTCTTCTTTCTGTTGGGAATCCTGTTGCTGTTAATCCTGACCCGAAGCTCAAAAAGTTTGCAAAAAAATTTGGTTGGAAAATAATATACACAAAATGAGAAAATAAAGGAGGAAAGAAAATAATAACGATTTTTGCATTAAAATTTTATTATGTTTGAACTAATTTTCTTTGGAGGAGTTATAGGATTAAGCTGGATTCTTTTACCTCCCGACCACGCCATCCTTATCACACTTTTAGGACTAATATTAGGCGTATTGAGCTTTATTCAAGGAATAAGAACTGAAAAATTGATAAGAGAAATCAGAGAAGACATCAAAGAAACCAGAGAATTGATCAAGGAATGGGGAGAAAGAACTCAGAGGCTCATTCAAGAAAGTAGTAGGGAAACAAAAATGATTCTTGATAAGATGGACGAAAGAGCAGAACAAAGACACAGGGAAATAATGAAAGAAATTATTGTCAAATGAAAATCAGGCTTCCAGAGGAGAAGATAATTCTTTCGCAAGATAGTTTGAGAGAGCTTGTGAAAGACTTGAAATCAAAAGGCAAAATCATAGTCTTCACTAACGGATGCTTTGATATAATTCATCCGGGACACGTAAAAATTTTGTTTGAAGCTAAAAAACAAGGTGATGTTTTGATAGTGGGTATAAATGATGATGATTCTATAAGGAGATTGAAAGGGCAAGATAGACCAATTTTACCTTTATCTGCTCGTCAGATAGTTTTAGCTGCTATTGAATCCGTTGATTATGTTGTTCCTTTTTCTGAAGATACACCTGAAAAATTGATAAAAGAAATTGAACCAGATGTTCTTGTGAAAGGAGAAGACTGGTCAGAAGATAAAATAGTTGGAGCAGACTTTGTAAAAAGTAAGGGGGGAAAAGTTATCAGAGTTAAATTAGTTGAAGGATTTTCTACATCAAATATAATAAAGAAAATAAGAAGCGAGAGAAATTTTCCATCTTGAATTGAATATGCTATCTTACCTTGAATATGCTATCCTACCTGTGGTTTTGATATTGTACCTCTTATTTTTAGTTTTTGAGGAGGAATGTTCAAGATTTTTGGTTTTATATCCAGATCAAGATTAAGTTGGGAGTTTGACAAATCTTTTTCAAGTTTTATTGAACCAGAAATTACACCTTCTATATTTCCTTCTTTTAAATTTACATTTTCAAATGTTATGATCCCTTCTTTTATTGTTGCATATATATCTACTTTGCCAAGATCAAATTCTCCCTCAACCGGGATATGAATTTTTTCTGTGTTTTTCAATACAACTATATTTTTCCCTTTCCCATCTGATGATTGTATTCTGATTTTTCCGTTCAATTTCTGTGGATTATCTATTTCACCTTTTATTTCTGCATTTATTTTCAGTTCTCCTTTGCCTTCAAGCTGAATTATTTTCATAATATCATCAATTCCTACCTTGCCATCTAATTTTATGAAATAAGGGATAAACTTGTTTTTTTCTCTCTTGATCATTTTCAATTCCAAATCTGCATCTGATCTCTGGGTTTCTAATCCAATTTTTACGGAAATCCTCCCAAAGATTATGTATATTGGTGAGAGCAAAGATGGTTTTATTTTTATTTCATCTATTTTGAAAACTTTATTATCTATTTTCAGGTTCACATTCTCAAATTTTACACCTACCGGTGGTGAGAAAGAGGCAGAT
Source organism: Candidatus Calescibacterium sp. (assembly GCA_032249135.1). Taxonomy (GTDB): domain Bacteria; phylum Calescibacteriota; class Calescibacteriia; order Calescibacteriales; family Calescibacteriaceae; genus Calescibacterium. The sequence continues at coordinate 68,181 of JAVVGL010000002.1, read as the reverse complement.
GATATATATACCATATCTGATTTTGAGTTTATATAATTTGCCACAATATCCCACGGGAAGAATATTATTGAGCCTACTATGAAACCGCTTGAAAAGAATAAGGAAATTGAAACGATTTTGCCAATTTTACTCACTCTTTTTCTCTGATTTTACTCGCTTCTACTTTTCTCATTTCCCTTTCTTTTTTCTCTTAATTTTCTTCTTTGTAATAGAAATCAAAGTGTATTGGCTTATCTGTAATTGGATCTATTTGAACATCTTTTAATCTGACTTTATAAACTTTCTCACCAACTGCTATTTCAAATTCCGTCTTTCCTTCTTTTAGGATTTTCATCATATCTGAGAATTTTACTTTTATGTGTTCATATACTTTACCGTTTCCATATATTACTGCTGGAATGAAACCTTGCCTCCTAATTTTTTTTGCATTTTCTTTCCCTAACTTTTCTCTTCTTTCTGCAATCACTCTCATATCTCTATACTTTTTTGATTTATCAAAGACTTTTTTTCTTTTTCTGTTTTTTTGACTTTTTGCTTTTACTTCGTTTAACCACCTATGATTATTGTTCTTCCTTTCTCCTCAATTATTCTTCCTTTTTGTTTAAGTTTTTCAAAAATCTCTCTTTTCCCCTCTATTTTCTGCTGAAGGTATTCAAGAGCTTCAAGAAGCGCTTCAGGTCTTGGAGGACACCCAGCAACATATACATCAACCGGTATAACCTTATCTATACCATCAAGTACGGAATATGTCTGATATATTCCGTTTCCCGTAGATGCACAGGAGCCAAATGATATTACCCATTTTGGCTCCGCCATTTGCTCCCAAACTCTTCTTACAACATCAGCCATTTTCCTTGTTATTGTTCCTGCAACTACCATAAGGTCAGCCTGTCTTGGGGAAAACCGAACAACCTCTGCTCCCCACCTTGAAATATCAAAGTGAGATGCTACAACTGCCATGTATTCTATTGCGCAGCAAGCGGTTCCAATAGGAATAGGCCAGAATGACCATTTCCTGCTCCATGTTGTTAGCCCTTTTAGGAAATCCTTGAACTTATCTACTCTTGTTGTCAGGAATGGTTCTGCCATATTATTATAATTTTATACGCTTCTTTTATTTTTTATCTTTTTTCTCTATTTTTCGTTTCCAGTCTTACCTCTCAAAATTTTTCAAAATTATGGGGGATTTTTCAAAGATCATCTAAAAATAACCGTTTCATAACCTTTCCTGATCAACTTAAATTCTGATCTATCCGTACATGATAAAAATTTTGTTAATTGTTCTGCTTGTTATTGAAGTGGCTCCCCGGGCAGGACTCGAACCTGCAACCTGGCGGTTAACAGCCGCCCGCTCTGCCAAATTGAGCTACCGGGGAATTTACTTTCTTATTATATTTTATTTTAATCTTGAAATAATAAAAATTCCGTTTTTTGCAACTTTTTTTGTCTGAATAGGATTACTTTTGATTTTGCACTTTTATTTTTTGTTTTTTTACTCTTTGCTTCTTTCAGATGCCTTTCTTTCCTTTCCAATACCCTGATATATTGTATTTTTTGAAAATTTTTTCCATCTGCTTGCGTTAAGGATTGTAATTCCTACAATTTTCCCCTTTTCATATCTGATTATTATGTCGTCGTCGGTGAGTTCTGGGTCGTCTGCATGGCTTGGCTTTTTAAAGTTAATATATAAAACATCAGCTTCTTCATCATAGTATGTCTGTTCTTTGACTAATTTTTATTTTTTCCTTGTTTTATTTTTGTTTCGAAATTTTTGGCTTTGCGGAACTTTTGATACGTTTGGGTAAATTCAATCTATTATGGAAAAGAGGCTTTGGGGAGGAGTTTTCAAAGAAGAGGTTGAAGGAACACTGAGAAAATTTCTTGACTCATTTTCTTTTGATTCACGACTTGCTCCCGAGGTGTTTGATATCACATTTGTTCACTCTGTTTTGTTATCTGATGAAGGTTTTATTCCAAAAGAGAAATTAAGAATGATTTTTTCATCAAGAGAAAAAGTTATAAAAGCGGTTCTTTCAAGCAAACCAGATGATTTTGAAGATGTTCATTCTGCTGTTGAGTATTTTATAGCACGGGAGTGTGGAGAAGATATAGGGATGAATATAAGAGCTGGTAGATCAAGAAATGATGAGGTCATAACTGCTGTATATCTTTGGGTAATGCGGGAATCTCAGAAAATTTTAGATGAAATGAAAAATGTCTTTTATTCTATGCTTTCATGTGCTCAAAAATATCAAGATATCATAATACCATTTATGACCCACACGAGATATGCTCAACCTATACTTTTTTCCCATCTCATACTTTCTTATATAACTGGATTTTTAAGATGTGTGGAAAGATTTAAAGATGTGCTTTTGCGCTTTGATATTTGTCATATGGGAAGTGGAGCGGGAGCCGGAACTTCAATCATATCTGATGTCAAAAAAGCCGCTTTTTTGCTCGGATTCTCGCGCATTTCTGATAATAGCCTTGATTCAACCGGAAGAAGGGACACTCTCTATGAACTTATTTTCGTTTTCTCTACATTCGCTCTGCTGTTTTCTAAAATAGCAGAAGATCTCATTTTCCTTTCAGCAGAAGATATAGGATTTGTTGAAATTGGAGATAAAGTTTGTACTGGTTCAAGTATGATGCCTCAGAAGAAAAACCCAGATACTCTTGAGCTCATAAGAGGTAAAGCTTCAAAATTTTTAGGATATCTTTCAAGCTTTTTCGCTCTTGAAAAGGGCATTGTATCAGGATATTCAAAAGATTTTCAGGAAGATAAAAAAATTCTCTTTGAAGCCTTTGACGAGTTCTATTCAATCCTCTTTGCTATCTCACAGGTCTTCAAGAATATTTCCGCAAAAAAGAGAAATTTGCCATATTACATACTTGCAACAGATGTTGCAGAAAAAATTTTCAGAGAAAAAAAGATGAGTTATAGAGAAGTTCATAAATTTATAGGCGAACACATCAAGATACATCAGAGGTTACCTGAAAACTTAACTTTTGAGGAATCTTTGCAGATGAAAAGAACTCCACAAAGCACCAATCCTTATTTTGTTCGCGAAAAAATGAGAATTTTAGAAAATAGATGGCGCGCGCTGAAAGGCAGTATTGCTCATCTTATCTCCCGATTTTCTTACTACAACTTTGAAAAAAGAGTTATGAATGAAATCGGAAGTTTAAAATAAATTGCAAATTTAAAATAAATTGGAAATTTTAAATGATAGCTTATCGTGTATATGTATAATGGAATTAATTTTGATGGAAAAAAGATATTGGTTTCAAGAACAGATAAAATAGGTGATCTGATTTTATCAATACCATTCGTTAAGTTTTTAAAATCAAGGTTTCCAAACTCAAAGATTTTTTTTCTTGTGAAAAAAGGAAATGCTTTCTTCGTAAAAAATAGATATGTGGATGGAGTTTTTGAAGCTGAAATTTCGGGTGAGAGAGGAGAGATAAGAATTGAAAGCTTTTTTTTGTTGCTTTTTGAGCTATCAAAAATCAAATTTGATTTTTCTTTTGTCCTTTTCCCAAGACTTTCTACTGCTTTGCTTTGTAGATTGGTTTCAAAAATTGTTGTAGGAACTTCTCGGAGATTCTTCTCTTTCTTATTTAATCATCGGGTCAATATAAGTAGAAAAGAAAATAGGTTTCACGAAGCTTATTACAATCTTTTGCTCCTCAAAGATTTTATTCATGATTTACCTCCACAGGATGAGCTTTTTTATAACTTGAAACCAGAGTTAGATTTTGAGCCCGACTTTGATTTTCTCAAAAAATTCAGCCTTCTGAACAGAAAATATATAGTTTTTCATCCTTTTTCTGGTGGGTCTTCTCCGACTTTACCTTTTGATTTTTGGATTGAGGTTGAGAGGCAAATCAATTTTGATGTGGTATGGATTGGAAAAAAAAATATTAACTCAAATTTGTCAAAGCTGAAAGGAACTTCTCTTATAAACTTGACAGATTTCGGTCGGCTTTGTTCTGTTATAAAATTTTCATCTGGTATATTCTCTACATCATCTGGACCAATTCATATTTCATCTTTTTTTGATATTCCGTCAGCAGGTTTATATTACAAAGAAGATTTTCCAAGATGGAGACCTTTAAATCAAAGAGCAATTTTTTTTGATCTCAGGGAGAAACTTGAGCCTTCTTCCGTTGCTTCTGATCTTAATAAGTTTTTTTTGGGGGTTAATGATTGAAGTTTTAATGGTTTTATAGCTTTATGTTTTTGGAGCTTTGGATTTTGATGATTTTGTATTTATTCTTGTTTTTTTGTTTGATATTTTCATAAATATTTTGAAAGTTATAAATTTTTTCGTGTGTTTCACAAGAACATAGACAAGGTAGAAAGAAAAATAATGGATATATTAGAGAGAGCTAAGATAAACGATGTAATATATTCTGCTTTGACATATGTCTTTGATGGCGGAGGAAAAAAAATAAGACCCTCCTTAACTATGTTATGCGCAGATATTTTAGTAGATGGATTTGATTTTAAGCTCAATTTTGATTATTTGATTTCATCATCTGCATGCGTTGAACTTTTACATGGGGCTTCTTTGATTTTGGATGATGTTATAGATAATTCAACGATGAGAAGAGGTAAGCCATCTTTGAATGTTGTTGTGGGAAACAAAATTGCGGTTATATCTGCTGCTTTTTTACTCGGAGTCATTTCAGACGAGCTTGCAAAAATTGGTAACATTCATCTTATAAGAAGGTTTTCCGAGGTTGCAAGGCAGATGGCAGAAGGTCAAATTCTTGAATTCAAAATCATAGTTGAAAATATACCATCTTATGAAGCAAGGGAAAATATTTTGAATTTTTATTATGAAGTTATATCAAAAAAAACAGCATCTTTGTTCAGATTGAGTGCAGAAATACCACTTATAATTTGTGATGGTAAGTACAAAAATAAAAGTGAATTTAGTTTATCAAATCAAGATTTATTTTCAAAGTTTTCTGAACTTGGATTTTATTTTGGTCTAATTTTCCAAATCAAAGATGATATAATAGATTTCATCCCAGACGGTACAGGAAAACCTCATCTTAAAGATTTGAAAGAGGGGAAATTGACCCTACCTGTGATTTTGTCTGATAACTTTGAAAAAATAAAAGATATGCTCAGAAAAAATATGGTTGATGGTGAGGTCCCAGATGATATATGTGATGCTGTGTTCTATCTTGTCAAAGATGGAAAAGGAATAGAAAGAGCAGAAGATGAGATAAGAAACATTTCTCGGAAGATTTTTGACATAATTGATGATATTAGTATAGAAAATAGTAAAAAGGAAAATTTGAACAAGTTTGTAGAATTTTTGATCATCAGAACTTCGTAGATTATTTTCAAACTGAAATCATGCGTGTACATATCGTTGGGGTTTGTGGTACAGCGATGGGCGGAGTCGCTGTTCTTTTAAAAAGTTTAGGGTTTGAAGTTTCGGGGTCGGATTCGCTTTTTTATCCTCCAATCTCTGATCAACTCAAAAAATTTGGCATAAGAACATATGGTTTTTCTGAAAAGAATGTTGAAGATGCGGACCTTGTTGTAGTGGGCAATGCTGTAAGTCGCGATAATGTTGAGGTACAGGAGGCTATTGCAAAAGGGAAAAAAATAATGTCTTACCCTGAGGTTATAAATGAATTCTTTGGAAAAAAAGATTTTTTTGTTATTGCTGGGACACACGGTAAAACCACAACTACATCTTTGGTTGCTTACCTTCTTAATTCTGCAGGTCTTTCACCTTCGTTCCTCGTAGGAGGGGTACCAATAAATTTCGGAGTAAGTGCCAAGGTAGGGGATGGTGATATTTTTGTGATAGAAGGTGATGAGTATGATACAGCATTCTTTGACAAGAAACCGAAGTTTTGGCATTTTGAGCCAAAAAGAGCTATTATTGGTCCTATTGAGTTTGATCACGCTGATATTTATGCAGATTTTGATCATTACATTTCTGCTTTTTATGAGTTTTCAAAGAAGATAAAAGATAAGCTTGTTTTCTTTTTTTCTGAACATGGAAATTTGGTAGCTGAGCGATCAGGAGCAAAAGAAAAAGTTTCTTACGGGTATGATGACAAAGCTAACTTTTTCCCAACTGAAATATCAATTTTTGACATCGGATATAAATTTAAAATATCAAATATACCGTTTCAGGGGGATTTTTCCATACATCTTTTTGGAAGACATAACATTCTGAATTCAATTGCAGCAATATCTTTGGTGTCTGACATTATAAGTTATGATAAAGCAGCAGATATAATCCGAAGTTTTAGGGGAGTAAAAAGGAGGCTTGAAATTATATACGAGATTCAGAATTTTTGTGTTATAGATGATTTTGCCCATCATCCAACAGAGATAGAATCTGGCATAAGGTCTCTGAGGGATTTTTTTGATGTTATATTATTAGCCTTTGAACCACGGTCTTTTACATCTCGCACAAATATTCATCAGGAAGGATACAAAAGAGTTTTCCAGCTTGCTGATGCTGTATTTATCGGGAAAATATATAGAGAAGAAAAAGTTCCTGCTGGAAGAAAGCTTGATGTAAAAGAGGTAGTTGATTTTCTGAGAAGCCGTGGAATTTACGCAGAATACTCCGAGGATGTAGCTTTGAAGATCTTTGACTTTATTCAATCTAATAATATGTTTCGGGGGAAAAAGGTAGGAGTAGTATTTATGTCAAGCGGAGATTTTTATGGTCAGAGGGAGGAATTCATTCTCCTTATGAGAAGAAAAATAGCTCGTGAGGTTTTCAGTTAGTCAAGCAATATCTTGTAAATTGCTCTTTTTATTCCGTCTTTGTCAAGTCCTATGAGTCTGAGTAATTCTTCTCTTGAACCTTGCTCTACAAATTCATCAGGGGTTCCCAACCTTATCAAATTAGCTTTTATATTTTTATCTGCAAGAAGTTCAAGAACAGCTGAGCCAAATCCTCCGTCTCTTCTTGCTTCTTCAACTGTTATAACTTTTTTTGTCATATCTGCATACTCACAAATAAGATTTACATCAAGAGGTTTTGCAAACCTTGCGTTTATTAGAGCTATTTTTGCTCCAAGCTCTTTTTCAGCTTCCTCTATTGCTTCTAATGCAGAATAAACTAATGTTCCATAAGCTATTATTACAAGGTCTTTTCCATCTTTTTTAAGTTCTGCCTCACCTATTTTGAGAATTCTGGGCGGTCTTTTTGGGAAACCAAAAGCATTTGCTCTCGGATACCTTATTGCGCATGGGCGCCCAAGATCACAAGCTGTGAGAATCATATCCCTGAGCTCATTTTCATCAGCAGGTGACATAAGAACAAAGTTTGGTATAGGTCTTAAATACGCTATATCAAAAACTCCATGATGAGTTGGACCATCTTCTCCAACTATTCCTGCTCTGTCTATACATAAGATTACAGGGAGATTCTGGATTGCTACATCGTGTATTATCTGATCATAAGCTCTTTGTAGGAAAGTTGAGTATATTGCTGCGAATGGTCGCATTCCCTCTTTTGCAAGTCCTGCTGCCATAGTGACGGCATGTTGTTCTGCTATCCCAACATCGTAAAATCTTTCAGGAAAATGCTCTTGGAATTTATTGAGACCTGTTCCCAAAGCCATAGCTGCTGTTATAGCTACTATTCTTTTATCTTCTTTTGCAAGTTCTACAAGGAAATCTGCAAAAACTGATGAAAAACTCGGTGTTTTAGGTTTACTTTTCAATTCTCCTGTTTCAATGTGGAATGGAGCAACTCTATGGAAGAATTCTGGATTATCTTCTGCTGGTTTATATCCTTTTCCTTTTTTTGTTTTGACATGTACGAGAACTGGTCCTCTCCACTTTTTCACTTTTTCAAAAATTTCAATAAGTTCTTTTAGGTTGTGTCCATCAACTGGACCAAAGTAGTAAAAGCCAAGACCCTCAAACAATATTCCAGGGGTGAAAAATGATATTATTGATTCTTCAATTCTCCTTATAATTCTTATTATATCTTGGCTTTTTGCTGATGTAGTTTCTTTTATGAGTTTTTTGATAAATTCTCTTGCTCTGTAAAAAATTGGTTCTGCCATGATTTTAGAAAAATATGAGGCTATTGCTCCTCTGTTCGGAGCGATTGACATACCGTTGTCGTTCAAAACCACTATCAGATCAGATTTTAGGTCTCCTGCAAGATTCATAGCTTCGTATGCCATACCGCATGTCATAGCTCCGTCTCCTATTACCGCTATAACCTTCCCTTCTTCTGATTTATGTTTTAGAGCTTCCCTTATTCCGAGGGCTGCTGATATTGACGTTCCGACATGTCCAGCTCCAAATATATCATAAGGAGATTCGTCCGGCCTTAAAAAACCCCCTAATCCTCCGAATATTTTTAGTGTATCAAAGTATTCTTTTCTCCCTGTTATGAGTTTGTGGGAGTACGCTTGGTACCCTCCATCAAAGATTATTCTATCTTTTGGCATATCAAAAACATAGTGGAGTGCAAGAACAAGTTCTACCATACCGAGAGAAGGAGAAAGGTGCCCTCCATTTTTGGATACGACTTCCAAAATTTTTTGTCTTATTTCTTTTGCCAATTCTTCGAGCTCTTTTATGCTGAGGCTTTTTATATCTTCTGGATAATTTATTTTCTCAAGCATACAGAAATATTTTATAAACTAAGTTGCTATTTATAAGATTTTGAAAAACCTTTTGAAAATATCTTCATTGGTTTGATTATTTATTTTTTGAGTTTTTTATTTTTTGAGTTTTTGTTTTTGAATTTGAATTTTTGAGAAATTTTATGAAATCTTCCCAAGTTCTTGGACAATCTCTGAAATCTTTTTACAACTTTACTGAATACCTCTGGTTTTTGTTTGTATTTTCCTGCCGAAATTCCGACGATGACCTCCTCCGGCTTTCGGTTCCTTATAAAAACATCAGGATTTATTTTCTTCATATCTAAAACCTCATATTTTAAAGTTAATTTGGGCGTTCTAAATTCAGATGGCGGAGGGTTTCCCTCGGGTAGAAAGATTTTGCAAGTCTTATTTCTGCTGGAAAAATTTTGACTTTGCCTTCTACTTTTCTACCAGTTGCTAACCGGATAATTTTGCTTGCAGCTCTTGAAATAATTTCTTTCAAAATCAGGTCAAACCTTTTTAGCTCTTTTTTGTATTTTACCTTTTTTGACGCTTGATATTTTCTTATTCTTCCCATTCTAACTCTTTCTTTATTCTATCGCTTGCAATTTTATCTCAAAAATTAAATTTTACTTATACTCCACCGCCAAATCTCCAACGATGAGCTTTATAGCAGGATAAAGAAAATATTGGCTTTGGAATTAGTATTTGGAATTCTTGGAAATCTAAAAGATAGACAAATTGAAACCCTTGATGAAGCAGTAAAAAGAAGAAGTTTTTTTTCAATAGAATGAACAGCTCAAAATAGTTGGCTATAAAAGTACCAGATCAGAGCGTTAAGTTCGCATACACCTACTATTCCTTCTGGCATATGCCTTTCCATCGGCGCTCCGCAAAAACTTACCCCTATCCTCTGCGGATTTATCCACAATGACCCATAAAAAGATGGGTCCTGAAATAAAAAATAAGGAACCCGTGAATACTGACCATCTCTTGGTATCCCTTCTTGCAAAGGATTTATACCTCCGTAAAGTTTTATACATTCCTCAAATGTTTGCTCACATCTTGGCTCAGATAACCTCGTGACTTTCACTCCTGCAACCTGTGTTATACCAGCTCCTAATACAGTCTGGTCAGAAAAATGATTAGAATCTTTCAGAGGAGCCCTCTTTGAACATTTGAGATAACCATCCGCTGGATCCAAAACAGAAAAATCAGGTTTAAGAGAGTTAGTTCCACATTCCCACTCTAACCAAATTGAATCGTCAAATTGAGGTGATGTAAATGTCCAAACAGGGAATAAATTTCTCAAACCTTGAAAATTATCAACAAGTTTATTCAAATCAATCTCAACAACATCCGCCATACATATACTTGTAAGAATTAGAAATGTTCCCAAAAGATTTTTTGCACCTTCAAAAAATTTTGCAATAGATTCTCCTCTTCCAGATTTGAGGCTACTTTGCGCAGCAGAAAGAATAAAGCCAGATGAAACAAAGAAACCAGCTACGGAATTAATTCCACCAAATATGTGTGAGCATTCAATAGGTTCTTTATTTTTACCTCTGAGATGGTCTATGAGTCTTTGGGCATTCTTTATTGTAGTTTCAAAATCTTGGGTAAATCCAAAATCTAAGATTTTAACTTCACCTCCAACATAAACTTTCATATGAATTCTTCTGAATTCTTCATCAAAGAACGCAACAAAATTTTCCCTTCTGTTTCTTTTCTTGTAGTTTAGTAAAAGAGACTCATAAGTTTTTTTATGATGTTCAACAGAAATTAATCCATATTCTTTGGCTTTGATGAGGTTTTCTTTTGACCACAAAGTAAAAATTGAGTTGGAGGAGTTTAGGAGATGAGCAATAGCTCTGAAACCGACATTCAGAGGGTCTCCAAAAAACATTCCCCATCCTCCTTTGCTTTTTACAAATTCATTAACTGCATAATATGAAGATATAGGAGCATTTATGTTCACAGAAAGAAGAAACCTTATGAGGGACGCAAGATACGCCCCGATGCTGATAAGATAATTAACCTCAGCATATCCCCAGTTTCCGAAAAATCCGAAAGGAGTTCCAGGGAAATTGACAGGTAAGAAAGTGATTGGGAATACAAAGTTTTCATCTATTTTTTCTGAAACTTTTATTAAAATAGGAAGGTTTGTTTCAATCATATCTAAAATCAAGTCTTTTGCGAAAGTTTCTAAAATTGCATTAAGACCTGGGAGTTTTTGCTCCTGCTTTGTATCAATTTTCTCTAAATCTGGGTTAAATTTTGGTGAAAACATCTGCAAACCTCTTTGAACTTTTTCAGGAAGTTTTGAGAACTCACTCGCTACGCTCGCAAGAACCATTCCGAGCAGATACTCAGGTTTTTCTCCTTCCTTCTTTACAAGATTTTCAAAGGTGCTGTATGCATCTGAGTAATTCCCACTTTCAAGATACCTTATTCCCTTTTCGTATTCAGATAATTTAGGGTTTTTGTTGTTGCTATCTTTTGAGCAAGAAAGGAAAAATAAGGAGAGCATAAAGGATAGTGATAAAGAGAATAGTGCCACGATTTTGCTGGTATTCATAATTATTATTTTCATCTTAATCATTTTATTTTTTTTATTTTTTTCTTTTTTTAATCTTTAATCATTTTTTGTTCTTATTTTGCTTAATTCCACAATTGTATCATTTGTCTTAGCTAAAAGGCTATAATTAGTTCCTCTTTCAATTGATTAAACTTTGACTTAATAGATAGCATGAAAGAGAAAGTTTTCTTTGCTTTCGGTCGGCTGAATTTCAATTGAACATCTATTTTAGGCTGGATGTTTTTTAAAATTCTTTTATATATGAGGATTCCAAAAATTTTTTTCTTTACTTTTTTTGTATCTTTGTTTTTATCCATTTATTTTCTTGTCTTTTCTTCTGATGGTATATACACTTACTTTTTGCAGAAAAGAAAGATTCAAGAGCTTGAAATCAAAAAGGAAAATCTCAAAGCAGAAATAGAAGATCTCCAAAAAAAGATAGAACTTATAAAAACGCTTGATAGAGAATACCTTGAATATTTATTTAAGAAATTTGGATGGGTCAGGAAAGGTGAGAAAATAATGAAGATTGAGCAAGATTTTCTTCCGAACTCTGAACAAATTCAGGAGTAATTCCATTTAAGGAAAAATTTATCGTATAAACGGGTATCTCAAGTTTAAGATATTCTGATAAAAATTTTTGAGAATTTTTAGATAAATATTCGTCAAATCTTAGCAAAGATAGTAGCTCTTTTTTTTCTCTGGTTTTGAGCTTACCTTCAACTAAGATTGAATTTATCCATTTTTTATCTTCTTCTGGAATTTGGCTTTTGTAAAACTTATTGAGAATGATAGCTTTTGGGAAAAAAACATTTTCTCGCATCTTATTTACTGTTTCTTGTGTTTCTTCTAATGGAAGTTGCTCAGGTAAAGAGACTATTATAATATTTATTTTTTTTACAAATTCAAACATACCTTGAAGGTCAGATCTAACAGGACCAGCTACTCCGGATTCAAGACCAGCTTTTGGTATATTCAGCATAGATAAAATTTGACCTGTTGGTAGAGCATCAAATATGTAAAAATCTGCTTTTCTTTTTGTCCAATCATACCACATTTTTCCAAGATAAATAAGCTCGGTAAATCCCGGGATTACTTTTTGGAATACTTTGAATACTTGTGAGCGAACGAGAGGTACCCACAAAACAAATAGTTTAAGTTTAAGTTTGACATATTCTTTAGCTTCTTTTTCATAATCAAGAGGATAGAGATTGACTTTTTTTGATGTAAGTGAGTAAAGAGGGGAGGGTAAATTATGTGGGAAATAAAGAATTACTCTGCCTTTATTTGAAAGTAAGTTTGATAATATGACACTTACCAAACTTTTTCCCGTTCCACCTTTTCCGGTTATGAATATGAACATGTAGTATGGTACGCCCGGCGGGACTCGAACCCGCGACCTCCGGGTCCGCAACCCGGCGTTCTTCCATCTGAACTACGGGCGCTCTTGTTTTGAAACTTTGATAAACAAAAAATAAATTTAAAATTTTCCCGAACTTTTTCCTTATTCCCACACTTTTTCCTTGTCTTCCGTATTTTATTTATTGCCTGCCAACAACCCATAACAAATTTACTGAAAATACCTTCTATTCTCATTATAATTGATAAAATGAAATTATAGGAGGTTTTGCGTTATGTTTTTGAACGAAAAAGATAGAAACTTTCTCATACAGCGGTTCAGAAATGAGCTTGTAGATCCAGTCAAAATTATTCTTTTTACCCAGAGTATAAATTGTGAATATTGTCCTGAAACTGAGCAACTTTTAAAGGAGCTTGCTGAAACGTCACAGAAAATTCAACTTGAAATAAAAAACTTCGCCCTTGATAAGTTAGATGTTGAAAAATATAAAATTGATAAGGTCCCTGCTATTTTGGTAGGGAACGAAAGAATAAGATATTTTGGAATTCCAGCAGGTTATGAATTTGCAGTTCTTATAGAGGATATAATTGAAGTATCAAGAAAAGTTAGTTTCTTGTCACCTGCTTCTCAACAGAAAATACTTTCTATAAAGGTTCCTATTAATATAAAGGTTTTTGTAACCCCAACCTGTCCGTATTGTCCGCGAATGGTAAAGTATGCTCATTCTGCTGCGCTTTTGAATGAGAACATATATGCAGAGATGATAGAGGCAACCGAATTTCCTGATCTTGCTTCACAGTACTCTGTCTATGGAGTCCCTAAAACTATAATAAATGAGAAAGTTGAAATAGAAGGTGCGGTTCCGGAGGATTACTTTGTAAGTGAGCTTTTGAGAGCTGCGGAGGAAAATGGGAAAATAATTTAATCTTTATGGCAAAGCCGAGAGTTGCAATATTAGTATTCCCTGGGACAAATTGCAATATTGAAACAAAAAGAGCAGTTGAACTTGTAGGTCTTGAAGCCGAATATGTCTGGCATGAAGAGAAAAATCTAAATAAGTTTTCTTCTTTCATAATACCGGGAGGATTTTCTTATGGAGATTATTTGAGAGCGGGTAAGCTTGCATCTTTGTCTCCCGTCGTAGATAGTTTGATTAAGTTTATTCAGAAAGGGTATCCTGTTTTAGGAATATGCAATGGCTTTCAAATTTTGTGTGAACTTGGAATTTTACCAGGGGCTTTAATTATGAATGCAAATACGAAATTTATATCAAGGTGGGTTGAGCTTAAAGTAGAAAATGTTGATACTCCTTTTACCTGTGCTTTTAAAGAAGGTGAAAAGATAAAATTGCCAATTGCTCATAAGTTTGGAAACTACTTTCCTCAAAAGGATAAGGAGCCAAAAGTAACTTTCAGATATTGTGAGAATCCAAATGGTTCTTTTGATAGTATTGCTGGCATTTCATCTGGAAATGTTGTGGGACTTATGCCTCATCCTGAAAGAGCTGTTTACAAATTTTTAGGGAGCGATGATGGGTTGAAAATTTTCCTTTCTTTGAGAACATGGTTAAAGTCATGAAATAAAAATTGAGATTTAGTTAGTAAATCACTATTCCTGCGTATCCGACAACTGATGAAAAATCTTGGGTTACTTCACCGGAGTTGCTATATGCTACAAGTTCTGCATTCTTTATTCCTTTTTCTTTTGCTGAAAATAATAAAGATAGAACTGGGGATATTCCGCACATAGATATGTTTTTCTCCAAAACCACCTCATATAATCCTTCTGGATCTATATTTTTTATTTTTTCTATTGCCATCATATCTTTTTTTCTTGATATATCATCTACCTCGTAGTGATTCATATCAGAAGATGCAACAAATAATAAATTTTCGTTGTATTTGTCTTTTAGATTTGAAATAGCTTCTCCTATTTTCTTGAGTTTTTTTAGGTTAAGCGTTCTTATGCATACAATTGAAATTTTTAGTTTCCTGTTTTTGTAATATAAAAATGGAACTATTACTTCTGCTGAATGTTCTCTGAGATGAGCTCCTGTATCAAATTCAAAAATCTCGCTTTGATTTATGAGAAAAGAGTTTATTTCTTTATCTGTTTCCACTGAAAATCCTGGGAATTCCCACACTCCATCTGGAAACAAAGATACATCCGTGCCGTATCCCGTATGGTTTGGGCACAAAATAAGAACTTTATCGGGAACTTTTACCTTCGAAAAAACTTTTCCTGCGACTTTTCCTGAGTATATATATCCTGCGTGCGGAGATATAACTCCAAATGCTTCAACTTCTTCTCCGCTTTCTCCTGTTTCCAAAAGCTCTTTTACTTTCTTTTCGAGTTTTAATGGATCAGACGGATAAAATAGACCTGCAACGGCTGGTTTTCTTACTATCATATCTTAATCTCATTTGCTTGTGCTTTTTACCAAATTCTCTTATAGTTCTTTATTCATTCTCTTTTGATTTTTTAGTTTTCTTTTCCCTTTTTTCCGCCTGTTGAGTTTCTTCTTGTTCCTTGGTTACCATATTTTTTCTTTGGTCAAATATGTAATCAGCAATGAGTTCGTCTGTTGGAATTCCTGCTTTTTCTCTTATTTTCTTTTCTATCTCTCTTGCTATTTCAGGATTTTCTTGGAAGAAGTTTTTAACTTGTTCTCTCCCTTGTCCCAAGTTTATTTCTCCGTATGAGTACCATGCGCCTGATTTTTCTATTATTCCGTATTCAACCCCAAGGTCTATAAGTTCTCCTTCATAAGATATTCCTTGACCATATATTATGTCAACGAGAGCTTCTCTGAAAGGCGGAGCAACTTTATTTTTTGCAACTTTTATTTTGACTCTTGAACCGATTGCTCTTTCACCTTCCTTTATAATGTCCACTTTTCTTACGTCAAGTCTTACCGATGCATAGAATTTCAGTGCTGTTCCACCAGTTGTTGTTTCAGGAACCCCCCACATCGGACCTGTTGCTATCTTTTGTCTGAGTTGATTTGTGAAGATTATAATTGTTTGTGTTCTACCTATTATTGAGACAAGTTTTCTGAGAGCTTGGGACATAAGACGAGCTTGCAAACCTATTTGAACATCTCCCATTTCTCCCTCAAGTTCACTTTTTGGAACAAGTGCTGCTACTGAATCTATTACTATAAGGTCAACCGCTCCGGATGATGCAAGTTCTTCCGCTATTTCCAAAGCTTGTTCACCATAATCTGGTTGAGATATTAAAAGTGAATTTACATCTACTCCCAGATTTTTTGCATATAGTGGGTCAAGTGCGTGCTCTGCATCTATAAAAGCTACATTACCTCCTTTCCTTTGAACTGATGCTATTGCGTGCAAAGCTATTGTCGTTTTCCCAGATGACTCCGGACCAAAAATTTCTATGAATCTCCCTTTTGGATAACCTCCGCATCCTATTGCTATGTCTATTGAAAGAGAACCGGATGTTACTACGGGAATTCTCAAACTTTCTTTTTCTCCGAGTCTCATTATTACTCCTTTGCCGTAAGTTTTTTCAAGGCTTTTTATTGTAGCTTCAAGGATTTGAGATCTCTCATCTGCCATGACTTAAATTACCTCCTTACTTTTGATTTATTTCCCTTCTTTTAATTTATTCTTTATCTTTTTTATGTTGGGATAAAGCAAAAATTAAATTTTTTTGTTTGATTTTCGTTAACTTTTAAAATTAAATGCTCTGCTCCTCTTAAATTATGAACAGGAACTACAAAATTTCTCTTAAAAATCTCCTTCACATTATTTAAGATATTTATAAAATTTTCACTGCCCGCATACGATTCATCACCTCTAAATAAAGCACTATATTGCTCTTCGCTTAAAGCATTAGGACAATTATAAAAGTCTAAAATAAAAAATTCAGAAGGTGCTTTATGGAGATTATAATTATATTTTCTTGCTATATTTAATCTCTCATTATAATCAATTTTCTTTACGTGCTGAACAATTTTAGCTTTGTAATTTTCAGCTAACATTTGAAAATTTTAAGGGAGAATTTCTACAAAGATAAAATCAACCTCTCTACTCTCTCCTTAATCTCATCCCTTATTTTTCTAAAATAATTTAATTTTTCCTCTTCCGAGCCTTCAAATTTAACAGGGTCAGGAATTTCCCAATGCTCTCTTTTAATTCCTGGAATTACTGGACATGTTTCCTTTGCATCCCCACAAACAGTAATAACTAAATTTAACTCCTTATATGGAATTTCATTTAAGGATTTTGAATATTGGTTTGAAATATCTATGGAAATCTCTTTCATAACTTTTATAGCAAGGGGATGAACATAACCTGTTGGATTTGAGCCTGCTGAATATATTTCTATATTTTTATTGTAAATTTTGGCAAAGTATTTAGCAAAACCCTCTGCCATTTGACTTCTTGCTGAATTACCTGTGCATATAAATGCTATTTTCATAAGCTACTTTGATAAGTTTAAAGGTTAATGATATCAAAACACTTTAAAATTTTAAAAATGAGAATTTTCATATCTTTGCTTATAATTCTATTTATTTTGGCATTTTTATTTCCACTTTCAAATAAAACAAATAAAAATAGAATTATTTATATTCCTTTTAGGAAAGAAGAAACATTTTATTTCGTATTTTTGTTTTGAAATTTTATTTTTGTAAAAGGTAAGGAATTGGTTTCAGTAGAAATATATCAAGCGAAGGCTTAAATTATGTTTCATTATGACAACTTTTGTTTACAAGTGGGAGTGGGATTTGAAGTCTGATCCAGAAGCTATATGGGATTGGATTGCAGATACAAACAGGTTAAGTAAAGATGTTGGGTTACCTTTTATAAAAGAGAGTTTAACTTTTGAAAACAAAAGGAGAAAAATAGCTTATGCGATACCTTTTTTTAGATTAAGCGTTGAGGAAACTCCTTTTGAATGGATAAAACCATTTAGATTTGGTGTATCGAGAAAATTTAGCAGAGGACCAATATCTGAAATGATAGTGAATGTTGAACTTTTGCCTAAAAATACTTCGGGAACAAAACTCATTTGTTCTATTATAGTAAAAACCAGAAACTTTTTGGGAACTCTGATTGTTCCAATTGCTATGTCTATGATAAAAAAGAGATTTGAGGAAGTATTCAGAAAATATGATGAAAGTCAGCTAAGAGGAGAAGCTAAGTGGATATCTATAAAAAAAACGAGTAGTTTAGGGAAGAAGAAATTTCAAGAGTTTTTCTACGGGCTTATAAAATCGGGTGTAGATGAAAATCTCGCAAGGAATTTGGCTCTATTTGTTGAGCGGGCTGATGATCTAACTCTTATGAGGTTGCGCCCTTATGCAGTTGCGGAGTATCTCAATTTACCTAAAAAGAAAGTAGTTGAGGCTTTTCTTGCTGCGGTAAGGGCTGGCTTTATGGGGTTAAGATGGGAACTTATCTGCCCTTCTTGTAGAGGTCCTGCCGAATCTCTAACATCTCTGAAGGATATAAAGGCAAAAACTCACTGTTCAAGTTGTCTGATTGATTTTGATGTAAACTTTGATAAATCTGTTGAGGTTATATTCAAGCTTGATCCAAAAATAAAGAAAGTAAATGAAAAATTTTTCTGTATTGGCGGTCCTGCAATTACTCCGCATATTGTGGTTCAAGAATTGATAAAGTCTGGTGAGCAAAGAACAGTTGAAGTAAGCCTCAAAAAGAAAATTTATAGAGTGAGAACATTAAAACTTCGTGGTGGGCAGTTTTTCAAAGTTGAAGACGAAGGTAGTCCTGAAGCTATTTTTATTGCAAGGGATAATGGATGGTTTGAAGATATGCCTGTTTTGAGACCTAAATCTTCCATAACTTTGATAAATTCTACATCTGATGAACAATTGTTTATAGTAGAGGAGTTTGGATGGGATGATAAGATACTCACAGCTAATGAAATATTTACATTCCAGCGATTCAGAGAACTTTTCTCAGGTGAACTTTTAAAGTATGGTGAAAGTGTATCTATTGAAAGTTTAGTTGTTGCTTTTACAGATTTGAAAAATTCATCAAGGATTTATGAGAAGTTAGGTGATGCGAGGGCTTTTGATCTTGTTATGAAGCACTTTGATATACTCAGAAAAAATATAGATGAAGGCGAAGGAGCAATTGTCAAGACAGAAGGTGATGCCGTAATGGCTGTTTTTAGAAGTCCATCAGGAGCTATATATTCTTTTATGAAATCTCAAAAGGAATTATTAGATTTGCATCCTGATATTCCGCTCAAACTCAAAGTTGGAATACATATTGGTTCTTGTATCGCTATATCTTTGAAAGATAATTTGGACTACTTTGGTAGGAATATAAACTTTGCAGCGAGGTTGCCGAAGTTTTCACAGGGAGACGATATAATTATATCTGATGAATTCTACAATTTATCTGATGTGAAAAGTTTTATTGAGGAAAATAAAATTGATGCTGAATGCTTTTTTACAGAAGTTGACGGAAATGAGGTAAAGCTTTGGCGCTTGAAAAATAATTTCAAAATTTAATCAACCGAAAATCTCAATCAATTCAAACACAAAGATGTGAAATACCAAAATAAACAAACGACTAAAATGGAAAAGATAAAAAAATATGGAGAAACAAGAAAACAAAAATTAATCTTTTAAATTCTCCTACCTCAGCTCCAAGCTCATTTACTTTATGCTTTGTAAAATATGGCTTTACTAAAATTGGAAACTTTATAGGTACTCCTTCAACGAAAATTACTACATAACCTCTTACAACTACCTGATACCTCTCCGCCTTTCCAGTATTTGAGCAGTATTGCTTTGATGAAAATTTATTCCATCTCCTCCAAGATGTATACGAATTATAAGAATTACCTTTGGAGAAGTTTTTGACTTGATAATGTCTTTTATAAGAGAAATTCTGCTTGAAGATAAGGCTTTGATGTTGCTGACAAGAAGAATCAGAGATAAGATATTGAAGTCGTTAGTAAAGGTAAAGTAGGAATAAATCACTTCCCTTATTTTATTTTTGAAAATAAAAAATGTTTATGTGTTTCTACAAATTTTTTACAATAGACTGATAAATAAAAAGGTGAAGAAAAAAGCAAGTAAGAAAACAAGATGATTTGCGACTCTTGTAGATATGAAAGAGAAATGCTTGATAATAACCGGTAGACCTGGTTCCGGTAAATCAACGTTGATTCAGAAAATTGTATCAAGACTAAAAATTATGGGTATCAGTTTGAGTGGTGTTATTACGCCAGAGATAAGAAGAGGGAAGGAAAGAATAGGATTTATGGTCAAAGGTATAAATACGGGGGCAGAAGAGATTCTTGCAACAAAAGAAGATAAAATACCATTTTCTGAGAGAACTTGCAAGTTGGGGAAATACATAGTTTTCCCTTATAACTTTGAGAAGGTTCTTTTTAGGGAGTTAGAAAGAGGGGGCGAAATCATAGTTGTAGATGAAATAGGTCCGATGGAGCTTGGATGCTCAAAAAAACTAAAATCCCCCTGGCTTGAAAAGTTAAAAAATCAAGAAAAATGCGATTTGCTGATTTCGGTCAAAAAGGACCTCGTAGAAGATGTGAAAAAATTTTTTGAAGAAAAATTTTGGGTATATATTCAAGATATTGATAAAGAAGGTAGCACCCGAGCTTACATATTTTCACTTGAGATTTTGACGGGAACAGAAGCTTTTTTATTTGACCTTGATGGAGTTATAGTTGATTCCTCTGAATTTCACAAAAAATCTTGGTTTGAAGTTATGAGGAAGCTTGGAGTAAATTTCGGTGAAGAAGATTTTAAAAGCACTTTCGGTATGACAAATGAGATAATTATAAAAAAATATGTTCCAAATGCAAGCGATGATGAAGTAAGAAAAATTGGGGAAGAAAAGGAAAGAATTTATAGAGAGCTTGCAAAAGGTAAAATAAAACCAATTCCTGGATCCATTGAATTCATAAGATTTTTGAAAGAAAAGGGAATAAAACTTGCTCTTGTTTCTTCTACTCCGAAAGAAAATATTGAATTCTTATCTGACGAGATAGGAATGAGAAATCTTTTTGATGTTGTAGTTTCAGGTTCAGATATAAGGCAGGGAAAACCAAATCCAGATTGCTACATTACCGCAGCTGAAAAACTTGGAGTCCCAACTAAAAAATGTTGGGTAATAGAAGATTCTCAGCATGGAATAGATGCTGGTTTTTATGCCGGTGCTAAAACCATAGGAATTCTCACAACTCACACAAATCTTCAAAAAACTGATATTATTGTCAAGAATTTCAAAGAACTTGAAAATATCTTTTTTGACCTTATGCAGAAAATAAAATGAGAGATTAAGCCGGAAAATTAGTAGATAAAATGAAATTTAAAGTTATAGGTATAGATTTGAGCGGAAGTGAAAAATCTAATACGGGAATATGTATAAGTACAAACAAAGTTTTGGATGTATTTTGTGTAAAAGAAGATAAAGAAATTCTTGAAGCAATACCAGAAGATGTAAAAATCGTTGCGATAGATGCCCCTTTATCTTTGCCGCTTGGTAGAAAAAGTATTTATGAAAAAAATAACATTCATTTCAGAAAATGTGATTTAGAACTTATGAAAATGAAAATAAAATTCTTTCCTATAACTTTGGGACCTATGAGAATGCTCACAGAAAGAGGTATGAGATTAAAGCAGAAAATTATAGAAAAATTCAACGCAGAAGTAATAGAAGTTTTTCCGGGAGCAACATACGATGTATTTGGAATTCCAAGAAAATCAAAAGCAGAAATCATAAAATTTTTTGTAAATCAGAAATTTTTAGACCCAAAATCAATTAGAAATTTTTCTCAAGATGAATTAGATGCTATTGCTTGTTCATTCACAGCTTTTTTACACTTGAAAAAGAAAACAATAAAACTTGGAGATGAAAAAGAAGGAACTATAATAATTCCAAAAGCAAATAAAAAACAAAATGAAAATGCTAAATAAAAACTATGAGAATATGCATCGTAGCAGGGGGAACTGGAGGACATATAGCGCCGGCAATAGCGGTAGCAGAAAAACTCCCAAAAGACACTGAAATATTCTTCATAACAGGTAAATCAAGAAAAGCAGAACAAAGATTTTTGAGCGAAATTCCAACATCAAAAGTTTTCTTTTTAGATGCAAAACCAATCGTAGGCAAGGGGATTGGTGCATTCAAAGGAATGTTATCTGCTTTCTCATCTTTAAAAGATGCCGTTGAAATCCTAAAAAAAATAAAACCAGATGTAGTTGTAGGATTTGGAGGATATGTTTCAGGTCCATCTCTCCTTGCAGGTAAGATATTAAAGTCACGAGTTTTTATTTTTGAGCAAAATTCTGTAATGGGATTGGCAAATAAACTCTCTTCAATTTTTGCAGATAAAATTTTATTATCTTTTCCGGAATCAGAAATCCCAAATTTTTCAAAAAAGAAATCAGTAGTAGTTGGGTTTCCCTTGAGAAATAAATTCAAAGAACATCTTGAAGAAGGTATGAAAGAGAAACATGAGAAAAAAGATGAATTTTTAAAAATCCTTATAACTGGGGGAAGTCAAGGAGCTTTAAGTCTCAATAAATTATTCACAAAATCCTTAAAAAAAATAGCGGAATCTGATACAAATTTGCCTTATCTCAAAATATTTCATCAGACCGGAGATTTATTTTTTGATGAAGCTCAAATATTCTACTCTTCGCTAAAACAAAAATTAAACGCTAAAATTGATTATTCAATTTTTCCATTCTCAGAAAAAATAGGATATTATATCGGTTTAGCGGATTTTATTATTTCAAGAGGAGGAGCTGGTACTGTTTTTGAAATAGCATATGCTAAAAAGCCCGCAATCTTTGTTCCTCTACCGAAATCAATTGGGGATCATCAATTTAAAAACCCTCTCAAGATTTTTGGAGACAGATGCATTATTGTGAGACAAGATAATGAAGGAAGATTTGAAGTTATACTAAAAGAGTTTATTTCAGGTGATTTACTATCTGATTTAAAAGATAAACTAAAAGATTTCAGTATAGAAGACGGCTCAAAGAGAATTTTAGATATTATTCTGCAGTAAACAATCTTATTTTTCAGTTTATTTCTATTTTTTCAGTTTATTTTTGTTGTTCTTGAAACTGCAAACCTCCTTGCTCTTTCGTGAGCTGAATTTACAAGATATAAAATAAAACTTAAAAGGTTTCCCGTTGGTTTTAATTCTTGGTTCTGAAAAATCAAAGATACATTTCTTCTATTTCTTTCCTCCTTTTTTATGCAGCCGAAAGGTATATCTAATTTAGCTCGTGTCAGTATTTCTTTCAATACTGAATAGTGAGATTTACCACCATCTACAAGAATAAGATCTGGCAAAGGTAAATCTTTGCCTTCAAAAAAATCTTTTATTCTTCTTGACATGACATTTTTCAACGCAGATATATCATCATATCCAAACTCATCAACCTTATATAATCTTAGCCTTGAAGGTATTATTTCACCGTCTTCAAAATGAACTTTTACACCGACAAGATTTTTGCCTCCAAAGTTTGAAAAATCATATACCTCAATTCTCCGAGGAGTTTTATCAAGTAGCAAGAATTTTTGTAGTTCAGTGAGCATTCTGAATTTTTTTGCAATTTTTATTGACGTTTGCAGAATTTGTTCTGTTGCATTTGATTTTGCGAGCATCATAACTTCTTTCTCATCATCATAAGGTGGCCTCAACAATATTTTTCCAACTTGCTGTTCTGATGTAATAATTTCAGAAACAATAATACCGTCACTTCCTGAGTTTTCAAAAAAGAGTTTTAAAGCAAGGTCAAGAATATCTTGACCACCATACTGAAAGACTCCTCCGTATCCTCCAAAAAATCTTCCCTCCCTTATTTTAAGAATAAAAATTCCCACTTTATCTTCAATTATGTCGTAGCCGAGGTAGTCTGCATTTCTGAAATCTTCAAAAATTATTCTTTTGTAATCAAGTGCTTTCTGAATTATTTTTATCTTATCTCTTATTTTTGCTGCTTCTTCAAAGTTTTCCTTTTCAGCTTCTTCCCACATCTTTTTTTCAAGTTCTTTTATAACCTTTGTAAATTTTCCTTTCATAAAATCAATTGCTCTGTACACATTTTTGAGATATTCTGATCTTGTGATTTTTCCTACACATGGGGCAGGACATACCTCTATTTGACCGTCAAGGCAAGGTCTTTGTCTTTTTTGAAAATCTTTGAACTTATTTTCTGTACATGTTCTTATTCCAAAAGCCATTTTCAGAGCTGAAAAAATTTCTTTTGTTTCTTTTGCAGAAAAAGGACCAAAGTATAAAGCACTTTCTTTTTTTGGTATTCTTGTCAAAGATACTGATGGGAACTGATGAGAAATATCTATTTTTATATACTTTAATCCTCTTATATCTTTTACCTTGACGTTATATTTTGGGAGATTTTCTGATATTAATTTTTGTTCAAGAAAGAACGCATCCTCTTCTGTGTTTGTGATTATCCATCTTACATCATCAGCTTCTTGTACAATTTTCGGGACCGTTTCTCTTGTATCTAAAAAATTGATATAAGCTTTTAATCTTTCTTTCAGATTTTTTGCTTTCCCTATATATATCGGTTTTTTATCTTTGAGGAAAATATAAACTCCACAGGTCTCGGGAGCACTTTCTACTTTGTCTATAAGATTTTTCATTCTATAAGGTTTTTCACTTTATATATTATACTCTTTTCCCTCTAATTAACTTTGAGCAGTTTTCACAGAAAAATTTTGTTTTCCTATCAACATCGTATATTGAATTTGAAAAACTCATAACACAACTTGGTTTTTCGCAATGAAGTAATCCCAAAACATGTCCTATTTCATGAATTACCTCTTTCTGAACCCTTGAGCAGTATAGTTCATCATCTTGGGGGAAGCCGTAAAACTCTGGATCAAGCCTACACAAAGATACAACACAAGATAAAGCTGTTGGGGATGCTATTCCGAAAACAAAATTAAGATCACCAAAATATATGTCTTCCTTTGTTATCCCAAGAGAAATTTCTGATTTGCCCAATCCTGATATGAATTTCATAATAATACCAGCATTGAATTGTTTTCTTGTGATGGAGAATGCCTGTTGAGGGATCTTCACATACTCTCTTTCGTTTGCAATTATTCCTATTTCTTCTAATGCTTGGGATATCCACAGTTTTTCCTTATCAAATCTATATACTTTATCAAAGAATAGGAAGAAAACATCGCATTCAATTTGATGCATCCTAAAAAAGATTTATACATCAGAGGAAACTACATTTGAGAAAATTCGGCTTTCTTTTTCACGAGTCTTCCTGATTGATAATCTTCAATTGCCTGTATAATTTCTTCTTTTGTGTTCATAACAAAAGGTCCCCACCTTGCTATCGGTTCTCTTATTGGAGGCGCACTTGCAAATATAACATGTGATTTCTCTTGAGCAAAAATCCACAAATAATTTCCTTCAATTACAGCCAATTTTTCCTGTGGAATTATAACTTTTTCCGGAAGAACCTTTATTTTTCCCTCTGAAACAACAATAAAAGAGTTATAGTTTTTTGGAATCTCCAGTTTGAGTTCGCTTCCTTTTTCCATCTCAATATGCTTGTATATTAGATCAAAAAATGAGTTTTCTCTCATAGGCTTACCAACAAGATCTATAACCTTAATACCTTCTCTTTCTTCTTCAACCTGAGAATAAAAATTAAAGTAAAAAGGGTCAGACATTTTATATTTTCTTGGGAGGTTAATCCAGAGCTGAAATCCCCAAAGAAATCCTTTCTCCATAGCTGGCATCTCTGAATGAATTACTCCACTCCCTGCATTCATCCACTGCAAACCCGAAGATGAAAGAATACTGTGAGAACCTGTGCTATCTTTGTGCTCAAATTTACCGGATATCATATATGTCAGAGTCTGGAATCCTCTGTGAGGATGAGGTGGGAAACCTGCTATCCAATCTTTTTCGTCTGAGCTTTTAAATTCGTCAAGTAAAAGGAAAGGATCAACGACATTAATGTATTGGTTCCCGATATATCTTTTCAATTTTACTCCTGCTCCATCAATAACTTCAACTGCTGGAAAAATAGCTTTTATTTTTGCGAATTCTAAAACCATAAAAATAAGTGAATAGACTAATAAATAATAATAGGTTTTTTTACTTTTTTGTTTGTGAGATATGTCACAATTGGTGGATAAAGTTTTCAGTTTTTGGATTAGTTTGTAGAGGATTATTAAATTTAAAGTTATGCAGGGTCAACAATCACTTGAGAGGTTAGCCGAAGTATTCGTTCCAGTAACCGAAAAAGATGAAGAAAAAGAGAGAAGAAGAGTTTTTCCCATATTTATTATTTTCCTTTTGGTCTGGGTATTATTTGTTTATGAGACCTCAAAGCTTCAAGTTGAGTTAAGGGATGATATTGTAGAGGTAGAAAAGCTTCCTGAGAGGTTTGCAAAAATCGTTGTTCCCAAGCTTGTTGAAGAGAAAAAAGAGATTGCCCAGAAAAAAGAAGAAAAGAAAGCAGAAAAGAAGGAGGAGAAAAAAGCGGAAGAACAAAAGCCAAAAGAGGAATCCGCAGCGATGACAAAGGAGCAGAAGAAAGAAATAATAAGAGAGAAAGTAAGGCAAGTTGGTATTTTAGCTCTTCTTACAGCTAAGGGAGAAGGAGAAGCGAGTCCGTTAGCGGAAGTTCTCGGAGGAGGAGTAGTTAAAAATTTAGATGAGATACTCGGCGGTATAAGTGGAGTCAGGGTTGCAGAGAAGGGAGAAGAGTTAAAACCCCTTGAATTTGCAGGTGGGATACAAAAGAGGGGAGCTGATGTGGGAGCACTCGAAGCAAAGGGAGGAAGAGAAGTAGGACTTGAAGGTAAAAAGGTTGCTGCTGTTACATCAAAGATTACAACAGAAGCTCCGGAGATTGAAGGGAAATTAGATGAGGAAACAGTCAGAAAAGTTGCTGAAAGAAATCAGGCTTCACTGAAATACTGCTTTCAGAAAGCTCAGATGAGAAATCCAAATCTCCAAGGTAAGATAGTCGTAGAGATAGTTGTTGATCCAGAGGGTAAAGTTTCTAATGTTTCTGTCAGGGAATCAACTATAGATGATCAGGAAATGGTTGGATGTGTTTTAAGGATGATAAGAAGGTGGCAGTTCCCAGCTCCGGGTGGTGAGGTCACAATAGTATTTCCACTTGTATTTATCTCTATGACTTGATTTTGTACTTATAATTTGGTCTATTTTTTTTTGCTGATGAGCAATTTGTGTTAGTGATTTAAACGAAAAAGCATTTTGATTTTCTACCGTTTTGTAGTTCTTTAAACTCTGGAATTTGTTCAAAGCATATCTTTTGTGCCAGAGGACATCTTTTTGAGAACCTACACCCCTGAAAATTTATATCAAGTGGAGAACCCGGAATTGGTTTTGGTTTATCTTTATAGGGCATAGCTTCAAGTAGAGCTTTTGTATAAGGATGAGAAGGATTTTTCAAAATATCTTCTCTTCTTCCTATCTCAACAATCCATCCACCATACATGACAGCTATTTTATCTGCTATCCATCCAACTTGTGAGATATCGTGTGAAATGAATATCATTGAACTCTTTTGTTCATCAACTATTTTTCTCAGTATTTTGAGAATTTGACTTTCAATAGTTGGGTCGAGAGCGGTTGTCGGTTCATCAGCTATTATAAGCTTTGACTTCATAAGAATTGAAACAGATATTACAGCTCTTTGTTTCATTCCCCCTGATAACTCGTGAGGATATGATTTGAGTCTCAATTCAGGTTCAGAAATTCCGACCTGTCTGAAAACATCTCGTGCAAGTTCAAGGGCTTTTTTCTTCTCTAAACCGAAATGAACAAGCATAGGCTCTATCACTTGATATCCAACCTTAAAAACTGGATTAAACGCAGAATGAGGATTCTGTAAAATAAGTGAAATCTCCTTACCTCTTATTCTATCCATTTCCCTTTCACTTAATTTGAGAATGTTTTTCCCTTCAAAAATTATTTCACCTTCTACTTTTGCTGTTGGTGGAGTGAGGCGCAATATTGAGAGAGCGGTCAAAGTTTTTCCTGAACCTGATTCACCTACTACCCCAAGGACTTCGCCACTATCAATAGAAAATGATACAGAATCTACTACTTTTTTTTCATGAAATGATATAGAAAGGTTTCTTACTTCAAGTAGTGCCACTTTTCTTTTTTTTCTTTTAAAATTTTCTTATTTATTTTCTTGTTTAGATTCTTATTTAGAAGATTATTATTTTTATTCAGGCAAAAGATTATATTTTTTCAGCATGTTTTTTATCATTTCAAGGGTTTTTTGAGATGGAGGGCAGAGTGGTAAGCGAAGTTCTGGCGATCTTATTATCCCCATAAGATAAAGAGCAGTCTTAACAGGAATTGGGTTTGTCTCTATAAAAAGAGTATTAAATGCATCAAGTAAATAAATATGGAGTTTTCTTGCTTCTTCAAAATTTCCTTCAAGTCCATATTTTACAAGTTTCGTCATCTCTGAAGGAAATGCATTTGCTGTTGATGATATGACACCTTTACCTCCAATTGATATGATGGGTAAGGTCATAATGTCATCTCCGGAGATTACGGAGAAGTTTTCAGGTGCTCCCTTTATTATCTCTGATATTTGCTTTATATTTCCGGAAGCCTCTTTTATTCCCACTATGTTTTTGCATTCGTGAGCAAGTTTGAGAACTGTTTCTGCTTCTATATTGACGCCTGTTCGTGAAGGAATATTATACAAAACCTGTGGAACCGCACATTCTGAAGCTATTTTTTTGTAGTGTTCATATAAACCAGTTTGAGTTGGTCTTATATAATATGGGGCTATAAGGAGAACTGAGTCAACTCCAAGTTTTTCAGCTTTTTTTGTAAGCTCTATTGCCTCCTGCGTTGAGTTTGAACCTGTTCCAGCCATTACTTTTACTCTACCTGCCGAGAATTCCAGAGCCAGCTCTATAACTTTTATATGTTCATCAAAATCAAGTGTTGCAGCTTCCCCAGTTGTCCCGCAGGGAACAATCCCATCGCAGCCGTTTTCTATCACAAAATCTATAAGTTTCTTGAAAGATTTCTCATCTATTTTACCATCATAAAAAGGTGTAACAAGAGCGACATAGTTTCCTTGTATCACTTCACTACTATTTTTGACTTGATTGCTTTTTTTGTTTTCTGAGTTTTTACTTTTCTTGGTCATTTTCATCTAAAAAATTTTCCTTGAACTC
Source organism: Candidatus Calescibacterium sp. (assembly GCA_032249135.1). Taxonomy (GTDB): domain Bacteria; phylum Calescibacteriota; class Calescibacteriia; order Calescibacteriales; family Calescibacteriaceae; genus Calescibacterium. The sequence continues at coordinate 39,398 of JAVVGL010000002.1, read as the reverse complement.
AAAGATTTTTAATTTTTCAGGTTAAATTTCTTTTTTTATTCTCTATTTGTATTTAGACAATTGATCAGCACTTTAAGTTTATTCTATATTGATAGGTATTCGTATTTTAGCATCCCCTCACTATTAGAATTCCTAATATAAGCATTATAGTTCCGAGGAGGAAATTTAATCTTCCTATAAATCCTGAAAGTTTTCTGAAATTTTGTGGATTTGTCCGATTTCTCATTTGCTCCACTGCCTTTGGTCCAATTTTAAAATCATGCAAAGCACTTAAAATGAAAATAAGAATGAGCAAATGAAGCTTTATTAATGCTATCTTACCCGGAGTGTATTTTGTCCACTCAAAAGGGTTTATCTCACCGGTTCTGATATATGAGTTAAAAAAACCAGTAATGAGCAAAGTAGGGAAAATAAAAAACCAAGTAATTTTGCTGAATTTTCTTGCTACCACATTTATAATATCGGGATAGTCTTCCCTTCTCATAAGAGAAGGTCTCAAAATAAGCGAGATAAATATCATTCCTCCAAACCAAACAGAGAACGCAAAGATATGCAAAAATACTGACAATCTGTAAAGTTCGTACTTCATAAGAGAAAAAGTTTATCTACCTTACTAAATCAATAAACTAAACCTTTGAGTTTTATTTCAACTCTTCTGTTTTTCATTCTATTTTCTGGGGAGATATTTGGAACTATTGGTTTCGTATCTGCAAATCCAGAGACAGATATTCTATTGTGAGGGACACCGTATTTTTCAAGAACCCGTGCAACTGTAGCGGCACGGGCAGCCGATAGCTCCCAGTTTGATGGATATATAGGTGATGTAATGGGTATATCGTCAGTATGTCCCTCAACAACTATATCAGCCTGAATAGCAGAAATATATTTTGCTAAAATTGAAATTACTTTTTCTCCTTTTTCAGATAATGAAGCGCTCCCGGGCTCAAAAAGAATATCGGATGGCAATGAAACTACTGTTCCCTCTTGAGTTCCGTAAACCCTAAAAAGCAGTCCCCTTTGCTCAGCTCCGGTTTCAACTTCCTTTTTTATCTCTTCAATAGCGCTCATAAGGAAACCAGTTGGTTTTCCGGAAAGCGGTCCGAGTCCCGGTGTAGATATCATAGCTTCTAATTTCTTTTCTGGGAAAGGTTCGCCCGAAAGAACTCCAAGAGCCTCCCTCAAAGATACAACGACAGAAATTATTTTTGTTCTTTTGGGTTCGGAGAATGCGAACATAGCAATAAACAGAGCTAATAGTGAATTCATCATATCAAGCCATATTATAGCCCATCTTGGAGCATGTTCCCCTCCTCCTCCACCACTTTCTGCTTTTCTGAACATTATGCTGCTGCCCTCCTCTCCAATGCTTCCCTCTCCTTACCTGTAACATAACCTTTTAGTTTCTCTTCAACAACTATGTGAGGCTCTCCTTTTGTAAGAGCCAGGACTCCCTCTCTTATGAGAAGTAAGGTTACCATTTCCTCGGAATGTTTCATTTCAAGCTTATTTTTTATAGGGGTAAAAAGTCCGTAAGCCAAAAGGATACCATAGAATGTAGAGACAAAAGCCAGAGCAACACCCGGACCAACTTTTGAAGGGTCTTCAAGGTTAATGAGCGTTCTTATAAGACCTGATACGGCTCCAACGAGTCCGAAAGATGGAGCACACATTGCACCAAAGTCAAAGATTTTTTGACCGACTGCATGTCTTTCCTGAATGACCGCAAGCTCTGCGTCAAGGATTCTTTCAACAGCTTCATAATCTAATCCATCGGCAACAGCTCTTAATCCTCTTTTCATATAAGGATGTTCAACTTCATCTATTACTTGTTCCATTACTCTAACTCCCTCTCTTCTTATTCTACGGGCATATTCGGTGAAATTCTCTATAAGTTGGAGATTATTGTATTTTTTCGTTGAAAAAAAACTTCTTGTTAAGATTTTGATGACAGCAGAGAATTGTCCCCATGTGAATGCTGTGAAAGTTGCTGCAATTGTTCCTCCTATAACTATAAACCACGCAGCCCAAACACCTTTTCCCCAGAAAAATATGAGAAGATCGCTTATGCTGTGAGCTTCTATTGATATGCCGAAAAAAACTGCAAAAAAAATTGCCATAAGCCCTAATATACTTGTCAGGTCAGGATAACTTCTCATAGTCTTATAACCTCCTTCAATTAAAAATTTAAGGCTTTTTATTAAAAAATATCGGAGTAAAAAAATTATTTTTTAACAAGAATAAGATGGAAATATGCGAGCGAATCACTACACAAAAGGAATGTTTATGCTAACTTTTCTGATTTTTATAATGAAGTTAGATGTGGTATTTGCAGTCAAAAAATGTCCTGGGAGGGAGAGCATAATTTTGAATGTTTTGTGTGGAGAGAAAATATCAATAAACTGCCAAAAAGAAGAAATATTAGATGCTCTCAGATTGGTTGTGAATGAAAGTCAAGCGAGAAAGATTTATGAATACATAAAATACACGAAAATTGATAGTATAGATGAACTCGAGAAAATAAAGGGAGTCGGTCCGAAAACTATTCAGAGGATTAGTGAATTTTTCTCAACAAAGGAAGATTGTAAGTAAATTAAACTTGCAAGTAAACTTGGATTCTGGAATCGGATAAATCAAAAATGATAAAGGTAGATGGCAAAAGAAAGAAATTGAACCATTTGAAATTTCTCAAAGAATTATACTTATATCTTTCGGCTGGTTTCAAAATTGAACCGTCTCTAAAAAAAATAATGGGGGGTGAGGAGATAGGAGAATACATAAAGAGAGGATTAGACCTTTCTACAGCTTTGAAATTAGAGAGGTTTCCAGAATTTATTGTTCAAAATATAAAGATAGGGGAAGAAACAGGAAAGCTTACGCAGGTTCTTGGAAATCTTGTGAGTCTTCTTGAGCTAAAAGAAAATCTTGAAAGAGATATAAAGTTTGCGCTGATTACTCCTTTATTTTCAATAGCTTCGCTTTTTGTTTTCTTTTCAATAGTTGTAGTTTTTGTTATTCCGGAGATACTATTGATGTTATCGGAATTCGGAGTTCAGCCACCTAAAAGCATAATTTTGATACAAAATGTCAGGGAGTATATTCAAGATAACTTCATAACTTTTACTGCTATATTTTTGGGTTTTACATATATCATTATCTCGCAGATAAGAGAAATTCCTTTATTTAATTCAGCCAAACTTTCAATATGCACAAGAGCGTTAGCAATATGTTTGGATAATGGAATACCACTTCAGAAAGCATTAATTCTTACTTCGTATCTTATACCTGGGAAGATAAAAAAGGAGATGGAACTTGAAGTGGGAAGGATTTTGAGAGGACTTACTCCATCTTTTTCTTTCATAAAGGAATTTCAGGAAGAAATTTTAAGTTCTTTTGAGATAGGAAGATTATCGCAGATTTTGTTCAGCATATCTGATATTTATCTTGATAGAGCAAAGAGAGAGGCGGAGATAATAAAAAGAGCGATAGAACCAGCATTATTCATAATAACATCTATATTTCTGATTTTTTTCATCGTATCTATATATTTGCCTATTATAGAGAAAATAAGAGAGATGATGTGATTTATTTGAGGGATGAGCTATTCTAACTCTTTTATATCTTCAATCTCTTTGCTTTCTTTGATTTCAATGTTTTCTTGCATTTTGTTCCCTTGTGGAGGATTTTCTTTTGGAGAATGGCTATTCTCCTCGGGTTTTTCACTCATGAGGTTTTCAAGCTCTCCTTTCAGAACCTCTTCTATTATTTTTTCTCTCCATTTTATAGAGGACTCAAAATATCCTTCCCTCATGTCTATCTTTACATCTCCACGCTGAACGGAGTTATCGGGGACTATGTCAATATCTTCGGGTATCTGGAAAAATTTTTTGACTATCTCTATATCCTTTTCATTCAATCTTATTCTTACTATTTTGAATCCTTTTACTTTATCAAGTGCATCTTTGAGAGCTCTTATAACGAGTTCCTCGTCTTTTATTCTTTCTGTCATAAGAATTGTCTTGAGGGCAACGAGTGTAAGATGTAGAACTATTTTCGGGAAATCATCAGAAAATCTTTCCTTTGCATAGGCTACCTCATCTGCTATCTTTCTTATCATCTCAAGGGCGTATCTTCCTTCTGACAAAGTTTTTTTGTATGCATCCTCGTACCCCTTATTTTCTCCTTCCTTATAGCCTTTTTCATATCCTTTTTTGAAACCTCTTTCTTCGGCTTCCTTCTCTATTTCTCTTGATATATCTAAGCTTCTTGATAAAGCTTCATTTATTATTTTTTCAGATTCCTTGTAGGCGTTATCTATTATTTCTTTTGCTTTTTTTTCTGCTTCGTCTATTTTCTTTTTAGCTTCAACTTCCGCACGAGCTATTATGTCAACTCTTATCCTATCTATTATTTCCTGAATTAATGGCTGTTTGCTTTTAGGTTCCTTATCTATACGATGATTAATATTTTCTTTATCCATAAAAGTTATTTTATCTTTTTGCTCATCGGTTTTCAATTGAGATTCAGTTTCAGAGATTTTCTCTTCTTGGCTTATATATTCTCTCTTTGTCTCAGGCACATCAAGACCAACGATTACTTTCCTTTTTATGTCTTCCTCTCCTTCTACCTTCTTTTTGCCGTCCTCAAATTTTTCTCTGACTTTTCTCCTTGTCAGCTCTTCTGATATTATTTCTTCTTCAAATACTAACTTTTCATATTTTTCCTGAATCTGAATTTCTTCTTCTGTTTCTTCTTCTACTTCAATTTTTGTTGGTTTGGGAGTAATTTCTTCTTCTTTTATTTCTTCGGTAGGTTTTTTTTCTGCTTCGAGTTGTATTTCGGGGATTTTGAATTCGGGGATTTTGAATTCAAGCTCTATTTCCTCTCTGGGTATCTCCTCTGGTACTGAAATTTCTTCTTCTATTTTCTCTTCTTTCTCTTTTTCTTCTTCTATTACCTCTTCTTTTTCTTCTTTTTTGATAAATTTTTCAGTGGGAAATGGGGTTTTCGTAAGTTTCTCATATAGTGAGACAAATTTTTTTCCTCTCATCATCATAAATATTAGATTCTAAAAGCAATCTATAACTAAAATTAAAAGTAATTTATTTTACGTTTTTTAATCGTAATTTATGAGCTTTTATTTGAGGGGTTTTGGTGGGCTACAAAAAAATTGCAATTTTATAACTTAGATTTGAAACAAATGATTAAATTATTTTTTGGGAGGTAGAAAAATGGATAAGTTTGTGAAAATGAATAGTAAATATATTAAGGTAAGCAGTGTAATACTCGTGTTTTTGTTTTTCTTACTTGTTGTTTTCTTTCAAATTGGGTGTGGAAAAAAGCCACCAGAATGGGTCATAAAAGGTGCGGGGGCATTTTCTCCAAAGGAGAAAAAGTTGTATGGCGTTGGGGTATCTGAACTTTCTCCAAATGAAGCTATGACAAGGATAAGATGTGATACTCGTGCTCGGGCAGATCTTGCAAGAGTTCTTGACTCATATGTAGCATCGCTTATAACAGATTTTATGGAAGAGCACAAAGATTACTTCAATAAAGATGCAGAAGGTTCAGATGAGTTTACACAGATTATAATAAAATCTACAACGGAGGCATTGCTTGTTGGATCACAAATAGTAGATAGATATACCGATGAAAAGAAGAAAGTTATGTATTGTCTTGCTTTGCTTGAAGTAGATAATGTTCTTCAAGAAACTTTCAACAAAATGAAAGATATGGCAAGACAAAAGCATAGAGCTATCGTTAAGGAGCGAGCAGAGGAGATGCTACAAAAATTGGATGAAGAGCTCAAAAAAAGGACAGAAAGGGGATACTAAATTATTATCAAAAAAAATAATAAAATAATTTTACAAAGATGGAGCCTTTAAAAAAAATAAGGGGGATAGTAGCTCCATTAGACAGGTCAGATGTTGATACCGACCAAATAATACCTAAACAGTTTCTCAAAAAAATAGAAAGAACGGGTTTTGGGGAATTTTTGTTTTATGATTGGAGATATAAAGGAGATAAGGAACCAAATCCTGATTTTGTTCTGAATAAACCTCTATTTAAAAATGCAAAAATTCTCCTTACGAGAAAAAATTTCGGCGCTGGAAGTTCAAGGGAACACGCAGTCTGGGCACTATACGATTTTGGTTTCAGAGTAATAATATCCCCAAAATTTGCTGATATTTTTTACAATAATGCTTTCAAAAACGGACTTGCCCTCATTACTCTGCCCGAAAATATAGTAGATGAGCTTTTCCAAAAAGTATATGAACTTGAAAAACAGAACCAACCTTACTACCTTACCGTTGATATTGAAGAGCAAATTATATATGATGATTTTGGTTTCTCAACAAAATTTGAAATGGATCCGGTGAGAAAAATTTACATAATTGAAGGTCTTGATGAAATTGCTCTGACATTAAAATATGAGGACAAAATTAAAGAATATGAAGAAAAAAGGAAAAAACTATTCCCTTTCAGGGAAATAAGCCAAAACATAATTCAAAAACACAAAAAATATTTTTGATCTGTGACCTATTTTTTTTTTTTTTTTTTTTTTACAATTAGTTATTAGTGAGGAAAATACTTTTATCAAGTTGAAAAATGACCTATATCAAGGTTAAAATGAAAATTGAGTTGCAGAAACATCTAATGGTAATGGAGAACATTATTCTGAATTTTGATTGTTCTTTTTTTATAAACCGTTAATTTTATTTTCGTTTATTCCCCAAAGGTAAGGAAAACGAAAATTATCCAACCCGTTAGAGCAACTATTATCCATGTTGGAGCAGTTATTTTTGCAACTTTTTTGTGCAAAGCGAATTTCTTTCTTAATGCAAGAAAGATAGTTATAATAACCAGAGGTACATTTAAAGATGCGAGCAAAGAATGTACAAATAAAACGGCAAGATAAAGATTCCTCATATCTCCTCGGTATTCTTTGGGTCCAAAAGCAAAATATTTTATGATGTAGATTATGAGAAAAAGGGCAGCAAAAAAAGATGCAGAGAGCATAAGATTTCTGTGAATATGGATCCTCCTTTTTGTTTTTATCTCTACTAACCCGAGTACAACTAAAATCCCAGAGACAACAATTGACAAGGTGGAAACCAAATTCAAAAATGTGTAATATGACATAATTTACTTTTATGACACAGCTATTTTAAAGATATTTTCAGTGTTTGCTTTTTTCCGTCTCTTATTATTTCAAGTTGTAGGGAATCGCTTTTTTTAACCTCATCCTCTAGTATGTCCATACCATTTTCACCTTGAGTACTTTTTCCATTTACAGAAATTATAATATCTCCTCTTTTAATCTTATCTTCTGCTTTCGAATTTTTCCTTACATCTGATACTACAATTCCTTTTACTTTGAAGAACTCTTCAAGATCCGGTGTTATGAGTTGAACTGATATTCCAACTTTAGACCACAAGAGTTCCTCAGATTGTGGTATTTTAACTGAGGCAGAGAGAATTTCTTTGCTTATATATAATGGAGCACCTGTTCGTAGAGCAAGAGCGATAGCATCTGATGGGCGAGAATCTACATAGTGCACTTTATTACCCTGAACAAATTTTATAAATGCAAAATAGGTATTATTTTTTATTGATGTTATTTTCACCTTCTCAATCTTTGCTCCTAACTTCTCTATTGTTTGTTTGAACAAATCATGAGTGAGGGGGCGAGGGGGTTTTTCTCCTCTCAATGCAATATCAATAGACATAGCTTCTGCAAATCCTATCCATATAGGTACAAACCTCTGTTTATCTTTTGTCACAAGTATTACAACTGGGGACCTTGATACCCTATCAACAACTACACCTTGAACTTTGACTTCAAACTCCTCACCTTTATCGCTCTGTGATAGATCTTCTTCTTTATATTCTGAATCTTGGGCACCAGCATATTTGAAAAAATTTTTTTCAATATTAACACATGGACTCCTTATGACAAAGGAGAAAGTCAAAAAAGGAAAAATGAAAATCAAAAGATTAAAAATCCAATCCTTTTTTCGTAATTTATTCTGGGATGATCCTGGAGTCTTCATAGTAAAAAAATTAATTCAAAAAATTAATTTTTTGGTAAAATTTTTCTGCTTTTTGATGATAAAGAATTTTTATGTCCTGACTTATGGGAAAGAGAGAGAATATTGTTTTTGAGAAACTCCTTAATTTATATATAAAACCTCGGCGAGTTCTTATACCCCGAAAGAGCTTGGGACAGCACAAACTTGTAAAAAAAGATATTTTGGAAAAAATCGGTTCGTTTGCTCACAAAGATGATATTGTGGTAGAAATAGGTGGAGGGGAAGGAAATCTTACAAAGATATTGGAAAGAAATTCAAAACTTGTCATATCTTTTGAAATAGATGATAGAATGTATGAGCACCTGAAAAAAATAATTCAGTTTGGAGTTGTAGTCAAAAAAGATTTTCTTCAAACAAGATTAGATGAGATCTACAAAATATATGAAAACAATAATAACACAGTATGTATAAAAGGAGATAGAGAGAAAATAAGAGAAATATTAGATCAGAGGGAAAAGATAAAGATAGTATCAAACATTCCATTTTATATCTCATCACAACTTATTCACAAGATAGTTCTTGAAGTTTTTGATATAAAAAGTGTTCATTTACTTGTCCAGTATGAGTTCGCAAAAAAAATTTCAGCAAAAGAAGGAGATGAAAATTACAGTGCCATATCTTGTATAACACGATTTTTCTTTGAACCAAAAATAGAATTCGTTATTCCTCATTTTTTCTTCCGCCCTATCCCCGAAGTAAACGGAGCTTTTATATCTCTTTTCACAAAAGAAGATCATATAAAACTATTCTATCAAGATGATAAAGAAGAAGGACAGAAAATGATTTTAAAATTTGTAGATTTCTGCTATCAGACTTTCAGAAGAAGAAAAAAACTAATGAGTGGAAAGAGAGTATTTCAGCTTTCTCCCGATGAAGTTTTTGAAGAATTCAAGAAAAATTTAAAATCTATATGAAAGAAAGAAAAAAGAAAAAGAGGTAAAAGAGTGCGGGATGAAAAATAAAAATTGCATGCTAACAAAAAAAATCAAAATTTTGCTTGTTTTTATACTCACGCAAATCTTGTGGAGTATCTCATATGCTCATAAAATAGAACATGTAAGAACTCTCAAACTTTATGTAGGAGAAGATAAGATAACTTTGACAATAATATTCAGGGTTCCCCCCGGTAAAAAAGCTTTTGAGTTGCGAAAGAGGGCAGATTTGAATAAAGATGATTTTATAGATGATGAAGAACTCAAAATAATAAAAGACATATTATCTTTTGAAGCTACAAAAGGGATAAGCGTAAGGTTTCAGGAGAAGCCAGTAAATATCAAGGTTATGAGAGTAGATTTAGAAACAGCAAGGGAATCTTATTCATCATTGGAGATCACAGCTTTCGTTGAAGTTGCAATATGGTTAGCTCCAGCTCCTCCTCCGCCATATTTCAAAATAGGAATAGTTGAGAGAGAATATTCTCATACACATATAATTGTTGAGACTCCATTCAGAATAAAAAAAGTAAAAGGGAAAATTGAAATTGATGATGAGGGAAGATATGTGGGGGAGATAGAAAGGTTTTCTCCTCTTATTCTGATATTTGAAAGATAAAGATTACCGTGATGAGAGGATTATTTCAAATTCTTCTTTCTTCTTTTCTCTAATTCCTAGGCAAGTTCCAAGTAGGAAAGACATGGATATATTGTGAGTTCCGGCAAAGGATATAAAAGTAAAAGGAATACCAACTACGGGAAAAAGCCCGGAAATTACGAATAGATTAAGCAAGATATGGTAAGATATGGTTGCTCCCAAAATTGTAGAGAAGACCTCAACAAAGTAAGAATCGGAAATAAGAGCTCTTATGAAAATAGCAGAAATGAATATCAATATGATCAAAAGAGTAGTAAGGACACCAACAAAACCAAAATCTTCTGCAATTGATACAAAGGCAAGGTCTGAATGTAGATTTGGAAGCCATTTGCCCTTGCTATGCTCCCCCTTACCTAATCCCATTCCCATCAACCCTCCGCTTCCTATTGCTATTTTAGATTGAACTGTCTGATAACCTGATGAGAACAATTCACTTTCAGGGTTCAAAAATGCGGAAATTCTTTTTTTATGATAATCTTTTAATCCGTATTTCCATACGAAAGGAGAAGAAATCAAGAGAAAAATAAGAACCATAACGAATAATCTTAGAGGAAATCTTGAAATAAGAACGGATACTAAAAATATTACCAAAAATACTGAAGCAGAACCGACATCTGGTTGGAGTGCAGTAAAAATAGCGGGCACAATATTAATAAAGGCTGAATATAAGACTGCTATTTTTTTTCTTATCAAAGATATGATGTAGCTTGTGAGAATAACGCAAGAAATTTTTGCTATTTCAGTTGGTTGGAATGTGATACCAGCTACGGAGATCCATCTTTTAGCTCCGAATGCTTCAAGTCCTTTGAACTTTGCGTGCAAAATCAGAGGGACTGACATAATAAAAAGAATGGAACCTAAATAAACTAACATATTTTTTGACCTTGACGATAATATGAAACCAAAAAGAAATGCGACAATAGATATACCGGAAGATACCAAGAATCTCTGAAAGATCTCCTTGTTTTCAAGTTTTACTGAAATCCCATACATATTGACTGATCCTATGAAAATCAGGAGTATAAAAATTAGAGCTATTACAAATTTCAATATTCTATCCGGAGCCATATGAAAATTAAAATAGCTAAATTTGGGTATTAAAAAGTTAGCAATCGTTTTAAATTAGTAATTGTTTTAAAAAATTCAGTTTTTTATTCATTTTTTATTCAGGTGTTTTGAAGATTTTTTCTCTGAGTTCTTTGATTTTTCTGGCTTGGTCAAGACTTTCCAATTTTGATGCGAGATTTACGTATTCTTTATCAATATTTATAAGCCTTGTCATAAGGACTCTTGCGATTGTTTTGTAGAAAATCGTTGTAAATCTTGGAGCCGATTTTTCCAACTGTTCAAGGATGCCTCTTATTATGTAGGCGACTTGTGTTCCATCTTCTTCTGCTCTTATTGTTGCTGATGCCGGGCGCTCAAGTAAAATTTCACTCTCTCCAAAAATCTCCCCCTTTTCGAGTTCTGCTATCTTTATTGAATCTCTTATAACTGAAACCTTACCTTCAAGTATGATAAAAATTCCCCCCGTTATTTCCCCTTGTCTTATTATATCTTCTCCTTTTTGAAATCTAAGTATGTTTATGTAATTTTCGCAAGTTTTGAATTCATCTTGCGGTATAAATCTGAAGATACCCATATCTTTTATCTTTCTTATGAGCTCTTCACTTCTCTGAATTATCTCCATAATCTCTTAAATTATAAAATTATAATTCTCTTAAATTTTAATAGCAAACTATTAAAATTCTTAATTATTATATGTGCTTTGTTTTTGCTTGTATAATTAAGAAATGTAAAGTATATGTTTGTTGAATTGCCATTTGATATCAGTGTAAAAGATTTAGAGAATATATGTGGTGGAAAAGTTATAGTTCGGGATGAAAAAGATAAATCCATTACTTTTCATTACATATCTTCTGATACTCGTCAATCCGTTGATGGGGCATTATTTGTTGCAATAAAAGGTAAGAATTTTGATGGGCATGATTTTTTGGAAGAAGCTCAAAGAAAGGGAGCAGTTGCTGTTCTTGTATCTTCGGAAAATAAAAATCTGAAAATCCCTCAAATTTTGGTTGAGAACACTCGTGAAGCGTTTTTGAAAATAGGTCAGTTTGTAAAAAGGAAGATAAATCCGTTTACTATTGCTGTCGGTGGTAGTGCAGGAAAAACAACGACAAAAGAACTCATTTACTTTTTATTTTCTCAATTGGGATTCAAAGTTCAAAAAAGTATAAAAAGTTTTAATAATGAGATAGGTCTTGCTGTATCCATCTCATCTTTGAAAAATGATACAGAAATTCTTGTTCTTGAAATAGGGACTTCATCAAAAGGGGAAATAAAGTATCTTTCTCAATTTGCAGAACCGAATTTTGGATTATTAGTCTCTTTTGGGAAAGAACATTTAGAAGGACTTGGATCTCCGGAAGGAGTCTTTCAAGAGGAGATAGAACTTATAAATTCTGTATTAGGAAATGGTGGGGCAGTTTTTATAAATGTTGATACAAAAGAATTAAGGAGTTTTTTTCTCTCCCTTGACTATCCGGAAAAAGTTGCATTTGGATTGGGAAATGAAACAGAGAAGAAGATATTTAGGTATGGATTTTTTTCTAATCCAATTTCGGTTTCAAGAAATTTTGAAACTGATTTTTCTCTTTCCATACTTTTTGATGGAAGATCTTTCAAAGAAATTGTAAAAACGAATCTTGCTCCGCATTTTGGATCAAATGTCTCCGCTGCCATTTCGGTTCTATTTTTATATCTTAAAAAGTTTAAGGGGATGAAAGAAGATGAGATTTTGAAGGTAATAAAAGAAAAGGTGAATTTTAAGGAGTTCAAGAATGAGTTTTCAAGATTCAAAGTTGACCAAATAGGTAATTTTGTAGTCGTTGATGATTCATATAATTCAAATCCCCTATCTCTTTCTGCTATGTTTTATTCTGCGTCTTTTGTTGATGGTAAAAAACTTTTCGCTTTGGGAGATATGCTTGAACTTGGGAAATACTCAGAAGAAGAGCATTTCAAAGTAGGGGAGAGTGCCAAAAAATATATCTCACCAAAAGATTCTTTCTTTCTTCTGTATGGAAACTATGCAAAGTTTATGGAGGACGGATTAAAAAACTGTGGATTTTCAGCTGAGGCTTTCAAGTCAAAAATTGGGCTGATTCAGAGGCTCAAAGAAATCTACAAAGATTTTGATTTCATTTTTTTCAAAGCTTCTCGGGGATTGAAGTTTGATGAACTTGCAAAAGATTTTATATCACACTTGAAATCATCTCATTAAAGGCTATTTTTCATTAAAGTTTCAAAAGTTTCTTATGAAAGTTCAGATTTTTAGAATTTATTCTTATATACCTATGTTAGCGCATTTATTTGATTACAAGATAATGGAAAGAGCCGTTGCTGCGGCTATAATTCCTCTCTTACTCTTCATATTCTTCGGGGGAAAAATAATAGAGCTTTTGAGAAATTGGGGACTTGGACAGAAAGTTTATCATCTTGCACCAAAATCTCATTTTTCAAAAGAAGGAACTCCAACTGCTGGCGGAGTATTCATTTATATTTTCTCTTTAATTGCAGTTTTGCTCTTTGGGGATTTGAGAAATAATTATCTTTTAAGCTCTCTTTTTACTTTCTCTGTTTTTACTTTCCTTGGCTTTTTAGATGATGTATTGAAGAAAAAAAGTAAGAAAAGAGGGTTGACTATATCGCAAAAGTTTTTCGCTCAAATATTTCTGTCTTGCATCTGTATTTTTGTTGCTGAACTTTTATTTGACCTAAAAACTCCAATAAGATTGCCGTTTTTGAATGTTGCAGTAGATTTCAATTATGTTCTCTATATTTTATTTTGTATTTTCATCATAACTGGTACATCAAATGCTGTAAATTTGACAGATGGACTTGATGGACTTGCGGGCGGTCATCTTGCGATAGCCTTTGCTGTTTCAGGCTTATTTATATATTTTTCGGGACACTCGGTTTTTGCAAAGTACTTTGAGCTTTTCTTTACGTCCGGAGTTGGAGAGATTACCGTTCTTATTTTCGCCATTTTGGGAGCGCTTCTGGGCTTCCTGTGGTGGAATAACTTCCCGGCACAAATCTTTATGGGGGATTCAGGTTCTTTGTCTTTGGGAGCGCTCTTGGGATTTATAAGTATACTGGGAAAATTTGAGCTTTTCCTCCCTATACTTGGTTTTTTGTTTGTGATTGAAGCGTTATCTGTTATTATTCAAGTTGCTTATTTTAAAATCACAGGAGGAAAAAGGATTTTCAGAATGGCTCCCTTACATCATCATTTTGAGCTCGGTGGAATGAGCGAACCAAAAGTTGTTGCAAGATTTATAATAGTCGCTATAATATTTGGAGCAATCGCTATATTCGGAATAAAACCAAGATAAAAAACATAAGAGAGAAATAAAAATGGAAAAGATAAAACGAGAAAGAGATAAAAATGATGAAAGTAAATTTAAGAATTGACAAGAGAAAAGATAAAAATCAGCAAAGAAAGTAGAAATTTTTAGAACAACTGAAATTTCAAAGCAAAATTTCGGAATGAAGAGAATAACAGAGCAAAGATATTCAGGGCGAAAGGAATATAAGCACAAAAAGGAGTTAAGAAGATTTGACCTGATTTTAAAAGAAATTTTCTCAAAAGCAGTTGGTATAATTTTTTAGTTGGCAACCGGTCAGAAAATAGAGGGAAAAGCGAAGATCTTATCGACTGAAATAAGATTTGTTAAATCTTTTTATCCCGATATTTTGCTTGAAATCGGTGGAAAAATAATCCACATAGAAGTACAAGTTCAGCAAGACAAAACCTTACCCGAAAGAATGCTTGACTATTTTTATGCTATAAGAAAAAAATATGGTAAAACTCCAACACAGATAGTTTTATTCGTAGGCAGAGGAAATCCTCCACCAAGCAAATTTGAACTAAAAGATGAGTTTCAAATGCAAAACTTATCTTTCAATTTCATAGTGCTTGATATGAAAAAAATAAATCCTGATGTTTTCATAAAAAGTGATAAACCAGCAGAGGTTTTAGTTGGGATTTTAGCTGGGAAATTCAAAGATAAACCCGAAATAATAAAAAAGGTCAAAAAAAGAATTGTAGAAATTGTGAAAAATGAAGAAAAAATCATAAAATATATAGATAGCATTAGCTTTTTAGCAGGATTATTTGATATTGAAATAAAGGTAAAGCCTATGCCAATACAAGTTGATATTAGAAAAACCTTTCTTTATAAGTGGGGAAAAAAGGAGGGATTAAAAGAGGGAGAGCAGAGAGGACTTGTAAGAGGTCTGAAAGAAGGAATTTTGGGAATTGTTCAAGCAAAGTTTGGTGCCCAAAAAGCGAAGCTAATAAAAAGCTTTTTAGAAAAAATAGATGATATAAGCCATTTAAAAAAGACAAAGAGAGAATTAATAAGAGCTGAAACTTGGGAGGATTTTATCAAAGCTCTCAAAAGCTCAAATTCAAAAAATAAAGACTCAAGACCAAAATTAACATAAAGCTAAAATTACAAGAATTTTTGTTAATTTAGAGAAAATCTCATTCAGAATTCATATCATATAAATTCAGAATTCATATCCTATAAGTCCAACTATGCCGAAGACGGGAGATTCTTTTGTGCCTTGTTCTCCCGGTCTTTCAACTTCTTTGAGTTGTTTTCCTGGGATTAAAAGTCCCATTCTTAAAGAAAGGAACAGGTTGTAATCAGCTTCTTTACCTTCTTCTCTCTTTTCTGATAAGAGTTTGTTCCTTATTTCCAAATCTGGTTCTACACCTAAAAATTTTGAATTTTTGCTATCAAATGCCAAAAGTAAAGATGGTATTATGAATATATTTTGAACTTTTATCTGGTTGTTAATTTTCAGGTAGTAGGTGGAGAATACACTTCTTGATTCTAAAATAGTAGAGAATCCTTTGAGAACTGGTTGGGAAACTTTTGCACCACCTAAGAAATTAAAAAGGATAAGAGCTGGGTCGTAGTCAGGATGAAACCTGAATCCTTTTAGCTCCGTTCCTCTTCTGTTTGTATCAAGGCTGAACTCGTTATCTCCCGGGGGTGATGCGTATCCGAATTCAGCATAGGGAAAAATCCAGGAGAATTTGTAGCCTACTCTTATTAAGCCTCCAAAGCTTGATATGTTCAGTGTTTGGTCACGAAAAACTTGGAATCTTCCAAGTAAAGTTGCAAGTTCTAGCGCAAGATAAAATTTTGTTTTCGTTTCAAAATAACCATCTATGAGAAAGGCTTTTGATTGAGGGGAAACCTCTTGAAATCTCAAAGTAGAGTAGAAACCACCTCTCCAAAAATCGTTATTATAAAGAGCTGCTATTCCTAAATCATCTGTGTCGGCGTCAAGGATATCTGACGAACCTTCTTGAATTACTGCGCCCTCTACGACTTTATCAAAGAATATCGCAGTTATCAAGTTGCTGTCTTTACCCAAGGGTTTTGTAGCAAAAGCTATCCTTGCATATGTATCACCGTAGTCATTGTAAATTGTGTCCCCTGAATTCACATACATTCCAAGTCCGAAGTGAGATGGCATAAATCCTGCCATTATAGCTCCTATTTTTGTTCTTATATCAAGGTATAATCTTTTAATTTTTATTGGAGGGACTTCTTTTCCGACTATATCGTTAAAAGACACAACTTGCGCAAGCGGAGCATCTGATGCTCCTCTAACATTATATCCCCAGACTGCATTATCTATGATATCAACTCGTGAGATAAGTTTTATATTTTCATCTCCAAGTTTTACATTCAAAAGACCTCTTGAATCAAAGTAAGTTATCAGAGGATCAACAGATTGAAGATTTACAAGTGAGATGTTGTAAAGAAGACGAGGACGAGCTCTGAAGTACCCTTCAAGTTCAAGCCCAAAAGAAATAATAAAAAGTGATGCTGTAATTACCATTTTTTCTTACTTCCTGTTATCTTTATATTTTACAATTTTTTCATTTTTTATTTTTTTATTTTTGCAATTTTACATATCTTAAAAATTCTGTTTTTGTTTTTGTGAGTGAATTTGTTTTTATGCATGAACTATTGTTCCGATTTTTTCTCCAAGAAGTATTTTCCTTATATTTCCTTCTTGGTTTATGTTAAAAACAATTATTGGGATTTTCTTTTCCATGCACAGGGTTACCGATGTTGCGTCCATTATTTTGAGTCCGAGCCTCAGGAACTCTGCGTATGTGAGTTCATCAAATTTTACGGCTTCTTTATTTGTGAGAGGGTCTGAATCGTATACTCCATCTACTTTTGTGGCTTTAAGAATAACATCTGCTTTTATTTCGGAGGCTCTCAAAGAGGCTGCTGTATCTGTTGAAAAATAAGGGTTTCCAGTTCCACCTGCGAATATGACTATTCTACCTTTTTCAAGATGTCTTATTGCTCTTCTTCTTATGTAAGGTTCACAAACAGCTGGTGTATGAATAGCGCTCATGACTCTACAAGGATACCCCTTCTTTTCTATAATCTCTTGCAAAAACAGAGCATTTATTATGGTGGCAAGCATGCCCATGTAATCTGCGGTTGTTCTATCTATTCCCGTTTTTTCTGCTGTTATTCCTCTTATTATGTTCCCTCCTCCCACCACTATTGCTATTTCCGCTCCCAGGTTGTATCCATCAATTATTTCATCTGCTATTTTGTAAAAAACAGAAGGTTCAAGTCCGAATTTCCTTTCTCCTCCCAGTATTTCTCCTGATAGTTTAACGAGGACTCTTTTGAATTTCAAGTTGGATTTGTCTTCTTTTACGATTTCATTTGGCATTTTAATTTAAAAATAAGTTATAATAGTTTTGATTAGGTTTTTACGACACTTTCTATTTTTTTCTTGAGTGTTTCAGCTGTGAACGGTTTTACTATATATTCAGACACTCCAAGCTGAATTGCCTCAATGACCTTTTCTTTTGATGTTTCTGCTGTTATCATAATGACAGGAATGTTTTTTAATTGCTCATCTTGTTTCATAATTTTTAAAAGTTCAAGCCCTGAAAGCCCGGGCATATTTTGGTCAAGTAATACCACATCAAATTTTTTCTCTTTGAGTTTTGATAGAGCTTCTCTTCCGTTTTCAGCTTCTTCCATATCTTCAAATCCAACTTTTCTTAGTATAGTTTTTATAATCTTTCGCATGGGTTCATGGTCATCTACTATGAGAATTTTCATAATTAAATTTTATTTACTTTTTAATTCTGCTGCAAATTAAAACAAACATTTTTTTATTTGTTGCCATCTTACGTTTGAGATTTTGATAATGATAGATCTCAATGAGTTAACTTTGCATTTTGTTAATCTATTTTTTATATGTGGGGGTATTGTATATATTTCACCAAGATAAAGTTCTCCCAAAATTTTTTTAAGAGTTTCTTTATTTGTTTTTTCTGCAACAGTTTTTGGAGGTTTTGGAAAATTAAGAACTACTCCCACCAAATTTATCTTTTTTAAAGCTTCTACTGTAAGGAGAGTATGGTTTATTGCTCCAAGGTAGGATGCTGATACTACTAATGTCGGTAATTTTAGCTCTGTTATGAGGTCTCTCCATGTGTATAGGGGTTTTTGGCGGAGTGGAACGAGTAATCCTCCAGCACCTTCTATGATCAGATTGAAACCTTTCCTTTCTATCTCCTTTATTTTTTCCTTTATTTTTTGTATGTTTATTTTTTGATTTTCTATTTTTGCTGCTATATGAGGTGATGCCGGGGTTTTAAAATGGTATATTGGTGGTTCAGAAAAATCTGCAAATTTTGAACAGAAAAGAAAATCCATAGGTTTTTGACCGCCGGTTTCTACTGGTTTGAAATAAAAAGTTCTTTTACCTTTGAACTTTGCCAAAAGTATTGCAGAAAATATAGTTTTCCCAACCTCGGTACCTATTCCTGTTATGAATATACTGCCCATATTGCAAATCAGGAACAGATTTTTATCTCATGCTATTTAGTATTTTGAAAGATTTATCAACTATTATTCTTGCTATTTCTCTTTTGTGTTTTCTTCCTAATTTTTCTGCGAAGATGTTTCCGTTTCTGTTTTCAATTAGAATGAATTCGCTTTCTTCTTTTCTGAATGATATGAGTGGATTTGCGATTATGATATCTATTTTTTTCTTTTTCATTTTCTCAATTGCGTTTTCTTGTAGATTTGATTCTTCAAGGGAAAATCCAATTTTTACTTTTGCATTTACGCTTTGTATTATGTCTTTCGTTTTCACAAGTTCCAATATGATTTTGCCTCCGCCCTCTGCTTCTATCTTCTCTTTCTTTATTTTTCCCTTGATTTTTGTTTTTGGTTTGAAGTCTGAGACTGCTGCCGAGCCTACAAATATATCTGCCGGCAAATTTTTCTGAACTTCCAAAAACATATCATCTGATGATTCTACTTTTGATACGCTCAAAAATTCTGGTGAATCAAACTCATCACCCCCGGTTATAAGTTTCACATCTGCTCCCCAGATAGCAAACTCGCGAGCCACAAGGTATCCCATAAATCCGGAAGATGGATTTGAAATAAACCTCACATCATCTATGAATTCTTTTGTAGGACCTGCTGTTACAATAACTTTTTCACCGCTGAATATTTTGGGAGTTATAGCATATTCACACCAGAAGAAAATTTTTTCTATCTTTGGGAATTTGCCTTCACCTCTCTCTCCACATGCAAGGTCTCCCTCTTCTGGTTCAACTACTATATATCCTCTTTCACGAAGTTTTTTTATGTTTTCTTGTGTGGCTGGGTTTTTCAACATTGCCCAATTCATTGACGGAACTATCACACAGGGGACTGTTGATGCAATAACTTGTGTTGTGAGAATATCATCACATATTCCATTTGCTATTTTCCCTATTATATTTGCAGTTGCTGGTGCTATCACAAAAAGGTCTGCCGAATGAGGAACATATATATGTTCCATACCTTCAAAATCTGTAAGAACTTTTTTTCCAGATAGAGCTTCTAAAAGTTCTGGACCTAAAAATCTTTGAGCCATTTTTGTCATAACTACTTGAACTTCTGCTCCTGCTTTCTGAAATTGTCTCATAAGTTCTATTGATTTATAGCAGGCTATACCTCCTGTAATTCCAAGAATTATTTTTTTCCCAGAAAGATATGATGTTCTAACTATTTCATAAAACCAATCCATCACAAAGAAAAATTTTTCACTTTATAAATCCAAAATCAAAATATTAACATCCCTCATTTGCTTTTGCTATCTTATACCATAATCTATAATTATATTTTCCGGCGTTAAAGCAAGGTCATCTTATCTTACTGATGGCAATTTTCAACCTTCTATGCATACTAAAATCTTCTTTCAAATAATTTTATTTTAATGAAAAACTAAATTTTTAACAATGGACTATTAGTTTATGCCAAGTTCAATACTATCTCTTATTTGTAAAAGGTTTTTTGAGCTCTCTGAAATCGCAAAATCTGAAAATATTCCCCGGGTGTTTATTTCAGATATTTCAAGCTCTGTGTATTGTGAATGGAGAAAAGTTTTAGAATTGCGCTATGGAAAAGTTGATACTGATGAGATGGTTCTTGGTAGGAAATTGCATGAGGAGTTTTTCTCCTACGATTTGACTGATGTTAGTAAAATTGATAGTTTGGTTCTAAAAGGTGAAAGAGTAGGAGTTGCAACTCGTGTTGGACTTATGTGGAAAGATAGGGAATCTGGAGTTCGCGTCTTTATAACCGGTGAGCCGGACCTTATCATTTTTTCGGATGGTAAGATAGAGAGAATAGTTGAACTCAAAACAAGAAAGAAAGCTGAGGTTTATTCATCTGATATCATACAACTCGGATTATATTCAATTTGTATTGAGAATATGGTCGGGGGTCTGCCTTACGATATAAATCTTGAAGTTATAGTGAAGAGCACATCAGATGAAAAATCTTTTTCGGAAACTTTTTTATTTTCTGATGTGAAAAATTTTGTTTTTGAGGAGTTCAAAAGGATAATGGAATTCTTTCTTGGGAAACGCCCACCATCAATTTCTTCATCTCACAAAATATGCCTTTCTTGCCCATACAAAAATGTGTGTGAAAAAAGACTTGAAATTAAATAAAAAATGATCTAAAAAATAATTTCTCACTTTACGATTTGAAAAATTAAGTCTTATTTTTTTAAAATTTTTTCAAGTATGATGGGATTAAAAAATAAAAACAAACCTTTACTTTTTTTATTTTTTATTAAGTTCTTTATTATTTTTATTTCCCTTTTATTTCCGGTAAGATCGTTTGCGATGGACTTGACTTTACGGGGGAACTCTCTTTTTGCCGGGTTTGCCGGAAGAAATAACTTCTTTATGTTCTCTTTAAGGAACTTGGAGCTTTCGGTTTTGGGTTCAAGTGGTTTTTTCTTTGCGAAAGCTCAAATAGATATTACACCTCAAAATCTTTATTTTTTCACAGATGCGCTTACAACCAAATCTCCCGTAGTTGGGGATTTTTTAGGGAAAGCTTCTGGAATTGAAGAGTTTTTTAGAGTAAAAGAACTATTCCTTTCAACTCGTGGATTGCCTTTTGTCAGATTCACTATCGGTAGGTTTTATGGGGCAATAGGTGATGCAAATTCAAGGCAATTTTTTGACAGGTTCTTTGTTGAAAGACCATTCACAATTAGAAATTTTTTCGGACAGGATGGCTTTTTAGATGAAGGAGTTGAGGTTTCTATATTCCCTCCTTTACCTTGGACGCTGGAAATAGTAGGACAAATTTTTGATGGTTCAGAAAGTTCTTGGGGAGGTAAGGGAAGCTTTGATTTTACTTATCTTGTCTCTGTAAAGAATGTTTTCGGGAAAGAAGATGTTTCTGGGGGATTTTCTCTTTTCTGGGCAACCGGGAAAAATAATTCTTCTGACAGACTGAAAGGAAATGTTATAATTTCTGATAACTTTACTGAATTCTTCGGCGGAGATGCTTTCTTTTCATTTCGTCCATATTTTTATATGAATGTAGGATATATTTTGAGGAGAATGCAATTACCATCTTTCCTCGTTGTTGATGGTGGCATATTTTCTGAGTTTCAGGTAGCTCCAGTAAATATATTTTATGCTTCAATAAGACCAGAAGTCTTTGGTGTTCCAAGAAACGAATTTTTTGAGGTGGGAGGATCTCGGACATTACCTGCAATATTTGAAATATCTATTGCTGGAACATTTTTGCCTTCCCGAGATGTGAAATTAAGATTGCAGTGGACTGGAAATTTCTCGGAAGAGTTTGCAGGTCAAAGTGCTTTTTATTTGCAAGCTATGTTTGAGGTAAGATAAAATATAAAAAAGAAAAAAATTTTTTCCTTTTGTTTTAAATTTTAGTTATGATTTTGATTCAGACATTATTTCTTGTCTCCGTAGTTGTGGTTACATCTAATTATGATTTATATTATATTGCAAGCAAGATTGCAGATCCTTCTTTTGAGGTTTATTATCTTTTAGATCAGAGTGAAAGCTCACCGCGTGATTTTCAAATAAATGATTTTCATGTGCGGCTTCTCAACAGGGCTGATATTTTTGTTCATACTGGAACATTTGAAAAAGCCTGGCTATCTCAGGCTCTTTGGAGAGCGAGAAATTCAAAAATTTTGGAGGGTAGAGAAGGACATATAGATATTTCAAAGTATATAAATGGTTATGGCGATTCAAATTGCTTTATGCTGAATAAGGAATATGTAAAAAGAGTTGCGGCTATATTGTCTGGATTTTTCAGGAAGCTTTCCCCTGATTTTTCGCAGGAGTTTTATGAAAAAAGGCTATCTGAATTCATGTCAGAAGTTGATAACTTTTTTTCTACACTTGAACCTATTATTCGCTCATTTGTGATAACAGATTTTGCCATCTACTCACCCTGCCTCAAATATCTTACAACTAACTTTAACTTGGAATATAAATTTGTTGTCAAGAAATCAGATTCGGAGGAATTTACATACGGTCTTGCTCGTGATGCGGCAGAGGTTATGAAAAGAATGAAAATTCCTATCTTATTTGTTCCTCATAATATTGAGAAAAGCTCTGAGGTAGGTTTCATTTCCGCAGAGATACTTTTAATAAAAATTCCTGTTCATCTTGGAAAAAAGTTCCCCGATTTCCAGTCCGTTATCAAAGGAGTGAATTTCATAGGAGATATGGAGAAGCTTATGAAAGGAACCGAAGGACTTATGAGGGAAAGGAAGGAAGAAAAAGCAGTAAAGGAGGAGAAGGAAAAAGAGATCACATCAATTCCTCCGGAAAAAGAGCCGGCTCCTCTTGAAGAGTATGCCTATATATCTTCAAAATATACAAGCATAATTTTAAGAGATAGACCTTCTCCGCAAGCTGCACAGGCTGGTAAAATATCAGGCGGTGGAAAAGTTCTCGTTCTTGAAAAGCAAAATGAATGGGTCAAAGTTACTGATGGAAAAAACATAGGATGGGTTAGAATAAGTGTCCTGGAATTTGAAAAATAAACTAAAAAGATAAAATGATCGCTGGTATTTCCTGAAATTTCTTTATTTTCTCACCTTCATGTGAAACTTATATTTATGATTCAGTTATTCAGAAAAAGGAACCAAGTTGTTTTTGTCCAGCTTGGGGGAGTTATTCCGAAATCAAGGGGGATTCATGAGATTATGATGAGAAAACCAACTTTTTCAGATATACTTCGCTTCATTTTTGATAAAGGTAAAGAATCAAATGGTGTTTTCCTTGATATTTCTCCTTCAAATCTTTCTTTATCTGAGGTTTGGGAAATAAGAAGAGTTGTTGCACTTCTCAGACAAGATGGTATAAAAATTTTGGGATATGTTCGCTCTGGTGGTATTCCTGAGGTTTTTTTGGCTTCCGCTTGTGATAGGGTTATAGCTCCTGAAAACTCGGAGTTTTTTCTCACGGGTTTTTCTGCAACTATAAATGCATTAGGTGGATTTTTCAAAAAGATAGGAATTGAAATTGAAACCGTAAAAAGCGGTAAGCTCAAATCTATTCCTGATATTCTCACGAAAGAGTCTGTTCCGGAGTATATAAAGAAAGATGTAGAAAGATTTATTCACGAAATAAAATCTGCTCTCATTTCGGAAACAGAAAAATTTAAACCAGATGTTTATTTTGCAGGAATTATGAGGGGAAAGGATCTTTTATCGTGGAATGTAGTTGATGAGATTTCAAATCTCTCGCTTTCTGACATAATAAAAAGGGAATTTGGAGATTGCGATATAATATATCCTTACAGAAGATTTTTTAAATTCCCAGTTGGACGAGAAAAAAAATTAGCCCTTGTGAATATGCAGGGAATAATAGGAGATAGTCCCTCACCGAACTTTATAAATCCACATTTTTTCTCTGAACTGCTTTTAAAGTTGGCAGATAATAGGTCAATTGAAGCTGTGGTTTTGCGCATAGATTCAAGAGGTGGAGATGCAACTGGTTCTCATATCATCAACGAAAAAGTTGAATATCTACAGAGAAAAAAAAGAGTTTTTGTTTCATTTTCTTCTGTGGGAGCTTCTGGTGGGTATCTTGCTGGAGTTTCTGCAAATAAAATATTTGCTACGCCTTTTTCTGCAATAGGTTCAATAGGTGTTTTTCTTGTGAAACCGTTTCTCGGAAAACTTCTCAAAAAAATTGGGATTGACACAGAAATTGTATCTTATGGTGAATTCAGTGATATTTTCTCTCCATACAAAAAGTTATCTCAAACAGAAAAAAAGCTTCTTGAAAATTTTGTTAGGGAGGAGCATGAGGCTTTCATAAAGAAAGTTGCTGAGGGAAGAGGATTGCAAGTTTCCACGGTAAAAAACATTTCAGATGGTTCCGTTTTTTCTGGTAAGAAAGCGAAGGAACTCAAACTCGTAGATGATCTGAAATCCTTACCAGAAATAGTTTATGAGCTTTCCGATGGGAAATTGCAGGTTCAGGAATTCCCGAAACTCTCAATAATGGATCTCATTTCTCCATTCCCCTTTCCTTCTTCCTTTCTTCCCCCAGAAGTTCTTTTGATCGCTGAAAGATTGAAGAAAAAAAGATATGATAATAATATTTTTATCTCTATTTACCCATCTATTTTTCCATTTTTCTGATTTTTCCTGTTTTTTTGTTTCCTACTCTTATTTCTTTTAATTTTTGATTTTATTTTATAAGATAAGTAAGATAAGGAGGTTAAAAAGGTGAGGGTAAAGTTTGTTGTTCCAAGAAGAAAGAGAAGGAAAAAGATTTTAAAACTTGCAAAAGGATACTATGGTGCGCAATCAAGAAGTACGAAGATAGCTACTCAGTATGTTATCAGGGCATTAAGTCACGCCTACACGGGAAGAAAATTGAAAAAAAGACAAATGAGGAGATTATGGATAGCAAGAATAAATGCGGCTGCAAGAGAAAACGGTCTGAAATATTCTCATCTCATATATGGATTGAAAAAGTTGGGGATTGAGTTGGATAGAAAAACTTTAGCTGAAATCGCTTTCTCAGATAAGGAAGGTTTCAGGAAGATTTGTGATGAAGTAAAGAAGAACTTATTCCAACTGCAACAGTAAGATGGAAAAGCAAAACATCAAGATAGATGAGGGAGTACAAAATCAAATTCAACCGGAAGGAAAAGGGGAAGAAAAAGAAATAATAGGAATAATAGTTGTAGACAAGCCAGAAGGGAAAACATCAACACAGATAGATAACCTTATAAAAAGGAAGTTGAGAGTAAAAGTAGGTCATATAGGGACGATAGATCCGATTGCATCTGGTGTTCTTCCCATAGCAATTGGCAGAGCAACTAAATTCATTCCTTACCTTATTGATAAAGATAGAGAATACATAGCGGAGATACTTTTGGGAAAGAGAACTGATACAGATGATATTACCGGGAGAGAAATATATTCCATAGATGAATCTGATGTAAAAAAGTTAAGTTTAAAGCAAATAGAGGAGGTGGTAAAATCTTTTGAGGGAATAATTGAGCAAGTTCCTCCTTACTATTCTGCTAAAAAATATATGGGAAAACCCCTTTATGAGTGGGCAAGAGAGGGAAAGCTATTGGAACTCCAACCGAAACGTGTCACTATTTATAGTATAGAAATCTTGGGTATTTCTTTGCCTTCAATAAAGTTGAAAATACTTTCATCATCTGGTATGTATGTTCGGGCTCTTGCCAGAGATATAGGAGAGAAGCTCACTATAAATGGAAAGAAAGTCGGGGGGACTTTGAAATCATTAAGGAGAATAAGGTGTGGGCATTTCACAGAAAAGGATGCAATACCATTTGAAGCAATAAAGCATATGTCAGCAGATCAAATCAAAAAATATATAAGAGAAGTAACTCCAGAGCTTCTTGATATGAGGAAAATAGTAATAAGAGGTCAAGATATACAAAGGGTAATGAGCGGAGCGCCTCCTAAATTTAAGGTGCAAGGGACCAACGGTGAGAAAGTGATATTAGCTGACGATACCGGAAAAATAATAGCGATAGGTGAAATCAAAAAAGGTATAGTCCAAATAAAAAGAGTAGTTGCTTCTACTGTTCCAACTTTCCATCGGTAAATATTGAAAAATTTTTGGAAAAAGGTAAAAGCGACGAATAATTATTAATAAAAAGGAAACAGCTAAAAATAAAAAAAAGAGAAAGAAGAAAAAAGAAGAAAAAAGAATGTGATTTCATCGTCATGATAAAAAATTTTTTTTCATACTTTTTTGGGAGGGGGAAAGGGAAATAAGAAGTTGTGATGCAATCTGAAAAAATAGATATTGCAAAGGAAATAGAAAAGTATATTTTTATTCAACCAGAAGAACCAAAGAAGGGAAAAATATTGAAGTGCAGAATAGTTGAAATTCTTGACGATTATGTTATAGTAGAGCTCGGTCTAAAAACAGAGGGGAAAATAAAAAAATCAGAAATAGACAAAGAGAAACTAAAAAAAGGACAGGAAATCGAGGCGGTTCTTTTGGGTAGATCTTCTGACGGTTTATTCAAGCTCTCGTATAAGGCAGCAAAAGAAATAAAAATGTCCGAGTATCTCACAAAACTTATGGAGGAAAGAAAATCTGTAATTGGAGTCGTTGTCGGCAGAAACAAAGGATTTTATGAAGTAGATGTTGGAGATTTCTCTGGTCTTGGATTTGGCGAATATATAGCTTATTGTCCTATATCTCTTGCAGAAGATATAAAGCCAGGATTTCATTACGAGTTCATGATAAAAGAAAGAGCACAGGATGGCAAGTGGATAATATCAAGAAAAGATTATCTGAATATACTTCGTGAGGAGGAAAAAAGAAGAGTTCTTGAGCAACTCAAAGTTGGAGCTATAATGGAAGGTAAAATAATAATGGTAAAAGATGCATACGCAGAAATAGACTTCGGTGGGGGGATTAGGGGAAAAATATTGCGGGATGATGTAGATTGGACGAAAGTTGAAAGCTGCCGAGACTTCCTTAAAAAAGGTGACGAGGTGAAAGTAAAAATACTTGAAACAGAACCTTTCATAAGAGCAAGTATAAAGCATCTGAAAGGGGATCCATGGAATGAACTAACGCAAAAATTCAAATTGGGAGATATAGTGGAAGGAGAAGTTTCGGATATAAAAAATTTTGGGGTTTTCGTGAAAGTAAAAATTGGTAATTCTCAAATTGAAGCTCTATTACCTTACTCCGAGGTAAGTTGGAACGATGAAATTCCAAAGTTCGAGATAGGTCAAAAAATCAAAGCTTCAATCATAAGTCTTTCACCAGAGCAGAAAAGAGTAACTCTTAGCTTGAAAAGAATATTACCGAACCCTTATGATATAATAGAAAAAACAAAAGATAAGGAAAGAGAAGCACGAGTTTTAGAGAAAGAAAGAGATGGATATTTTGTTGAGCTTATAGTTGAAGAAGCAAACTCAAAAGTAAAAGCTTTCTTACCAAAGAACGAGGTATCATGGTTCCTTGATGGTGAGGAGACGAAACTTGAACCGGGAGTAGAAATAAAAGTTAAACCTATCAGTGTTAAGGGTAAAAAAGTTATTGTAAGCAAGAAAAAAGCGGAGGAAGAAAAAATAAAGAAAATTGCGGATGAGATTAAAGGAAAGATTTTTCCTGCAAAAATTCTTTTTACACCTGATAAAAAAGATAGATTTTTAGTTGTGTCGTTCAATTATAACGGAAAAACAGTGAAAGGAATTATACCGGTAGAGGAACTTTCAGGAAAAATAGTTAGCTATTCAAAAGGAGAAGAAATCAAAGCAGAAGTTATCTCGTACGATGAGAGGATGGAAAGCATAATATTAAGTGAAAGCAGAGCTGTATTGAAGGAAATGTCAAATAAAAAATCGGGTTTTTCTCTATCTTCACTACTTGATTCAATAGGCAGTAGCAGCAAAGAAAAATAAATGAGTAGATGAAATCATTTATCACCTATCAGTTAAGATTTTTTGCTTCTCTATTTGGGAAAGTATATTTTGAAGAAGTTATTATACATTTCGGAAGATTTGCGAGAATGAACTTGCTCCCAACCATAGGTACTTCTGTCCCTTTTGCAATAATAACTGCGTTTCATGCGTGGACAGCTTTGGAGCTTTTTGGTGTCCAGAGGTTCCTCTCCGGCGCTGTCTCTCTCGTTATGTTCAGGGAGGTTGCACCCGTCATATCAGCTCTAATAATTACTGCTGTTTCTGGAACAGCAATAGCATCAGAAATAGCTCTGATGAAGCTCCGAGGAGAATTTACATATCTTGAAGTGATCGGAGTCTCACCTATGAGATTTGTGGTAGTTCCACGAGTAATAGCTATATCTTTCGTATGTCCCGCTATTTTTTCTGTTATATCAATAACATCAATAGCTGGAATTTTTGTTTATTTTGTTCATGTAAAAGGTATGGCTCAGGGGACTTTTGATGAGATGTGGAACATCATTTCAATTCGTGATATTGTTGGTGGTCTTACAAAATCATTTATATTTGGTTTTATCATCGGAAATATCTCTGGCTTTCTTGGATTCAACGCAGAGGAATCATCTGAAGGTGTTGGAAGAGCATCATCAATATCAGTTGTAGTAAATTCTTTGGTGTTCATTATCGTTAATGTCATACTATCGTATCTCATTTTCGGAGGGGTCACTCCAGAACTCAGATAGAAGCTGGACATCTTCTAATTCCATCTTATAAAGCTCGTCTCTTATGATAGAGGAAAGGTGAAATTTATCAATATCAAAGATTCTTTCTTTCCCGTTGTGAATTATCTTCCTAACGCTACCCACCCCGAGAACTGATCCGGATAAGAAAACTTCATCTGCTTCCATAATATCTTCCGGTTTTATAAACTCCTCACTAACTTCAATAGAAAGTTTCTCCTTACATATCATGATTATTTTTGACCTTGTTATCCCACTTAAAATCCCAAGATTTAGGGGTGGAGTAAAAACTTTCCCATCTTTGACCCAAAAAATATTTGTTCTCGTTCCTTCTGCTATAAATCCACCAGACAAAAATATGCCTTCATCTATGTTTTCTCTTTTGAGTCTTTCTCTCAAAACTACATTTTCAAAGTAGCTTATAGGTTTTAATCCAGAAGAGAAGGAATTAGGATTTCTCTCGTACGGAAGAATTTGGATGGTAAGATTTGAGGTTTTTGAGTATGGAAAATCATCTGTGAGCAAGAAAATATGAAAATTGAGGTTATCTTCTACGAGGAATATTCTCAACATACCAATTTCTAACTCACCTGAAACCAAAACAGATGCAGATATTATTGTTTCCGGATCAGGATATTTTCCCCATACATTTTTTGAGAAATTTATAAGTCTTCTGATATGGTCTTTTATAAATACTGGTTTACCTTTCAAAATTTTCGTTGTTTCAAATAGTCCGACTCCTGAAAAAAGTCTGACAGCAATTTCTTTATCAACAGATTGAATCTCCTGAGCTTTTCCATCAAATATTTTGTAAAGTTTCATCATAGCTATGTTAAGGAAAGATATGCGGCTCCGAAGCTCACAGCAGAAGCGGTTTCATCTATCCATATATCCCACCCTATAATTCCCCCTTCTGTTTTAAGACCTTCTGATATTTTTAAAAGAGCAAATATTGGAGAAAACCCACAAACACGTCGGGAGTTCCCATCTGACATGACACTATCTAAAAAGCCTTTTGCAGAATTAGATGCAAACTTACTTAAAGAAACTATATCTTTAAGTCTTACCAAAGATATATCGTATGGGGTGCAAGGACCGTCTCCAAATCTTGTACCTATATGAGCAAAATCTGCCCCTGCAATGAGGACAAATTTTTTACCTCTCAGTTCAGAAAATAGAACATCTTTCATTTTTGAAACAAGGTCATTGAAAGTATTTTCATTACTTTCTGAATAGGAACACAAGATAGGGATGATTTGAGCTTGGGGAAAAAGGAACTTTATAAAAACAGCTTGGTTTTCTACTGAATGTTCATTTTTGTGCAGGAATTCATCTTCAAAAGTGGAATTACCAAGAGTCTCTTTCAATTTTAACACGATGTCTTTGCAGTTTTTGAGAATTCCAAATGGGGTTTCAAAATCTTTATCTGTAAGAATAAATGGATGAGGAGATGCAGCGTGAGATGTTCCAAGCACAACAAAAAAAACTTCTTGTTCTTTGATTGAATTCTTTATAAAATTCCAAACTTTCCCATAAATTTTCATACCATTAGTTATTTCTATATGGGGGGATATTACTCCAAAAATATTTTCTGATTTATCTTGCGATGGAAAAAGTTCAAGGATTGACTCAAAAAATTTTTCTGCTTCTTTTCCTCCTGGCGGGAAGGATTTACCGGAAAGGATTGATTTCCTTATCTTTTGTGACTTGAACTCCAGTTTTTTACTTTCCTTTATGGTTCTGAAATTTGGGGAATCCAGAAATCCGTTTTCATCAAGTATCTTTATAAAGTTTTTGATTTCATTTTCTGGTATGCTTATATTGTACATAGTTTGTAAAGCTTGTTTTATATCATTTTCGGTTCTTTTGCCATCAAGCATAGATAGTATGATAACTGAGATTTCGTTAAGTATGATTGTTTTGTCTGTATATCCTGCGACATCACGCAAGAGGAACTTCCCATCCCCAATGGGCATTACTTCTATATTCTCTCTTATGCGAGGCTTCGGAGAAAGGTCAATTACATTCATACGAATAAAGTCGGTCTATAAAAATTTTTATTTAGAAAAAAATTATTATTTTTTCAAAAAAGTGAAAAATTTAGAAAATTCACAGAAGGAGTGAATAAATTTTTTTGGGTACTATTAGCTTTTTGCTTACCTTATGCTGATAGTTGATTGATAGTAGATATATGTCGCAGGAAGGAATTTATGATTTTACGGAGGAAGAGATAAAAGATATAAGGAATATAATATGGAAACATAGTGGCATATATATTGAGGACTCAAAATTATACTTTCTGAAATTCAAAACTTCATCAAGATTGAAGATAACGAGATTAAAGCCGAAGGAGTATATAGCTTTACTGAAAGATTCGTCAAAAGAATTGAAGGAACTTATTGAATCAATAACGATAGGAGAAACCCAGTTTTTCAGAGATAAAATTCAACTTGATACTTTTTTTGACAAGGTTTTCCGTGGGTATGTACAGCAAAGAATACAAAATTCAGATATTATAACAATTCTTTCAGCAGGTTGTGCAACAGGGGAGGAACCTTACACTCTCGCAATATACATGTTAGAAAAATTTCCACTTGCAAATTTCAAAGTTTTAGGTGTGGATATAAACGAAAATTTCATAGAGAGGGCGAAGGAGGGAATATATTCATCTTACTCAGTAAGAAGTGTTCCTCCGTTTATTCTTACAAAGTACTTTGATAAAATAGATCAAGATGATTGGAGAATAAAAGATATAGTCAAAAAATATGTCTCATTTGAAAGAGTAAATCTTATGGATAAACTTAAAATGAGGCTTTTGGGCAAATTTGATGTTATATTCTGTAAAAATGTAATAATATACTTTGATGAGAGTTCAAGAAACAAGGTTGCAGAATATTTTTGGTATATTTTGAAAAAATCGGGTTTTCTTGTTTTAGGACCAGCTGAAAGAATTCGTATAGTTTCAGAAATTTTTGAACCAGTTTTTGAAAGCGGAATGTTTTTTTACAGAAAAACGGAGAAAACTCTCGATGAACTTCTTTAAAAATGGAATAAACCTAAAAAATGAAGAAACAAAAGAAAGGATAAGAAAAAAGAAGAAAAAATAAAAGGAGATGGGAGAAAAAATCAGAGTATTTGGAATAATACTTGCAGCAGGAAAAAGTGAAAGATTCAAAAAAGGCTTTCTCAAAAAGGGAAAAGGAACGAATGATCTTTACCTTTTTGAAAAAATAGCAAAACCAAAATGTTTTTTAGAACTTGGGGGGAAAAAAATAATAGAGTATTCAATAGAAAAGTTCATTGGATCTGTTGATTTTCTCGTAATTGCGACTCCGCCAAAGAATAAAGAAATTTTTATAGAAGTAGATGAAATTGCAAAAAAATATGTTGGCAAAGGAAAAACAAAGGAAATATTTACTGTATATGGAGGGAAAACACGGTGGGAATCTTTTTTGAACTCACTCAAAACAGTTCAAAGGCTGCAACCGAAAAAAGATGATATTATAGTTGAACACGATGGCGCAAGACCTCTATTTTCCCTAAACTTACTAAAAAAAACAATAAACTCTGCTAAAAAAGTAGGCTCTGCTGTACCTTTTTTGACTCCATACGAGACAGTCAGAACAATAAGAAAATATAAAATAAAAAAAGGGAATATAGTAGAGAATGGAAACAACGATATATTTTTATTTGATGACGAGATAGATAGGCAAAAAGTTGCTCTCATTCAAACTCCCCAAGCGTTCAAATACAATCTGATAGAAAGAGCTATAGAATTTCACACAAAAAAAGGAAAAAAATTAGAAGAGTTGAGATTTACTGATCTTGCAGGATTCATATTCTCATCACAACAAAAAATATTCGGAATAAAAGGTGAGAGAGAAAATATAAAGATAACATATTTTGAAGACCTAAAAATTGCTGAAAAGCTGATTGAATTGAGAAATAATTTGATTTTTAAGCAATAAGTTTTTGCTTTAAGTTTTGACTTTAAAAACTTCAATAAATGCATTTGGGGGAATTTCAACATTTCCTATCATTTTCAATTTCTTCTTCCCTTCTTTTTGTTTTTCAAGGAGTTTTATCTTTCTTGTCACATCTCCACCATAGCACTTTGCTGTAACATCTTTTCTATAAGGTTTTATTTCTTCTCTTGCAAGTATCCTTGAACCAATTCCGACCTGAATTACAACCTCAAAAAGCTGGCGAGGTATAAGTTCTCTTAACCTTTGAGCAATTTCCCTTGCTTTTCTTTGAGCTTCCTCCCGTGGAACAATAATAGAAAGTTCATCAACTTTTTTTTGGTTTATATAGGTGTCAAGTTTGACAATATCTGCTTCTTCCCAGCCCTCAAATTCGTAATCCCAGGAAGCAAATCCTTTTGATGAAGCTTTTATCTCATCGTTGAAACCAAAAATAATAGAAGATAGTGGCATAGAATAAGTTATAACCGCCATATCGGATGAAATTTTGAGATCCAACTTTTTTCCCCTTCTTTCTTCACAAATTCTCAGAATATTTCCGATGTATTCTTGGGGAGTATGGATGGTAACTCTTACTTTCGGTTCCTTTATAGTTTGTATCCTATCTGGTGAAGGGAATTGGGAAGGACTTTTTACCTCTATTTCCTCTCCGTTTTTGAGAGTAATTTTATATGCAACTTGTGGAAAAGTTGTAACTACATCTACACCAAATTCATCTTTTAATCTTTGAGATGTAACTTCCATGTGTAAAGTCCCAGAGAAACCTATTCTGAACCCAGCTCCCAAGGCGGGTGAATTTTCATACTCTACTTCAAGGGAATAATCATTGAGCTTTAATTTCTCAAGGGCATCTTTTAGTTTTTCATATTCCTCTGGTTCTTGTGGATAAAAAGAAGCAAAAACCACGGGTTTTATCTCACGGAACCCGGGAATTGGGCGAGATACAGGATTTGTAGCAGAAGTTATAGTATCTCCAACTTTAAGATCTCCTATATTTTTTGTTCCTAAAATTATAAATCCGACATCACCTTCTTCAATAAAATCTCTATCAAAAGTTTCTCCTCCTCTTACAACTCCTAATCTCAAAACATTGAAAATTTTTCCTGTTGAGAAAACCTTAACTTTATCCCCTTTTGATATTTTCCCATTAAATACTCTAACAAGAGCTACGACTCCCCAGTACTGATCATACCAGGAATCAAAAATCAAGGCAGAAAGAGGTGCACCCTCTTCATACTTTGGAGGAGGAATTTTGTTTATAACCTTTTCAAGCAACTCTTTTACTCCCTGTCCTGTTCTTGCACTTACAAGAACTATATCTGATGTATCAAGTCCTATTATATCTTCTATTTGTCTTTTTGTTCTTTCAACATCACAAGATGGCAAATCTATTTTGTTTATTGCAATAACGATTTCAAGTCCCCTTTCAACTGCCCAATATGCGTAAGATAGAGTTTGGGCTTGAACTCCCTGTGTCCCATCAACGAGCAATATTGCTCCCTCACAAGCAGACATAGCCCGGGATACTTCATATTGAAAATCAGCGTGTCCTGGGGTATCTATGAGATTGAGTTCATACTTTACGCCGTTGTAATTATATTCAAGGTAAGCCGTCTGAGACCTTACAGTTATTCCTCTTTCTCTTTCCACTTTTAGATTATCAAGGAACTGTTCTCTCATTTTTTTCGGATCAACTGCACCAGTTATCTCCAAGAATCTATCTGCAAGGGTTGATTTTCCGTGATCTACATGAGCTATTATACAAAAGTTTCTTTTGTTTTCTTTGAACTTCATATCAGAAAAGTTCTCTGACTTTTTTTATTTCTTCATCGGAGAAAATTTCAGTAGTACATATAATATAAGCATCTTTTTTGAGACCGGTCAAAGCTTCAAACTCAATTTCATCAAGAAACTTTGGCAAGATTCTTTCTAACCTTATTGGGGGTAAAATTTCGTTCTCCAAAAATTTTTCTTCATCTATATCAGCATAAACTGGGAACTCTTTGAGATACTCTGCTTGAAAGATAGGTTTTAATTTCTCTCTTAAAAACAATGAATTTTTTTCGGAAATTTGGGCTATTTTTCTAAGACCCTCGGCTCCGTAATATTTCAAAAATACAGCTGCTCTTACTGCAAGCAAGGAAGTAGATGTACATATATTAGATGTTGCTTTTTCTCTTCTTATATGTTGCTCGCGAGTTTGTAAAATCATAGCATAGCATGTATTACCTTCTTTATCTTCCGTCTCTCCAATAATTCTTCCCGGCATCCTTCTTATGTTTTCTTTTTTTGTGAGAAAAATTCCCAAATTTGATCCACCAAAATACGGATAATTTCCAAGTGGCTGCCCTTCTGAAACTACAATATCTGCTCCAAAACTTCCTGGAGGTTCTAAGATAGCCATATCTATGGGATCTGGAACTGCGACAACTAAAATTCCTTTTGATTTTCTTCTTGCATCTTCTATATCTTCAATAACTCCCAAAAAATTAGGGTACTGTATAACGAATATATCTTCATTTTCTTTAATTTGAGTTCTTCCATCTTTCAAAGGTATTATATCAAATTCAATTTCAGAAGATTTGAGATATGATGTGACGACTTCGAGCCAGAGTGGATTAATTCCTGCTGAAAGAAGAACTTTCTTTTTTGTGATTTTGTGAGCCATAATGCAAGCTTCCGCAAGAGCCGAAGCACCTCCATACATACCTGCATTTGAAACATCCATATTAAAAAGCTCCGTCATGAGGGACTGAAAATAAAATAAAGCTTTCATAATTCCTTGGCTCATTTCGGCTTGATATGGAGTGTAAGAAGTGAAAAATCCTGGAAGAGAAGATACGAAATCACAAACTGCTGGAACATAATGAAAATATACTCCACAACCTGCAAGTGAATAAAAATAAAATTTATTTTTGTTTGCTATTTTCTGAGCTAATTTTAAAACTTCAATTTCATCTAATCCTTTTCCTAATCCTAAATTATCTACCTTGAACTTTTCGGGAATATCATCAAATAGATCATCTAGGGATTTTATACCTAAAAATTCCATCATTTCTCTTATTTCTTCTTCGGTGTGGGGTACGAAATCCATATCAAGAAAGGTTAAATGAAAAAATACCAATCTTCTTTTTTGGCAATATCTTTTATTGGCTGTTTGGGAATTTTCATCATGCACGATATTGAAAAATATGATTTTGTAATAAAACCAGTTCTTGAGGAAAAAGGTGAAATCAGGGTATGTGCAGTGGGTGGATTTGTAAGAGATATAATATTGAAAAAGCCTGTGAGCGATTTTGATTTTGTAGTTGAGGGTAATCCAGAACCTCTTGCTATGAAACTTTTTGGAAGACTTATGGGTAAAAATCTGAAAAAATATGAAAAATTTGGAACGATAGGATTTGAGTTTTTTGGAGGAGTAATAGATTTTGCAAGAGCACGGGAGGAATTTTATCCTGTTCCCGGGAAACATCCAAAAGTTTTCTTTGTTGACAACATAGAAAGAGATTTGAAAAGGAGAGATTTTACTATAAATGCTATGGCTATGGAAATTGACCCATCAAAAGATTACAAAGTTATAGATTTATTTGGTGGAATTGAAGATATAAAAAAAAGGAAAATAAGAGTTCTTCACAGGAAAAGTATTTCAGATGACCCAACAAGAATTCTAAGAGCAGCAAGACTAAAAGTAGTTTTAGATTTTGAGATAGCTGAGGAAACTCTTGAATCCCTTGAACTGGCAAAGGAGATAGGAGCATTCAAGAATGTTGAGGGGGATAGGTTTTGGAGCGAGATCAAAATTGCAAGCAAAACTCCGAAATTTTCTGATTTCATCTTAGAACTTGATAGGCTTTCTGTATTATTTTCAATAAATCCGGCTTTATCTCTTGGAGAAAAAGAAAAATCAAAGCTGAAAGAGTTAGATAAACTTGAAGATAATGACTTGAAACTTGCAAAATTTCTTCTGATATATTATGAAAGATCACCTGAGTTAGGATATGAAATAGCAAGGTTTTTCAAAGTATCAAAGAAAATAGAGAAGCTAATGGTAAATATGCAGAACTAAAATGAATAATTTGAAACTTTTCTCAAACAGAAAATTTTTTTATTAAAGCAACAGACAAAAGTAAAAATATATCAATTAAAGATTAAAAAGATTATTTATTTTTATTATGACAAAATTCAACGGAGGGGGCGAAGAAGAGAGAGATATAATAGAGGAGGAAAAAATAGAAGAAGAAAAAGAAGTAGGTATAATATATGATGAATATTTTCTTGAACATAAACCGTTTTATTCTCATCCTGAAAATCCATCAAGGCTTACTGCAATAGTTGAGACTTTAAAAATATCGGGAGTGTGGAAGATGCTCAAAGAGATAGAGGACATAGATAAAGTACCGCCGGAAGAAGTTTTTGATCTTTTACACAAAGTTCATTCGGAAGAGCACATCCAGATGGTAGAAAGCTTGAAAGGTCATTACGGCAGTATAGATGCGGACACATATTACTCCCCGGAGACGCCATCAGTAGCTTTCAGAGCAGCTCAGGCTTCTGCAAGAGCGGTTCAAGAAGTTCTTGAAGGGAAAACGAAAAAAGTTTTTGTTCTTGCAAGACCCCCGGGACATCATGCGACTTTCAGAGAAGCTATGGGATTTTGCATATATAACAATGTAGCGGTAGCAGCAGAAAAAGCAAAAGAAATGGGAGCAGAAAAGATACTCATCGTAGATTTTGATGTACATCACGGAAACGGAACACAAGACATATTCTGGAAAAGAGATGATGTTTTGTTTTTCTCAACTCATAGGTATCCATTTTATCCAGGAACAGGAAGGTTTGATGAAATAGGTGAAGGAAAGGGAAAAGGCTACACTGTAAATGTTCCACTACCAGGAGGGCTTTCTGATGGGGAGTATGCGAAAATATATGAGGAAATTTTGTTGCCGGTTGCAGAAAAGTTTTCACCAGATATAGTTATAGTTTCAGCTGGATTTGATGCTCACTATAAAGATCCGCTTGCTGATATGAGGCTCACAGAAGAAGGGTTCTCTTACATAACTTATCTTATTTTGAATTCAGCAAAAAGCTCAAAAGGATTTGTTTTCATTCTTGAAGGTGGATACAACCTTGAGGGTATAGCTCAAAGTGTAAAGGAAGTAATTTTGACATTAGCTGATGCAAAATCTCCTGAAAGAGCTAGAACCATACAGAATATAGACCGGATATTGTTTGAAGCAAAAAAACATTTTGAAATGTGGCTAAAGTAGAAAATATAGTTATTAGCCATAACCTTCAAGTATGTCTTTTAGTTTCATAATAATGATTTTAAAATTCTCGCTTATGTAATATTTTCTTTGTTCTGCATCTAAAATTGAGCCAAGCTTTTTCTTTTCTTCCCCAAGTGCCTGCCACCGCATCTACCCGTTCTACGAGCTACCTTTCTTAGGATTAGTGGAAAAATGAAAAAATAAATTTTCCGATTAAAATAAATGTTATGGATGGATTGCAAATTTTTAGCATAATAATAGGAACAGCAGGGGTTATAGGAAGCTTTATTGCACTTGCTACCCATATCATAAACAAAAGAATTGATGACATGAACAAAAGAATCAGTGAAATAAATAATGACCTGAACAGAAGAATTGATGACACTAACAAACGTATAGATTCCCTTGAAAATTCATTAGTAAGAAGAATGGAGAAGATAGAAGAAGATAACAAAGAGATAAGAAAGGAGCTGACAAATTTAAAGGTGGAGACAGCGGAGTTGAAGGGAGATATAAGAGAGATGAAGGCATATATGGTTTCTATGGAAAAGAGGATAGAAAGGATAGAAAGCGATGTAAGAGATATAAAAAACTTACTTTACAAAATTATTGATATATCTCAAAACCAACAGGGAAAAGAACAAAAATAAGAAGATAAGAAGTAGAACTTACACCTCCTAAACTACTTGAAATTTCAAGCAAAGAAAACAGTAAAAAAACAAAACGAAATAAATAGTTAGTAGTGCTTATGATAAAAATCTCTATAAAATTTCCTGAAATTATTTTTTTTCTTAAAAATTTCACAAAAATAACAAAACATAGAAAAAAATGATTATAATGTTTGTAAAACGGGGAGGAAACAAAAATGAAGGAGGATATACAAAATGCAAAAAGAAAGAAAGAAAGAAAGAAAGAAAAAAAGAAAGAAAGAATAGGAGCACACCGGTTTGAAAAAGTTTTCAGCTGGTTTGAAAAAAAGAATTTAAGTTTTGCTTCTATTTTGCTTCTGCTCATTAACTCTTTTATTTTTGTTTCAAACTGTGCTAATAACAAAAAAGAAAAAACCGCCTCTGAACTTTTATCCTTGAAAGATAGTTTTGAAGATGTAAAAGAGTTTGTTTTAGATGAGAAAACCGGGCAAGAAATTGCAAAAGACCAAATCTTAATCTACATCGCAGGAAAAGATAAATCTGATGTAGAAAACAAGAAATCAAAAGTTTCTCAAATTATAACGGCAAGAAAAGGAGAGTTTTCTATTTTAGGAGAAATTGAGTTTTCATCTGAAAAAGGAGGAATAGGAGTTTTACTGCAAGCAAAAGTTCCGGCCGGAACATCAGAGGAGATAAAGCAAATTGTTTCAGAGCTGCGGAATTTTGATGGGAGTATAAG
>JAVVGL010000001.1:0-208282 GCA_032249135.1 Candidatus Calescibacterium sp. | reverse complement strand
AGGGCTTGATTCTTCTCAACACGGTGAAAAAGCTTTTAATATGTAAGCAAATAAAAGCGAAAAATTTTAGGAAATGTTTAAAATAAAATTGTGGATAAAATAGTAGAAAAAAAAGGAGGTAAAGGTTTATGAAGAAAATAGAAGCTATAATAAAACCTTTTAGGCTTGACGAGGTAAAAGACGCTCTTACCGCGATAGGGGTCGGAGGTATGACAGTAAGTGAGGTCAGAGGTTTTGGAAGGCAAAAGGGACATACGGAACTTTACAGGGGAGCAGAGTATGTTGTGGATTTTCTACCAAAGGTGAAAATAGAAGTTGTTGTTCCTGATGATATGGTTGAAAAAGTTGTGAAAGCTATAATTGATTCTGCAAAAACTGGGAAGGTCGGAGATGGTAAAATATTTATATATCCAATAGAGCAAGCTATAAGAATAAGAACAGGTGAGACCGGGGAAGATGCTATATAGTGAAATCAGAAAAAACGATGTTTGTTTTCAATAAAACTAAAAGATTGGTTTTTTGGGGACTTTGGGAATTAATTATTTTTGTTTTCTTTATCTATCTTTTTTCCTGTTCAAAAGGTAGCGAAAAAGATATATTTGAGGTTGAGAAGAAACTGAAAGAGGTAGAAGATTTAAAGGAGTATTCTCCTGAGGATTGGGAGAGATTGAATAAACTTTTGCAGGAGGCAAAAATAGCTCAAATAAGGAAATTTGAAATCAAGTCAAGGAAAATCATCGGAAACCTTGAGAAAGAAATTGAGTTAGCAAAAAGTAAGTTGGAGAAGTTAAAAAGTGAAAGGAAAGAATTAGAAAAGGGGGAGTTCCAGATTCCAGAAACTGGGGGCCAAGGATTTCAGGAAACCGGAACAGGATCAATCAAGGAGCTTTTGAGATAAATTTTTTTAGATAAATTCTTTGGGCTTACGGTATATATATTTCTTTTTTTATTTCATTGTATTCAAATATTTCTGCATATCTACCCCAAGTTATTATTATATCAAATTGTTTTTTTGCTTCATCTTTTGAGAAGTGTTCTTTAAGTATGTCATAGAATAAATCTGCTTTTACTTTCTTATTCTTTTTTGCTGATAGTACGCTTACTATTTCTTTTGTAAGTGGTACATTTTCGGTCAAAACTTTTGCAAAGATTTCTTTTTGCTTTACAGGGTCAGCTTTTGCAAATTCTTTTCCTGTTTCTGTTATTATAACATCTCCTTCCTTTATCTCAATAAAATTGAGAATCTGTGCTGCCTCTAAAATAGGGTATAGGTCATCAACATCTAACATAAACTTTTGTGATATCTCAAAGATATTTATTTTTTCATTTTCAGCGAATACATCTGTGAGTATATCAAGAAGACCTATTATACTTGTGGGGCTAACATCTGGCAACCTTATATACTTTACTTTCTTTTTTATTGTTGGAGTTTCCCTTACATTTTCAGATATTATCGTGTGAATTTTATCTACAAGGTCTTGAAGTTTTTTTATGTTTCGTGGATATGGAAGTTCAATACTTATATCTGAGATTATTTTTGCGGGATTTTTGCTCAAAATTATAATTCTTTTACCTAACATTATTGATTCCTCTATGTTATGTGTTACCAGAACGCAGGCTTTAATCCTGATTTTTTTTGTTGCGAGCATTTCTATAAAATCTCTTCTTAAAGCTTCGGCTGTGAGGACATCTAAATTTGAAAAAGGTTCATCCATAAAGAGGACCTCTGGGTCAGCTGCGATTGCTCTGGCTATTCCCACTCTTTGTTTCATACCACCAGATAACTCTTTTGGTAAAGCATTTTCAAAACCATCTAATCCTACCATATCCAATACCTCTAATGCTTTT
Organism: Candidatus Calescibacterium sp.; assembly: GCA_032249135.1. GTDB lineage: Bacteria > Calescibacteriota > Calescibacteriia > Calescibacteriales > Calescibacteriaceae > Calescibacterium. Next base: position 206,434 of record JAVVGL010000001.1, on the reverse strand, counting down.
TTCTCTCTTTCTTTCTCATCTAAATTTGGGTCAATTGCTAAAAGAACATTTTCTAAAACGGTGAGCCAAGGTAAGAGTGCGAATGTTTGAAATACAAATCCTATTTTTGGTTTGACTTCAAAAATATCTTTACCTCTGTAAAGAACTTTTCCCGTTGATGGCTTTTCTATTCCACTAAGTATTCTCAAAAGTGTTGATTTTCCGGCACCTGATGGTCCCAAAATAACCAAAAAATCTTCATCACATATTTTGATATCAATAGGAGATATAACTTCTATTTTTCCATTTTTTCCATATGGGAAGCTCTTTGATACACCTTGTGCTTCTATTATAATTTCTGGCATGATAATATTTAGCACAAATCACAGGTCCAATTTTTCTAATAGTAGCTCTGTGGAGATTTTGTGTTGAAAAAATCAGGAAAAATTTTAAATTTTTTTACTTTATCCGCCGTAGTACCATCCAGTTTCTTTCATAGATAGAGGTTCAAGGTCTTTGCAATCATGAACTTCAACGACTTCTCCTACAAAAATCTCGTGGTCTCCTCCAAAATCTAATCTACCTATTACTTTGCACTCAAAAGCTCCTGCTGAATCTTTTATAATTGGGCAGCCGGTTTTTCCTGTAAATATTTCATATCCTCCAAGTTTTCCATTTTCAACTGAGTGTCCCTTAAAGAAAGTTTGAGCCATATCTTTCTGGTCTTTCCCAACTATGTTTATAGCGAAAACGGAAGATTCAGATATAACATTGTGTAAAAATGAATCTTTTTTTATTACTACTGCAACAGCTGGGGGTTTGAACGATGCCTGAGTTAGCCAATTTATTGTTCCAGATGCTGTATCTTTTCCGTTTGATGATGTAGCTACTGCGAGTCCGTAATGGATTTTCCTCAAAACTTTTTTCTTTAATGCTTCATCCATAACATAGAAAATTTATTCTAAAAGAAAAATTTTTCTTAAATGAGAAAATTTTTTGCTTCTTTTGATTTCACACGTTTTTTGATTTTAGAAAATCTGATAGAGCATTTTTGATTTTTCCAGCTCCCATAAAAACTATAACATCTCCTTCATTTGCCCTCTGAAAGAGTCTCTCTGCGCTTTCAACTACTGAGTCAAAAGGGATATATACTGATTTTTTTTCGCTTTCATTTGAATTTATAAGATTTACTATGTCTTGCGCTGAAATTCCGTATGTGTTTTGTTCCGATGCCGGATATATATCTGTTATGATGCATTCATCCGCGATTTTGAGAGCTTCTGCGAATTCATTTTTTAGCATATAAACTCTTGAGAACCTATGAGGTTCAAAGATAAGAAAAATTTTCCCTTTGAAGTTTTCTCTTATTGTTTTCAAAGTTGCCTTGATTTCTGTGGGGTGGTGGGCATAATCATCTATCACGCAAACTCCGTTTTTTCTGAATACAATATCTATTCTTCTTTTTACTCCTTCAAAAGACTCAAAAGCTTCCTTTATTTTTTCTGGCTGAACTCCTAAAAGATAGCTTGTGGCAAAAGCCAAAACCGAATTAGATACATTGTGTAGTCCCGGGATACCAAGTTTTATGTTCTCTATTTTACCTTCTACTTCTCCTATTTTTATAGCTATATCAAAGCAGGGTTTTTGACCAAGCTTTATATTCTCTGCATAAAATTCAATGTCTTTTTTTGTTTCTACGGAACATCTTATGACTTTTCTTGGGATTTTATTTACTATTTCTTTTACTCCCGGGTCATCTATATTTACGACTACGAAACCCCATATTGGAACAGATTTTGCGAATTTCAGTATCGCCTTTTTTAGTCCTTCATATCCTCCCCATTTTTCTAAATGTTCTTTATCTATGTTTGTGATGACTGTTGCATATGGTATTATTTTTGGAAAATCGTTATCTGATTCATCTACTTCAACTACCGCTATGTTGCTATCAATATTTACTTTTTCTCCATTTTTTGCTACTCCACCTATTATTGCGAGTGGATTTTTTCCACCTTTTTCTAATGTGTGGGAAATAAGAGTTGTAGTTGTGGTTTTTCCGTGTGAGCCTATAACTGCAATTGTGTATCTGAATTTGAGTATTTCTGCAAGTAGTTCTATCCTTTTGAGAATAATTTTTCTCTTCCTTTTTGCTTCAATTATTTCGGGATTATCTTTTGGTATTGCTGATGAGAAAACAATGACATCTGAATTTTCTACATGAGATTTATCATGCTCTCCTAAAAATTCTAATCCTTCTTTTTCAAGCTTATTTATGGTTTCGGAATAATTTAAATCGCAACCTGATACTTTGAACCCTTGTTTTAAAAGAATGTGGGCGAGGGAAGACATTCCGCTTCCCCCGACCCCCACAAAATGGAAAGTCTTTACATAACTTAGGTTCTCATATTTGTCCCACCGAATACGCACCATTTTTATGGCGGTCCTGAAAATCAATCAGGACCTAACATTATTCCCCTAATTGCTACAGAGCAACTTAACTTTATAAAAGCTTATTTTTTTTTTTTTTTTTTTTTTTTTTACTTTTCAAATTTTAAAAAACTATATTTTTCCTTGCAAGAAGAATGCAATAACAAGGGTATATATAACCAAAGATTCAATAAAAACTAAACCTAAAATGAGAGGAAGGAACATCTTATCTGATGCTTGCGGATTTCTTGAGAGCCCCTCCATAGCTGATGAGACTGCTCTACCTTGAGCGAGAGCACCACCTGCTGCTGCTAATCCGAGACCTAAACCTGCACCTATTGCGAGACCAAACTCTCTGAGCTGACCTGATGCAGCTTGTGCTGCTGCTTGAACTTCTTCTGCTGCTAATACATTCCCTGCGAGAGCTCCTACAAAACCTATTAATGCTGCCAAAATAAATAAAACCCTTCCTGTTTTATTAGATATCATGTTTGTTTTAGAAAGTCTTTTCATTTTGATTCACCTCCTTTAAAAATTGCTTGACATTTTAGAAGTTATAGCAGAAATTACAATAAAATCAAAAATTTTTCCCCTAAATTTTTGTTCAGACTTTCCAGTTTCTGTTTTCTGGGATTTTTGTTTTTCCTTTTGATTTTTTAAACCTAAACCATTATTTTTCTTAAACTTGAACTATTATTTCTGCGTGGGTTTGATATTCTTTTATATTCAAAATTTTATGACCTTCTTTTTGTAGGCTTTTTGATACATCATCTTTTGCTCCTGGGAAATCAACAATTATTTTCAGTATTTCTCCTTTTTTCATTTTTGTTATCTCTTTTTTTGCAATAATTATGTTCATCGGACATATTGTGCCTCGGAGGTCTAATTCTTTCGTGATGGGAATATTTTCTGGAGTTTCCATAGTATAAATTTAATTATTATTTTTCCTGTTTGTTTGTTTTTTCTTCAATAAAAACTTTTGTTTTATTTATTTCTCTATTTTTCTTTATTCTATTAGATTGAGCTCATGTTGTCGCTACTGGTATCTCTTATTTGTTGTAGGAATATTTTTTTGAGTTCAAGGTCTCTTTCAAACTTTCCGGAAAAATATAGGGTTTCCATCTTGACATCTTCTTTTTTTGCTCCTCTCATAGCAAGACACAGATGATACGCAGATATATAGACCGCTACGCCTTCTGGATTAACGGTTTGCTCAATAAATTTACCTATTTGTTCCGTCATTCTTTCTTGCACCTGTAATCTGCTTGCAAAAAATTTCACTATTCTTGGTATTTTTGAAAGTCCTATTATTTTGCCCTGGGGGAAATATGCGACTGAGCATATTCCGAAAAATGGTAAGATGTGGTGTTCGCACATACTGAAAAATCTTATATTTTTTACAATAACCATTCCGCTGTAATCCTGCTCAAAGATAGCTCCATTTATTATTTCCTCTGGTGATTGAAAGTATCCAGATAGCACTTCTGTGAGAGCTCTTGCGTATCTTTCAGGAGTTTTTCTTAATCCCTCTCTTTCAGGATTATCTCCTATTGCTCTTATTATGTTTTCTATACTATTTTTTATTATTTCAATTCTATCTTCGGGGAAATATATCACTTTATCTTCGTGATTATTATCAATCTTCTTTCTATTATTTTTTTCTTCCGAAGCCATATTGAAATCGTATAATAAATTTAGAAATCAGAAAAAGATAGTGGTGATAATCTGGTGTGATACAAAATCCAAAAATATTTTTTTAATATTTTATTTCAAACTCTACGCCTTCAAAAATATCTTTTGGGATGTCAAGTTTTTCAAGTTTTCCGGCTTTTTTAGCGGCGAGGAGTTTTTTGAATTCAACTCGTATTGTGGCGGCATCAACCATTTCCCCATCAATTGCTAATGCCCATGCTCCTTTTTCTTTTTCAACTCTTCTGTATTCTTCTATTATTTTGAGACTTCTTTTTATTTCTTCATCTGATGGTGTAAAAACTTCATTTACAATATCTATTTGAGCTGGGTGAATTACCCATTTTCCGTCAAATCCGAATTTTGCTGCCCATTCTGCATCTCTTCTTGTTGCTTCTGCATCTTTGAAATCTAATGTGACACAATCTATCGCATCAAGTCCGTAAGCTTTTGCGTGGACTACTACACACTGTTTTGCATAGAGGAAATTTATGTGTTGGTCTTTTTTCATCTCTCTTGCTCCGATTGATGCTGAAAAATCTGCTACACCGAAAATTAAAGCTTCAAGTCTTGGAGAAGCTTCACATATTTCTTTTATTCTCACAAGAGCCTGAGCAGTTTCTATAAGAACTTCAAGACCAATTTTGCCGGGTTCAAGGTCAAGCTTTCTTTCAAGCTGTGTAAGAAGCTGGTCAACAGCAGCAACTTCTTCTGGACCATATATTTTTGGCAGAACAATTATGTCTATATTATGCCCGGCTTTTGATACTACTTCAATTATATCCTCATACCAGTATCGTGTTCTGAGATTATTTGGTCTAAATGCTCTCACTTTTCCTTTGAAATCAAGTGTGTTCAGTGCTTCGGCTACTAATTCTCTTGCTTTTTCTTTTTCTGATGGTGGAACTGTGTCTTCAAGGTCAAACATTACCCAGTCAGCATTTGATTCAGCTGCTTTTATCATCATTTTCATGTTGTTTCCCGGACATGTAAGTTCTGACCTTCTTATTCTTACAGGTTTTTTTCTCTCATAAAAGTGCCACGCCCACATATTTTTATACCCCCCTTGGTTAAAGTAAAAGAAAAATAAAAATTGGACTTCAAAATTTATGCAATTTCAGGAAAAATTGAACAAAATCAGAATATAAAAAATATAAAAATTGGCTTCTGGTTATTTTCTTGTTTTGTGTTATTTTTTTTGTTGTGTTGTTTTTTTATATTTCGCCTACTGGTTTAAAACCAGCTTTTTCTATTGCCTTAAATACTTCCTCCATATTAACATCTTTTTTAGCTTTTATTTTGCATGTTCCTGATTTGTAGTCTGCTTTAACTTCAATAATTCCATTTACTTTTTTGACAGACCTTTCTATTGATTTTGCACAGTTTGCGCATTCCATTCCTTCTACTTTTATTGTTTTCTCTATCGTTTCAGATTCTGCGCTCATGAGCATCACAGGAGACATAAAGGTTGGGGCAGATTTGACTTCCGGCCCGTGAGTTTTGCCTCCACCGCAAGGGAAAACATCTGATTTGACTGATATAACACCTGCTACTACCAAAGTTGCTATTGTCAATATGCTTTTTACTTTCATTTCTTATCACCTCCTCTTTTTTAATATAATCATTTTGCTTTTTGTTTTGTGTAATTTTTGAATTATTCAATATATCCTAAATTTCTGAAATGAGTTTTTGTGAAATCTAACAATGTGTAATATTGTATTTGCAAAGGGAAGCAAAGTAAAGATAATGGGAAAGAATTCTGATAGACCTTAATCTTGAAACTCAGAGATTTGTTTTTCTAACTCCGAAATATGAAAGAGCAACTTAAATAAAAATTCCAAAGTACAAAAGGAAATTTCAGGTAATACTTGCTAAACCTTTTTGGATGTGGGTAGGAGAGATTGGAATAAGCGAGTTAAGAATAGCTCTTGAATTATCAGAAAAATCGGAAGAATCTTTAAGCAAAATAATAGAACTTGTTGAAAATTATGGACAAGATGCAAACTCATCTTACGGAGGTAAATTCTTATACGATAACGCATTTTTGATTTCAGATAAAGACACAGCTTTTTATATAGAGACAGTCTCAATTGAAGCCAAATGTGATAAAATCTCCATCAAAAAAATGGATGATCTAAGAGAAAAAGAAAAAATCAATTTCAAGTATTGATTTGGCAACAAAAAATAATCTGTTCTTTACTAAAAATTTTTTAGAAAAAATAAATGATTAATTGGTTTAAGAAAATGATAAGGAGATAAAAAAATGATAAAGAAGGAATACAAAGGCAAAAGATGTAAGGTGACATTTCAGATAAAGCCAGAAAAAGCTGAGTATGTTGAAATAATTGGGAGTTGGAATAGCTGGCAACCAGAAAGAATGAAAAGAAAAAGAGATGGTACATTTTACATTACTAAAACTTTTGAGGTGGGAAGAGAATTTGAGTTCAGATATGTAATAGATGGCAAAGAATATGTAAATGACCCGGAAGCAGATGGATATATAAAAAACCCTTTCGGAACAGATAACTGCATTCTCAAAACTTAGTGGACTATACCAATAAAAAAACACGGTAGAAAATAAAAAACACGACAAAAAACAAGGTCAAAATATAAGAGAAAGACAAAAAATAAAAAAACATGATAAAATTATATAGATAAGGGAGGTTCAAAGCATGAAAGAAAAAAAGGAGGAGAAAGAGAAAGAATTAAAGGAAAAGGAGGAGTTAAGATCTGAGTTGGGAGGAGAATCAGAGGGTAAAAAGTCAAAGTCTTCAAAAATAAAGATGGTGGTTGCGACGGTAGTGGTAGATAATATTACGCAAACCCCAGCTGTTGTTTTGAAGGAGGAGAACGGTGAAAGATTTTTGCCGATATGGATAGGCATAAACGAGGCGAATGCAATAATGATGGAACTTGAAAGTATAAAGTTTGAGAGACCTCTCACTCACGACCTCATAAAAAATATATTCTCAACCTTGGGAATAAAACTCAAAAAAATAGAAGTATCTGACCTCAAACACTCAACCTATTATGCAACACTATATATAGAACACAACGGAAAAGAATATGAAATAGATTCAAGACCTTCTGATGCAATAGCTATAGCTTTGAGGGTCGGAGCAGATATATATGTTGATGAAATCGTTTTTGATAAAACAAGAAGTTCTGAATTCCTCAAAGGAATACCTTCACAAGTGGCAAAAGAAAAAGAAGATGTTTTGCTCGATATAATATCAGAAGAGGACTTTGGAAAACTAAAAATGTGATTTGTAGAAAATAGTGAATACAAATGTTGAAAGAACAATTGAAAAAATTCTTGAGAAATCAATTGACAGGGTAGCAATTCTTATCTCAAAAATAGAAAAGAAAAACGGAAGATTTAGAGGCTTTAGAAGGTACGACATTGCCAAAAGAAATCTCAAAGTAGTTCTCAAAAGAAAAATAGCAGAGGAAGAAATAGATTCGGTTTTTTTCTATCATACACTATATCATTTCCAGCTTCTTCTCTTCCCAAAGTTAAAAGGTAAAAATGGTATAGTAGAGATAGAATTTGAAAGTCCAAAAGAAAAGGAATTATTTGAAGAAAGCATAAAGAACTCGGGAGTAATTGCTGTCTCTGGGCACATAGGAATTCCTGAAGCAGTTTCTCTATATTTTTCTGAAAGAGGAGTGAAGATAAATGTTTTAGTTGAAAATCTTCAAAAAAAATCAGAAAAAATATTTTTCAACTTGACAAGAAAAAACTTCGGATTAAACTTATTTTCATCTTTGAAAGACATGCTATCACAATTAAAGCAAGATAAAAGAGAAAAAGCCCTTGTGTTTTTAGTAGACAGACCTATCCCCGGTTCAAAAGAAACTAAAATCTTTGGAGAGAAAACAAAAATAACAGATTTACCTTTCAGAATTTCAGAAAGATTTGAAATGCCTGTGTTTTGGATACTCGCAATAAGATCAGGAGAACTAAAAGATAAAATCCCGCCGAGACCCTCTGAACTTAACTGGAAAATAAATGTTACTTTAAAGCAGGTAAAAACATTTGATGAAATGATTTCTTCACTTGAAAAATCAATAAGAGAAAACTATATTGAATGGAATCCATTTTTTATTTATGATTTCACATTCTGAATTATGGAAAGTTTTGAAATCAAAGAAAATAAGGAGAAGTTAAATGAAATAAGAGAGAAAATTCTTGATAACATAAAAAATGTAAAAGAAAGAATAAAAAGAGCATGCGAACGTTCAGGAAGAAATGAAAATGAAATAAAAATAGTTGCGGTTTCTAAAACATTTCCCTCTGATTTTATAAAGTTCGCTTATGAAGGGGGAATCCGAGATTTTGGAGAAAACTATGTTCAAGAGGCTCTGAAAAAAATAAATGAGCTGAAAGAATTGAAAATTACATGGCATTTTGTCGGACACCTTCAAAAAAATAAAGCAAAATTTATCCCAGGAAATTTTGAGTACCTCCATTCACTTGATTCAATTGAACTTCTAAAAGAACTTGAAAAAAGATGTTCTGCAGCACAAAAAGAAATAAAAGTCCTTGTTCAGATAAACATAGGAAAAGAGCAAACAAAAAGCGGAATCATGCCAGAAAATGTATTTGAATTCTTTGAGAAAGCGTTAGAATTTGAACCAAAGCATGTGAAGATATGCGGACTTATGGTTATCCCTCCTCCACCAAAAGATAAAGAAGATTCAAGAAAATATTTCAGAGAACTTATGAAAATAAAAGAAGAATGCGCAAGAAAAGGAGTACCAGAAAATATGTTAGCAGAAATTTCGGCAGGAATGTCAGATGATTTTGAAGTAGCAATAGAAGAAGGAGCAACAATAGTAAGACTTGGACGAGCAATATTTTTTGAAAGAGAAAGGAAAAAATGAATTTAGAAAAGAAGAATTTATCATTAAATTTATGATTATTTTGGTTCAACACGGCAAAGCTTTTACAGAACAAGAGGACCCAGAAAGAAAATTAACTCCTGAAGGGATTTCTGAGACCGAAAAAATTGCAAAATTTTTGGCATCAGCAGGAGTAAAAGTAAATGAGATAGTGCATAGCGGTAAAACTCGTGCAAAACAAACAGCAGAAATTTTTTCACAATATCTTAAATCTCCTTTACGAGCGGTGGATGGACTTAACCCAAACGATGACCCTACAATATGGCTCAAAAGACTTGAAGAAATTGACAATATAATGCTAGTCGGACATCTTCCTCATCTTTCAAAACTTACATCTTTGCTAATTTTTGGGAACCAAGAAATAGAGACTGTAAAATTCCGCTATTCTGCCCCATTGTGTCTTGTACGCCAAGAAAAAAACTGGTCTATAATTTGGTATATAACCCCTGAGATAATTCCATAGCTTGAAAAACAAATTTCCAAAAATTTTGTAAAAAGACTAATTTCCAAATATCTTCGAAGATATCAAAAATTTTTTATGGAAAAAACCTTACAATTTCTTTATAAAGGGATCTCCCTAAATAGTTCAAAAAAAGAAGGAGTTTTTTAAATTGCTACCGGAAAATAAAAAAGCTAAAATAGTAATTGTGGCGTTTCTAAATCAGAAGCTTCTGCCCCTACGTCTTCCTTTAAACGAAGATGAAAGAGGTTTTGCTTTTTTCTTTTCTTCCTCAGCTTTAATTTTAAAATATCTATTATTGATTGATTTTCTGATTAACTAACAATTTGGGTTAGATATATAAAAAAATGAGAATAGCTTTTGTTGTGATAGGTGAGGAGATAATTTCGGGTCTTACAGATGAAAAGAACTTCAAATCAGTTGCTTCTGAGCTCTATGATTTTGGATTTTCTCTTTATTTGCAGGTTGTAGGTGATAGAAAGGATGACATAAAGTTTGCTCTTGAAAACGCAGAAAAGTTTTCTGATTTTATAATCTGTTCTGGTGGACTTGGTTCAACATCAGATGACATTACACGCAAAGTTGCAAGTGAATATTTTTCTTTACCTTTAAAACAATACGATGAGGCTACTGAGATTATGAAAAAAAAACTTGAAGAAAGATTTGGAGTGAGGTTTGATGATATTCCTGAATACCTTAAAATTCAATGTTCATTTCCTTCAGGTGCAGAAATTATTCCAAATCCACTCGGTTCAGCTTTTGGTTTCAAAATATCAAAAAAAGCAAAAAAATTTTACTTCCTCCCCGGGGTCCCCTCTGAGTTTTCAGCGATGTTTGAACAATTTGTTCTTGAAGATATAAAAAAAGAATTTCCTGATGTGTTCAAAGTTGAAAAAGTTATATTCAAAATTTTTGGGCTGACGGAGACTCAAATAGAAAATCAAATAAATCAAATAGGCATTCCAGATTCAGTTATAAGAATCTCTTACTTTCCATCTTTTCCGGAGGTTATGTTGAGGATTTTGGGCAAAACACAAAGTAGTTTTTTTGAGTTTGTAGATAAATTAAAACTTCATCTGGGGAGTTATATATATTCCGACGATGTGAAAAAATCTTTTAAAGAGGTAGTTTCAGATTTTCTGAAAAAGAGTGGATTTTCAGTTTCTGTTGCCGAATCTTTTACAGGAGGAGAATTATCAAATATGCTCACAGATGTTGGAGGCGCATCATCTTATTTTAAGGGTGGGGAAATTGTATATACTCGAGATGCAAAAATAAATTTGGGGGTGAGTAAAGATGTGATAGAGAAGTTTGGCATGGTTTCACATGAATGTGCTCGTGAGCTTGCAAAAGCAGTCAAATCAAAATTCAAATCTGATATTGGTATATCAACAACTGGTGTGGCTGGTCCAGATAAATTAGAGGGAAAAAATCCCGGACTATTTTATATAGGTTTTGCTTATCCAGACAATCAAGTTGAATCTTTTGAATTTTTCTTCAACATAGGAAGGAAAAATTTGAAGATTTTAGCTTCTTATCTTGCTCTCAAAATTTTGTTTGACTTTCTCAAAAAATCTGAAAGAAAGTAAAATTTTGTATCAGATCTCAAAATTATTTTTTTGATCCCTGATTTTGCTATGGATAAAAATTACGGAAACAAGATACAAAGGGCAGTACAAACTATAAAGGAAACTATAGAAAGTAAGGGACTGAAAGTAAAAAAAATAATACTTTTTGGTTCCAGAGCAAAAGGGAATCCACGAGACGATAGTGATTGGGATTTTTTTGTAATTATTGATAAAAAATTGGGATTTAATGAAAAGTGGAATATTATTGATGACATAAAAATAAAATTGGCAAAGCTAAAAATACCCAATGATATAATTCTGAAATCAGAGGATGAGGTAGAAGAAAGCAAATGTGATGTTGGAAGGATTACATATTATGTACTAAAAGAAGGAATAGAGTTGTGAATGAAGAAAAAACAGTTAAAGGGTGGATTTTTTTGGCAGAGGGTGACTTAAAAACTGCAGAGGATGAATTATCTACCACGGAACCATTTACAAACACTATATGTTTTCACTCACAGCAGTGTGTTGAAAAATATTTAAAAGCTTATCTTTCATTTGTAGGTAAGCCTTTTAGAAAAACACATGATATATCTGAACTAATTGAATTGTGTAAGGAGGTAGATGAGGAATTTGAAATTCTTTATAGCCTAAATGCTGCTAAACTTACAAGATATGCAGTTGATATAAGATATCCTGATGAATTTTACATCCCATCTATTGAAGAAGCAAAAGAAGCATTGGAAATAGCTAAGAAAGTTAGAAACTTTATCATCAGAAAGCTAAAAGAAATTGGATTTGATTATAAAATTTGAAGATTTTAGCTTCTTATCTTGCTCTCAAAATTTTGTTTGACTTTCTCAAAAAATCTGAAAGAAAATAAAATTTTGCATCAGATCTCAAAATTATTTTTTCTTTTCTTTTTTGGTTTTGAGATGATATGATAATAGTATCAACAAAGAGTGAGGAGTTCGGAGAGATTTTCAGGAGAATATTAAGAAGAAATATATCGCCGGATTCTACAATTGAAGATAGGGTAAGGAAGATAATCATTGATATAAGGGAAAGAAAAGATAAAGCTCTCATTGAATACACAAGGAAATTTGATGGGTGGAATCCTGTTTCCCCCGAAAATCTTGTGATGACAAAAAAGGAAATTGAGGAAGCAGAAAAATATGTGACAAAAGAAGATAGAAAAGCGATAGAAAAAGCTGCTGAAAGAATTGAGGCATATCATAAATCAACTTTTCCGGGTAATGTAATCTACAAAGAAAAAGGAGCAAAAATAGAGAGAGTAGTTATACCTTTGGAGTCTGTTGGTTTATATTGTCCCGGGGGAAAAGCAGGATACCCATCAACAGTACTCATGACCGCAATTCCAGCAAAGGTTGCAGGAGTAAAAAATATATACCTTGCTACTCCTGCTGTTCAGGGGAAGATAAATCCATATACGATTTTTGCAGCGAAAGTAGTGGGAGTAGACAAGATATTCAAGATAGGCGGAGCGCAAGCTATTGCTTCATTTGCTTTTGGAACAGATGTTGTTCCTGCCGTAGATAAAATAGCCGGACCTGGTAATATTTATGTTGCAACTGCCAAAAGGCTTGTTCAAGGTTCAGTAGGCGTTGACCTTATAGCTGGACCTTCGGAGCTTGTCGCAATTTGTGATGGTTCAGTTCATCCTCTCATACCCGCAATAGATATAATAGCTCAGGCTGAACATGATGAAAGAGCATTATGCGTTGCTATATCTCATGTTGGACCTTATCTCCATCAAATAAAAAATATAGTCTATTTCCTTATGAAAATAATGCCAAGGCGGGAGATAATAGAGGAGGCATTCAGATCTCAAAGTGCATTAATTGAGACAAGATCTATTGAGGAATCAGTGGATTTGGTGAATAGGATAGCTCCAGAGCATGTTGAGGTTCTCACAAGAAACCCGATGAAGGTTGCGAAACAAATAAAAAATGCGGGAACTATTTTTATTGGAGTAAATTCTCCACCTGCCATTGGAGATTACATAGCTGGTCCAAGTCATGTTTTGCCAACAGGAGGAACAGCAAGATTTGCATCCGGACTTTCTGTTGAAGATTTTGTGAAAAAAACAAATATAATTTTCTTCACAAGGAGGAGAATGATAGAAGTTTCGGAGCATGCAATAAAGCTTGCAAATATGGAAGGACTTTTTGGTCATGCCTTCTCAATTGAAAGACGCCTTCAACGAACAATAAAATCTCTTGACTACATACTCAAAATATACGATGAAGAAGATAAAAAATCAAAAGGTAAAAAATAAAACTATTATTTTGTTGCTCTTTTTCTTCTTGATATTGGTTTAAGTTTTATTTCTTTTATTAGATGATTGGGCTTTCTTCCACGCCTTTCCGGTGGGGGTGGTGGATTGATTCTGTTAAGTTCAGATAATGTATCCGTTATTCTTCCGCAGGTTATACATTTGAGAATTTTTAATGCCCCTTCTTTTGTCATCAAAAACTCTGCAAACATAATTCCTCCACATTTTATACATCTCATGGGTTCTCTCCTCCTTTTTTGAGGAAAGAACCTTCTTTACCCCCTTTCCCCCAGACATATTTTAAATTAATCGGAATTTTTTTTGAGGATTTGAATTATGTTTTTCATAAAATTATTTCATTTCAGGTCATAAAGATTTTTCATATATGGTTCAGAGCATCTTTTATTCTTTTTATTTCTTCTATTATTTTTTCAAACATTTTATAGTCTATTGATGTTTTTGGGTCAGATAGAGCTTTTTCTGGTTCTGGGTGTGTTTCAAAGAAAAAACCATCAACTCCAACTGCTGCGGCTGCTCTTGAAAGAAAAGGAACAAGCCACCTTTGACCTTCTGATATTCCTTCTCCTGCTGATGGTTTTTGTACGCTATGAGTTCCATCAAAAATTATATTTGCCCAAGTTCTCATTATTGGTATCCCTCTGAAATCAACAATAAGGTCTCCATATCCAAATGCATATCCTCTTTCACACAACATTATTTTTTTGTTTCCCGTTGTCAAAACTTTTTCTACTATGTATTTTGTGCTTTCAGGAGATACGAACTGAGGCTTTTTTATGTTAAGCGGTTTTTGAGTTTTCCCGGCTTTTATGAGTAAATCCGTCTGCCTTGCAAGGAAAGCCGGAATTTGTATTACATCTAATACCTCAGATGCAGGTTCTACTTCTTCTTTGCAGTGAACATCTGATAAAACTGGGAGACCAACTTTCTCTTTAACTTTTTTCAGAATTTCAAGTCCTTTTTCGAGCCCAGGTCCTCTGAAAGATTTTATTGACGTTCTATTTGCTTTGTCATAAGATGCTTTGAAAATAAGTTGTATTTTATGCTTTTCCGCAATTTTCAAAAGAGTATCAGCACATCTTAAGGTAAATTCTTCACTCTCTATAACACATGGACCAGAAATAAAAATTAAATCCTTCCCTAAATAACATTTCCTTGTTCCTTCTTCCCCTATTTCAAATTCTCTTTCAACTTGTTCCATTTTGTTTTATGATTTTTTTACTTCCTCAGTTTTTTATTTTCCTGCTTGTTTTAGCTTTCTCAGGAGCATTTTTATTGGATCAAAATACTGATCCGCAACACTTTCTTTTAGCGGGATTATTGCGTTGTCTGTTATGCGAATTTCTTCTGGACACACTTCTGTGCAACACTTCGTTATATTGCAATACATTATTCCTTCTTGTTCTTTCAGATATGAAATTCTATCAAGTGAATCCATAGGATGTGATTCAAGATAAGCTGTGAAAACCAAATATGCTGGTCCGACGAATTTGTCAAATAGTTTGTGTTCTCGGAGAACATGGCAGATATCAAGACACAGGGCACATTCTATACATTTTCTCATTTCTCTGCCTTTTTCTATTTCTTCGTCCTTCATTATCCATGATGCGTTTTTCTTTGGGGTGAAACCAACATCTTTTATTATTTTTCTTCTTGTTTTTAGGTTCCATGATGTATCTGCTACGAGGTCTTTTATGTGAGGATAAGCTTTAAGCGGTTCAACTTTTATTGGCTGTTTTAATTCTGCAACCTTTGTTTTGCACATCAAAGATGGTTTTCCATTTATTTCTGCTGCGCACGACCCGCACTTTGCAGCTTTGCAGTTCCATCTTACAGATATATCTCCATCAATTTTACTTTGAACGTATAAAACTGCATCAAGAACTACCATTCCTTCCTGATACGGTATCTCATACTCTTTAAAATCACCTTCCCCTCTTTCCCCTCTAAAAATCATTATTCTTATTTTACTGTTTTGTATTTCCATAGACATGTGTCTCCTTATTAATTTTTATCTATTAATTTTCATTAATTTTCATTATTTTTTCTTTTCTTTTTTATTTTTCACTCTTTTTTCCCTTCTCTTCAAGTTCATCATATGATTTTTTGAATCTTATAATTGAAGTTATGAAGCTTCCCACAAGTATTATTGCTATGCCGAAAGGCAAAAAAATTATTTTTTGTGTTATGTATTGAAATATCGAATCCAAAAGCAAGGATACTGCCATTATAAATACTCTTTCTTGTCTTCTCATTATTCCTTCTTTTGGACTTAATCCCAAAGATTCGGCTTTTGCTCTCACATAGCTTACGAGCATAGAAAATCCCATAGCAAGCGTAGTTATTACAGAAAAAGTGTATTCTCCTTTTTTCATCAGGAAAAAGCATATTGATGAAAATATCGCTATTTCGCCTATTCTATCTAATACGGAATCTAGGAGGCTGCCAGATTTTTTTGCCATTCTTTTTTCTCTTGCTACTTTTCCATCTATTATGTCTAAAATTCCACCTCCTGTGATAAATATTGCTCCCAGGGATATGATTTCAGCAGATATAAATAGAGCACCGAGCAAGTTTAGTACAAGTCCCATAAAAGATAAGCTTTGTGGGTTTATATTATGGAGAAATTTAGATTTTGAAACTATCCAATATAACCAATTCCCAACTGCATTATAAATTCCTCTTAAAGCCTCTGGGACAGAGCTACTTTCTTTTTCTACTCTTTCTCTATCATAATCGGTGGTAGATTGGGGTGAAGTTATAAATACTAAAAATGAAAATATAATTAGGATAGTAGAAATTGCTCCTATTATAAGATTTAGAGTGGAAATATCCATCTAAATCCTCTTTATTATTATATCTGAATTAAAATTCTTTTAGGTAATATACAAAATTTTCCCAAAATAAAACCTTCAACTCCTATGATTCCTCCATATTTTTCTAATCTTTAAAAAATTTTCCTTTTTTTTAATTTTTCAATAACGGAATTTATAACTTTTTCTGCGATTTCAATCGCTTTTTGATTTCAATCGCTTCTTTTGCATCAGGAATATCTGGGAGAAAAAACTTTTGCGGGTACCTTGCATCTATTGCATATTGAGTCAATTTATCTACATTCATGTCAAAAAGGATTTGGAAATCATTATCTAATTCTACCATTTATTTATCAGTTCTGCAAGGTCATGCGTTTTTCTAAAAGGTTTCCCAAAAAAGTAAGATATGCTTTTAAGTACTTCTCAACACATTGCTGGCAATGAAAACAAATTGCATTTGTAAATGGTTTCGGAGAGTTTAGTCCTTAAAACTCTCTTACTGGGTTAATAATGATGTCGTTGGGTATTTTCAGGGGTGCAGGTTCCCGTTTGATTTTGATAATTATGTTCCATTTTGTATTTTATCCAAATCTTTTATCAATTATAAAATTAGAAAATCTCAGTCACTAATCTTCTTTTGGTGTTCCTTTTGCTCTTGAACCGAAAAGAATTACCTTTACAACTTTTAAGCCTCTTGTTTCAATTTTGCCTTTTATTGTCTTTATTGCTTTTTCAATTTTTTTCGTTTCTCATTTTTAAAACACTCTTACTTTCACTCCCTTTTCTAATATTTCGTTGAGTTTTCTTATCATAGGTATGGCTTCTGTCATTACTTTTTGGAATTCTGGCATCATATTATTGAGGTTAATGAGGAGCTTTTGAGTTTCTAAAAGAACTTGCGGAGTTATCTCAAATATGCGAGAGAAACTATCTTTTTGATTTTGGTTAAGATATGCCAAAGTTTCATTTACACTTTTGACTGTTGTAAGAAGTTCAGGTATAGAGTTGTTTATATTTTGAACCAATTCTGGAGACACACGCAGCAATTTTTCTATATTGTTTTTATTGTAAGCAAGTAGTTCTAGCATCTCATTTCCAACTTTTATTGTTTTTTCCAATCCACTCACAATTTTTGCTGATTCTTCAAGGGTTTTGTCAAGTTTTTCTATGAGTTCAGAGGTATTTTGAATTAAAGGGGTGATATTTTTTACAAGCTCTGGGGCTATGTTTGCTAATTCCCTTATGACTTGTGGATCCAAACTTTTTATGAAGGGTTCAAAAGACATTATAAGCTCATCAGGTTCAAACAGAATTTTTGTTTTCTCTATTGTAAAACCATCCGGTGCAGGAGAAATATCTCCTTTTCCTGTTGGGACAAGTTCTACGAATTTTTCTCCGAGAAGGCTTTTCATTCTTATTTGGGCTTCAAAATCTTTCCTTAAAGGAACATCTTTTTTTATTTTCATTTCAAGTTTGACTGAAATTTTTTCTTTATCAAGTTCAATTTTCATTTTATCTACATATCCTACTTTTACTCCGCCAAGTCTGACTTCTGCCTTTTCTGCGAGTCCTTTAATATTCTCAAATTTTGCGTATATGGTTTTGTATCCTCCACTCCATATTTTCCCTATTTTTGACGCAAGATAAAGTAAAGATAACAATGAGATTAACAGAACTACCGCAAAAAAAATGATATTTTTTTTCCTTTCTTCCATATAGCAAAATAAAATTATATCATTCTTCTGGGTATTTACAAAAAAGCATTATCTTTTTTCCGATTTTTTTCTCAAAAAAATTTTTTACAGAAAGTTTCCCGAAAAAATTTTGAGGTTTACAAGAAAGAAGAAAATAATAAGATTATGAGACTAATGGTATTTACAGAGAACCAGTATGAGAAAAGGATAAGGGAGATGACAAAGAAGGTTCTTGATGGGGGAGAGATAACAAAGGATGAAGCAATGATGATTTTGAACTTTCCATCAAATTATCTTGAAGTACTTTTTGAATGTGCTACGCAAATAAGGGAAAAGTTCAGAGGTAATAAAATAGATTTTTGCGCAATAGTGAATGCAAAAAGTGGATTGTGTCCCGAGGATTGCAAATTTTGCGCCCAATCTACCAAGTGGAAAACACAAATAAAAAGATATCCTCTAATTAGCGTTGAGGAAGCAGTAAGGAGGGCAAAGGAGGCTTATGATATGGGGGCAACAAAATTTGGAATAGTGACATCTGGAAGAGGTCCGACTGATAAAGAAGTTGAAATAATATGCGAGATGGTAAGGGAAATAAGAAAAAATGTTCCGGGAATATCTCCTGACGCAACTTTAGGGGAGCTCACTGAAAAACAAGCTATTAAGCTCAAAGACGCAGGAGTTGACCACTCAAATCACAACATAGAAACATCTCCGCGGTTCTTCTCAAAAATTTGCACAACGCATACATATGAGGATAGGATAAGAACAATAAATATACTCAAGCAAGTAGGAATAGGTGTGTGTTGTGGATGCATTTTCGGTATGGGAGAAACGAATGAGGATAGGGTTGAGATAGCTTTTGAACTTAAAAAGATTGATCCGAAAATAATTCCAATAAATTTTCTCAATCCAAGACCTGGCACGCCTTTGGAAAATCAAAAAATTATATCTCCAGAGGAAGCAGCAAAGTGCATAGCTATGATGAGGTTTGTAAATCCAACAAAGCAAATAAAAGTGGCAGGGGGCAGAGAGGTTGTTTTTGGAAGTAAGCAAGATTGGGTAATTAAAGCAGGAGCAGACGACCTTATGGTTGGAAACTACCTTACAACTCTGGGGCAAGATTATAAAGAAGATTGGAAACTCGCTTTATCTTTGGGGCTCGAGCTTCCGGATCATATAAAGGAAAAAGCAAATATAGTATTATCAAATATGAAAGTAGAAGCAAAAGCATAAGAATTTCAAAAGCATAAAAAATTCAAGAAAAATTTTCTGGATTTTTATTTTATTAATTAATTAATTAATTAATTCAATATGGCGCTCACAGATAAAGAATTTAACGATATAATAGAAAAACTTTCAAGGTTCTGGAGGAAGAGTTTTTCTGAAACTTTAAGGGATCTCTGCACAGAAGCTGGTATAGAGTTTAAACTTACATTATCAGCACCGGAGAAAAAAGAAGTATTGAAGAAAGTGATTGAGAAAGATGATGCAAAAAATGTAATTGATGAGGAGATTAGGCAAAAGATACTGAATTGGCTTGAATCAAAAAGAGGTAGAAAAAAAAGCGAGTAAGTTTAGGGCTCTACTTTTTTCTTGAAATATTTAAGCCTTTTTTTTCAAACCATTTTATCACAGGTGGAGGTACAAGATGGCTTATATCACCGCCTAATCTTGCTATTTCTTTGACAAGGGAAGAAGAGAAATAAGAAACATGATCCTCTGCCATTATAAAGACAGTTTCTATTGAGTTATCAAGTTTTCTGTTGGTAAGAGCCATCTGGAACTCATACTCAAAATCTGAAACAGTTCTCAATCCCCTTAAAATGATATTTGTTCCAACTTCTTTTACGAAATCAACCAAAAGTCCCTCAAATTTTCTCACTTCAATTCTCGGTTCATCTTGGAAAACTTCACACAGAATTTGGAATCTTTCATCAAACGAGAAAAATGTATTTTTATGAGTATCTCTTGCTACTGCTACTATAATTTTATCAAAAACCAAAAGTCCTCTCTTCACAACACTGACATGCCCAAGTGTTATGGGATCAAAGGTCCCGGGATAAACTGCAATTTTTGGACGAGTTTCCATATCAGACAAAATTTAAGATGTTCGGTAAATTGTGATTTTTTCTGAACAAAAAATCGGAACTTGCGGAAAATAATTCTTGAAATTATTCTTTTTTAATTTGAGAAGGGTAAAATGAAATTTTATGAAGGCAGAAAAGAAACCGGCGGGCGGAGGAGCGAAAGAGGTTGTTGCAAAATTCAGATTGAAAATTCCTGCCCAAGAAGCAACCCCAGCTCCTCCAATTGGTCCAGCTTTAGGTCAAAGAGGAATAAATATAGCGGAATTTTGCAAAAGATTTAATGATGCATCAAAAAATTTCCCGAAAGGTATGCCTGTTACAGCTCATATAACAGTGTATAAAGATAGGTCTTTTGATTTCATAATAAAGACTCCGGTCACATCTGCTTTGATTTTAAAGTATGCAAAACTTGAAAAAGGTTCGGGAGCTCCCGGAAGAAAAATTGTAGGTAAAATTACAAGAAAAGATTTAGAAGAAATTGCAAAAATAAAATTACCAGATCTCAAAGTGAATTCTTTCGAGGCTGCTTTGAGAATAATAGAAGGTTCAGCAAAAAGTATGGGAATAGAAGTTGTTGATTAGAATTTGTTGATCAGAATTATGCCACCACCAAAAACTCCTCTCATATCAGTTGATACAATAATAGAATACAAAAACGGAATAGTCATTATTGAAAGATTAAATGAGCCGCGAGGTTTTGCTCTACCGGGTGGATTTATAGAGATAGGGGAAAAAGTTGAAGATGCAGCAAGAAGGGAGGCAAAAGAGGAAACAGGTCTTGATGTGAAAATAAAAGGATTTTTGGGCGTTTATTCTGATCCAAAAAGGGACCCAAGGGGACATGTAGTGACCTTAGTTTTTGTAGGAGAGGCGGATAGTACTCAGGAGTTGAAAGCAGGAGATGATGCAAAAAGAGCTTTTGTTTTTGATTTAGATAAGATTCCTTTTGACAAACTTGTATTTGACCACTCACAAATAATAAAAGATTACCTTGAATGGAAAAAATCTGAAATTAAAAAAGTATTCATAAGATGAATATATGCAATGGAAAACAATATTTTACAACTAAGCACTTTTATTTTCTTTTTTCTATACTATATCTGCGAAATCTTTTTCTTGCCTGTGAAAATATATGAATCCACTTATGAAAAGTAAAAGAATTGTAGATATTGATATTAGAAGGTGTGATAGTTCTGGCGGTTGAGTTCCTAAAAGTGACCATCTATATCCCTCAACTACTCCTGTCATGGGATTGAAAAACTGGATTACTCTCCATTTCTCTGGTATTATGTGGGGTGGATAAACTATTGGGGTTGCAAAAAACCATAATTGGTTTAAAAATTGTAATGTGTATTTTACGTCTCTATATTTTACATTTATTGGAGCAAGCCAAAGAGCAACTCCAAGAGCACACATAAGTTGCAATATCAAAAATAGAGGGAAAAATATTATGTTCAAAGATGGAAAAATGCCATATATTATCATAAGAAGTATTAAGACTGCGAAAACAAACAAAAAGTCAAATCCTGCTGATAAAATTACGCTCAAAGGCAAAATCACCCGGGGAAAATATATCTTTGATATAATACTTGCATTACCCACTACTGACATGCTTGCCTCCGTAAGGGACCGGGAGAAAAATTGCCATGGTACCAAAGCTGAGTATATATAAACAGGGTAGGGGATTTGCCCAGTTTCAAGCTTTGCAAACTTTCCAAAAATAATGGAGAAAATTATCATCTGAAACAAAGGCTGTATAATAGCCCAACCTATACCTATCAATGTACGCCTATATCTTACTTTTATATCTCTTTCCGCAAATGCAAAAAGAAGATCTATCCTTCTTCTTAGCTCTTTTATATCAAATACCCCCAAAAACCTGTTGGGAGGTTTAATAACTGTTTCTGGCTTTGATGACATTTTTTATCTCCTTATCTTATACTTTTAATGTAATTTACAGTAAATTATGGGATTATGAAATCTATACTTTTTGGTATTATTTCAAAATATTTTGGAGTGTGTCCTGGAACTTCTCCCTCCATCTCTATCATAAGATTTTCAGCTTCAAAAACCTCAACTTTTTTTGCTCTAAAATAAAGAACCTTCCCTGTTTTCTTCGCTTGTTCCACTCCTTTTTCTCCTTTGTAAAGGAGGGGAAGGTTTTTTAAAGTTTCAATAGAGTTCATATCTTTTACTATGACTACGTCAAGTAATTCATCATCTGGTTGTGCGTATGGAGCTATCTGCATTCCTCCTCCGTAAAATTTACCGTTTGCTACTGCGACAACTCTTATATTTGCTTCAATATCTTGAAATTTTTCATCCTCGCAATCTGTTTTTATTCTCACGGTTTTGTTTTTGAATGTGAAATTACATACGAGAGCAAATAATAAAAATGGAATAGTTCCTTTAAATATTTTACCATATTTATTTACAAGATTTGCAACTTCACCTCCCATTCCGAATTCCGCTATATTTATGTAGTATCTTTTTTGGGGTTTACCTGAAAAATCTAAAAATTTACAAATTGCAACATCTAACTTTTTTGTTTTCATGTTTAAAATTGTCGTTATAGCGTCATCTGGATTTTTGCTTATTCCAATTGTTTTTATGAAATCATTTCCTGTCCCAACCGGAATTATTCCTACCTTTGGTCTTTTTTTCTCATCTATTTGCATTACTCCATTTATAACTTCATTTAGTGTTCCGTCTCCTCCTATCAAACACACTGCGTCAAAGTTCTCAGAGTTTTTAGCTAAATCTATTGCTTCACCTGGACCGGAGGTAAAAACTATTTCAGAAAATAGATGCTGATATTTTTCTGATATGTAATTTGCAATCTTTTTGCCATCACCTCCGCCTGATTTTGGATTCACAATAAGTTTTATTTTTTTATCCTCCATAATTGAACTTTAATTTTTTATTTTTCATTTCTTTATTTTTTCTTTCTTATTTTTCATTCCTTTATTTTTTCCCTTTTTATCTTCTTACCTTTTCTCATTTTAATTTTTGTTTTTTTATTTAAATCTCAAAAACATTAATTTTTCCTTCATAGAATGCTCTTCCAACAACGGCTCCCCAGAATCCAAGATCTTTCAAGAATTTTAGGTCTTCGTAAGAACTTATACCTCCAGATGCTATAAAGATTTTTTGATCTTTTTCCTTCTTCTCCTCTTCTTTTTCTTTTACTTCTTTTATTTTGAAAACTTCGGAAATTTTCCGAAAGTGTTCTTTTGCTACTCCATTTGAAGTTCCATCTCTGAAAACAGCGGTAAATAAAAAACCCTTTATTTTCTCTAAATCTAACTTTTCTATTTTTGATTTATCAGCAACAGAAAGTTCTGTTTTATTTTGCCAACCTCTTATAGATACACGGAAATTTTCATCAAAATCAAATGCTAAAATTATTTTTTCTGGATAGAGCTCTTGGAGTTTCATAAAATCTTTTTTGTTCTCAAAGAACATGGTTGATACAACGACTGCAAAGGCTCCCATTTTTATGTAAAGTTCTGCTGTTTTGAAATCTCTTATTCCTCCTCCTACTGTTGCTTTGGGACCAGAATTTATAACTTTTTCTATTATTTTTACCTGGTTTTCTTTTCCGAAAGCTGCGTCAATATCTACGATATGGACAAGTTTTGCCCCTCTTTCCTTCCACGTCTTTGCAACTTCTTCGGGATTAGGAATTGATATTATCTCTTTATCTGGTTGTCCCTGAAACAATCTTACAACTCTTCCTTCTTTTATATCTATTGATGGTATTACTAACATAGTTTTCGGTGATTATTTTTTGTTTATGTTTTTGCTTTTTAGTTTTTGTTTTGTTGATTCCCTTTCCTATCTATTTTTTCTACTATGAGCTTCATTCCAGTTGCATTAATAATCTTCACTTTTTCTCCTTTCTTTATTTCTTCCTGGTGTGGTGAGTTAAGCTCTGCATCCCATATCTCTCCTGATATGAAAATTTTTCCTTTTCCATCTTTAAAGTCAGCTATTGCTTCTCCGACTTCACCTATTAGGCTTTCAAGACCTACAAAGGATTTTCTCATCTGAGCTTTCAAACCTTTGTATGCTACAAAAACAAAAAACGCAGCAGTTGCTAATGTTGATGAAATTATCACTTTCATGGAGGCACGTAAAAAAGGCTCGGGAGATTTGAAAAGCATCAAGGAACCTAAAATCATGCTACCTATTCCTGCAAGAGCTAAAATTCCAGCAGATTGGAATTTGACTTCAAGCAAAAAGAGAATTATAGCCATAACAATTAGTAAAAGTCCAGCCCAATTTACAGGGAGGGTTTGAAGAGAATATAGTCCTAAAATAAGACATATTGCGCCTATTACTCCCGGAAAAATAGCACCTGGGTTTGCAAGTTCAAAAAATATGCCCCATATTCCTATCATAAGAAGAATATATGCTATGTTTGGATCTGATATAACCCTCAATACTCTATGTTTTATGTTCTGTTCAAATCTTACTATCTCATAGTTTGAGATTTCAATTGCAATCTCACCTGCGGGAGTTTTTACTTTCATCCCATTTATTTTCTTTATAAGTTCAGAGATGCTCTCAGCAATAATATCAATTACATTATTTTTCAAAGCTTCTTCTGCTGTTAGAGTTGCTGCTTCTTTTACAGCTTTTTCGAGCCATTCTGTATTCCTTCCGTGCCTTTCTCCAAGTGCCTTTATATATGCAATTGCGTCATTTTCTATCTTTTTTCTGAGTTTTTCATCTATTTGCTGTCCCCCCATCATAACTGGTGAAGCTGCTCCTATTGATGTTCCGGGAGCCATAGCTGCAATATGAGCTGAAATAGTTATGAATGTTCCTGCAGATGCTGCACGAGCTCCAACAGGCCAGACAAAAACACAAACGGGAACATACGATGATTCTATTGCTTGAATTATCTTACGCATTGAAAGATCTAAGCCCCCCGGTGTATCAAGAAGAATTACAATAAGTTTTGCTCCTTCCTTCTGGGCAGTTTCTATTCCTTCTACTATAAATTCAGCAACCGGCGGACTTATCGCACCTTCAACCTGGATTACATAAACTTTATCAGATAAATTCTTTCTTACTTCTGGAGCTTTTTGAATAGTTTCTTCTGAATCACTCTTTTTTTTGCTTTCTATGATGCTTTTGTCTTTTTTATTTTCGTCTTCTTTGTTTTTTTCTTTTCCCTTTGCTTTATCTTCTTTTTCTTCTTCTTTTTCATTTTTCATTTTTTCCTCTTTCCCTTTTTGTTCTTCTTCTGGATTGAGGAACCTTTTGATTATTCTCTCTACTGGGGTGCTATCTTGAAAAGTCGGGAAAGTTGATAGGATTTTTGCGGGGTGTACATACTCCGTAAAAAACATTATGATTGTGATAAAAAATATCACCATAGTAAAAAATATTAAAGCTCACTGTTTTAGATTATGTTTTTTTAAAATAAAGCTTTTCTTGCAAAAGCAAGAAAAAAGCAGCTTTTATTTTTAATTTCTTTATTATGGAGGAAAAAGAAAAAGGGAAAAGTAATACATCGGGTCTTGAGAGTATTCTTGATTCTCTGTTTCAGAGAATAAAAGATGTGGTAAGTTCCGAAACAATTGTCGGAAAGCCTATAACAGTTGGGAAAGCATGTATTATTCCACTTTCTAAGTTGAAGATAGGATTTATGGCTGGTTCTCGGTCTGAAAAAGAAATCGGGGCTTCTGGTGGAGCTATATCGGTTGAGCCAATAGGATTGCTTGTCATAACAGATGAAGGTCAAGCCGTATTTCATTCAACATCAAAACCGCAATCCGCACTTTTAGAAAAAGCGATAAACCTTATTCCAGATATAGCAGAAAAGGTTTTACCAGAAATAAAACAAAGATTGAAACCAAAAACAGAAGAAGAAAAATCATCAGATAAGTAGTAGTTTGTTGTAGGTTATCTATACCACCTTATTGGCATCTTATCTCTATGACACTCTGGTTCGGTAAAGTTTATCTCAGTATTCCATTCCATTTTCCCTTCTTTCAAATCTAATTTCAAAAGTCCTTTCCTTTCTTTTCTCTCCTCATATGCATCTCCGTAAATCCATAAAAGATACAACTTTGCATTCTTTATATCTAAAAGCTCACCTATTTCATCTGCTCCTTTTCTTGTAAAAGTATGAAAATTGATATTTATATCAGTGGTCTTATGTAAAATTTCCCCGGTAAAGGGATAAACTAAAAATATTGTCTTGTAACCTTTTGATATATAAATTGTAACATCTCCAGGTTGAACTGTACCAAAAAATTCAATTCCTTCTATTTTTCTTTCCCACAAAATTTCTCCGGTAACGCTCAAAGCGTATAGAGTGATGGTGCTGCCATTTTGAAAATTATCTGCGAGAATCAATTTATCTTGAAAAATCCCAACTACCTGACCGAATTTAGGAATTTCAGTTGGAGGAAAGACTATATTGAAATTTTCAGGTTCAATACCTAAAATCTTTTCTTTTCTTTTACCATCAATGTAATAATAACATCTTAACCATATATAAGATAGTGGCGAAGGATACTTGTTTTCATGATAGTAATAGACACCATCTACATAACCATAATCTTTATTCACCACAGGCATATGAAAAATACATCTTTCTTCTTTGAAGTAATCCTCTAATGAGATTTTGTTGATTACATCACCTGTTTGCAAGTCTATCTTATATATGTTTGAATTAGAAGAGAAAATAGCTTGATTTTCTGAAATAGAGGTGAAATCCTGAAAAGAGTTTTCAGTAGCATCTTTTACCCATATCATTTTCCATTTATCAATATCAAAAGCAAGAATTTTTCTCCGTGAGATTAAAATTAGTTTCTTGCCAATAAATACAGCATCATTGAAATGAAACTCTTCTTTGAAATCAAGGTTATATCTTTTTGTGATATTTCCTTCAAAATCAACTGATATGATTTGGTTTTTGGAGACCACATATATGGAAAAGTCATCACATGCTAGCAGAGCATCATAAAAATTTCTCTTAATGCCGGTATTTTTTACCCAATCTATATTACCAGATGATGAAATGCTCCAAAGCCTTCCATTTCTATCTAAGAAAAGAATTTTATCTTTGCAGAGTAATAACTCGTATGGAGGATGTGTACATTCAATATACCACCTAGTAAGACAAGAAAAAACTTCCTTTAAGACCTGATCATTGGAGCAAAATGGAGTAAAGATTAAAAGATTAAAGATTAAAATTAGTATTAGTACAACTATATTATACAAATGCATTTTTCTAAACTATTCATTATTTTTTAATGCACGTGGGAGGAGCGAAATCTAAATCTAATTTCCATTTTACTCCACCATTTTTCAGATCAAGTAGCAATATCTCCTTTTTTGCTTTTTCTTCATTAATCCATATGATATAAAGTTCCCATTCAGGAGTTATTTCTTCACCAATTATATATCCTGGTACCTCAAATCTTATATCCTTCTCTAAAAGTACTTCACCGGTATAAGGAGATAGGAAAATATATTTTTCCAAAATTGTTTTGATTTGCCTATGATGTTCTTTAATATCCTGTCTTAACATTACTATTGCTCCTCCAATTAAAAATGATCTTTCCCAGTAGTGATCAAATTCTCTTTTCCATAATAAATTTCCACTTATGTCTCTTGCTATAATAGCATAAATATACTTACCTTCACTCCAAAATCCTTTGACACGTATTATTATACTATCATAAATCAAAGTTGAATACAATCCTGCAAACTCTGATACTTCAAAAAAATTGGAGGTTTGAGGATCAAATTTGAAAACTTTATAATTATAGTTTTTATCTCGGCAAATAAGCCAAATATTGGAAGAAGGAAAAGGAAAGAAATTTCTGATTCCAAGAGGTTCGCAAACTTTATCAAATTCGCCTAAAAGTTTTGGTTTTATTTCCCTATTTGGAGAAAGTAAGTCAGAGATGTCAAAAATTCTCATTATTCTATTATCTGGGGGAATCATAATATCCTGGTTTATCATAAATAAGCCTTGTGTTGTGCAATAGAGGAAGAAGTAAGGAGAAAATTTAGCTTCTTCAACCTTATATTCTGTTAGTTCGCCTTGGTAGTTCAGTGATATGATGCTTTGCTCTTTTATGTTTATAAAAATTCTGTTGCCACAAGGTACTATTGGACGATAAAATATCCCCCATTCCTCTACCTTTTCTCCTTCCTTTACCAATTTTATCTTATCTACTTTACCTTGTTGGTCTATGATGTAAAGCGTTCCCCTAACATCAACGAAATAAATTTTACCTTCAATATACACTGGATCATAATTGGGAGTATAATGACACCAATAAGTAATACAACTATGAAATGAAAGTGGGAAATAAAATAATAATAACAGAAATAGAAAAAACGGAACCATGCTATGGTTTATGGACATTTTTCGTCCGAACCACAAAAACATTTTCTCTCACACCTATCCGCAGTATTCTCACCCCTGCAGCAGACATGTACCATTTCATGTAATATAGTTGATGCAATTACCTCTTCTATTGTCATTGATTTTAAGCATGGTAAACAGTTCGTTACTGTTTTTTCGTCGGCACTTTTACTGAAGACAAGACCATGTTTGAGCCAAACATCTATGATATGAAAAGCTTTACCACAACGATCCATTCTTGCACATTTTATTGTCACAGTATATGAAATTCTCCTGAGGCAACTTCCCAAACCAAATGGCCATCCACCTCCAACGCACTTTTCTTTGAATATTTTCTTATCAACAATTCTTGTTGCTCTCCATACCCTCTTATCTCTTGTATCACAAAGTATTATGTAGAGCCCAAAAGGATCTTTGTTTCTGAGCGGATTGTTATCAGCGTAAACATATGGATTCCAGAACAACTTTGATGTTCCCCTTTCAATAAGTCTTCTTTTACCATCCTCTCCCCCTGCCTCCAATACTGGATCCTTTTGCGTGAATCTTCCATATCTTGGATCCATCGCCCTTGCTCTGAAATCATAAATCCCTGCCTCTGGAATATATTCCCTACCTCCAAATAAAAATACGTTTTCCCTTGCCTCTTCCCCTCCCCATACCTTTAATGGTCGTCCAAACGGATCATAATCATACTTTGCTACCAAATTCCCTCTTTCATCTGTTATAGCTCTTACAGACAAAGTTCCATCCACATGGTAGAAAAATTCATTTTTCTGTTTCTGTGATTCGCCTTTTCCATTCCCGTTTTTCCCTTTTCCGTTTTTTTTCTTAAATTCAATCTTCCCCAAAATCTCATCTACCCCAAGACCAAAAGTATATCTTGCTAGTAAATTCCCCTTCTCATCAAGTTCTGCAAGAATATTCTCTCCATCATATATAAAGTATTTGACTTCCCCTTTACTATCACTCCTCCTATAAACTTTTGAATCTATGTCAGAAACCAAAAACGAGTTTTCCTTCTTTTCCCCTTCTTTTTGGTAGATAATCTTTTTAAGTTTATTTTCAAAGTTATATATGTACTCAGTTAAAAATTCCTCAACTTTGCCACCTTCAAAATTCTGGACTAATTTTCTTGAAAGGTTCCCAACAGGATCAAATTCATAAAAAACTTTATAATATGTACTTCCGTTCCTCCTTCTTGCCTCCTCATAAATGATTTGGTTAGCATTGTCAAATAGATAGAAAATTTCTAACGGATGTTTAAGTTTTGGAAATCCATCCAGAGTTCTTTGCAAGTTAGGGTCAAAAGGGAGACCTTCATCTTTTGATTCAATTTTCATACCAACCCTGTTCCCAAAAAGATCATAAAAATATCTGAACAAGTAATCTTTTTCCTCCTTTCTTTTGTGCTTTACATCTACTCCAACAAGCTCATTAGCGTCATCATAAAAATAGGAAATAATTTTATCTGGTTCTTCAACTTCTGTAACATTCCCGCTCCCATCATATTTATAAGAAAAAGAAAGCAGTAATTCCTTTCCATCTTTGGTTATTGTTATATTAGAAACTCTCATACTACTTTTGCAGCCAGCATTACATCCGTTATATGAATATTCTGCAACGATACCGTTAGGATATATTACCTTCGTTCTTTCACCTGCAAGATTATACTCAAACCTAAACTCCCTTCCCTCGGAGTTCACAAGAGATATTAAGTTTCCTGTTTCATCATAGTAATATTTGAAAACCCCACCAAAAGGATCTATCATTTTTGTCCTCCTCCCAAGCCGATCATATTCATAATAGATAGTGAAAGATGGGAATCCAGGTAGTTTCAATGTGTTTTCTCTTATCCTACCCATAGAATCATATGTTTTTGAAATATCAATATCCTTATTCTTTGCTCTCACCAACCTACCAGCTCTATCATATTCATAAGTTACCTTTGTGTTGTCAGGATAAACCTTTTCTATAACACGCCCAAATTTATCGTACTTATAGGATATTCTGATGTTGTTATGGTATGTTTTCTCTATAAGATTTCCGAACTTATCATACTTATAGTGTATAACCCTGCCCAGTGGATCCTCCTCTGAAACTATTCTCCCGTAAATATCGTATGTATATTTTGTTTCATTCCCCAGAGGATCTATAACGGATATGAGATTACCACCTATATCGTATTTATATTTCCAAATCCTTCCACCGATATTTTTTTCTATAACTCTCCCTAATGTATCATACTTGAAACTAACCCACCTTCCGTCAGGATCCAAAATTGCTATGACATTTCCCGCTGAATCATAAATGTATCTTGTCACCCTTTCAGAAGGATCAACAACCGCCGTAACATTTCCTAAAGCATCATAGTAGTAAAGTGTTTTTCTTCCCAACGGATCTGTTATAGAAGTGACATTCCCTTTTGGGGCATATGTAAAAGATGTTTCAGCACCTTTGGGGTCTATGATTTTTATAACTCGACCCAAAGCATCATATTCATATCTTGTAATGTTACCTAGAGGATCTTTTTTAGATATCAAATTACCCTCGGAATCGTAAGAGTATTCATAAATTCCTCCATCTGGCTTCACCTCTTTTATCAGCCTACCCAAAAAGTCATATTGATATAAGGTTACATTGCCAGCAGGATCAGTAGTAGCTGTAACTCTACCAGTAAAATCATAAAATATGATTGAGCCATCTTGGCTGACAACCTTTACAGGATTACCTGCAAGATCATATTCATACCGTGTTGCTAAACCATTTATAGATTCCTCAACTATAAGTCCCATTATGTTATAAGTTCTTGTAAGAATTACTCCATCGTAAAATTCAACTCTCGCTATTCTTCCGGCTTCATCTAATATTACCTTTGTCTCGGCACCGGAAGGTAGAATTTCCCTGATCCTTTTTCCATCTCCATTATATTCAAAATTCCATTCACCGCCTTGTGGATCTACTGCTTTTACTGGGAGATTTGATTCATTATAAAAGAATACCCATCTACCCCCACCAAAATCTATTTTCTCAATAAGATTCCCGTCATGGTCGTAAT
Source organism: Candidatus Calescibacterium sp. (assembly GCA_032249135.1). Taxonomy (GTDB): domain Bacteria; phylum Calescibacteriota; class Calescibacteriia; order Calescibacteriales; family Calescibacteriaceae; genus Calescibacterium. The sequence goes on along the minus strand of JAVVGL010000001.1, from coordinate 175,045 downwards.
TCATATATCCAATTCTTTCAAGTTCATCGACAACAGCTGTGAGGTTCATATTGTAATCGTAGTAAAGTCTTAACCTTCCTTCATGAGGATCTTCTTTATATATAACTTCTCCCCGAGAATTATAAACCCGAATAAAGCTGTTTCCTAATTGATCGGTGAATTTTATCAATCTACCAAGAGCGTCATACTCGTAGGTTACTGTATATCCTCTTGGACTTTTCTGTGAAATCAATCTTCCAAGTATGTCATAGCTGTATTTTCTAACATTTCCTAGTGGATCTATTTCTTCTTTGAGATGACCATATTCATCGTACGAATATCTCCACACTCTTCCGAGTTGATCAATTGTTGCAGTTAAGTTTCCCAAGGTGCTGTAGAAGAATTTTTTCTCCCTTCCAACAGGATCTATTTCCTTTATAAGATTTCCTTTTTCATCATATTCATATCTCCAAATACCACCTGCCTCGTTTTTATATTCCACAATATCTCCGAATTGGTTATACTTATAGCTTTTGGTTGCACCTGTGGGTTCTTTTATTTGTACCAAGTTTCCTTCATCATCATACTTATACTCAAACTTTAATCCAGATGGAGTAATTTGCTTTATAAGATTTCCCCTTTCATCGTACTCAAATCTATATGTATTACCCAATTGATCGCTTTGCAATTTAATAACATTAAGATTACTATCAACCTCAATTCTTTGGGTAATTCCTCTTCTGCTGGTTAAGATAACAGTATTGCCACTATAAGCTATGGAAAGCTCGTGTCCTTTCATATCTATTGATTTAGCAACTCTACCTTTTTCATCGTAAACTATCCTCAAAGGAACCCCAAGAGCATCTTTCTTTTCAATTATTCTATTCATATTGTCGTAAATATAATGAGTAGTACCACCAAGAGGGTCTTTTATTGCAGCAAGTCTACCGCTTTCATCATAACTAAATTCCCATTCATTTCCTATGGGATCTCTGATTGACTTTAATTTTCCGTCAGAATATTTGAATTCTATGTTTCTCCCAACAGGATCAACAATCTTAACTAACAAATTACCTTCATATATGAAATTCCATCTGTTTCCTCTCCTATCTTCAATAAGAATAATTTTACCTTCGTTATCAAATTTTCTTATTGTTCCTCCCCTTTGGTGGAGAATATAGTTAGAACCATCAAAAGTTATTTTGGGAATAGATTTGAAAGCTGTTCTTTCATCCGATATCCAGGTACCTTGTGAAACTTTTTTGTAGATTATTCTTTTTCCATCCTCCCAAATAAGAATTAAATCTTCCCCTTTGGGAATAATTCTTATATCCCAATTTGTTCTCCACCTTGGTCCTAAAGACGATGAACTTTCGTCTAAACTATTGTAAATCAAGCTAACTTGCAAACCCAATGAATCGGGATCAAATTCAAATAGAGGGAAAACCTCATAAAGATTACCTGAGACTAAATTTACATGAAGATTATGCCCTATATGAACAAGTGGTGTTTGCTCATCTCCACCTCCGCATGTCTTATCACATCCTAAAACAACAGGTTTTGACTTTATCTTCACCACCTTCTTTACATTCCTCAAAATTGCCCACGCATTCCCCTCAAAATCTACCTCCACCGCTATCACTCCTGCTCCACTCTCAAAATTTGCCCTACCTCTTATCATCCTTTCTCCTACCGAATACCAAAAAACATAGTTATTTCCCCCTGCCCACACACTCCTATCTTCCTTTCTTACTCCCATCCATCCACTGAACTCTAATCCTATCCCATGAACATCTAATACTCCTTCCTCATCCAAAATCCCTAACCTATCTCCTCCCATACCTCCTACCGCTTTTCCCTCCAAAATGTAAAATGTCCCGGGACAGAATCTTTCTGATGGGTAAAGCTGTTTCAACCTCCCCTCATTCACATAGTAAATGAACGGTCCTACGCAAGAATATGTCTCTGTCACCCATACTTTGTTACCATCTACTTTCACTCCCGCTGTCCACCAACCAACTGGTATCCTGAAATAAAAAACAAAACTTTCTTGTCTCACATCAAACTTTGCTACCGCTCTCCCTACTGTCACCGTCATCCATATGTTCCCATCTCCATCAAAATCTATCTCATATGGCCAACTTCCTATATATGATGGAACCCTGAAATACTTGAAAGTCTCTGTGTCCATGTTGAACCTCACAAGGTCAGGACCTAACCTCAAAACTATCCAAACATATCTGCCTTTTACCTCTATATCTGATACCCAATTTCCAGCTGGAAGCCACCAGAGTTTCACCTGACCAGTTCTTGTATCAAGTTTTCCAATATAAGTTGCGTATTGGTTCAAAAATCCATGTTCTGCAAACCAAACATTCCCTTCTTCATCTACCCTCAAAATTGATGCAAAATTCCCAATTGAAAACTCCTCATAGCTGAGTTCTGATTCACTCTTTTGGGAAAATCTTGATGACATTCTAAAATTTTGCACACTGAACTCTTCTACTTTGAGTGGCGGGACTTCACCCGCTGGTGGTTCATATGAAGAAGAAGATGAGAATGAGGATGAAGGGTCAGGGAAGAGCATATCGCTCACGATAGCCCATGTTGAAAGGTGGTCTGTTTTTGCAAAAACTCTTTGTCCATCAAAATAGCTTTCATAAGGTACCCAAGTTTTGTTATCATTATCATAGAAAGCAATTCTCAAAAACTCTTCTTCTTTTATTTTTTGTTGTGTTTTGATGTTGATATTGCTATTATTTTCATATTTTATAGATATTTCGGCAGGGATTTTGAATTTGATGTCGGGAGAGATTTGGAATGCGGGACCTACTGCACCTTTCATTTTTACTTTTTTGATTTCAATTTCTTTTGGTTCATCCAAAGCACCATCTGGAATAACTATTTTCAACTCATCTTTTTCAACAACTCCACCTTTTTCTGATATGAAAAATTTGCTTTTTGATTCTTTTTGGCAACTGAAAATAAATAAAAGAGAGAAAAATGAGAAAAGGGAGAAAGGAGAGATGAAGAAGAAGGAAGTGAGGTATCCTCTATTGAGCTTCCGTCCAACCTCTCTCTCTCTCTCTCTTTACATTCGCAGACATTTTTTGGTTTCCTCCTTTTTTATTTTTCTTTCTCTATATAAAAAACAATAATCATTTTTGATAAAGAAGTCAAGAATTTGTGATTTTGGAGGTTTTAGGAAAATTCAGAGTTTTTCCGGATTTTTTCAAAATCATCTAAACAACAATGTTTAGGTTATTATTTTATTTTATTATTTTGGTCTTATGTTCCAAGAATATGAACTTGAAGAAACTAAAATTTTTGATGTAAGCATATTTCAGTTGAAAGATAAATGGAAGTTCTCAGATGATTCAATTTTTCTTGCAAAATTCACGGCAGAGATAGAAAATAAAATAGAAGATAAGAAGAAGAAATTACTTGAAATAGGGAGCGGATGTGGAATCATAACGATTTTACTTTCAAGGTGGCTTAAAGGCGAAAAATTTCTTGTATCGGTAGAAATAGATAAAAAAATGGCTTTGGTTTCAGGTTTAAATTACAAAAATAATAATGTGAAAGCTCATATAATATGCGGTGATATAAAACAAATAAACTTCAAACAGAAGTTCAATATTGTAGTCTCTAATCCTCCCTACTTACCGAGAGGAGAGGGAAAGATTTCAAAAAAGTCAGATATAGCAAAATGGGAAATACACCTTGACCTCAAAACACTTGCAAAAATATCCTCAAACATTTTGGAAAAGGAGGGAAGGGTATATGTTGTCTATCCATCTTTTAGACTTGGGGAGGTTCTCTCAAACTTTTACAAGGTAGGATTGAAACCAGTGTTCTTAAAGTTTTTTCATCATTCACCTCTATCTAAATCAGATTTTTTTGCGCTGATGTGCCAAAAAGATGTGAAACACAAAACAGAAGTTCTTCCCCCGTTTTTTAAAGTTGAATAACTGATTTTTTATTAAGCTGAATAACCGACTGATAGGAAATAATTGATTGATTAATTATTTATTATTTTTTAGTTAATTATTGATTAATGGTTGATTGATAACTGGGTTTCTTTTAAGGTCAAAAATTTAGGTTTAATTCTTTGATATAAGGTTCAAGAACTTTTTTCTCTATTTCCATATATTTCATATTTGCTGAAATTCCCATCTCAACAAGTTCATCAAAATCTTTTTTTGTTATGAGTCCTCCGTTTTCAACTCCCCCATGCACTTCAACCAAATAACCTTTGTTAGTTGATATAACTGTTATATCACACTCAGCATTTGAATCTTCTTTGTATGTAAGATCTACCATCTTTACTCCATTCACTATACCACAGGATACAGCGGAGACAAGTTGTGTTATTGGGAATGTGATAAAAATTCCATCTTTCCAGAGCCTGTAAAGAGCGAGGAAAAGAGATATAAATCCTCCTATAATTGATGCGCAGCGAGTGCTTCCATCTGCCTGAATAACATCGCAATCTATTGCTATTGTTCTCTCTTGAAGTAAGTGTAAATCACAGACAGCTCTCAGGGCTCTACCTATTATCCTTTGAATTTCGTAGGATCTACCGCTTTGTGTTCGTGATGTCCTTACATCAACTGATCTTGGGAGCATAGAGTATTCGGCAAAAATCCATCCTATACCTTTCTCTTTGGCAAAAGCTGGAACTGTGTTGAGTATGGAGGCGGTACAAATAACCCGAGTATCTCCCAAAGATATAAGGCATGAACCTTCTGCCCATTTTATGTAATTCAATTCAATTTTTACCTCTCTTATCTCATCAAATCTTCTCCCATCTTCTCTAAAAAATTCTGTTTCTGCCCCCATTTTCTTTTTCCCGCTTAATTTCTATTAGACAGAATTCCATATAATATAACATCTGAAATGTGTTTTACTCTTTCTGCAATTGCTTTTTTGCTAAAAGGAGACTTTATAAAAGGTTCTATAACCGGTCTGAAAACAAAGTAGATAATTATAGCTCCTGTTAGTGTTATTGATAGCTGGATAGGATCAACATTTTCTTTAAAAATCCCTTCTTTTCTGCCTCTCTCTAATATCTCTGAACCAAATGATAGGATTTTCGGAACATATTCTAATGCAAACTGCTTTACAGGAAGATTTTCGTCTAAAAGTTCCCTCAAAAGTATTTTGACATAGTCCTCGTTTTGAAGGATAAAATTCATTATTTTGCTTATGAAATTTTCCGCATCTTTCAATATATCGCCTGATGAAAAAGAAACTTGAAATATTTTAATTATTTCTGCGAAAACTCTCTCTATGAGTTCTTCATATATTTCTTGTTTGCTTGAAAAATGATGATATAAAGATGCTTTTCTTATACCAACGCGCTCAGCTATTTCATCCATACTTGTCCCAGCAAATCCATACTTTGCAAAAAGCTTTGTAGCAACTTTGAGAATTTTTTCCCTTGTCTTTTTTCCTCTCTTTCTGATTTTTGTATCTTCTGATATTCTAAATTTTATTAATTCTGCTTGCTTTTTAGCCATAATAATGAAATTTATATGATTACAGAAAGATTATATTTCAAACGAACAATTATTTTTCAATTTTAGATTTTATTTTTTCCAATCAGTATCAACAACATTATCGGAAGATGATGAACTACCGCTATTTCCACCTGATGAACTTCCGCCTGAATAGCTTCCGCTAGTGTATCCTCCTCCTGTTTGTGTTCCACCAATATTCTGTTGATATATATGAGAAGATATGCGAGACATTACATTTTCAACATCTCTCATCATTCCTCTGACTTCATTTATATCATTTGAATTTCTGAAAACTTCTTTTCCACGCTGGATTATTCTTTCTGCATCAGAAACCAAATCAGCAGGAATTTTGTCTCTGAATTCTTTTATAGTTTTTTCAAGTTGATATACAAGAGAGTCAAGTTTATTTTTCTCCTGAACTAATTCCAACTTCCTTCTGTCTTCTTCTTCATACCTTTTTGCTTCTTCCATCATCCTTTGAATTTCCTCTTTTGTGAGATTTGTTGAACCCTCTATTCTTATTGATGCTTCTTTTCCAGTTGATAACTCTTTTGCGTAAACTGTAAGAATCCCGTTCACATCTACATCAAAAGTCACTTCTATTTTTGGAACTCCACGAGGTGCAGGTGGAATTCCTTCAAGGTAGAATCTCCCGAGGCTTCTGTTATCTCTTGCAAGTGGTCTCTCTCCTTGTAGCACATGAATTTCAACAACAGTTTGATTATCTTCGGCAGTTGTGAATATTTCAGACCTCCTTATAGGAATTGTTGTATTTTTCTCTATTATTTTTGTGAATACTCCTCCGTAAGTTTCAACTCCCAAAGATATGGGGATAACATCAAGTAGGAGTATATCTTTTGCTGCACCTAAAATTATACCAGCTTGAACAGCAGCTCCAACGGCTACAACTTCGTCTGGATTTATTCCTCTCATCGGCTCTTTACCAAAGAAATTCTTCAACTCCTCCTGAATTTTTGGAATTCTCGTTGAACCACCAACAAGTATAACTTCATCTATGTCGCGGGGTTTGAAGCCACCATCTCTTATCACTCTATCTATAATCTCAAGGGTTCTGTTTATATACTTTTCTATCATTCTTTCAAATTGCGAGCGTGTGAGCTTTCTTACAAGATGTTTTGGACCTGTTGCATCAGCAGCGATGAATGGTAAATTTATTTCTGTTTCAAGCTTTGAAGAGAGTTCTTTTTTCGCATTTTCTGCTGCCTCTTTTAGTCTTTGCAGAGCCATCTTATCTTTTGAAAGGTCAATTCCGGTCTCTCTTTTGAATTCTTCTATAAGCCAGTTTATTATTTCCTGATCAAAATCGTCTCCTCCAAGATGAGTATCTCCTCCCGTTGATTTTACTTCTATTACTTCATCTCCTATTTCAAGAACAGATATATCAAATGTTCCTCCACCAAGGTCATAAACTGCGACTCTTGCTTTCTTTTTTTTCTCAAATCCGTAAGCGAGTGCTGCTGCTGTTGGTTCATTAATTATTCTCAACACATTCAAACCTGCAATTTCACCTGCTGCTTTTGTTGCTTGTCTTTGAGCATCGTTAAAATATGCGGGAACAGTGATGACGACATCGGTTATCTTTTCTCCAAGATAAGCTTCTGCATCTCTCACGAGCTTTCTCAAAATGAAAGCCGAGATCTCCGGCGGAGAAAATTCTTTTCCGACAGCTGGAATATAAACTCGGGCATCGTTGTGTGGACCCCTTACAACCTTGTAAGGCATTCTTTTAGCTTCTTCTTGTGCCTCATCATAGCTTCTCCCCATGAATCTTTTTATTGAATATACTGTGTTTTCAGCATTTACTATTGCTTGTCGTTTTGCGGGAATACCAACTATAACTTCTCCTTCACGAGTCCACGCCACAACAGATGGAACAGTAGTTGGACCTTCCGCGGAAGGAATAACTTTGACATCGCTCCCTTCCATAGTAGCTATAACCGAATTTGTTGTTCCTAAGTCAATCCCTATTGGTCTTTTCTTCGCCATATTTGCTTACCTCCTTTTGATAAAATTTTTGGAGCAAAAATTCAAATAAAAACAAAAATAATCACTAAACAAATAAAAATGCATTTTTAATCTTTGATTCAATCTCCTCGTGGAATTAATAAATATTTTATTTTAATGTTGAGAGATGTAAATAAGTATTTTGCAAATTTTTGAGTTATTCCGACTTGGTCTAATGATTGGAGCAAATTTGCTAAAATTTATCCTGAATAATGAATTTCAGAGTAAATAGGAGAAGACTTGATGCATCAGAGAACAGGAAAAGCAAAATCATAATAAAAATTTTGAGTCCCATCTTCTGTATTTTATCTTTCACACTATTCAAATCAGAGATGAAAAAAGAAAAAGCTCTAATATCGGAAGCTTTATCGGATATAATTTCAATTAGCTCAGGAGCTTTTCATACATGCGCTCTGAAGAAAGATGGTTCTCTCTGGTGCTGGGGATGGAATGAATTCGGGCAATTAGGTGATAGAACATATAAAAATAAAAATTTAGCCAATAAAATTTTTTCCAAAGTTTCCAAGGTTTCATCGGGGGCTTTTCATACTTGTGCTGTAATGAAGGACGCCTCTTTATGGTGCTGGGGATGGAACCAATATGGACAGATTGGAGATGGAACCACAAAAAACAAAAATTTTCCCGTTTTTGTTACCTTCAATGTTTTAGATGTTGCAGTTGGTTCTTTCCACACTTGTGCAATAAAGAAACAAAACCGAACACTTCAGTGTTGGGGAGGGAACTGGGAAGGGCAACTGGGTGACAGATCATATATAAACAAAGACGAACCAGTGACAATTACCACCGGCGTTTTGCAAGTTGCAGCAGGGGCTTTCCACACCTGTGCGATAAAGAAAGATAACTCACTTTGGTGCTGGGGCTGGAATAAATATGGGCAACTCGGAGATGGAACTTTTGAAGATAAAAATTTTCCTGTCCTCATTACAAACGATGTCATCAAAGTCGTAGCAGGAGAATCTCATACCTGTGCGATAAAGAAAGATAAATCCCTTTGGTGCTGGGGGTGGAATAAATATGGACAAGTTGGAGATGGAACTTTTGAAGATAAAAATTTTCCTGTCTTCATCACAAACGATGTCATTGAAGTTGCAGCAGGTTATAGGCATACCTGTATAGTAAAGAGCGACTCCTCACTTTGGTGTTGGGGAGGAAACTGGGAAGGTCAATTGGGAGACGGGACTTTTGAAGACAAAAATTTGCCAACAATAGTTTCTCTCGGAGTTTTGCATGTTTCAGCGGGTTATAGGCATACATGCGTAATAAGATACGATGGTTCTTTGCGGTGTTGGGGAGGAAACAAGGAAGGACAGCTCGGTGATGGAACTTTTGAGGATAGAAATTTGCCAGTTGCTATTCTTCCCGCAATATTGCAGGTTTCAGCAGGTGCATTGCACACTTGTGTGATAAAACAAGATAACTCACTTTGGTGTTGGGGAGCAAATAGATATGGTCAGTTAGGCGATGGAACTTATGAAAATAAAAACTATCCTGTCAAAATTACCTCTGATGTAATACAAGTTTCCGCAGGTTCTCTTCACACATGTGCCGTAAGAAAGGATAATTCCTTGTGGTGTTGGGGGGAAAATAAGGAAGGGAAACTTGGAGACGGAACTTTTGAAGATAAAAACTTTCCTGTTCTAATTACATCAGATGTCTTGCAAGTTTCAGCAGGTTATAGACATACCTGCGCGGTAAAAAAAGACTTCTCACTTTGGTGTTGGGGAGGAAATGAGGAAGGACAATTAGGTGATGGAACTTTTGATGGAAAAAATTTCCCTGTTTTAATTACCACGGATGTCTTGCGAGTAGCTGCCGGTGCTTTCCATACCTGCGTAATAAAGAAGGATTTCTCACTTTGGTGTTGGGGATGGAATAAATATGGGCAAGTTGGAGATGGAACTTACGAAGATAAAACATATCCGGTTGAAATTATGAATGGGGCAATAGATGTATCGGCTGGTGGGTCACACACTTGTGCGGTAAAGCAAGATGGATCTCTGTGGTGCTGGGGAGCAAATGGAGACGGACAATTAGGAGATGGAACCAGGAAAAATAAAAATATTCCTATCTTAATTACAAATGATATTTTGCGAGTTTCAACAGGTCATAAACATACTTGTGCGGTAAAGAGAGATGGTACTCTTTTGTGTTGGGGAGGAAATCTTACAGGTCAAGTTGGTGATGGAACAAACAAAGATAAAACTTACCCAGTTGAAATTATGAGAGATATATCGGATGTATCATCTGGTGGTTCTCATACCTGTGCGATAAAGCAAGATGGATCTCTGTGGTGCTGGGGAGCAAATGGAGAGGGACAATTGGGTGATAGAACAAAATTAAATAGACATCTTCCCGACAGCATTATGAGTCTCAAACAATAAATGAAATTTCCAGACTAAAATTATTTTTGTGTTTCATTATTATTTGATTTTTTTGTATTTTATAGCTAATATAGAAGAGCTGAAAACATGCTACAAAGCTTATTTTATTTTCTTCCCAACAGCTCAGATTTGCATAGGTTATAAAAAAGATGGGGAAAATTTTGTAATATCAAGTTTAGCAAAAACTTTAAGTTTCGGTAATATCGTAAAAAAGGTGCATAATTTTGGTTGGTCTATAATAGATTTGCAGGAGCTCAAACCAAAAAAATTCTTTTATCATCAGGATGAAATTGGATTCAGAAGAGATCAATATTACATCTTCAAGGGAGATAAAATATATGTGAAAAAGGTGATTTATGCGCGGAAGGAAAAAACAGAAGAGTTTGGGGAATTCTTAAACGATGGGTTTGTTGATCCTCATACTGCAAGTCTTATTTTATATAAAGAAGCTACAAAATACGAAAACGGTATATTGAAAATTTTCTACGAAGATAAGTACTATTACATTTCGTATAGTTTGGTTGGTGAGGAAATTGTGAGTTCTCGGTTGGGGAATTTTAAATCAAAAATTGTTGAGTTAGGAGCTGATGTTGAGACAAAAGGTCCCATAAAACCAAAAGAGAAATGGTTAGTTTGGTTAGATAAGGAAAATCTTTTCCCTGTAAAGATGCAACTTAACTTTACTCTTGGGAGCTTGAAGGTAGAAATAGAAAAAATTGAGGGAGACGCAAGCTTGCTGAAAAAAGTCTTCCAAAACTCAGATTAACAAAAAATGAAGAGAGAAAAATAAAAGTTAAAGAAGTAAAAAATATAAACAAAAAATAAAAAACAGCAAAATCAATATATAAATCAATAAAATAAGGCAAGGGAGAAAGGAAAAGATGAGTTATTTCATACTGGGTATAGAAGTAGGATTTATATATGCCTTGGTTTCCTTAGGTATAGTATTGATATATAGAACCACACGGGTTTTAAATTTCGCCCATGGGGATTTTGCTACATTAGGAACTTTCATAGCTCTATCTCTGATAGGTGATAAAATAATAACTCCTTCCCAATTTATTCTTTACGGACTGATCGGTTCGCTGATAAGCAGCGTTCTTGCATTTCTTATATATTTTTTTATTCTCTACGAAGGACAAAGAAGAGGAGTCTCTCCTCTTGGGCTTACAATAATAACAATAGCCATCTCATTTTTAATTCAAACTGTTGAAATCGCAATATGGGGACCAGATCCAAAAGCTCTGAATTCTCCATTCACAGGGGAAACTCAAATTTTAGACTTTAAAATGAGAAAGAGCTTTATTTTAACGAGTTCAACAAGCTTAATTTTGATGGCAATTCTTTACTTTGTCGTGATGCGCACAAAAGTAGGAATATTTATGAGAGCTATATCTCAAAACTTAGATATGGCAAGGGTACTTGGAATAAAAACAAGATGGATAATAGGTTTCACATGGGCAATTTCAACTTTCACAGCTGGAATCGCAGGATTTTTAATAGCTCCATTATATTTTGTAGACCAGTTTTTTATGTTTGATCCATTCCTGAGGGCTTTTATAGGAGCAGTCATAGGAGGGCTTGATAGTCCTCCCGGTGCAATCGTAGGTTCTTTGATAGTTGGAATAACAGAAACTTTATTCGGAGGTTATGTTTCTATAAAATACAAAACTGCTTTTGTTTTTCTTGTGGGGCTTATATTCTTAGCTTTGAGACCAGAAGGAATTTTTGGCAAAGAAATAAAAGAAAGAGTTTGAAAAGCAAAAAAGAACAAGCAAAAAGGAGCAAAGAAAAAACTTTTTGTTTAAAAAAAGAAATTTTTGTTTTAGTGATAAAATTTATACTTTTGATTAAAATATTTTATTCAATTGCGGGTGTAGCTCAGTTGGTAGAGCACTGCCTTGCCATGGCAGGGGTCGCGGGTTCGAGTCCCGTCACCCGCTCCAAAAAAACAAACCTCTTTACGCAAACTTCAAATAAATTCAAAAAAGAAAAAAAGAGGTTAGTTTTAAATTTTTGACTGCTCAAATTTCAACACAACAAAACAAAAAATGATTATATTTTAAATTATGAAAGTGGAAAGAAAAATGCTAAAAGATAGCAAAAAGGCTGGGGGGGGAGCCTAAATCTTTACGGAGTTATATTATCCTCTATTTTGCTGATATCTATTGCAGTGATTTCCAATAATGCTTCTACTGGGGAACCAACAAAAGATCAAATGAAAGCTTTTGAGGAATTTAACAGAAAAAATGGAGGTAATTGGAAAGCTGACTGGAATGATGTTCTTGGGAATCCCATTGCTGTATTTGGAGGAAAGTATACGAAGAAAAAGCCTATTCCAAACCATTTTTTTGAGGGTGTAAAAATCACACCTTCAAGACCACTAACAATTACTGCATCTCCACTTCAATCCCCAGTTTGTGATGAAACTGGAAAGGTATGTTTGAGAAAATTTGATAGATCAACCGATTATTTCTCCCCAAATGGTGATGGACATCTTGATGAAGTTGAGTTTTCTTTTATAGTTCTTGTAAAGCATACAGATGCACTTCAATCACAAGGTAAAGGAGATGTAAAAAGATACTTTCTGACATGGTCGCTTTCTATCTATGATGAAAAAGGGAAGCTAATAAATGAATTTTCCTCATTCAAAGAAGAAATCTTGCCTCCTTTTGATTGCGTTACTTGGGACTTAAAACCTATTGAGCAAGGTAAAGCTTGTCACTATGTAAGAAAAAACATGAAAACAATATGGAATGGGAAGGATTTTGAAGGTAAAATTCAACCAGACGGAGCTTACTATTACACTGTTTATCTTCTTGTTGAAAGAGAGGATGAGTTAGGAAATGGTGGAACAATGATAAAGAAGGTAGGAGAGATGAGGACAGAAAGAGCATCTCTTGTATTAGATACAGTGCCTCCTTTTATAGTTGTTTCATCACCTCAATACGGAGCTTTGATACAAAGTAAAACTCCATATTTTTTGATTGAATTCTGGGATGAAACATCAGGGATTCTTAAAGAATCTTTCCGAATATTTTTGGATAGGGAGGAGATTACTTCTAAATTTCGGGTTGAGGAAAACAGAGCTTACTTTACACCTTCTGAACAGCTTACAGAAAATACACATAATCTTCGAGTGAAGATAAAAGATAAGGCAGGTAACCCTGCCCTTGTTTTTTCATATTTTACAATAGTATCTTATGAAGGCATAAGAACAATAGAGGGAGTAGTAGCTTTTTTGAGCGAGCTTAAAGATGTTTATGGTTTCAAGGAAGATCTTGGAGATTTAAAAATAGAGGAAGTTGAAAATTTAGGTTACGCTTCATTTATAAGGTTTAAACAGTTTTTCAAAGGAATTCCAGTGGAAACCGAACTTATTGTGAGGACTAATTCAGAAGGAAATCCTAGATCGATATTCGGAGAATATTATGTTATTCCTGAAACTTTTCCAACAATACCTAAGTTAAGCCCAAGAGATGTTTTGTCTCGTATTTTTTCATTATTTTCACTGCAACCGGAAGAATTACAATTTGCTCCTCCAATATATTACTTGACAATAATAAGGGATAAAAATGGGATTTTACACTTGGCGTACAAAATTCTCATTCTTACTATTGCAAGAAGGTTTTGGGTATGGATTGATGCTTTTGATGGAAGTCTTGTGGAAATTTCTGACCTCATCTTCTCGGAGCTTCCCCCATGTACTGATTGGTGTGGATGTATATGTACAGCTGAACAGCAATTCCAACGTGAACCAGACAACATGACGGCTTGTCCTACGAGTAGTGTTAGCCGAGTTGGATTTCCAGATGTTACCGGTCAAAATTTATCTGGGAAATATGTAAGACGAGTAACAGATGCTGATCTCACTTATGAAGGACCAGTTTACTGTAATCAATGTATTTCTTATAGTCAAGAGTGCACTATTGGCGTTTTTACACTACTGGGCTGTATATTTTCAGATCCTAAAGACTACTGTTGTTCCCGGTGCGATGAGTTGTGTCCGGGAAGGACATGCCAACCTCCTCCGGTAATAAATGAACCAGATAGAGATTTCTGTTATGACCCTGTTATGAATCCGCATGAATTTGAAATGGCTTCAGCATATTTCTGGGCAACTATGGCAGGGAGATTTTTCGACGATGCTTCAAGATTCGGGGATAGAGCCACTCAAACAATTATAGAAACTCTTTATGTAGATTACAGAAGATACACAGAACCACAACGAAGTTGGCCGCCAAAAAACATATGTGCATATGGAAAATGCCAAAATGCTGGTTTTTCCCCTGGAGATCCATTTTTGGCGGATGTTAGTTATAACATAACTCTTTGTAGATTTCTTGCTTCAAGAACTCCTTTCGTTGTTTTCCACGAATATTCACATGCTCACCACTGCCATGTGGTAAAATGTGAAAAAGAAAGATGGGGAGATCTTTATAGAAGTCTTACAGAGGGTATTGCAGATTACTTTGCTGATGTTATGGTCAATTTATACAAAAGGCAAATCTATGCAGTTTCAATAAGAGATTGGGCTAATATATTAGGAGCAAATCCTAATAATTATACTTTTGATAATGCTATAAATAACAGAACTTTTCTGCGATCTGACCTTATAAATGAGTCACATTATAATGGAGGTCTTTGGTATTCATTTCTTTGGCGTTTAAGAAATAGGTACGGTGATATAGTTGATAAGCTTGCAGAGTGTGCTATAAGATCTGTGGGTGCGGGTTATTCTAGCATAGAGTCATTCTTCAATGCTTTTCTGGATTGTGCCACCGATACAATAGAAAATCAAGATTTAATGGATGAAATAAGACTTGGAACCATAGCCTCAGCATATCTTGCAGAAATAAGTAGAACACCTTCCATTATGCTGGATAGAATAGAGGGTTCATCTATGATAGGTATAATATCTCCTATTTTTTATGCATTTCCTGGGGAGTCTGCAAATTATGATCTAATAGTTACACCAAACTCAAACTGCCCATGGCAAGGGGATCAACTATGCGGAGATGATATGTTTATTTTATCAAGAACTGGTGTTCCGCAGCTAAGGGGTTTATGGAACCTCAGCAACTTGAGAGCGGAGAAAGTTCGGCCAAGTATATATATAAAGAATCGGAGATTCAGAAGGTTTATTGACCATAATACAAAAACAATAAGGTTCTTTTATACAATAAGAGCAAATGGAAACACATTTTCACTTGATGGAACTAGATTACCATTTTTTGATGTGAGTGTTCCTGATAATCCACCAACTGCTAATTTTACTATATGTTATCCAGATCCGGATCCCAGCATTGGCCAAATTTGTGCAGTGGGGGAAAAGATACTTCCTTTTTATTTCTTAAAATTCCCCAGTGGAGGTGTAAAAGTAGATTTTAAAGGAAGCTTCTATGAACAAGATGGAAATTTAATCGAAGAATGTGAGTGGGATTTTGGAGATGGAACGAATCCTACTATAGGCTCAATAACGGAGGAAGCACTAAGAGTGTGCGAAACTTTGGGAGTATGTGAACTGGGAGTATGTAAAGAAACATCTCATACTTATAATTCACCAGGAATATACACAGTAA
This sequence comes from Candidatus Calescibacterium sp., assembly GCA_032249135.1. GTDB lineage: Bacteria > Calescibacteriota > Calescibacteriia > Calescibacteriales > Calescibacteriaceae > Calescibacterium. Next base: position 159,535 of record JAVVGL010000001.1, on the reverse strand, counting down.
GATATAGAGTAAAAGATACGACTGGTCTTTGGTCACAATATGTTGAGGGACAAGTTCAAATACTTGTTGCATTTTATAAAGACGCAGATGGCGACGGCTATGGTGATCCTAATGAGTTAGTTTTCGCTCCTTCTCAACCACAAGGATATGTGGCAAATGACTTAGATTGTGATGATTCAGATAGTTCCGTTCATCCCGATGCAGTTGAAATTTGCAATGGAAAGGATGATAACTGTGATGGGGATATCACAAACGAAAAGGATGAAGATGGAGATGGATATAGAATTTGCCAAGGAGATTGTGATGATAAGGATTCTGCAAAATTTCCAGGAAATCCAGAGGTATGCGATGGTAAAGATAATAACTGCAATGGACAAATAGACGAAGGAGTGAAAGTCACATACTGGTATGATGATGATGGTGATGGATATGGAAGAACTGGCGACTATTTATACTGTTGCGAATCATTTTGGACCTTTTGTGTGTGGTGGTGCATCGGTCACTCACCTATAGAGGCGTGTCCCCCGGGTCCCCCAGGATATGTTACTGCCAATAATGATTGCAAAGACTATAACGATCAAATACATCCGGGAGCACCAGAATCTTGCAATGGTATAGATGATAATTGTGATGGCGTAGTACCTTGGAATGAATTAGATTTAGATGGAGACGGTTGGCGCATATGTGCGGGAGATTGCAATGATTTAATTTCATCTATACATCCTGGAGCACCTGAAATATGTAATGGGATTGATGATAACTGTGATGGAGTAATTCCAAGCTGGGAGGCAGATAATGATGGCGATGGTTGTCGCGCATGCGTTGATTGTGATGATTCTAACTCGTCAATTTGCCCCCCAACAAAATGCCCAAGTGGATATACATTAAATACATCAACTGGAAAATGTGAGAGAGAACCAAACGATAGCGATTGCGATGGCTGTTCTGGTTATATTGGTAAAAGCTGTAACGAAAGAGCTAAGAGTAGGTGTTGGTACAGCTCAGAAGATAAAACGTGCTATTACAGAATTAACGGAGGTTGTAATACCTGGTGCAGTAGCATAAATAGTTGCCCTTCTGGATGGACAGAGGTATCGTGTGATGATGATGGTATAGAGTGTGGATGGACATGTCCTCTTGATGATCCTGCTTCACGTTTGTGTAAGCGAAATCCGACTTGCGCTGGCGGAAGCTTTAATCCATCAACTGGCAAATGTGAAGCTTATCCAACCTGCAACTGAGTTTAAATGATGATTTAAAATATAAGTATGAATTTTAGATTTTTTAGATTAAAGGAGGCGTTTTATCTATGGTAAAGGAAACAAGAATAAAAAAATTCTTTTCTATTTTTTCTCTTCTGTTTCTCTTACTTTTATGTAAAGAGGAGAAACGAGAAAACAAAATCCAAAAAGTAGGAGAATTTCAAGAAAATAAAGCAACACACAATCTAAATGAAGAGAAGATAGAGACGGGAGAAGATAAAATGGAGAAAACAAAGGAGGGAGAAGATAAAATAAAAATAATATATGAAGAGGGAATAGAATTAGAATTTTTATCATCAAAACTTGTTTTTATCAAATGGGAAGGAAAAGAAAAAGTGGATTCATACGAGGTCTCAAGAGTAATAGACGGTGGAAAAGAACTTCTCGCTTTGTTCCCATCTTCAATTACTTTTTATCCCGATGGTGATGTGAAACCTGGGAAAAAGTATTGCTGGGAGGTGAAAGCAAAATCTGGTAAGGGGGGAGAAATAGAATTAGGAAAAGCTTGTGCTGAAATTTCCAAAGTAGAACAAGAAATACCTCCTCCACCTTCTCCCTCAAACCTAAAACTTCAAATTATTGACGGTAATAGTAGTAATAAGATAAGATTAGAATGGCAGAAAAAGGAAGATAATAATAATGAAAAGGAAAATAAAAATGGCGAAGATAGAGAAATCGGTTTTAAGATTTTAAAGAATGTTAAAGATAAGTTTGTGGCGATATGGATTTCTCCTTCTTCTGTTACATCTTTTGAAGTTGGGGAAAAGGAAGAGGGAAAACATTGCTACCGCGTTATATCTTATGGTTTAGGAGGTGATTCCGGATTCTCAAATGAAGTTTGTTTGGATTGTTTTGGGATTTATTCTGATAATGATGGAGATGGATATGGTGTTCCAGAAGGAGTTTTAATATGTGATTCTAAATTTCCCGAAGGAATAACATTTTTCCCCGAAGGAGTAACATTTAAATTCTCTGGGAGCATCACAACTCTTTCAGGAGATTGTGATGATAAAAATCCAAAAATAAATCCGGGGGTTCTTGATTTACAAGATGAGCAAGATGGAATAGATAATGATTGCGACGGAAAAGTTGATGATGACAGAAAAATACAAGCGGAATATATCTGCCCTTTAACATTTCCTAACAATTATCAATTTTCATCTACATACATTTATACTTATATGACCCCATGTCCTACTTACATGGAAGCAAAATTTCCAAAAGAACTAAGAGTAATTTTACGGAATGTAATATGTGAAACTCCGGAATTCAAAGATATTATTTACCCGACTCGAGTTACAATTCTTTACTATAAAATAACAACGGAAAATCAGCTGATATGTTCTTCCGGAGATGAGATAAAGGTTGATTTTTCAAAAAAGTTTATACTTGCCATAGGCTTATATAACGATTGGGATTATAGAGGAGATCACAATTTTGTAGAAAAAATTTATTATAAAGATGGAAATTTATACATCTATATTTACGCTCAATTTTTCAAATGGATAGATGAATATCCCCCTCCCTCCTACACAGATTGGGACTTTATTATCTTAGAAAGAGAATACATGGACATTCCTATTATTTTCGTTTATAAACCTCGCTTATATCCTGCATCTTCTTATTATGAAGTGTGCCCAATTCTTCCTCCTTGCTATTGCCGTAATAGATATTGGAGACCAAATATGCCGGCTGAAGAATTGGGCTGTGACCTTATTTCGGGAGTTTACCAGCGCATTGAAGTTTTAGAAAAATAGATTAATTTAGAAACGATTAGAATGAGTTTGAAATTGATGTTAAATTGCAATACGAATAAGAAATTTTCGCTTACTTTTTTAAGTATTTTGTTGTTTTTTACTTTTTACTGCAAGGAAAGAGTAATTGAAATTGAAAGATCTTCTATCTTTATTTATGCTTATCCTACCGAAGGAAAAAGTCCTCTTTCTGTCAAATTTTATGCCTCAATTGCATATTCTGACAAATTTGAAATCATTTGGGATTTTGGAGATGGTTCTTCAGAAAAAACAACCGTTCCCTATGTTGAACATACATATAAAGTCTCAGAAGAGACTGTTTTTGTTGTATCAGCTACACTTGTGACAGGCAAAAGCATAGCAAAATCTTACACTACCATCAAAGTTTTCCCAGAAAATAACACCCCATATATATCTACTAATAAAAACTATGTGACAACCCCGGGAGAGAGTTTGAAAATAAAAGTTGATGGATACGACCCAGACGGAGATAAAGTAATTTGTTCTGTTGATTTTTACTCCGATGGTGTAAGTGATTTCAAAATACAAATTCCCGGAGAATTCCCATTTTCACCTACAACATCAGGAAAATTTAAGCACACTCTTATTTGCACTGATGGATATGGTGGATATGTCACTGATGCAGTGTATGTCTTTTCTGCCTCATCTATAACCAATGTGTATTCAGAAGTTCCATTTGATGTTGATGATTCTGATGGATTGATAGTTGCATGGAATGACCTTGTAAATTCCGAGGCAATAGTAATGGTAAATCGTGAATTAAAGACTATCTATTTTGGACAGGCATCTATAAGAATAGATTTAGATGGTGATATTCTGCATTCTGTTGCAAGCGCTGGCTCTGGATTTTACTATGGGAAATATAAATTAGATTCCAAATCTTTTAAGTTCAAAGCAAGTTTTGATAATGGTTATTTCCCAGATATATTTGCAGACAAAGGAGAAGTTATGATTTGCTATTACAACAAGGGGGTTAGAGATGCAAGAGTAAAGTGCTCATATTCAAAAGATTCTGGGGAAACATTTTCAGAAATTATGACTTATACCTATTGCGAGTCCTGTTATTTACAAATACCATTTGAGATACATCCAAGAATATGCGGTGGAGGAGGAAACTTTTATGCTGTATGGAGCGATGGGTTCGGATACAGAGTGAAGGTCTTTCAGTTTAAGCGCCAGCTTTTGGATGTAATTAATATTTTACGCTCATATCCTCAGTTTTCTGATAGGGAGTTAGAACCATTTTATATTCCAGCGTATCTTTCTGATGTAAAATATGTTTCTTGCGCAACTGATACAAAAAATTTCTATTTGGCTTTTGAAAGAGTTATAGAGGGAGAACATGAGGTTCTTATACTGCAAGCTCCAATTCTTGTTGGGGCGTCAACATTAAAACTTCCCGATGGAAAGGTTATCACATACGATTACTCAGGAATGCCGGATTTTGGGGCAGAAAATGCCAAAAAATTCAAAATCAGGAATATATCAAAAAGTCCGGGGATAAAATCAGAGAAGCCAGAGATAGTTGTTATAGGTAATAAGATATATGTGACATGGATAGAGGGTGGTAAAGTAGCGATTTCTTCTGGAGATGAGACATTAGATTTCAAAGATTTCAGGATAATTCACGAAGGAACTTATGGCATTTTCACGAAGTATGGATTAATTTGGCAACAACCCGAAGGAATATTTTTTGTCAACATTGATGATTTTTAATTATCAATTGGGAGAAGTTTTGGAGGGTCAAAAAACACCATATCAATACTTTGAAATGATATGAAATTTGAAATCACAGAATTTTTGTTTTACCAACTTTCATTTTAACAACAAGCTACTAAAAAAATGTAGTATACCAAAGAATTTATCATTGTTAGTGGAATTCCTGCCCTTGCGAATTCAAAAAATGTAATTGTTTCGCCTTCTCTCTTTTCGGCTCCTTGAATTATTATGACATTGCTTGCAGCTCCGAGTATAAATAAATTCCCTGCTATGGTACTTCCAGCCGCAAGAGCCATAAGATGAATTTCCGAAGCACCCTCAATCATAGGTAGAAAAAGCATGGTAAGAGGAACATTTGAAAAAACTTGACTTAAAATCAAGCTCAAAGCAAAAATTCCCTCCAAGGTCAATAGGTTCCCACCCAAATCTTTTATAATTTTTTCAGGTAGCCCAGTTTGCCACACAGATTTCATCAAAACAAACATAGAAGCAAAAAATAAAAGAGTATGCCAATCAACTTTTCTCAATATAAAAAATCTCTTTTTTGAAAAAAGCAAAATAGGTAGAGCAGAAAACAAGGTGATATGAACGAGTTTCAAATTAACACCAAAAAAAGAAAGAACAACGCTTAAAATTATCAGAAATAAAAGAAAGAGCAAAGATATCTTTGACAGGAAATAAAGAGATTTATCTCTTTGATGAGTGTATTCATCTGAACTTTGATGAACAACCTGAGCTAATTCTGTTTTAAAAAATTCTTTTGTTGCAAAACCACCTTTTTTCAGCAAAAGCTCAATCCAAAGGAAAGTCAAAAAAATGTTAATAAACGTAGGTAAAGCAAGATACCAGATAAATACAAAAAATTGGTTTTTATCTTTTATATGATTTGCTATAATGAAGTTTTGAGGATTACCTATTGGACTCATAACACTACCGCAAGTCACCGAAAAAGCTAACGAAAGCAAAAGAATTTTTTTTGGCAAATTATACTTTTTGGCTATACGAAGAACAATTGGCGTCCCTATAACAGCAATAGTATCATTCATAAGCAGAGCAGAAGATAGAGACATAACTAAAATAACGAAAAACAAAACGATGTGAGGATTTCTTATTTTACTTGATATAGATTTGATAAAATCATCCATCAAGCCTCCGTATTCAAGAGCAGCTCCTATAACAAACATGCTGAAAAGGAAAAGCATCACATCAAAATCTATTGCGTAAAATGCATCTTCAAAAGATATACTTTGAGTAAGAATGACTATAACTGCCCCTGCTGTCATCACTTGCCATATTTTCAGCTCAAACTTCCCGATCCTTCTTGTAGCAATAAGAGAAAGTACAATAAATAGAACCAAATTTGGAACCAAAAAGTGAAAAGTTCCCATTTTTATATAAGCTGGAAATTTTAAAAATATTTTACAAACAAAAATAAAATTCAAAAAAGTAAAATATTATCGTGAGAATAACGGAAAAAGCTGTCAAAGACAAGAAATCAAGATTAGAATTAGTCCAAGAAAATAGAAGTAGAAAAGTTTTTTCCTTCTACGAAATAGCAGGATTACTTGCCTTCTCATCGCTCGTATTTCTCCCCTATTTATATCTTGTCATAAAGTATGATTTCCCCTTCACAATGTCGGGAGATGAAGATAACTGGATAAATATTTTTATACACGGATGTGGGTTTTGTGAGGTAAAAAATGAAAAATGTTTTACTTTGCCACTATTTTTGCTCCTTTGTAGAGCAGTATATGAGATTTTCCACAGTTTTTCGTATGTTAATGTTTTCCTGAAAATTTTTGGAGTTATATTTATACCTCTGCTGACATTTGCCGTAATAAAAAGATTTATTGAAGAAAGTCATTTTGCTTTTCTTACACTTTCCATCATAGTCTTAAATGTCTCTCCTCTTCTAAAATTTGCTCAAGGAGATATGAATTTTCCTCACTCCGCTTTTTTTGGTTTTATAATTCACAGAGCATTTAATCCTAATCCTCTCATCTTACTCTTTATTTTATTTGTGTACTTTATCATAAGAATTGATGACAAAAGAAATCTAAATTTTAAAGAAAAGATAATTTGCGGTATAATATTTGGTTTGAACTTTTACGGTCAATTTTACTACTATATACATGCTCTACTTTTTATCTTCCTTTTACTTATTTTCTCAAAAGGAAAGAGAAAAGAGCTAATACAAATTTCATTGATTGCTTTTTTTGTAGCTTTACCAGCAGTCGTATTTAATTTTCTTCAAACACAGAACCCTAACTCAGAGGCTATGTTGATGAGAGCTATTCTTTTTACAAAGTTTGGAGCGGAAAGATTTGAATTTGCTCAGGAAAAAAGAAACTATGTAATTATTGTTTTAGGTGTAATTTCAGCCTCATATCTTTTGCGGAAGGGATGGAAAGGAAAAGTTTTATTTTTTATCCTGATTTCTGGTTTGATTTTAGGTTATCAAAACGCTATCACAAAAATAACAATACAAGAAAGACATTTTTATTACGCTTTCTACATTTTCTCTATTATAGCTATATTTTCTGCTATATATGATGTAGTTTCAAGGACAAAATTGAAAAATGTTCTTGATTATGTAAGTCCAGCTGCAAACTTGACAATAAGCTTTGTGGTTCCAGCGTTATTCTGTGGAATCTTTGTATCATCGGAAAAAATATTTATTGAAAGTGTTGCAACTTTGAAACATGTAAGAGAACAAATTATTTTGAAAAGTGAGTATGATAAGATCTCAGATTTTATAAAAACCAAAGTAAAAGAAAATGAAGTCATATCATTACCAAAAAATTTGTCGGCTGTAATTTTTAGAGAAACTCTAATCCCACAGCTTAACCCAAAGACATATATTTTCACTTACATAGGAGATAGAGAAATTTTTGAAAGAAATATAGTTGATATGAAACTCCAAGGATTTGATTTGGAGGAAGTAAAAAGTATTGTTGCAAATTATATTGAGCTTTTGAGAGAAAATCCAACCATATATGAACTCAGGGGAATCATGGGCGAGATAGGAATCCCGATAGAAAAACCGCAAAATAAAAAAGAAATTCAAGAAAAATTTCTTGAAGAGTTTGAAAAATTAGATAGAAATAAACTAAAAGAACTCATAAATAAGTTTGAAGTAAAATATGTAATAAGGGAGAGGGAAAAAACAGAATCTGAGTTTTTCCTAAAAGAGATATATAGAACGAAAAAATTCTATATATATGAGGTAAGGATTGATATTTGAAAATGAAAGTTTTTTTCTTTTTATCTTTTTGTAGAGTACTTTTTATTTTCTCCGAGTATTCCAAAAATCCCATCAAAAAATCCCTCAAAGATAGTTTTTACTTTGTTTTTATCTCTGATTATTAAAGACAGGATTAAGATTCTCCTCAAAACTTTTAGAAAGTCTTTTCTTTTGATGCGCGAGTATATGAAAGTTTCGTTTCTTATTGAATAGTAAAGCCTGAAATCATCAGGGTAAAAACTTATCTTTCTTCCAAAAACAGAATATTGAGCTTTATGTCGCGATGGTCTTGAAAGATATTTTGCCGATGGAATAAGAAAAAATTTGAAGCCTTTTTTTGTCATTCTTGTAAAGAATTCATCATCCCCGCCATATATAAAAAAATCTTTGCGAGGAAACCCAACAACTTTTAAAACAGCTGACTTAAAAAGAACTCCTGTCCAGACAGAAGAGAAAACCTCTTTCGGCTCATTTCCTTCAAATCCTTCCCATGCACATCTTACAGCTCCGACACAGAATTTTTTCTCAAGCTCCAAGAAACCAAAAAAAAGTTCATGTAGGGCATCTTCCTGATACAAAGTGTCATCATCTGTTGTAAAGATAAAGTCGGAAATTTTATATGCAAAAGATAAAGCATAGTAATATCCACCATCTGCTCCTAAGTTTTTTGGAAGTCTTTTATATATCACAAATTCAGGAAAAAGCTCTTTTATCTTTGGCGTATCATCTTCTGACGCATTATCAACAACAAAAATTTTTTTAGGTTTAAGACTTTGGGAAAGAAGATTTTCACACAAAGATTTTAAACCTTCAAAATTGTTGTAGGAGACTGTAACTGCAAGAATATCGTGAAGCTGATGATAATTATAGTTATTCATTTATTACTAACTATTTGCTTTTATTTTTGCTTCTCTCTTCAAAGAGTTTTACATATTCTCCGTATCCTTCTTTTTCAAGGTTTTCAAGTGGGATGAATCTCAAAGCAGCTGAATTTATACAATACCTCAAACCAGTTGGAGGAGGACCATCGTCAAAAACATGTCCCAAGTGGCTATTTGCATATCTACTTCTTACCTCTATTCTTATCATCCCATAACTTGTATCAACTTTATATATTATGTTATCTGGTTCAAGAGGTTTTGTAAAAGATGGCCAACCAGTTCCAGAGTCAAATTTGTCAAGAGAAGAAAATAAGGGTTCTCCGGACACAACATCAACATATATTCCGGGAGCTTTGTTATTCCAATACTCATTTTCAAATGGTGGTTCTGTTCCACCTTCTTGTGTCACATAGTACTGTAAAGGGGTCAATAGTTTTTTTATCTGATCATCTGGTGGTCTTTTATATTTTGGATGCTGCTTTAACTTGAAAAAGATTTTATCTCCCCATATGTTTTTTACGAAATTTTCCCTTCCAGAAAAGAATTTATAAAGGCAGTACCTTATTGGATTTTTCTTGAAGTACTTTTGATGGTATTCTTCGGCAGGATAGAAATTTACAAAAGGTCTTATTTCGGTTGCAACATATCCAAATAATTTTTCGATGTACTTTTTTGTTTCCTCTGCGATGTATTTTTGTTCCTCGTTATGATAAAAAATAGCGGTTCTGTACTGCGGACCTCTATCTGCAAATTGACCATCCGGATCTTGTGGGTCTATATTCATAAAGAAAATAAGAAGAACTTCTTTGTAAGATAAAACAGTTGGATCAAATTTTATTTGAATAGCTTCAAGATGTCCTGTAGTTCCTGAGCAAACTTCTTCATAAGTTGGATTCTCTTTAAATCCGCCTGCATAACCAACTTTTGTTTCAATAACTCCCTCTATTTTATCAAATACTTCATCAAGACACCAAAAGCAACCACCTGCCAAAGTTGCAACCTCATATTTTTCGCTTACATCTTTTTCCTCTCTTGACATCACTTTATTTTAATATGCAAGTTTTTATTGAATCTCTTTTTTAAATTTTATTTTATGAGGGAAAAATTAAGAGTTCTTCCATCTTTCCAGAAAGATATAAAGATAATATGTGCAAGTGTAGGAGAGGAAATATATGGCTTAGGTATAGAATACCTTGAAGAAGTGATAAAACTATCAGATGATATTTTGTATGTTCATTCTGATATAAAATACCTAAAAGGACTTATATATATCAGGGGAGAAATAGTTCCAGTATTTGATATTTTATCTTTCTTTGAAATAGGAGAAATAAAGGAACAAATAAGCCAAAAATTAGGAATAATAGTTAGGGCTTTGAAGGATGTATCACCAGTATGTTTGATTGCTGATAATGTCTTTATTGAAACTATATCTCCAAATTCAATATCTGAGGCACCAAAAGTGGGCATAAAGTTCAGAGAAATAATAATAGGAAGAGTAAATACTCCGCGAGGTTCAATAACTCTTATTGATCCGCACAAGATATTAGAAAGACATAGAGAAATATCAGGAATAAAGGAAGAAGTCGAGTGAATAAATTTAAGAGAAAGTATAAGAAATTTCAAGAAAAAATCTATGAAAGGACTTTTTGTATGAAATCTGAATAAAATGGAAACCTTCTACAAAGTTCTGCAACGGAATTTCTCACCTTCAAGATAACTTCTTCTGAAAAACCAGAAGATATCACTTCATCTATCATTGAAGCAATTTGTCTCATTTCCTCTTCCTTCATTCCTCTCGTTGTAACAGCAGGAGTTCCTATTCTTATTCCAGATGGGTTCATAGGAGGTCTTGAGTCAAAAGGTATAACATTTTTATTCAAAACTATACCGGCTTTATATAGTTCTCGCTCAACATCCCCACCTGATACTCCTTTTGATGACACATCAATCAGGACTATATGAGAATCTGTTCCTCCTGTTATAACCTTATAACCTCTTTTCATAAATTCATCAGCAAGAACTTTGGCGTTCTTTATTACCTGTTCTGCATAATTTTTGAATTCAGGTTGCATAGCTTCTTTGAAGCACACAGCTTTTGCTGCTATAACATGCATAAATGGGCCTCCTTGCGAGCCCGGGAAGACAGCAGAATCTATTTTCTTTGAAAACTCGGACCGAGACAAAATTACAGCACCTCTTGGTCCCCTCAAAGTTTTGTGCGTTGTGAATGTGACAAAATCAGCATAGGGTACAGGAGAAGGATAAAATCCTGCAGCAACTAGTCCAGCAGGGTGAGCAATATCTGCCAGAAAGAAAGCTCCAACTTCTTTTGCTATATCGGAAAAAGCTTTGAAATCTATTGCTCTTGGGTAAGATGAGGCACCAGCAACTATAATTTTCGGTCTTTCTTTTTTAGCAATGTCTCTGACCATATCCATATCTATAAGATGGGTTTTGCGGTCGACAGTATAAAAGACCGGTTTATATAGCTTCCCAGAAAAATTAACACGAGCACCGTGAGAAAGATGTCCCCCGGAAGCAAGATCCATACTTAAAATCTTATCTCCCGGTTCAAGGCACATAAGATAAATCGCCTGGTTAGCTTGTGTTCCCGAGTGAGGTTGCACATTTGCATATTCTGCTGAAAAAAGTTTTTTAACTCGCTCTCGGGCTAATTCCTCAACAACATCAACGAACTCGCATCCTCCATAATATCTTTTCCCCGGATAGCCTTCTGCGTATTTGTTGTTCATTGGATTAAAAAGAGCTGAAAGGACTCTCAAACTTGTGAGATTTTCTGAAGCCACAAGATTTATCATAGTTTCCTGTTTCTCTACTTCCTTGACTATTGCATCAAAAACTTCTGGATCAAATCTCCGTAGTTCTCTGAAATAGGAAGCGAAAGAGTTCAATATTTCATTTTCTATATCAATTATTTTTTCTATTCTTTCTTGATGGCGATTTCCTTCAAAACTCGTTTCAAGGAAAGTAGAAAGCAAAACCTTTGCATATTCTGGTGATATAACCCTTCCGGAAAACACAAGTATATTTGCATTTGTGTGTGCTTTTGCCATTCTTGCAGTGTATTCGTTGAAAATCAAGGCAGCTCTGACTTTGGGGAACTTGTTCGCAACTATACTCATCCCTATTCCCGTACCACACACAAGTATTCCTAGATCAGCTTTACCCAACGATACATCTTCTGCGACGAGACGGGCAAAATCAGGATAATCAACTCTATCGTGTGAGAAAGTTCCTTTATCTTCTACTTCAAATCCTTTCTCTTTTAAAAACAGTTTTATTTTCTCTTTCAGCTCAAAACCTGCGTGATCCGCTCCGATTACGATTTTATTCATAGATAAAGAAGTTATTTACTTTGTTTTATCTTGTGAATAAATCTACAATATTTCCCTCCATCTGAAAGAAGTTTCCCCTCAATTTCTAATTCATAGTTTGGATTGAGAGTTCTAAAAGTAGCTATTTCAAACTCTTTCACAAGTATGTGGCAAAATTCTGAGTGTCTTTTCAGTTTCTGAGCAAAAGGACAGAAAAGTTCATCTTTTATAGCTAGATTTTTTTCTCTTTCAGACCAGATACCTTTTACTCCCAATATTAAATCTTCTGCATCTTGTATTTTTGTTAAAGAAGATATATCTGATGGATTTACCTTGAGGATTTTTGCCATCACTGGGGCTCTTGTCTTTCCTAAAAGGGTCATAAAATTCTTCATAATTTTGAGAGCTTTTTCTTTGCCAAAAATATTTTTGAGCGCAATATAAAGTTCAACTATAAAAAATCCAATCCATCTGAAAATTTTCATCATCATCTTCCTCTTCTTCCACCTTTTCTTCTTCTTTTCCTTCTCCTTCTTCCTATCTATTCATTCTTTCTACATTCTATTTTCTTTTACCTATACTTTCACTTTTTGAATTTACCATTTTTTCTTTATTTTTTCTTTCCTGATTCTTTTTTTATTCTTTATTCTTTTTTTACTCTCCTTCTTTTGTTTTTTCTTTACTTTTCAGTTTTTGTGAGAACATCTTGAAAATGGGTTGGCTGATTCCAAAAACTTCTATATCATTCACCATTTTCTCGCCGAGTATTTCATTTATCTTATCTAAAACAAGTTTTTTCTGATTCAGGAGAAAATTGCGTAAAGTTGAGTCAGGAGTTGAAATTCTCAGTATTCCTCCTCGCAACTTTAAAGAATAGGCTTTTCTCTTTTTACCAGCTATTTTATTCCAGTTATTTGATATTACAAATTCAGCCCAAATTTCTTTATCGTATTCTTTCAAAATATCAGAAAGAGCAGAGGATATATCAGCAATCTTTCTCATATAGAAAAATTGTAAAATAAGTTTCAAGGTATGAAAATTCCAAAAAAAGAAAAAAGATAAATAAATTGAACTCTCAAAATTTCCGAATAAAAAATAATAAAATAATAAAAAATAAAAAATGCATAATGTACATAGCTGATTTTTAAATTCAAATCTTGAAATTGTTATTTAGCTTTACTAACTATTTTATCAATTTTGATAAAAGAATAAACAAAAATTAATGGATTTTTCTTTATCAAAAAATAAATTTGAGGAAAAAATCTTGAAAATTTGGAAAATATTTTTAACAATAATTACGATATAAAATAGAAAGGAGGTGAAAAAAACATGATTTTTGGAAGTTTATTTGCAAGAAAAAAAGATGAAGAAGAAAAGAAAAAATATGAAAAACAAAATTTCCAAAAGATTTTTGCAAAGAATATTTCAGAAGAAAAAATTAATAAAGAAAAAATTAATAAAATTATAAATATGCAAGAAGGAGCAGAACAGAAAGAGGTAGCACTTTTTTATGTTGAAGAGCTCCATAAAGAACCAGTAAGAATAAAACATATCCAGGAGCTTGCTAAGTACCAACTGCCACTCAAAGCCAAAATCCCAGGGGACGAAAGGTCTTACTTTACCACAGTAGAAAAAGTCGCAATGACGAAGGGAGGAGAGTATATAGTTTTGATGAAAGAATTTGAAAATCCGAAATATAAGGAAAAGTTGAAAGTTGGAGATAAAGTTGAGTTTGAGTATTCTGACTCTTTTGGTAAATATTCATTTGAGTCAATCTTCAAAGGCACATACAAAACATCTCTTATTTTTTCCTTCCCAGAAAAGATAGAAAGAAAGGCTGGTAGGTCCGCTTTCAGAGTTAAGCCAAATCCCGCAGAGCCAATAGAGGTAAATATTGAGTTCCCATGGGGCGGCGTATTCAAAGGCAATATGGTAGATATAAACGAAAACGGGATGGGATTAGATGTTGAAGTCCCGAAGGATAGGGTGAAGATGATGGACATAGTAAGGTTATCTTTCAGGCTTCCAACAAAGGAAAATCAGAAAAAACATGAGTGGGCAATAGTTTCTACGAAAGCGGAGGTAAGGTTTATAGGTGATGGGGAGCAAAAGAAAACCCGACTTGGTCTTCAATTCACAGAAATATCGGAGGGCGATAGAAAAATTATAAGAGAGTATTGGCTTATGAGGCAAAGGGAGGAGCTCAAAAGGAAACTTGAATACGAATCTTAAAAACTTGAATATAACTTGAATATAAACTGTTCCATTTTTAAAATTTTCTCTGATGATCTTTTATCAAATTCAGAATCTTATAAAAGAGGGAAAAATAGATGAAGCGATAGAGCTTGCGGAGAAAGAGTATTCAAAATCAAAGGATGATAAATTATACAACCTATATGGCATAGCACTTTTCAAAAAGAAGGAATTTGAAAAAGCATCTGAGGTTTTCGGTGAACTTTACAAAAAATATCCTGAAAACTTGAACCTTCTCCTCAACTATTCCAGAGCATTAATAGAATCAGGTAAGTTAGAAGAGGCGGAAAGAGTTTTAAGGGAAGGTTCTATGGTCTTTCCAGAATCAGAAAAATTATTAGAACTCCTCTCGGAATGCCAAAAAAGAAAGGAAGAAAAGAAACAGAGAGAAGAGAATGAAATGGGAAAAATAGAAGAAGAAGGAAAGATATTGGAGGTAGAGGAGGTGGAATTAGAGAAAGTAGGAGAAAAGGAAAAAGTCGAAAGAGCAGAAGAAATTGAGAAAATTGAAGAAAAAATTGAAGAGCTCAAAAGAGAGATTGAAGAGGAAATTGAAACTAAAAGACTTGGAAAAGAGGAGGAAAAAATAGAAGAAAAAGAAAAAGAAAGGGAGGAAAAAATAGAGGAGAGAATACCAGAAGGAGAAGAGGAGAAGATAGAGTTAAGAAAAATAGAGGAAAAGGATGGGTTCCTAAAGCGAGGTAGGATTTTGGAAATTTCTCTAAAAGGTGAAAGCGAAATAATTTTAAGAGAAACTTTCATCATTTTTATTTCGGGTAGCTACAAACTTTTTCCTCTGAAAAAAATAGAGGATCAGAAAATCAAAAACGATTTTTTTGGTGGGAAAAATCATAAATTTATAAAAATAAGAGGTATTGATTGTGAAGTAACTTTATCGGCAGAATATATATCTGCCTTTGAGGTTGATGAAGGATATGAGAAAGCGGTAATTTTGGAACCATTCCTTATTGGGTTTGAGCCATCATTCAAATATAACTTGACAAAAATAAAAAAGACTTTCAACTTGGTTGAACTTTCAGGACAAGGTAAAGTAATAATATATACAGCAAAGTCAAAAGCTTTCATAAAGAATATAAATGGAGAAACCAGAATATCTGCTCCAAACTTTGTAGGAGCTATAGGACCTCTAAAACTAAATTTCCTTCATGACTCATTTGAAATATCAGGAAGCGGGAAAATTATCTTGAGGATATAACAGCATTTAAATCAGGGAATATAAAAATTTTAGTTTCAAAAAGTAAAACTCAAAAAACTTATTTTTTTTCCGATTTTTCATACTTTGGAGTGGCTGGAATAAAGGACATACTCTTTGGAGCAAAAAATGGAATGTTCGCATCAAGATCTGCACTCCAGATAGTATCAACAAATATTGAAAATGCCCAAACAGAAGGATACACAAGACAAACTCCTCTACTCTCTCCACTGCCACCAAGCCAGGTAGGTGTTTTATTTGAGGGAGCAAAAAGAGAAAGATTTTTCTTTCTTGAAAAAAGAATGCACGCAGAACTTCAATTCTTGAAATCTTTTCAATCTCAAAAAGAAATAATTAGCCAAGTAGAATCATTACTTTCTGACTCAGAAGGAGCAGGACTTCTTAACGCAATTGACGCTTTCTTTAACGCCTATGAGGAACTTGCAACAAATCCGGAGAATCCTTCACTGAGGCAAAATGTTGTTCTCAAAGCTCAAAGCATGATCGCAAGATTTAAAGAATTAGCTAACTCAATAGTCAAAATTAGAGAAGATATAGACAAACAAATTTCAGAAAACATAACAGAAGTAAATAATATTTTGACAGAAATAGCAGGTCTCAACAAGAAAATAGCAGAACTATCAGCAGCAAAAGAGAATGTAAATCCTCTCAAAGATAAAAGGGATTTACTTATAAGAAAACTTTCAGAATTTATAAACATAGACACATTTGAGCAAGATAACGGGATGATAAATGTATATATAAGAGAGGGAGGTCATGTACTTGTTGACAAAGACAGAGCTTTTTCTCTCAAAGTAGAGGCTGACCCACAGAATCCATCAAATCCAATAGACGGTTCAGGAAAACTTTTGCAAAAAATAAAGTACATAGATGGTAGAGGTCATATTTGGGATATAACTCCGTTCATAATAGGAGGCGTAATTGGAGGAGCTTTAAAGACAAGAGATGAAACATTAGTGAATGTATTAGCGAAAATAAACTCACTTGCGCGGCAAATAATAAAAATAGTTGGAGAAAGACACGCAAAAGGAGTTGGGATTGCACATTTTCAAAGCCTAACTTCAAAATACTCCGCATCAGATTCTTTTACTCCAATAAATTTTGCTGGACTACCATACACGGCATCTCCCGGTTCTTTATCAATAGCAATATATGATGAAAACGGGAATCTAATTTCAACATTTACAATTTTCTATGATCCAAGCGTTGATGGAATAGCAAATATTGCAAACTTTATAAATTCAGCACCTGAAAATTCAGGATATATCACAGCTCAAATAACACCTGACAATAAACTAAAAATTCAAGCAAATTCTGGATTCACATTTGATATATATAATGACACAGGAGGACTTTCAGTAGCTCTTGGTTTAGATACACTTTTAGTAGGAAAAAATGTTTTTGATTTTGATGTAGCTCAAGAATTCAAGGAAAATCCTCTGCGTGTGGCATCATCTTCTAATCCATCTGCTCCCTTCAACAACGATATTGCAAATTTAATTGCAGCTTTACGCGAGGAAAAAATAAACGGTTCAGAAACAATATTTGATATATACACAAGAATCCAAAACGAAGTCGGAAATAATTTGAGTTTTATTAACACAGAGTTTTCTGCAAAGGAACTCGTTGTAAAAACCCTTGAAGAGCAGATCCAACAAAGATCAGGAGTATCGTTAGATGAGGAGTTCATAAGAATTATTGAGTTTCAGAGAGCATTTGAGGCGTCAGCAAGAATAGTAAGAATAACAGATGAACTTTTACTCACAATTTTAGGATTAGTAGGTGGAGGTGGATAAAGCAAAAAATAAAATAAGGCAAAAATAAAAAACTGAAAAAATAAAAAAGGAGGATGGAGGATAAAAATGAGAGTTCCAACAAAATTTCTTTTTGATACTCATCGGGATGCAATAGTTAAAAACCAATCAAATGTTTTTGATTTACAAAAGAGAATTTCATCCGGACTTCAAATTATAAGACCATCTGATAATCCTTCTCAATACTCCCTTGCAAGAACAATTCAGGTGAGAATATCAAAAATATCGCGAGATCTTTCCGATTCACATCAAGTTTCAGCGATTTTACAAGCAAAAGAGGAAGCTTTATCTAAACTATCTGATATTCTTGCCAAGGCAAAGCTCCACGCAGAGAGAGGAATAGATGCTATCTCTGTCTCTGCAGAAGAATTACTCTCACTTGCAAGGGCAGTAGATGAACTATTCAAATCAGCAGTTGAAATCGCAAACACCTCAATAAACGGAAGATATTTATTTGGTGGAACAAGAGTAGTTCCAAACTCAAGATTTTTCAGAAAACCTTATGAAGATAGAGAGATAATAAAACAAGAAAGTTGGGTAGCTCAAAAAGGAGTTGATCCATCACAGACCTTCGGAAGCATATTTAATATAAAAGAAGGAAAATTCAAACTTGAAGTTTATGATGACTCAGGAAATGTAATATTATCAAAGGATATAAGATACTTTGATTCCGATAGGATTTCTGATCTTGCGAACAGAATAAATTCAGAAGGATTAGGACTTGTGCTTGCAAGTGTTTCACCAGATGGAAAACTTCAACTTTCATCTTCAACCCCCGGCTTCAAGTTCTCAATAATGGAAGACAGTATGGGAATTTTTGCAGACTTTGGAGGAGATGGAATTCCGGAGTATCACGGCAACGATGAGATTTTTTCTGTTGAGATAAAATCTGAAATGGTAGAAATAGGAACACCCGGCAAAGAAATTTTTGGAGATCCATCAAAAGGAATAAGCGGAATTCTTACTACTCTCAAAAACCTCTCTGATATATTAAAAGGTAGAAAAGAAGGTAATTTACAAGAACTCCTGAGGTCGGCAGTAATTGAGATTCAAGAATCCTATGAGAAGTTAAACTCACTCAGGGCAAAAGTAGGAGAAAACATAAGTTTTGTTCAAAAAAGGCAAGATTTTCTTGAATTCGTAAAGGTACAAAATAACATAATAAAATCTCAGATAGAGGAAATTGATATAGCTTTTGCATCAGTAGATCTTTCTTTGAGAGAAAGTGTATTGCAGGCATCTATGATAGTTGCGGTGAGAGCATTTGAGATGACTTTGATGAGGTTTCTCTAAATTTAATGAAGTCTTATATAGCAAATTTCCACACAACGCAAAGACAAGACATAAAGAGCATATATATTCCAAAAACCCAAAGTTTATAGTTTATTACAATTTTTCTTAAAATGTAAAGTGATATGACACCAAAAACAAATGATGTAAGAATACCAAAGAATAAGTATGAAAATTCAACACTTGGAGCAGTCTCTTTTCCCAAAATGACTTTCATCAACTCGTAAGAAATTGCAGAAAGAATGGTCGGAACTGATAATATAAAGGAGAAAGAAAAAGCCTCTTGAGGAGTGAACCCTACAACAAAAGCAGTAGATATTGTAGTTCCTGAGCGAGAAATACCTGGTGTAGCAGAAACTCCCTGCATAATGCCAATCAGAGCATATTTTATGAACTGATTTTTCAAGTTGAGGCGCAAAAATCTTGAAGAAAAAAGAATCAATGCACCAGCAAAAAATGAAAATGATAACAAAATGAGATTCTCTTCTACTTTTTCAGCAAAATTTTCAAAAAACAAAGCAACTGGTACTGTAAAAATAAAAGAAACAATAATCCCCAACAGCATTTCTCTTTTTCTGATGTAATCTAAAATATCCTTTCTCAAAACGAAAATAACCGAGAGAGTGGTTCCTATATGTAAAGATACATCGTAAAAGAGCGGGTTTTCAATTTTAACTTTCATTGCTTGTTTGAAGAAAGCAAGATGTCCCGAGCTTGATATAGGCAGAAATTCGGTAATACCTTGAACTATTCCCAAAATTATACTTTCGAGTAGATTCATAGAGAAAAGAATTTGAATTTTTATTTACTTTGTGAAAGTTTTAAAAATAATTTCTCAAATTCTTCATCGTCAAATTTTCCATCTACTATACATACAACATCATCCAATTTTACATCTTTTCCAATTTCAACTCCACCTACTACCGGGATAGCCAAAATTCCCAATTTTCTCAAGATTTCAGCTCTTTTTTTAGCTCTTTCAACATCATCCTGAGATATTGTGAATGAGACCTCAACAACTAAAACTACAAACTTTCCATCTCTTTCTCCGCTCCACAGAAGATCGGATGATAAAACTTCATCTCTTTCTTCTTTTGATATTTGACCTCTCTTATAAGCATCCCACAAGATTTCAGCTGCTCTCTCCTCAAAAGTTTTTCCCTTCAAAATTACTCTACCAAAGACAGCATGTGCTCTATCTCTGTACCATCTCTCTCTATCGGAGCCTTTCAGATAAGCTACATCCTTTTTAAGGATATCTACATCCTTTTTAAGGATATCTACATCCTTTTTAAGGATATCCACATCTTTTTTGAGGATATCTACATCCTTTTTAAGGGTATCTACATCTTTTTTGAGGATATCTACATCCTTTTTAAGGGTATCTACATCTTTTTTGAGGATATCCACATCTTGTTTCAATCCGGCTACTTCTTCTACTAACTTATCTACTTTTTTTTCCAATCTATCCTGTCTTTCTTCTAATCTTGTTTGTCTTTCTTCTAACTTATCAACCTTATATTCTATCCTATCAACTTTTTTCTCCATTCTATCAAATTTTGGGGGTAAGTTAAGAAGATCCTCTGATAGGAGCAAAGCTCTAACCTCTGCGGCAAACTCGGGGTCTTCTTTTAACGCTTTTAAAAATTTACTTTTCCAGTTTCTCACAAAAGAATATTATAGTCATTAGGGGGTGGTTTTTTAATTAAAAAAATTTGTTCTGCTCAAAATCTGGTAATAAACCTCTTTTCATTCAAAATCAGAAAGTTTAAAATTTAGTTTATGAGAGTTATTGGAATAGATCCAGGTTTGAGGGAGTTAGGATGGGCAATATTGGACATAAATGGTAAAAGAATAAAACTTCGTGATTTCGGAGTTATCCAAAGCCAAGATAATAGAGAAATTGTTGAAAGAATATGGGAAATAGGTAAAAAGATTGAGGAGGTTTTTAGAATATGGAAACCAGATATTGCGGGGATTGAATCGGTTTTCGTGTGGAAAGATCCCAGTGCATCTTTGAAGTTAGGACTCATAGTTGGAACCTGCATAGAAATAGCAAGAAGAAGGAAAGTTGAAGTCCAAATTATTTCGCCACTTTATGTGAAAAGCAAGATCACAGGAGGGGATCAGATGGCAGATAAAGAAAAGGTCAAAAAATCAGTGATCAGAAAGCTCAAAAAATTTGAATGGAAAATGAACGGGAAACTCACGCAAGATATTTCTCATCACATAACAGATGCTATCTCAATTGCGATTTCAGCAAATCTGAAAAAATCTGAGCAAAAAATGAAAACAGAGAAAAAATCAAGGTAGATCTGCAAACAATATAAATCTGCAGACAGACAAAAATCCCAAAGCTAAATTAAAATCAATCAGAATATAAATAAATTGAATAAAAATAAACTAACCTGAAATTCAAATGATGAAAGCAGATAAAAAAATAAAAGTAGGTATTTTAGGAGTGAGAGGATACACCGGATCAGAAACACTAAAAATCCTTTTGAAACACCAAAAAGTAGAAAGTTTGAAGCTCTTTTCAACGGAAGAAGAAGGAAAAATTCAGGATATAATTCCGTCTTTGAGAAAATATGAAATTATAGAAAAAGTTGAGAAATTTTCAGAGGAGAAAGTTGATGGACTTGATGTTGTTTTTCTATGTACAGAACAAAATAAAGCTCACAGAATAGTTGCAAAGCTTGTTGAGCTCGGAATAAAAACTCTCATAATTGACCTTTCTCCTGATTTTAGGTTCAAAAACAAAGAAGAATATAAAAGAATATATGGATTTGAACATGCTGTCCCAAGTTTACTTGACAAATCAGTTTACGGTCTCCCCGAGCTTTATAGAGAAAAATTGAAAGAAGCGGAAATTATAGCAAATCCCGGATGTTATCCGACAGCTTCTATTTTAGCTCTTGCACCATTACTAAAATACGCAAAAGAGAAAAAAATAAAGGTTTTAGATGTAATAATAGATGCAAAAAGCGGGGTGACGGGAGCAGGTAGAAAAGCTCTGCCCCACCTTACATTAGGATATCTTTCGGAAAATCTAAAAGTTTATGCGTGGGTGGAACATAGACATGTTCCAGAGATGAAAGAGAAAATACAAGATTTGTTCGGAGAAAGTCCGGAAATTCTCTTTTCAGCTCAACTTATTCCTGCAAAGCGGGGAATACTTGAAACAATATGGGTAAAACTTGATCAAGAACCGGAAGATGATTTGATAAGATACTATGAGGATTTCACAAAAGAGAATTTCTTTTTTGATTTCTGGTATGAAGAATTCCCAGATATATACTCAACAACAGGGACAAATTTCATAAGGGTCGGAATGAGAAAATCAAAAAATTATGTGATATTAGTCAGCGTTATAGATAATCTTATAAAGGGAGCGAGCGGACAAGCAGTGCAAAACATGAACATCAAATTTGGTTTCAAAGAACAAGAAGGTCTTGAACTCCAACCGTACTTTCTATGAAAAAATTCTAAACTGAACAAAAAAATGAAAACTTTCTCATCTAATTGCACAAAAATTACGTTCTTTAATATGGAGAAAGAAGAATCAAGAAAAGAAAAATAAGTGTAAGAAAAAAATGAAGTAAAATAGGGTTTGTTGAATAAAGTTGAATAAAAGAATCAAAATAAATATAGGCAAAAATGTCCAAAATACATAGAAAAATTTTTCTCGGTTTTTCCTTCATTCTACTTTTTTCACCTTTTACGATTTCATTAGGATGTGTCGGAAATAAGAAGGAGCAAAATAGGAATTTTTCTCTCGCTGTATGGGCGGAGTTTTTGCAGTATGAAGAATATGAGAAAATATACGATAAACTTGAAGAGCTCGGAGTTGAGCTGTTTTTGCGTGTAAAAGATGGAGATTTTCCGCATCCTTCGCTTGAGAAAATGAAATTCAGGGCTTGGCTTTTACTTAAAGAAGAAGATGGTTACTGGTTATCTGTCTGGAATGCTGACAAATTTTTTCGGTTAGTATCAGATTTTCTCAAATACTACAAAGCAGAATGGATAATTTTAGATTTTGAACCACCATTTGAATTCGCAGCAAAAGTGACTATTGTTTTTGATTTTCCCAAGGTTATAACCCTAATAAAACCTCCTGATGATGTATATGAGGAAGGAAAAAAGAAAATATATGAGATCATAGATTTTGCACATTCAAAAAGAGTGAAAGTAATGTGCGTTGCAATTCCCTTCGTCGTAGATGACATATTGAGAAATTCAGAAAAGATTCAAAGAAACTTAGGAATACCTTTACCCGGAAATTGCGATGAGTATTCTTTTATGGTGTATTCAACTATTCTCAAAGGAGGATTAGAAAAGATAGGAATAAAAATAGATGTTCCCGAATTTTTTGTTTGGGACTACGCAAAAGATATATTCAAAATATTTGGAGAAAAATCAGCTTTATCGCTGGGACTTGTGGGAGAGGACTCTTTTGGAAACAAAGGGTACAATTCCCCCGATGAACTTAAAAAAGACATTTCAGCAGGACTATCGGCTGGCATAAAAAATTTCAATATATGGGTTTTGGACAATATGAGAGACGAAACCGGATGGAATATAGAAAAATGGCTTGATATATCTTATGTTGAGCCATCAACTCCTCCGCGAGATGAAACAGCTGAATACACACGAAAAATAATTGTTGATATTCTCTTTTCTATTAAATGAGTTTATTAAGTTAAGACGACTTATCATTAAGAGAATATATCAAGGAGATTTATTGAAAATCCGATTCCTTCTTTTTTCAATATAGAATATTTTCCCCCAAATCCTATTCTCTTTTTTTCTAAAAAAATTCCGAAGATTACCCCTGTATAGTAATCTTTTTCAGGCAATTCTGGGAGGTTAAAAAGTTTTTTGCAACTTATTCTGCTTGAAAAATTCAAAATATCTTGGGGTAGTTCAAGAAGAGACGAAAGCTCGTTTTGGTCTGAGAACACTTTAAAAAATGCTAACGCATATTTTTCATCTACCTTACCGGCTCTTATTGCTTCATCTATTTTTGCTATGTTCTTTTTAAAAAATATTTCAGCAAGCTCTCCAAAAATTTTTTTGACAAGACCATAGTGTCCTATAACCACTTTGATCTCTTTACCGACTGCTTTTTCAATTTTTGCAATAACGGAATTTAGAGTTTCTGCACAAAGAGAAATATCCTCATAACCCAAATCCTTTCGTCTTATTATTTCACAACCTAACTGGTACATCTCTTCAGGTTTACCGAAGGGAGATATTCTGAAAACTCCGCCTCTATAACAGAATTTTCCTTCTTCAAATCTTTTTGATATTTCGGTAGTAAAATCTTCTCTTACCTCACCTCCATATACCATGGGTAATCTTACCTCTTCAAATCCCATCTCATCAAAAACACTCATTATCTCAAATTCAAGAATTCTTATTTTCTTGCCATTTATTTTCTGCATCACTGAATTCTATTTTTGTCAAAGAGAAAACCATTTAAGTTTTTATTAGTTTTTTTGATTATATGAAAAAAACTTTTCTTTATGGTCCATACAACATCAAAATTGAAGAAAGTCCGGAACCAAAAATTTTAGAAGATGAAGATGCAATAATAAAGATTGTAGCTACATGTATATGCGGTTCGGACCTTTGGGCATATAGGGGAATTGATCCTGTCTCAGAACCAATTCCTATGGGACATGAATATGTAGGAATAGTTCTTGAGGTTGGGAAAGGAGTTAAGAAAATAAAGCCTGGACAATTCGTTGTTGGTTCTTTTTTTGCATCAGACAATACCTGTGAAATTTGCAGAGCAGGATATCATAGTGGATGTATTCGTAGGGTTTTTATGGGAGATATAGGAATGCAAGCGGAATATGCTCGTGTTCCTCTTGCAGATGGGACGCTCGTTCCAACTCCTGATATACCTCCGGATCATCTTATTCCAAGCTTACTTACGGCATCAGATGTTTTAGGAACGGCTTGGTTTGCCGCAATCGCAGCAGATGTAAGACCTGGTAAATGGGTAGCAGTTGTAGGAGATGGAGCTGTCGGACTCCTTGCTGTTCTTTCAGCAAAAATTATGGGTGCGGAAAGAATAATTTTGATGGGGAGTAGAAATCCAAAAAGACAGGAGCTGGCAAGAGAATTTGGAGCAACAGATATAATACCGGAAAGAGGAGATGAAGCTGTAGAAGTTGTGAAAGAAATCACTCATGGGCTTGGGGTTCATTCAGCTATCGAGGCAGTCGGAACACAAACTGCATTAATGATGGCTCTCAAAGTTACACGTCCGGGCGGACATATTGGGGTTGTTGGCGTTTTGCATGATGTCAAAATCCCGGGCGATGAATTTTTTTTCTCTCTCGTACATATGCATGGAGGACCGGCTCCTGTGAGAAGATTTCTTCCCGATCTCATAGAACTTATATGGGATAGAAAAATAGATCCAGGAAAAGTTTTTGATGTTGTTTTGCCTCTCGATAAAGTTGCAGAGGGATATAAAGCTATGCATGAAAGGAAAGCCATTAAGGTTCTTCTGAAGCCATAATCTTTTTTAAAATCATTATTAAAATATTTAGTATGCAAAAGGAGAATAAAAATGTTGAAGAAAGTAAGTTATCAGATGAGTTCGGGTATGAATCAAGCGAACGCAGAGAAAAAGGGAAAAGTGGAAATAGTAAAGAATTATCTGGACCAAAGAAGGTTGCAATACTTTTAAGAACTTTGGGAGAAGAAGCTGCATCAGAAATATTGAAAATGTTAAGTGAAGAAGATGTTCAGAGGGTTACTGAGGAAATGTTAAAGATGAGCATAATTCCGAAAAAGGTTGCGAAGGAAGTTCTTGATGAATTTATAAATCTTTCAAGGCAAGATGTTCTGACTGGATCCGGATATGAATTCATATATAAGATTTTAACTACTGTTTTTGGTCCAGCAAAGGCTAACGCTATAATGGAGCGTCTGAAAATATTCGTTAAAGCTTCGGGAGGTTCCGATATTAGTATGGGACTCTTGCATGATCTTGATGCCCAATCAATAGTAAATTTCATAAGGAAAGAACATCCTCAAACTATGGCGGTTATCTTAGCATACCTTGATCCAAAGAAAGCCCTTGAGGTTCTACAACTTTTACCTAAGGATATTTATGCCGATGTGCTGGAAAGGATAGCAAATTTAGATAAACTTGCCCCAGGGGTTGTTGATGAAATAGGTATAGTTCTTGATGAAGAATATAGGACAATAGGCGGAACAAAAAGAGTGGGCGGAATAAATGCTCTTGTGGAGATAATCATGAATGCTCCGCCCGGGCTTGAAAAAGAACTTCTTGAAAGGATAGAAAAACAAAACCCGGAACTTGCTGAGGAGATAAGGCAAAGAATGTTTACCTTTGATGACATAGTGAGAATCCATGATAGATATATAAGCATAATTTTAAGGGAGATAGATAGAGAAGTTTTACTTAAAGCTCTAAAAGGGGCTTCTGAACCTGTAAAAAGGAAAATACTTGGAGCCATGAGCGAGAGAGCAAGGAAAGTTCTACAAGATGAGCTTGAAACTATGCCACCTGTAAGAAGGATAGATGTTGAAAGAGCTCAACAGGAGATATTGAAGGTTATAAGAAGACTTGAACAACAGGGCGAAATTGTTGTTCCTCATGGAAAAGAAGATGTTATTTGATTATTCTCAGTATATTAAAAAGTAATAAGATCGCGGGACTTTAAAGAATAAATCTAAATGAAAGAATTTTCCTGAAAAAACAACTTTTCCTTCTAAAAATATTATCGTATATATTATACCTACCGTATGGTAGGTAAAAATAAATTAAAAAAACAAAAATGAAAAAGGAGGTAGATTGAAATGACTGAAAAAACAAAAAGATTGATCAAAGAAGGAACGGCAGAAGCTATAAAGACTCTGTATGATACGATATGGGTATATTCTTATGAAACTGAGATTCAAAAACTTTCCGATCTATATGAGAGAGCCAAAAAAGAGCAGTGGAATGCCTCGCAAGATATAGATTGGTCGCAGCAAGTTGATATTGAAAAGCTTACTTTCTCATCTCAACTCCCTCAACTTCTCTTTCAGGGATTGTGGGAAAAACTTGATGACAAAAAAAGGTTGGAGCTATCAATATCAAATATGAGCTGGATTTTATCTCAAATACTGCATGGAGAACAAGGAGCTTTACTTGTTGCAAGTCAGCTTGTGGGTTGTGCACCTGTTTATGATGAAAAACTTGTAGCTTCAACACAAGTTATAGATGAAGCAAGGCATGTTGAGGTTTTTCACAGATACCTTACTACAAAGTTAGAAAAGGAATTTCCTATATCTCCTCATCTCCGTGATCTTATGCGGAGCATACTTTCAGAATCAAGATGGTATTTTAAGTTTGTGGGAATGCAGATTCTTGTGGAAGGACTTGCGATGGGCATATTCGGAACATTAGATAAGTTCGGTGAGGAACCTCTTGGAGTTCAAATCGTAAGATATGTTATGAAAGATGAAGCAAGACATGTTGCTTTTGGAGTTATTTCTTTGAAAGAACATATAGATGATCTCCCTGAAAAGGAAAAGAAAGAACTTTGTGAGTTTGCATACGAAGGCTGTGTTGCTCTGAAAAACAGAATAACAGATATGTCTCAGGTTTGGGAAGATGTCGGATTGCCTGTAAAAGAAACTCAGGAGATAATTCAAAACTCACCTATATTTCAGGAATTTTTACTTTTGATGTTTTCTCGTGTCGTTCCTAACTTAAAGAAACTTGGGCTTTTACCTGATTACATGAGACCTCATTACGAAGAACTTGGTATTTTGAAATTTGAAAACTTTGAAGATAATATTTAGTTTATGAAAGTAAGGAGGGAGTTCTTACTGCCCGGAACTGTTGTTTTTTTTATTGTTCTCATTTCCTTTTTCATAACAAAAAGTTTTATCCCACTTGTTATTTTATCCATTCTTTTTATTTTTCTTCTTAATTTTTTTCGTGATCCTGAAAGAGAGCCTGAGAGCGATTCAGATAAAGATTTGATCTCTCCTGCTGATGGAAAAGTTATATTGAAAGATGAGGTTGAAGTAAAAGGTGATTTGGTAGAACTTATTCCTGAATTTGAAGGTAAGAAGATGAAGAGAATTGCTATATTTATGAGTCCTTTTGATGTTCATGTGAATAGAGCACCGATTTCTGGATATGTCCAAAAAATTTTGAGAAAGAAAGGTGGTTTTGCTCGGGCGTTTTTAGAGAAATCAGAAAATAACTCACGAGTTCTTTGGCATATCAGAACAGAAGATGGTAAAGATGTAATTTTATCCCAAATAGCGGGTGCGATAGCAAGAAGAATTTCTGTATTCAAAAAAGAAGGAGATTTTATAAGAAGAGGAGAAAGGATAGGAATTATATATCTTGGTTCCAGAGTTGATGTATATATACCTTATGAGTGGGAATTTTCTGTTCAAGTTGGAGATAAAGTTTTTGCTGGAAAAACAAAGATAGGATATATAAACTCTGAACCGAAACTAAACTAAATATTCTTGAAGAAACTTTTTTGCCTTGCCGCTTTTTATAATGTCTTTTGCCATAATATAACCTTCCTTGAAATCTTTTACTCTGTCGCAAATTATAAATCCTGCCGCAACATTCAAAGCTACAAAGTCAAGTAAAGCCTCTCTCTCTTTTCCTTCTAACACATTTAAAAATTCTATTTCTGGTTCGCTCTCTGATTGTTTCAGTTCTTCTACTTTATGTCTTTTCCCTAAAATTTCTCTTGCATCTAACTCAAATTTTTCTATTTTACCGTTTTCTAACTTGAAAAAGAATGTCCGACCTGATGGGGATATTTCGTCTATAAAAAATCCTTCTTCTGCTTCTCCTGAGAACACGAGAGTTTTTTCAGTTCCAAGTAAAGATAAAGCTTGTGCTATCTTTTCTGCAAAATCAGGGGAGAATACTCCTATTACCTGTCTTTTCACTCCAACTGGATTAGTGATTGGACCTAAAAGATTGAAGATTGTTCTTATTCCAAGTTCTTTCCTTATTGGAGCTACATTTTTCATAGCAGGATGGAATTTTGGAGCAAAAAGGAAGACAAAATTTTTCTCTTTAAGTTCTTTCTCAACTTCTTCTGGTTCAACATTTATTTTCACTCCTAATTTCTCCAGAATATCAGCTGAGCCAAGTTTTGAAGAAACTGCCCTGTTTCCATGTTTTGCTACTTTTATTCCTTCTGCAGCTAAAATTATAGCTGATGCCGTTGAAGCGTTGAATGTGTGAAGTCCATCCCCCCCTGTTCCGCATGTATCAATTGGTTTTATATTTTCATCGTCTATTTTAGGCTTTACTGCTTTCTGTCTCATCTCGTATGCAAATCCTGCTATTTCTTCTGATGTTTCTCCTTTCATTCTGAGAGCAACTAAAAGTCCTGCGACAAGGTTTTGAGGTGCTTTCCCTGAAATTATTAAATCTGCGCAAAATCTTGCTTCTTCAAAATTTAAATTTTCCCCCTGAACTACTTTGCCGAAAATTTCTCTAAATTTTTTTATTTCTTCCTCAGATTTTATTTCAGTTTCCATCATTTTTTAATTTTATCTTTATTTACCACGAAAACTTTATCGGCTGAAATTATAGGTAGCGAGCTAAAATTTTTTTGACTTTGGGAAAGAATTTTTGCAAATTTTAAGAATGAAAAAGCTGTGGAAAAAGAAAAAAATTATCAGGATAGAAGCAATCAAGATCAGAGGATAGAGCAAATAGCAGAGCAAATTAAGATAAGAACGCAAGCCCAGAATCAGGATTTTCGCCAAGAAATTTATAAAAGAGTTATTTCTGGCGTCATACTTGGTGGAATTGCTTTGTTCTTTGTGATAAAGGGGGGTATTTTGTTTGTTTTTTTTGTTTCTATATTTTCTCTTCTTGCTTCATTTGAGATATATAAGCTTTTGGAAATGAAAGGGGAAAAGCCATTCACACAAATTGGTATCGCGGTCTCAACATCAATTCCGTTTATAACATTTTTGGCTCCATCAGATGTTCTCTTTGCTCTCCTTACTTTTTCTCTTATCGCAATATTTTTCATTCAGATAATTTCACGTGAGGTGAGAGGAGCGATAGATAAAATTATGATGACATACTTTGGGATAATATATACGGGATGGTTGGGGGGAGCTCACGCTGTGCTTCTGAGAAATATAGGAAGCGAACTACAAATCCAAAATTTTGCAAAAATAGATACTGGGATTTTCTTTTTTCTATTTACTGTCTTAACAACAGCTTGTGCAGATATTGGAGCTTACTTTGCTGGGAAAAAATTTGGAAAAATTAAGCTCGCAGAAAAAATATCACCAGGAAAAACTCTTGAAGGTTTTTTAGGTGGAGTTTTATTATCTGTAATCTCGGCTATTTTTATGAAAATTATATTCCAACCAAAAGGTGACCTTATGATTTGGATGTTTTTAGGTTTTGTCGCCGCTTTTTTTGGGCTTTTAGGGGATTTTGCAGAATCCGCCTTAAAAAGAGATGTACATTTGAAGGACTCGGGGGTCATTATCCCAGGACACGGTGGAGTCCTTGATAGAATAGATAGTCTTCTTTTTACTATACCTATTTTTTATTATATATCAAAGTATATCATTCTTCGGCTTTAAACTGAGAAAAAAATTGGATTCTGGATAGAAAATTCTCAAGTTTCTGGAAAAAGTAATTCTAATATATTAAAATTAGAAAAATAAATACATAGGAGGTAAAAAATATGGGTATGAAAAGTGATATAAAGAAGGGACAAGCAGAAGGAAAGTTTTTGGCAGCTTCTATTCTTGTTGCAAGCGTGATAGTTGCGGGTTCTATAATATGGGCAACTCGTTCTATTCAGAGTTACCTTGAAAAAGGTGGAGTTAATGTGGCAAGAGCAGGGGCACCGGGTCAGCCAGTACAGCCCCCACAACCACAACCACAACCACAACCACAGCAACCACCATCTCCCCCTCCTGAAGTGGAAAGGATTGATATATCTCAAATCGCACCCCCACCACCTTACAGGATAAAAGGTGACCCGAACGCGAAGGTTACAATAGTTGAGTATTCAGATTTCCAGTGTCCATTCTGTGGTAGATGGGCAAGGGAGACCTATCCCCAGATATTGCAGACATATGGAGATAAGGTGAAGATTGTGTTCAAGCATTTGCCTTTGCCGTTTCATCAGTTTGCTCAAAAAGCAGCAGAGGCAGCAGAGTGTGCAGGTAAAATAGGAGGAACAAAAGCTTTCTGGGCTATGCACGACAAACTCTTCCAGGTGGGGCAGCCGCAGGGGAGACTTGATGTTGCATCCCTGAAGCAGTTTGCAAAAGAAATAGGATTAGATGAAAAAAGGTTTTCTCAGTGTCTTGACACAGGGGAAACAGCCCAAATTGTTATGCAAGATATGAACGAAAGTCAGAGACTTGGAGTAAGAGGAACACCAACATTTTTTATAAATGGAATACCTGTGAGGGGAGCTCTACCATTTGAATCTTTCAAGCAAGTGATAGATCAGGAATTGCAAAGGGGAGGGTGAAGGAAACTTTTGGATTTAATTAGTTGTGATAGTTGTTTTAGATTTTGGCTCTCAATATACTCATCTTATAACAAGAAGGGTAAGGTCGCTTGGGGTTTATGCTGAAATTTTACCTTTCAACTCACCGGTAGAAAAAATAAAATCTTTTTCTCCGCATGGAATAATTCTTTCTGGTGGTCCGGAAAGTGTATATCAGAAGGATGCTCCATATCCTGATTCCGAAATATTTTCTCTTGAAATTCCCATTTTAGGAATATGTTATGGAGCTCAGCTTATAGCTCATGTTTTTGGAGGGAAGGTAAAAAAGGCAAAAATTGGAGAATATGGAAGAGCGAGATTCAAAGTTTTGGTAAAAGATAAGCTGTTCCAAAATTTGCCATCTGAATTTTTTGTTTGGATGTCTCACGGAGATGTAATCTCCGAAGTTCCAGATAGTTTTGAAATTCTTGGTGAAACTCATTTTTCACCAATATCTGCTTTCAGATATGGGAATATTTTTGGTGTTCAGTTCCATCCTGAGGTATATCACACTGAGTTCGGTTTGGAAATTCTGAAGAATTTTGTTTTTGAAATCTGTAAATCACCTTCTGATTGGTCATTGAGCAATTTTGTTGAAGAAAAAATTTATGAGATAAAACAGCTCAGAGGAGGGATATTATGTGCTGTCTCTGGCGGAGTTGACTCTACAGTTATGGCTTATTTACTTCACAAGGCGAAAGGTGATGAGGCAGATTTTGTTCTTGTAGATACTGGGCTTTTACGAAAAAATGAAGTTGAAAAGATAAAGAAAAATTTTTCAAGACTTGGTATAAATATTAACATTTCAGATGCATCAGAAATTTTTCTCTCTAAATTAAAAGGAGTAAGAGACCCAGAGAAAAAGAGAAAGATAATAGGGAAGACTTTTATTGATGTCTTCAAAAACTATGCAATTTCAAAAAAAGGAGAAAAAAATATAAGGTTTCTTGCACAGGGAACTTTATACCCTGATGTTATAGAAAGTGGAGTTTCTACTTCTGGCAAAGCTCATGTTATAAAAACTCATCACAATGTCGGTGGGCTTCCGGAGGAACTTGGATTTGAACTTGTTGAACCTTTTAGGCAACTGTATAAAGACGAAGTAAGGGAAATAGGGAAAATTTTAGGAATACCAGATGATATAATTTTCAGACACCCTTTTCCGGGACCAGGACTTGCTGTCAGGATTTTAGGGGAAATAACAAAAAAGAAAATAGATATTCTCCGTGAAGCTGACGAGATTTTGGAGGAAGAGTTGATAAGATATGAACTTTATAACAAGGTATGGCAAGCTTTCTGTGTTCTTACTAACTCAAAAAGTACTGGAGTTTCAGGTGATAGAAGAAGATACGGCTATGTTATTGCGATAAGAATAGTTGATTCCGTTGATGGCATGACGGTAGATTGGAGTAGAGTGCCTTACGAATTTTTAGATGAGGTTTCAAGAAAAATTACTGCAAAAATTCCGGAAGTCTCCCGCGTAGTTTATGACATAACATCTAAACCACCAGCTACGATTGAGTGGGAGTAGAAGAGAAAAATTCCTTAATTACATTTATTACTCTGCTTACTTCTTCGTCTGTAAGGAGAGGATCTATTGGTATTGAAAGGATTTTTTTTGATATATCTTCGGAGTTTTCAAGACTTCCACCGATTTGTGCTCCAAGTTTTAAAAAAAGTTGAATTTTGTGCAAAAATACAGGGTAATATATGAAATTTCCTATTCCTCTTTTCTCCAAAAATTCTTTGAGTCTTTGTCTTACTTCTTCCCCTCTTTTTACTTTTATTGTGTATTGATGAAATGAGTGTTTCATCCCATCTGGAATATATGGGAGCTCCAGTTCATGTTCAAGGTCTTTTAGACCTTCTTTATATTTCTGAGCTATTTTGTTTTTCAGCTCAATTAGTTTATCAACATATTTGAGTTTTACTTTAAGCAAAGTGGCTTGAACTGCATCAAGCCGAGAATTATAACCTATATTTTCTGGAATAAATCTTGATTTTCCTCCGCACTCTCTTAATCTTCTCACTATTTCTGCTATTTCATCGTCGTTTGTAGATATTGCTCCTCCGTCTCCTAAACCTCCGAGGTTTTTTGATGGGTAAAAGCTGTGGCATCCGATATTTCCTATTGTACCTACTTTTTTTCCTTCAATTTCGGCTCCGAGTGCTTGTGATGTGTCTTCAATAACAAAAAGATTATATTTTTTTGCGATTTCCATTATACTATTCATATCGCAGGGCAATCCATATATATGAACAGGAATTATTCCTATAACTCCTTTTGGATCTTTATGCAAATACTCTTCTATTTTTTCTGGCGATATGTTGAATGTTTTTGGGTCAATATCAACAAAAACTGGGGTTGCTCCTGCTCTTATTATTGCTATTGCAGTTGCGGTAAATGTCAAAGGTGTGGTTATTATTTTATCTTCATGGGAGAAAAATTCTTTACCCATTTTTATAGCCATAGCTCTTAAAGCTAAAACCAGCGCGTCGGTCCCAGATGCAACACCTATGCAGTGTTTTACTCCAAGATAATTTGCAAGCTCTTTCTCAAAATCATCAACTCTTTGACCTAAAATGTAATTTGTATCACATAACCATTTTTTTATTTCAAGTTCAAGCTCATCATATATCAAGTTGTGAAATCTTTTTAGATCTAGCATCTCAATTTTCTTTGTTTTTCTCTTTTCTTGAAATTCCTTCACGCTTTCAGATACAATTTCTTTTAAAATCACCCAGATGTTTTTCTTTCTTCCTTCTTTTTTTCTCTTTTCTTTTTCTTTTTCTTTTATTTTTTCTTTGTTTATTATTTTTTCTTTGTTTATTATTATTCCGTCTTCATATCTTAGCTTGAAGAAATTTTCCGCTGCAATTTCTGGTTTTTCGTTCTGTTCAATTTGAGCAACAATATACTCAGTTGGTGGATTTATTAACTTGATTTTTCCTTTTTTTATCAGGTCATTTATCTTTTTCTTATATTTTGTGTAAAGTTTTTCGACTGAAAAGCAAGAGATATAAAATTCTGATTTATCGTCATCTACTAATTTTCTCAGATATTTCAGATCTATTTTTTCTATCACATTCTGAGAAATGTATATGGGGATTTTAAATTTTAATCTTTGTTCTTCTAATCTTTGGTTTTTCATGCTTTTTATTTTGAAAATTGTTCCGAGATTTTATTTTTCTTCAAAGTTTTATCTTCCAAAAAATTTACATCATCACTTTTCTTCCCGCTGATATGTAAGCTGTGTGAGCAATCATATTTTCATAAGGTCTTGATTTTCCTTCTCTTGCTAAAAACCTTCTTACAAGAACTTCATAGGTATCAACCAATATAAAACCGTTTCTTCTCATCAGCTCACACATTATTTCTGTTTGATTTACTGTTGGAGAAATAGATATAAGTACGCCTGACGGTTTCAAAGATTCCCACGCAAATCTTATACAGTGCCAAGGTTCTGGTAGGTCTAAAAATACAGCATCAACATTTTTTTCATCAAATCCTTCTTTATAAACATCTCTCTTTTTTATTTCAACATATTGGGTGAGGTTATTTTCTTCAAGGTTTTCTTTGAGTAGTTGAATGAAGTCATCCCTTATTTCGTATGTGAATACTTTTCCGTGAGGTTTTACAAAGTGTGCAAGGGCAATTGTCAATCCACCTGAACCGCATCCTGTTTCTATAACTTTGCTTCCGGGACCTATTCCTGCAATGAAAATCATAAATGCGCTATCTTTTGGATATATAATTGCGCTCTTTCTTTTCAGTTTCATTATTCTATCGGGTAATACGGGTTCAAGTATGTAAAATTTTTTTTCTTTTGAAGAAAGGACATACTCTCCATAAAATTTTCCTACAACATCTTTTCCTCTTATTATTCCTATATGTGTGTGGAGAGAATTGTTGAATTGAGCTTTGAACATGAAAGTTTTATCTTTTCCTTCAGGAACGAGTAGAACTCTTTCGCCATCAAAAACTCTTTGTGAAATTTTCGTTTTTATTTCTTCTTCTATTTTTTGCGGGTTTGAGAATCCATCTATTACTATATCTGCTCCATTTTTTTTGAGTTCATCTTCTGGATAGAAATTTTTTACCGCTACAACTAAAAATCCGGATTTTTTTGCGGAAATTACTCCATATATTGAGTCTTCAAACGCGATTGTCCCATCTCTTGAAATTTCTACTCCCATTTCTTCGAACTTTTTTATTGCGACATCAAAAGGTTCAGTTGAAGGTTTGCCTTCTTTATAGTCTTCTGATGATACAATGAACTTGAAGAATTTCAATATTCCATTTTTTTCAAGTACGGGGATTATTTCATCTTTAAGAGCTCCTGAAACTATGCATATTGGATATTTTGAGCCAACATATTCTATAAATTCTTTTACACCGGAATAAAGCTCAACTTCTCCTCTTTTTAAAAATTCGCTAAAATATTTTTTCTTTTCTTCGCATAAAGATTTTATATCTTCTTCTTTTAGTGATATTACTCCTTTTTCTTCCTGTTCTTTTGCGATGACTTTGAAAAAGTCATAGTCTGTGTAAGCAAGATATTTTTTCATGTAGTCATCCCATGAGAGTTCAATTTTGAGTTTCTCAAGAACTTTTTTGAATGCAAGATAATGAAGTTTTTCTGTATCCGCCAGTGTTCCATCAAAATCAAACATCATAGCGTATATTTTTTTTTCTATTTTCATTTTTCTTTTATCTTCGTTCTGATCTACGATATTTTTGTTTCCTATTTTTTTCATTTTAATCCGGCCTCAATTTTCGGTTCTTCAGATTCACTACTCTATAATTTTATATCTTTAAGTCTTATAATTTAAGTTTTACCAATCTTGTAGGAATATTTTAGTTGAAGCTTTCAGCAATTGGATATGTAAATAAAGTTTTTAGTGTTGTTTAAAATATAAAATGTTTTTATAAATTGTGTAATATGAGGGAAAGAGGGAATTTAAAGTTTGATACTTTAGATCTAACATTTATAACTAATGAAGAAGGAAAAACACTAAATGCGTATGGGAGAGAACAAGAAAAAAATGGAGGAAATCTCGGTTTTTCTCAGGTGTGCTGAGGATTTTCTTAGATTCATTAATGAAGAAGGAAATTATAGCTTACCGGATAGAGAGGAGCTCTTTTCATATAATCTACCAGATTATACAGATTCTGGAAATTTAAAGGGCAATCCGGCACCAGATTTCTACTTTCGTTTTCCTGATGTAAATTTTGATATTGCAGTGGAGTTAAAGGAATTATACCCACCGGATTCACAAGGTGTTAAAGGAGATAAAGCGCTTAGTATACTTCGGAAAAAAGGAATTTTAGAAGCGGAAGAATATATTGATATTGGCTATGGTGAAAGTTTAGCTCCTTTGAAACTTTTTGAATTAGAAATTAGCTATTTGGGAGTTGAATGTCATCTTAATATCCTATTTAAAAATATAACAAGGGAATTTTCAATAATCCCATCTATACTAGGTGATAAATTTGTCAAAGAATTTATAGAAAGATTAAAGAAAAGAAAAGGAGAAATAGAGAAAAAAATAAAGGAAAAGATAGATGAAGTGAGAGAAATGGAAAGAGAAATAAGAGAAGCTCCGGATAATGATCCAGAGGAACTAATAAAGGAATTGAGGCAAAAAGTAAAAGCAATAGTAGAAAAAACATGTTACGATGATGTAAAAAAAGAAATGGAGAAAATGGTTCAGGAGGAAGAAGAAAGAATAAGGAAATGTTATGAGGAATTAAGGAGGAGAAAAAATAATTTTGCTTTTAGTCAGGAAGTAATAATAAATTGGTATATCTTACCGGTTATTAGTGAGCAGGCTAATATGATTTTTTTAGAGGTCGCTGATGACAAAGATGTTATCAAAGATGAGAGCGTCAGGGAATTTGTAAAAAGATACTACTTTGTTGGATTAGAAAATTTATCTAAAAGAGAAAATTCTTCCATTAATTTTATTAATGTTGCAATATCTATATATCCGTCTTCTCGTGATAGTGATGATGAGTTCTATCTGGTGAAAAAAGATTTGAAGATGTTTATACAAAGATCAATAGAAAAATTTAAATCTATAAGTGGATTTGTTCCGAATAGACCAATTAAATATATACTTTTATTGATCATTCATTCTTTCTTTTCTGGAATTTACGAACCATTACAGCAATATTTAGCTAATCATTGTAATGTCAAAAGATTTAAAATTTTTCCGGCGCATATTGGAGCTCAATGGGTAGTATTTATGGAGATTTTGATAGACAAAAGCACAAATTAAAAATAGCTTATATTAGATAATCACGAGCAAAAAAATTTTTAAGCTTTCTGTGAAAATGCAGAAAATATAAGAAGCAAGTGGAGGGAAGAAAGATAGATAGTAATGGTGTAGAAATTTTCTCTTTATGAATAAGATGAATAGATGATATTTTCTATTTCTGCACTGAAACTCCGTTGATTCTGAAAGTATTCAGAAAATGTAAGACCTGAATACGATGAAAAAGAAAAGCTGATAAGTATCAAAGAAAATCCGAACTTGATTCATTAGCAGAAAAAATTATAAATTTTATAAAATTGAAGGTAAAGGAGAAATTGTAAAAAGAAGAAATGTGAAAAGGTGAGCTTATGGTAAAAAGTTATGCTAACAAAAATAAAAATCTCGGGTTTCAGGTCTATCAGAGACCAGGAAATTGAGCTATCAAAAATAAATTTGATTTATGGTGAAACTGCAACCGGAAAATCATCTGTCTTATACTCACTTTTAGTACTCAAAAACTTCGTCAAAAATCCAAATCAGCATGTTGATGCATTTTTTAATCTTGGATTTTTAAATCTTGGAGGATTTGATTCCTGTGTTTTCAACCATGACCCAAAAGGAGAAATAAAAATCGGATTTTCTCTCAAAGATGCAGAATATGAAGTTATTTTTAAGAAAAATCAAGCTAAAATAAAACAGATATGGAATAAATTTGAAATGAGTGGAGATTTCTCAATACCTTATCCACTGAACAAAAATTTCGCTTTTGACTTTGACCAAGAATTCACAGTAAATTGGAATGGCATAACTTCAAGTGTTGTTCCGAAAACTCCGACCTCTCAAAATCAGCAAAGAGCAAGAGAAATTGCAGAAAAGTTAAATTCTATAACATCAGTACTTGATAGCGTAGATATAGTCCCACACAAAAGAGGTTTTTTCAAACCTTTCTATTCACCCTCTGCGGTTTCAGCAAATCCAACTACGGAGGATGAAGTTGCAACGATTATTATAAATGATCCAAATTTAGCTCCGAAAATTTCCGTCGACCTTGAAAAAATTCTCAATCGTGATTTTAGACTGCATACTCCACCCGGCACAGCGATAGCATATTTTAAGACAACAGATAAAATAACGCGAACCCCAACAGACCTTGTAAATGATGGATTTGGAGTAAATCAAGTTGTTTTCATACTTGCAAAGGTTCA
Source organism: Candidatus Calescibacterium sp. (assembly GCA_032249135.1). Taxonomy (GTDB): domain Bacteria; phylum Calescibacteriota; class Calescibacteriia; order Calescibacteriales; family Calescibacteriaceae; genus Calescibacterium. The sequence continues at coordinate 120,717 of JAVVGL010000001.1, read as the reverse complement.
TAGACCAGAAATAAAAACTATTCTGATTGAAGAACCAGAGATTCATCTTCATCCAAAAGTTATAAGAGCTCTTGTGAGAACAATAATTTCAATCTCAAAAGAAGAAGAAAAACAGTTTATAATTGTGACACATTCGGAGCTTTTTGTCTCTTCGCTTCTAACAGCAATCGTAGAAAAACTCATAACACCTGCTGATGTAAAACTCTACTTGGTAGAAAAGAAAGGTAAGGAAACAATTTTGAGAGAGCAAAAAGCAAATGAAAAAGGGCAAGTTGAAGGTGGACTTGAATCATTTATTTCAGCTGAACTTGAAGACTTAAAAATTATGCTCGGCATAAAAGAATAGGAAGGAAATGCTCCTTATTTTATGATGAATGGATAATCCATGATTTGCATGGAGATAACGGAAGAGAAAAACAGAAAGAAAGTTATGCATTTTTGGAGAAGATGAAAGAAAAATGTGATAAGATTTCTTGGATTTTGGGCTCAAAATTTATCCATAAGTACTATAAACTTTGTAAGAAGTCTTCATTTGATCTCGAATTAAAGAAAAAAATTAAATTTCTTAACGGTTCTTTTCTCCGTAACCCTCAAAAGGTAGAGATTATTACGCTTGACGAATTGAACATAGAAGTTCAAGAATATAGTCATATTCTTAAAGAAATCATCCTGATGATCATTATATTGTCAAAGCCTATTTTTATCTGAAAAGGAAAATAAATGAAGAACCAATCATTATAACAACAGACACAAAGTTAGCCAAAAAGTTAAGAGATTTAGGTGTTCAAGTTGATTTTAGAGACAATTTTATGCTTAATTACAAATAAAGCTTATCTGAACTTTCAAATGCAACAAGATAGTCTTGAGCACTTCACACTAACCGATTAATTTATTGCAAATATTTGCAACAATATATTTCATGGTATAAGCCCAATAAAAGACTTTAATTCTTCTTATGCAAGTTTGGTTTTTCATGCTTTACTATGCTTAGCAGTTGCTACCAAAAGATTGAAAAAAGAAAATGAAGCATCAGAAAGCAATTATTTTCAAATTTTAAATCTAAAAATTTTAAATCTAAAATTTATATTTACACATAGGTTAATATAAAAGAAGAAAATGAGAATGTTTATATCAAGGCTTAGAAAGGAAATTATTTATCTGTGGATTTTATTTCTTTTTATTTTTAGTGTTAACAGTCACGAAATTGCATGGACTTTCGCAGCTTTGAGATCATGTTGCGGATCAGAACGGGAGACAGGAAACAATAATGTGAGCGGGACAAGTGTAACTGATACATTTTATCTACATCCGGAGGAAGAAAAAGAGTTTCTACAAATACGAGATTTACTGCTGGGTGAATTAGGGATTATTTCTGAAAGTGAGCTAAATCCTGATCTTATTGAAACATCCTTGGGGGACAGCTTCAATTTCACCAAAGGATGAAGTAGAAAATGAAGAGGAGAAAGTAAAAGAAGAAATATATGAGGAGCTTTCTGTAAAGAAAGCTGTCAGAAATTTTGTATCAGATGAAATCCTTCAAAAATTTGACAATATTGAATCAAGGTTAAAATATGCTAATAGATTGGTAGATAAATACTCATCTCTTTTGGTTTCGGTACTACTCTGTATAGATCAGGAAAATGAGCAAAATTCTTGTTTGATCCCGCAGATGACATATTGTGAAATCAAAATATTGGGATGTAGTTTAAAAGATTATTTGGTATCAGGAACGATATATGTATCTTTCCAAGGGGAACTATTAAAAAATAATTATAGTTTTTCCTTCAGTGTAGTTAATGTTAAGCTTGAAAATGGAGACAAGAGTGTAACCTTTCATGGCGGGCAAGTATCGGGTGAGGTAGCAATGTATTCAACTACAAAAATAGGTAGTATAAAAATTGAGCTCAGTAATATGAATATATCGGATACACAGGAAGGAGTTGAGATGTCGGGAATAGTGAAAACTCAAGTGCAACTATCATCTTATGAGGTTTCGGTTACAAGAACCTTTGAGAGCGTAAGCTATAAAAAAGATAGAGAAAATTTCATAGTAGAAAGCGGAAAGATATCAGCTGAAAAAGGAAAAGTTGGTTCTCCGAACTTAATTATCAGTGTAGAAAATCTTAGGGTAAGGACGGAAGATGGTGAAAGATTAACCTTAGATGGTACTTTCAAAAAAGAGAGCAGTAAAAATCCAACTTTTGTATCAAGGGAAATAAGGGCAAACATTTCGCTTTCATCACCTGTAACCTCATTTTCAGGGGAGTTTTATAGATACGAAAAAATTCAAAAAGAGAGTACGCAAGATAATAAAACTTTTTTTCTCTCCATCACGAACTATGTAAAAGTAGAAGCTAAGACGATCAAACTATATTCTCATAACTTGAGTATTGTAAAGGAAGGCATGAATGAGTTCAAGGTTAATGGGAAAATAAAAATAGCAAAGAGAGATGGAACGGAAATCCAAATTAATCTCAAAAATGTAAAAGCAGTAAAATATTGTCAAAATTTAACATCTGGAATTATATCAGCTGATGTCAGAAAGCAAGATAATAGGGTTATAAAAGTAAATGTTTATTTAAATGAAGTTTGCTCCTGTGAGCACGATGTAGAAATTGAAAAAATAGTTGATAAAAATTGGATATTGTTTAAATCAACTGGTAATATTTGTGAAGCTAAAAAGAAGCAAGAAAACGAAACTTTAAATGACATAATAAGAGGGTCAACATAATAAGAAAAGAAAAATCAAATCTAAAAAATATATTTTTGTAGACTTGTGATCATTTAAATTTAAGCAGTTGAACCTCCGTCTATTGTGAATACGGATCCGGTTATGTAGCTTGCTTTATCTGATGCAAGGAAAAGAATAAGCTCTGCTACTTCCTCTGGTTCCCCGACCCTCCCCAAAGGTATTCTCAAAAGCGGGTTTTCTGCTCCGCCACCTGACTCAAACATATCTACAAGAACCTTTGAGAATTTTGTCCTTATAATTCCGGGAGCTACTGCATTTACTCTTATTCCAAATCCTGCAAGCTCAACAGCCATAGTTTTTGTCATAGATATAAGTCCGGCTTTGGCTATTGCATAAACTCCAAGACCTGGAGTTGCTTGCAGTCCAGCAACAGAAGCTACATTTATTATGCAACCCTTTATTTTGTTCTCTATCATCCTTTTTGCTACCTCCCTTGAAGCTACAAAGTTCCCTGTCAAACTTACGCTTATTATTTTTTCCCAGAGTTCATCTGAGGTTTCATGAATTGGTAGTATAGCGGGATTTGTTGCGGAGTTATTTACAAGAATATCAATTTTGCCAAACCTTTTCCAACATGTTTCAACTGCATTCTTAACATCTTGAGGATTTCCACTGTGAGCTACACAGAAATCAACTTCATAATTTTCTCCAATTTTTAAACCTTTTTTCTCAAGGTCATTTTTTATTTCTTCGACCGCTGCTTTTAGATTTTCTTCTTTTCGTGATGTCAAAAACACTTTGGCTCCGTTTTCACAGAACTTTTTTGCCGTCGCTAAACCTATTCCACGAGATGCCGCTGTAATCATTACAACCTTTCCATCAAACATTTTTTTACCTCCTTTCTTGTTTTCTATTCATAAATTTTTATTTGAAAAGAATATTTTTGTTAAACTATTGAGTTCAGATAAATTTCAATAAAATTGAGTTTATAAAGTTTTAAATATGGAAAGATGGAAAAAAGCTCGGCTCCATTTAGAATGCGTCTTTTGTGTCCAGCTAAAATAAATCTTTTTCTTTTTGTTCTTGGAAAGATGGAATCAGGCTACCATGAAATTTTATCTTGTGTTGATACTATCTCTTTGTTTGATGAAATTGATGTTGAAGAAATAAACGAAAGAGAAAATATTGTGAGTTTTGATTCTTTATGGGAAATACCACAGAACAATTCCGTCTCTAAAACTTTGAATCTCATCTCTCATATAACTGGAAAAAGGTTCAGAGTTGTTGTAAGGAAGAGAATACCACCGGGGGCTGGGTTGGGAGGTGCTTCTTCTGATAGCGGAGTCCTTATAAAAGAACTTTCAAAAAAATATGCAATAGATGAACGGAAAAGCAGAGAAATTGCTGAATCCATCGGCTCTGATGTTCCTCTGTTTTTGTCTGAAAGACCTGTCTTGATTTATGGAAGAGGAGAAAAGGTGAAAGAAATAAAGATAGAAAGAAGAAACGAGTTTTTCTATGTATTAGTTTGGCCGGAGATAATATCTGAAACAAAAAAAGTTTATGACCAGTTTGATAAAATTCACTCAAAAGACCTATTGGATATCTCAAAAAAGAGAGATTTGGTTGATCACATACTTAACTTAAATGAAATTTCTTTTGATTTCTTTTCTGGGATTTTGGGTAAGAACGACCTTGAAGAACCTTTTTTGAGTTTGTATAAAGATGGAGAGAAAATCAAAAAGTTTCTCTCTCAATTTGGAAATTTCTATCTTACGGGTTCTGGTTCAACTTTTTTCTCCATTTTTTTTGATGAGAAAACAGCTAAAGATACGGCGGAAAAGCTGAAAAAATATTTCAAATTTGTTTTCGTATGCAAACCATACTGATATTGCTATCTGATGCTGTTCATAAAGTCCTTTTGAGTTCTTCCACAGCTTCCAAAAACAAATCCAATTCTTTTTTTGATATGATAAGAGGAGGCAAAATTCTTATCTTCGTTTCCCCAAGATGAGTCTTTATAACATTTACTATTATTTTTCTTTTAAGAAAGAAATCTCTTATGTCTTGTGGTTCTCTTTTTATTTCTCCAAGTTTTACTCCCAACATCAACCCTTTTCCTTCAACTTCAAACCCAATTTTTTTTAGCTCTTTTTTCAGATATTCTCCTTTTGACAAAACATCTTTTAGAAGTTTTTTAGAATTTACTTTTTTTATTACGACTTTACCTGCTGCACAAGATATGGGATTTCCGCCGAAAGTTGAAGCATGCATTCCAGGTTTTACAAGTCTTGATATTTCTTCTGATACTGCTGTGACCCCCAGCGGCAAACCTCCTCCTATTGCTTTTGCTGAAACTAAAATGTCTGGCTTTATATTTTCCCATTCGTAGGCCCAGAATTTCCCTGTTTTTCCAACTCCTGTTTGTATTTCATCTACTATAAGGAGCGTTTCATATCTTTCACATAATTTTTTCAACTCATACAAAAATCCGGGAGGTGGAGATATAACGCCTGCCTCTCCCTGAATTGGTTCTACTATAACGGCACAGTATGTGTTTTTCTTCAATTCATTTTCAACCTGCTCTAAATTCCCATATTCAACAAAGTTGAAGTTTGGAAGGAGAGGGGAGAAAGGTTTCCTGAAATCTTCTTTCCATGTTGCAGATAAAGCTCCGTGAGTTCTTCCGTGAAAGCTTCCGTAGAAAGCAAGAAATCCTCTTTTGCTTTCGCTAAAAGGGAGTTTCGCAAATTTTAAAGCAGCTTCAACAGCTTCTGCTCCTGAATTAGAAAGAAATATTCTGTAATTACCATCCAAAGTCTTCAAGAATTCATTAGCGAATTTGATTTGCGGTTCTTGCCAAAACAAATTTGATACATGCATAAAAAGGTTGAGTTGTCTTTTTATCTCTTTTAGAACTTCTTTGTTTGAGTGTCCAAGAGCGATTACGCCTATTCCTCCTATAAGGTCAAGATATTCTTTGCCTTCTGAGTAGATAAAAACCCCTTTTGCTTTTTGGATTAAAATTGGGTATCTTGTGTATGTGTTAATAAAAAGCTTTTCAGCAATCTTTTTGAGATCAGCCATGTTTTTTTATTTATTCTCCTATAAAATCTTTTTTCACATAATCACGCAGTACCTCTGGAACTTTTATTTTCCCAGATTCAACAAAATAATTTTCTATAATTGCAGCAAGGCATCTACCGATAGCAACTCCTGAACCATTTAGAGTATGAACATATTCAGTTTTACCATTTTTTCTCCTCAACCTTATCATAGCTCTTCTTGCTTGGAAATCTTCACAATTTGAGCAAGATGATATTTCAAGGTATTGACCGTATCCCGGCATCCAGACTTCTATATCGTAAGTTTTTGTTGCTGAGAAGCCAATATCGTTTGCCGGGAGTAAAACAACCCTATATGGTAGTTCAAGTAAATCAAGAATATGACATGCATCTTGAAGGAGTTTTTCAAGTTCATCGTATGAATCTTCTGGTTTTGAAATTTTCACAAGTTCTACTTTATTGAATTGATGCTGTCTTATCAGCCCCCTTGTCTCTCTTCCCCACGAACCTGCTTCCCTTCTGAAACATGCTGAATATGATACACAATTTAGAGTGAGTTTTTCTTCTGGTATTATCTCGTCTCTGAAAAGATTAACCAAAGTGACTTCTGCTGTCGGAATTAGCCATAGATTATCTTCTTCAATGTGGTACATATCATGAGCGAATTTAGGGAGTTGTCCTGTTCCTTCCATAATTTCTTCTTTTACTATATATGGTGCAAAATATTCTTTGTATCCTCTCTTTGTGTGAGTATCTATCATGAAATTTATCAGTGCACGTTCAAGTAGAGCTCCATCTCCTTCCAAAACTGTAAATCCAGACCCAGAAAGTTTTGATCCTCTTTCAAAATTGAGTATTCCAAGTTTTTCTCCTATTTCCCAATGAGGTTTATGATATTTTTCAGAGTAAGGTTCGCCTTTCACTTTTACTACTTTTGGTTCTTTATCTGGGATGCTTTGATGGACTATGTTAGGGTAAAGAAGAATTGTTTTTTTCCACTCTTTCTCTATTTCTTCTCTTTGTTCTTCAAGAAATTTTATTTCTTCTCTTATTTGTTTTGCTTGCTGTTTCAAATCTTCTGCGCTTTCTCCACTTCTTACAAGTTCTGCAATTTTATCTGTGATTTTGTTGAGTTCTGAACGAAGCTTATCTATTTTTACCTGGAATTCTCTCCTTTTGTTATCTAATTCTATAAGTTTTTCAACATCAAAATTTATTTCCCTTCTCCTTATGTTTTCTTTAAGTATCTCCGGATTTTTCCTTATTATCTCTGGATTTATCATGGCTTTAACTTCAAAATTTTTTAGTTTTTGGTTCTAATACTTGACAGTCTATTGTTAAAAGTTTGGAGAAAAACATAAACATTTTTTATTTTCAAATAAAATAATGATTGAGGTACCATCAAAACTTATCTTCAAGCGGAACTTCTCTTGTAAAAGATATAATCAAGTCAAAAACTTCCTCAAAGGTAATTCTTAAATAAGAGATAAATCTTGGAGAAGATGGAACAAGTTTACTTCAAATTGCCCAAATATTGTTAAGGTAGGGAAATGTCAAGTAGTTGTCGGAGCTGATGTAGTAGCTTTTGTTGATGGAGCACATATAAGGTTTCCAATTTCATAGTATAAAGGGAGAATGTATGAGCATAGGGGAAGGTAAAGTTAAATGTGTGCATATATATTTACTTGAAACTGCAAAGTCTTTGAAATTTTAACAATAGACTGTTAGGTAGTGTATCAAAATGAAGCCGGAAAGAAAGTTATGAAGGAAATTAAAATTAGAAATTTAGGAATTGGAAAAATTGCTCTATTTTTATTAATTTTTGAAATTTGTCTTAATTTGAATATGTGGTGAGGAAAAAATTGGGGTTTTTATCTAATTTTTTGACATCTTTGAATCTTTTTTGTGGATTTCTTGCTGTTCTGTTTGCTTTTGAAGGGAAAACTCATTTCTCTTTTTACTTTGTTGTGCTTGGATTAATTTTTGATATGGCAGATGGTAGAATAGCGCGCTCTTTGGGAATATCATCAAAATTCGGACTTGAATTTGATTCCCTTGCCGATCTTGTAACTTTTGGACTTGCAACTTCTGCTATTCTTATAAATTCATTTTTCAAAAGTTCGGAGTTAGGAAAAGTTTTTTCATTCCTTCCAACTCTATCTGTTGCGATAAGGCTTGCAAGGTTCAATGTAAATTTTGAGACAAAACCGAAGGAGTTTTTTGAGGGGTTGAGCTCCCCTATGGGAGCATTTTTGCTCATCTGTATTTCTGAGCTTATTGTGGAATATAAAGATAGATTTTGGGCAGAGCCATGTATGATTTTGAGCGTCATTCTTGTATCGGTATTGCAAGTTAGTACATTAAAATTCAGGTCATTCAAGGAGTTAAAGATGAGAAATTATATTTACTATTTTCTTTTCCTTCCTCCATTATTCCTTTGGTTAATTATTTTCAAACAAAAAATTTTTTTCACAATTGTTGTTTTTATGATTTCTTTATACATTTTTTATAATATTATTTTTGAGAATATATATGGAAAAGATTTACATATTCGATACAACTTTAAGAGACGGAGAGCAAGCTCCAGGCTTTTCCATGACTCAGGACGAGAAGATCAAGATGGCTCTGGCATTGGAAAAGCTGGGAGTTGATATAATAGAAGCGGGATTTCCAATAACATCTGATGGAGATTTTGAAGCTGTAAGAGAGATATCCCGAAGACTTGAAAAACCTGTAATATGTGCTCTCGCAAGGTGTGAGGAACAAGACATAGAAAGAGCAGCAGAAGCTTTGGCTCCTGCAAAAAGAAAAAGAATTCATGTCTTTATTGCAACAAGTGAAATTCATATGAAATATAAATTGAGACTTTCAGAGGAGGAAGTTCTTGAAAAAGCTATAAAATCGGTAAAGCTTGCAAAAAAGTATGCAGATGAAGTTGAATTTTCAGCAGAAGATGCGACAAGGTCTGACCCAGATTTTCTCATAAAAGTTTTCAAGGAGGTTGTCAAAGCCGGTGCAGATGTAATAAATGTACCGGATACTGTCGGATATATTTTGCCATTTGAGTTTTATGAACTTATAAAAAAGATAAAAGAAGCGATTTCAGAGGTCGGGAATCCAATAATTTCTGTTCATTGTCATAATGACCTTGGTCTTGCAACTGCTAATACTCTTGCCGGAATCTTAGGAGGTGCAAGGCAGTGTGAGGTTGCACTCAACGGTATAGGTGAAAGAGCAGGAAATACTTCGCTTGAAGAAGTCGTTATGGCTATAAAAACAAGAAAAGATTTCTTCTCAAAATTTTACACAACCATAAACACAAAAGAAATTTATCCCGCATCTCGGTTGCTTTCTAAAATAACAGGTGTTCAAGTCCCTCCGAACAAAGCAATAGTTGGTCAAAACGCTTTCGCTCACGAAGCTGGAATTCATCAAGATGGAGTTCTGAAAAACCCTCTCACATATGAAATAATAAGACCGGAAGATGTTGGTTTCCCAAGTTCTCAGATAGTTATAGGTAAGCATTCGGGAAGGCACGCCCTTGCAAAAAAACTTGCAGAAATGGGTTATGAACTCTCACCAGAGGAAATCAAGGCTGTCTACAAAAAAGTCAAAGAACTTGCAGATAAGAAAAAAAGAATATATGACGAAGATATAGAAGCAATAGTTTTTGAAGAAATACTCAAAACTCAAAAAGAAGATAGATATGAGCTCATATCTGTTAATTTTGCAGGTGGAACTGAGCTCACACCAACAGCAACAGTTGTTATAAAAGATGGAGATAAGATAAGAAAAGCCTCTGCAGCAGGTGATGGACCAGTTGATGCTGTATATAAAGCTATTCAAAGCTGTCTTGATTTATTCCCGGAGCTCGTTGATTATTCCGTCAAATCTATTTCGGGAGGAACAGATGCGCAGGGTGAAGTTTCTGTTGTCCTCAAAATCGGAAATGTATCAGCAAATGGTATAGGTATAAGTACAGATATAGTCGTTGCATCTGCAAAAGCTTTTATTTCAGCGATAAACAGAATAGAGAAAGTTTCCCGCATAAAGAGAAATCTGTCTTTGAGCGAAACAAGAGCTCTTTAAGTTGCTTTAAATTCGTAAAATTTAAAGAAAAAGACGAAAAAGGGAAGAAAGAAAAGATAAAAAAAGTGGGAAAAATTTTTGAAAACGAAGCCGAAGACGAAGAACTCCTCTCCGCAATAGAATATTATAAAAATAGAGCAAAAACTTTCAAGAATGTATGTATTATAATGGGAGGTGAATCAGAAGAAAGAGAAATCTCATTAAAGACTGGTGAGGCTGTTTTCTCTGCACTCGTAAAGAGTGGATTTAAAGTTGAAAAAATAGTATTCCCACCATCAGATATAAATTCTCTCAAAAATTTTGACGCAGCTTTTATATGCCTTCACGGAAGATATGGGGAAGATGGTACAGTCCAGGGATTACTTGAAATTCTCAAAATCCCTTACACTTCTCCCGATCCCGTAGTTTCAGCTCTTTTTATGGATAAATTCATGACAAGACTTGTTTTGAAGGAATTTGTTCCTCAGCCTCGGTTTTTTATGGCTCGCTCAGAAGATGAAGCCATTAAGATAATAAATGAAAATGAAATTGATGTTCCGTTTGTTGTGAAACCTAATTTTTCCGGATCATCGCTCGGAATCTCCATAGTAAAAGAAAAAAATGAAAAGAAAATAAGGGAAGCAATTCGGGAAGCTTTCAAGTTCTCCTCATCCATTCTTATAGAGGAATTTTTAGATGGACCAGAATTTACCGTGGGAGTTTTTGAGAAAATGCCTATATCTGCTCTTGAAATAGTACCAAAGGAAGATGAGTTCTTTTCATTTGAAGCAAAATATAAGGGAAATACAGATTATATTATTCCTCCTCGTTCTGTTGACCGTGAAGCAATTGAAGAAGCTTTGAAAATTTCTCGTATTATATGCGAAAAGTTTGATGTCAGAGGAGCCGTAAGGCTGGACTTTAAAATGAAAAAAAATGATGAAGGAAGAAAAAGCAAAGAACCCTATTTCCTTGAACTCAATACAATCCCTGGAATGACAGAAAGGTCTCTGCTCCCAAAATTAGCTGCATTCAGAGGTATAAGATTTGAAGATTTTGTTGCCGCAATCTTGGGAACAGCCTCTTTGAAAATCTCAAAAAGGTAAAAGTGGGGGAATAAATCTGGAAAAATCGGCAAAAATTCATTAAAAAAAGTAAAATAATTTTGTATGGGTGCGAAAGATTTTGAAAGACCATTTTCTATGAGGGGACTTACCACAAAGATAAGAACTCCTCATGGTTCTATGTTTGTCACGGTGAATTTCCTTGAAGGTAAGGTGAAGGAGGTTTTTGTTGTAGTTTCAAAACCAGGTTCTGAGCTCAGAGCCTGTGCTGAAGCTTTGGGCAGAGTTATTTCTCTTGCGCTTCAAAAAGGCGTTCCAGCAGAAGACATAGCTGAAACTTTGGAAAACATAAAAACAGAACAAGTTTCTTGGAATAAAATTGATGAGAGAAGCTTTTCAGTTTCATCTATACCAGATGGTATTGCAAAAGTTATAAGATTTGCTCTTTCTCTGAAAAATCCACCTGATATAGTACGTCAACCATACAAGTTGGTGGATGGGAAGAAGCAAGATAACCTAACCGAGAGATTGACTGAAAATCCGCAATCTGAATTTAGTGCAAATCCAAGCCAAAAAAAAGATAACTTTGAAATTTCTGAAAAATCCGGAACTGAGAAATTTGAGATTTGCCCTGAATGCCATTCATCATCTCTTATATTTCAAGAAGGTTGCTATATATGTATGAGTTGCGGATACACAAAATGCTCATAAAGAAGAAAAAATATAATTTTTCCTCACATTTTTCAGCTCTTCTTTTGATTTTTCTTTTTCTTTCCTTTTTTCCCTTTGAAGCTTTTTCGTCTTTTGAGCTCTGGCAGAAAATTCAGCTCAAAGGAAAAAACATAGGTTACTCTGTCGTGAGAGTGAAAGGGGATTCAGTGGAGGAAGTGATGAATATGAAACTTAAAGCTATGGGGCAAAAAAGAGAAGTGAAAGCGCAACTTTTATGGTCTAAAAATCCTGATTATTCTTTCAAGAATCTTGAATTCCAGCTTAAAAGTGAAGGAAATCTGGTTTCTGTTAAAGGTAGAGTTGAAGGTAAAAACCTTTCAGTTCAGATTGGACAATCAAAAAAAAGTTTCAGCATCCCAGAAAAAGTTTTCACAGGTTCATCTTTTATTTTCTTGATATCAGACAAAATAAAAAGTGGAAATCAGATAAGAAATTTCTCTTTACTTTATTTTGACCCATCTGTTCTGAGGCTTGATATACTTTCTTTTGAGCTAAGTCAAAAAACCAGAGATTATTTTGTTTTCAAAAAAACATTTGCAGGTATCTCTTCTTTCGTTTACTTTGATAAAAATGGGAATTTTTTGAAGGAGGAGGGTAGTATGGGAATTTCATCTGTTGCGTCTTCAAGAGAAGACATAATTTCTTCTCCCCCAGAAGATGTTGATATAATTTTCTCAACTTCTGTTGCGGTGGAAGGCAAGTATCCAGAATCATCTCAAAGAAGAAATATAAAGAGAGCAGTATTATTTGTGTGGGGGATTGACGATTTACCATCGTTTCCGCCAAGACAGATAGTTTCAAAAAAAGAATATGGTTTTTTAGTTGAACTTACAAACTCTCTGCTATCTGATACCAATAATTTGGAAATTTACACTAAACCAGAGCTTTTGATTGAATCTGAAAGTCAAGAAATAAAAAAGCTCGCTGAGAGCTTGAAAAACAGTATTGAAGGAGAAAAAGATGATGTCAGAAGAAAAAAGAAAAGTAAGCGTATTTTTGAAAAGGAAAAATTGAAAGATGGAAATAGTATAACAATCATTCAGGGTGTATCGGATTGGGTTTTTCAAAATGTAAAAAAAACTTCTGTTTTGAGTATGCCTTCTGCTCTACAAGTTCTTAAAACTATGAAAGGAGATTGCAATGAACACTCTATTCTTACTGTTGCAATTTTAAGGGCTCTCGGGATTCCTTCTCGGGTTGTGTTTGGACTTGTTTATGATTCTGGTTCATTCTTTTATCACGCATGGGTTGAGGCTTTTGATGGCAAAAACTGGATAGAATTTGACCCAACATGGGGACTCTTTCCCTCTGATATCTTACGAATAAGAATAGGAACAGGAAGTGTTTCAGAGTGGGTAAAAGTATTAGAATATGTTGGAAAAATAAAGATAAAGTTTATTGATTGGCAGTAAAAAAAAAGAAGCAAACTGAAATTTTTACATATTAAAATTACATTAAAAATTAGGATTAAAATTCATCTGATGAGGGATTGGAAAAAGAAATTTTTAAGGGCTTTAAGAGAAGACCCAGAATTTTCTGCTGAGGCAAGAGCCCTACTTTTATCAGAAGATCTTTTAAATTTTCCTCCAAAATTTGATAGACTAGAAAAGAAAGTGGATAGATTAGAAGAAGATGTTAGCAAGTTAAGAGATGATGTTAACAAATTAAGAGATGATGTTAACAAATTAATAGATAGAGTTGATAGGATAGAAAATAGAGTTGATAGATTAGAAAAAAAGGTGGATAGATTGGAAAAAGATGTAGCTTATTTGAAAGGTTCAGATAGAGAGAGGGGGTATAGAGATAGAGCTCATGCTATTTTTGGTAGAGTGATTTTGAAGGGGAGACCTTTTGAAGAAAAAGCAGCCGAGATTTTGTGGGAGGCTTGTAAGAAAGGTCAGATATCAAAAGAAGAAAGAGATGAAGTTTTATCAGCTGATTTACTTTGGAGTGGAGAAAGAGAGGGAGAGTTTGTAGTTTTAGTTGTTGAGGTCTCATTCACAATATCTCAGGATGATGTTGAAAGAGCCAAAAAAAGAGCTGAAATTTTGAGAAAATTGGGGATTTTGGCTATTCCGGTAGTGGGAGGAGTTGAAATTGGGAAAGATGTAAAGCGAGATGATGTAGTGTGTATAGTGGATGGGAAATTCAACGATGAAGAATTTGAAAAAATATTTGCAGAACTTCATCAGCTTAAATGAAGTTCAGACCTCCCCTCCCTTTCCCTTGTCTGATGAGGGTTCCAAAAATTGTTCAAAATCTTGACTTTTTACTTCAAAATGATTATATTTTTTGTATAAAATATAAGAAGGTTATATTATAATAAGAAAAATAAAAAGGGGGTAAATCCATGGCAATCAAGATGGAAAAACGGGGAGTTTGGATGGTATTATTCAAGGGTCTATTCTCCAGTGTAACTTTGTTTTCTCTTTCGCTTTTGCTTTTATTGGTCTCAGTGGGTTCAGCAGGTGCAAAAAGAATTCAAGAGATGCACCATGCGATAACGCAAGATGCAGGAAACCCATACGCTGCAGGTCCAAAAGACCCAATAAAGTGGGGAGGACTCCCCCAGGTTTTATAACCCGCACATCTCTTGAAAAGCACAACCTGGTAATAAGAGTAACAAAATCGGGGCTTGAAGAAATAGGAAACTTTATTTCAGATGGGCTCAAAAGCGATCCATCTTTTGCTAACTTGATAAACTTTGCCGCTATGAATTTTTTAGATAGATGTCCGAGCTCAAAAGTTCTTGCGGATACATGGGATAATTTATATGAGTTTCAGCAATTTCTTACAAAACAATATGCAAGCAACCCTATAAAGTACCTTTACTACCAACAATTAGCAACGCAAGCTTGTGGAATATTCCCATCTTCTCCTGGTTTCAGTTATGGTGAAGGAACAACTCACTGTTTTGGAAATGGGATTTTCTTTGAGTATATCGGCGGATATAACCCAACAGGAACTTGGGATGAAGTTTTAGGACAGTGTAAAGATGATGGGAAAGGAATTTTTTCTATGTGCTTACCTTTGCTGCTTCTTAACGATGAAGGTGCTCCATTATGTGTGAATGCCATAATTTATGGTCAAGAAAGAAATAAACATATTGGTCCTTCTGCTTCGAATCCCATAAAATATATGTCGGGAGGTTTTGTGTGGAGTCCGTTTGGGAAATGCGCAAAAGATAAGCCAGATAAATGTCCTACATCTCAGGGTTGGATTAATGACTACTTTTTAGATAGAATAACAGGAAACAGATTAATAGTAGATTGGAACAGAAACAAAGTTAGAGTTTTCCTTAGATCGAATGTAGGGGAAGATCATCCGGCAACTTGGCAGTGTGAAGGAGATATGACAGAGCATACATCAGATGATTACTTAGAGATAGGAATGGAATTGCAAAACTTTGAAGTTGCACTAACATTTGCTTCTCCTTTTGTAGATTCTCCAACAAGATATGTAGATTGTAATTGGGTTTCGGGTTCGTGTCAGTTCAAAGATGGGGTTACAACTTTCCCGGATGAACTTTCTTATTGTTTCAAAAACAGAGCTGCTGTAAGTGATAACCATATATGCGACCCACAATATGATAGGGGCACAACAGGTTATAGATACGATCCAGCTCGTGTTATATCAAATTACATAAATGGTAGAGCTTACATAAGAATACCGATTATTACTTTTAGGGTCGGAATTCAATTGAAAGGTCTTTTTACAGATTGGACGATTTACCAAGATTGGGAACACACAGTAAGGGCACTCGGAATAAATCTGAAAGCATTAGATGTTTCAGCGGGAGTTGCGTATGACTTTGAACCTATGAGCGCATCGGTGACTACTCCTGCTTGCTGGGCAACATCGTGGAACCAGGTGGGTTCTGTTTCATATTGTCCAGAATACAGGGTTTCACAGAAGTTTGCAAAAACTCTGGTTTGGCTTGATACAGTTTTGAGAATGATTGCAATTGATACATTCAACACAACTTGCATCCCAACCCCAGGGCAGCAATACTCTTCTTGTATTGGATATTTCCTTTCTCCGATGCAGCTTTTTAGCTTTAAAGACAGATTAATGAGACCGGCGAATCATCCACAGGAAGAAGTAGTTTATCAAAATACTATATGCACAAACCAAATAGGATATTTTTTGATTTTGGTTTTACAAACGATTTTTGGGCAGATTCAGCCGGAATTATTATAGCAGCAAATGTTGGAATTGATATAAGATATACTTTTCAGCATACAGAAGGAGGGGATAAAATTACGGGTATAGCACAGGTAAAGAAAGTTGGATTTAACAATTATGTTACAAGTTGTGTCCAGTTTGCCTCTTTTGTTACTGCTGCAACAAGCCCAATAATACCTATACCCGAATGTGATATACCAGCAGGAGCAGGTTCTTGTCCGCCTCCTCCTTATAGGAGTGTTGATACTTGCACAATCGTGAACGGTGGCTCATCTCAATATGTTTTTAAAACTGAACTTCTACCAACGGCTCCTGCTCCATCAACCTTAGGAGAAGGTAGATATGCTTATTCAATTACAAACTACTATGTGGGGATAGGAATTCACCACAATTTGATATCAAGGTTTCTTTACGAATTTATAGGAGATGGACTTATGTGCTTGTGGGCAGATAGAAAGTCTAGATTCTGTATTAGTTCCTTGGAAAACACGGATAAATTCGCCTTCTTTATGCCGCAACTCAAAGATAGATATCCCGGAAAGGAGATGGCTCTTGAGATTATTCCGATTTATAAAGACCCAGGAAACCCATCCGGAAATACAGGCGGAGCAGCTTCCTATAACAGACCTCTATCTGTTGTGGCTTACGCAAAAACAGGAGGTCCAACTTTCAGACCAGTACTTTCCGTCTATTCTCAGAACTCAACGAGAGTTAATTTCTGGAATGAATTCATGTCAAATGCGACATATGGTTCATCCTTTACGATGTTCGTTCAGCCTACAACTTGGTTTGATACAGCAGACCTTATGATAGAAATACCTTATGTTGATTTTTCATTCAATGTGATCACAACCGGTACTATAACAGACCCTGTTGCAAGCCAGACATGGATGAGGGTATTTGGTCTGACGGTGGGAATAAGAGTTTCACTTGATTTAGATATAGTCCCATGTGTATTCCCTGATTGTGGAATGACAGTTGAATTCCCAGGACCTGATACTATTGATTTCTCAAAACCCTTGACATCATATTATAGAGATTACTATGGGAACCCAGTTGATCCTACTCAGGGCGGAAACTACTTCCCTGAAGGGGGAACATTTGCCAGAGTCATAGATTTGACAATGTATGTAGACCCAGATGTCAGATACTTTATAGCATATAACACGAATGCCCTCGGACTCTCAGGGTCGGATTGGGAAGGAATACTTGCAAATATATTACCTATTCTCCTGAATGAAGTTCTTGGAATAAAATGCAGGTTAGCTTTTGACCCGGCAGCACTTTTACAAGGGGTGGACATTTTAGCTCTTGCGGGATTTGCAGAAGATAAGTATGCACGATGGGTTGGTTCTCAGCTCAGATCGCTTAAATTACCAATTGAAATTAACTTCCCGTGGGTTGGTCCAGAATTTGGTTCAACTTTGGCTTGGGATCAACCTTTTGCAGGTAATCCCAAAGATAATGTTGGGGACTATTTTGAAATCTTTATTCACTGGAGAGGAAGGGCTCCGCGTATTGTATCGCAACTCATGGCAGCGGCTATGCTTCCTCTATTGAAGTGTGGTAATGACATTTGTGAATCAGATGAAGATAATAATACCTGTCCTACCGACTGTTATTGTGGCAACAATACCTGTGACAAAGGGGAAAGTACTTCCTCTTGTCCTGCTGATTGTTTCTGTGGAAATGGCACATGCGATCCGGGTGAATCTTCTGCTTCTTGCCCTGCCGATTGCCCAAGCGGTGGAGGAGGCGGGGGTGGAGGCGGAAGTGGGGATGACCTCTATGATATCCCACAATGTGGTGGTGGTGGTCCTTCGCTACCGCCAATATGTCCTTTGCTTATGGGTTTTTCTCCTAAAGCAGTAAACTTACATAGTGGTAGTGGAAAATCAAAAAATGGGTTCAGGGTTACTCCTCCTGAGACATTCATAACTTACACATCGGACCCGCATGCTCTTTATACAAAAATTGAGTTTGCAGCTTGGTCGCCACATAGCTCAAGGTTCAGGTATTCTTGGAGGCTTGATGGTGGAACATGGAACCTCTGGCAAAGAGAAAACTCAGTTGTGCTTCATCACCTGCTTGAAGGCTGGCATGTGTTTGAAGTAAGAGCTCAAGATGAAAACAAACTGATAGACCCAACTCCTGCAAGATATACTTTCAGAATAGACTCTCTCGGACCAGACATAAAACTTACCGCACCAGAGATGGTAAGAGGTTCAAAGTTCAAAGCATTTATAGATGTTCAAGATGCGCAGGCTCAGAAATCAGAAACTTTGGTCTCTTGGAAATTAAATGATGGTGAGTGGAGTGAGTGGGTACCAGCTTCTGAACTTACATCAATAGAGATAAACTCTCTTGCAAAAGGCGAGCACATTCTTCACATAAGAGCAAAAGACGATGTCGGAAATATTTCAACATATTCTCATAGGTTCTTTGTCTCAGAAAAACCCCGAGTTCTTGGTTGTTCTTCTACCGCTGGGGTGTCTTTTGGATTTCTATTAATCTTTATCATTTTCATCTCACTTAGATTTTCCTTTTCTACAATTGCAAAAAGAAAATAATCGTTGATTAACTCGCAGGAATAAATAGTGCCTACTTTATCAAAGGTTTTTGGTGTATACCACCAATAGAGCTTTTTTGCTTAAATCACCTTTGATTTTTGAAAAGAGTAAATTCAAAAAAATGAAAGTTTTGATTTTTTTGGGACCGGGTGGTGTTGGAAAGACAACGATTTCAGCGGCTGCTGCAATTGAGATAAGCAAAAAGTATAAGACAATACTTATAACTATTGATCCTGCTCAAAGGCTAAAATCTGCTCTATCTATAAAAATAGATGAAATAAGGCAGATAAACAAAAACCTCTGGGTAACTCAGGTTAACAAAAAAGATGAGTTTTTGAGGTTCATAGAAAAATACGGAATTTCAGATTTGAAAAATTCAAAGCTTTTTGAGATAGCAGCTGAAATGCTCCCCTCTGAGGAGTACTCTGCTTTTTTGAAAATTCAGGAACTATATGAGAAAGATTTTGATTTTATGGTTGTTGATACTCCTCCATCTTCTAAATTCATCTCTTTTTTGGATGCTCCAAGAAAAATTTTGAATTTGTTTGAAACAGATGCGATAAAATATTTTTTAGATATAGCGGCTTTTGGTGGGAAAAAATTAGCAGGTCCATTATCTTTGGCTGGAAAAATTTTAGGTTTAGATTTTATTGTTGAGTTCGCAAAGTTTCTCGGAAATCTAAAAAGTGTCTTTGATAAAATGCAGCAAATATCTTATGAAGCTGAAAAAATATTGAGAAGCGAAGAAACATACTTTGTAGGTGTATCAATACCTTATGATAATAAAATAGATGAACTCATATCTATAATAAAGGAAACAGAACAAAGGGGGTTAGAAATAAAATTTGTTATAATAAATAGGTTTTTGAACTTTACAGAAAATGGTGTCCCTATAAATTCTCCGAAAGGTGTGGAAGAATTTCATAAAAAACTTTTTTTACTATCTCAGAAACAAAAACAAGAAATAAAAAATAAGCTTGAACTCAAAAATTATAAAGTTTTCCTAATAGAGGATTTCTTTGAAGATATAGTGTCTTATGAAGTACTTGAAGAGTTTGCAAGAAAAGCAAATCTTTCTGATTTCTTGAGTTCTATTTTCCACTTTGCTCCCTGATATGTATTTTTCTCTTCAAGAATTCCCTCTATTTTTTCAAGCACTTTGAATTTATTTTTACACCATTCTGGAGCTACAAGAAGTTTGTCAGGAGCTTCTCCTGTGAGCCTTGCAATATAAATTGAATCATCTAAATACTCAAGAAATTCAACAGCATAGTTTGCATATTCATCAAGAGTTAATGGAGTGTATTTACCTTCTTTATACCATATTTCAAGTTCGGTGAATTTGACAACATGAAGTGGATGGATTTTGACTGCAAAGACTCCGAGTTCGGAAAGAAGTTTTGCAGTGTTGATGTAATCTTCTCTTGTGTCACCCGGTAATCCAATTATAACATGTACAAGAACTTTGATTTTTCTTTTGTGAAGTTCCTGAGTTGCTTTTATAAAATCCTCAACTGTGTGTCCTCTTTTTATTATTTCAAGAGTTTTGTCGTTTGCGGTTTGAAGTCCCAATTCTACAACAAGAAAAGTTTTTTCATTTATTTCTTCAAGTAAATCTAAGACATCTTGTGGAAGGCAATCTGGTCTTGTTCCTATAAATAGACCAACTATATCTTGATGAGATTCCAGAGCTTCATAGTAAAGTTTTCTTAATTTTTCTACTTCTCCGTAGGTATTTGTGTAAGGCTGGAAATAAACCATATATTTTTTTGCTTTTCTTGTTTTTCTTACGATTTCAATTCCTTGTAAGATTTGTTCTTTTACACTTTTCCATCTTTCCGAATATGGTGGAGTGAAGCTTTTTATGTTGCAAAATATACATCCTCTCCAACCTTTTGTCCCATCTCTTACAGGACATGTAAAACCACCATCTACTGATACTCTATAAACTTTCTCCCCAAAGTATTCTTTCAAAAAATCGTTCAAAGATTTATATCTTTTTTCTCTGTTTATCATTCTTTCTTTCTTTTTTATTTATTTGCCTTTCTTTTTTTATGCTTTTGTTTTTTATTTTTCCTTTTCTTTTTTTCTCTATTGTTTTCTCATTCTCTTATGTGTCCGTTTCCGAAGACTATCCATTTTAGTGTTGTGAGACCTTCAAGTCCCATAGGACCGTAGGCATGGAGTTTTGTTGTTGATATCCCAACCTCTGCGCCGAGTCCATATTCGTATCCATCTGCAAACCTTGTTGAAGCATTGACCATAACAGATGATGAATCAACTTCTCTTATGAATTTCATCGCATTCTCTAAGTTTTCCGTTATTATTGCTTCTGTGTGAGATGAGCCATATTTTTTTATGTGTTCTATTGCTTCATCAATTGATGATACAACTTTTACAGCTAAAATAAGGTCAAGATACTCTGCGTACCAATCATCTTCTGTTGCTGGTATAGCGTAGGGGATTATTTTTCTTGTTTTTTCGCATCCTCTCAGTTCAACTCCATGTTCTCTGAAAATCTTTCCCATGGTTGGAAGAAATTTTTCTGCTATTTTTTCGTGGACAAGTAAAGTTTCCATAGCGTTGCATACTGATGGTCTTTGAACCTTTGCATTGAGGCAGACTTTGTAAGCTTTTTCAAGGTCTGCGAATTCATCAACAAATATATGGCATACTCCTTTGTAGTGTTTCAGAACGGGCACTCTTGAATTTTCTGCAACAAATCTTATAAGTCCTTCTCCTCCTCGTGGTATCACAAGATCTATAAGTTCTTCAAGTTTTAGAAGCTCAAAAATATGTTCTCTTGATGGATCATTTATAAAGCCAACTATATTGTCATCTATTCCTTCGTCTTTTATTGCTTTTTTTATTAATTGAACAAGTACTGAATTTGTTTCGAGAGCTTCGGAGCCTCCGCGCAAAATGACTGCGTTCCCAGATTTTATGCACAAAGATGCTATATCTACCGTGACTCCGGGTCTTGCCTCATAGATAGTGGCAATTACTCCAAGGGGTATTCTCATTCTTCCAACCAGGAGTCCATTTGGTCTTGGCTTCATTTCTATAATTTGACCTACCGGATCTGGCAACTTTATTATTTCCTCTACTGATTTTATTAAAGCTTTTACTCTTTTTTCATCAAGTTTAAGTCTATCAAGTAATGCTTTGTTTGCTCCGTTTTTTTCAGCATTAGATAAATCTTTTTGGTTTGCACTCAGGATGCTCTCTATATTTTCTTCAAGGTATTCTGCTATTTTTTGAAGTATTTTATTTTTTTTGTCTGAACTGGCTCTCGCTATTTGCGGCTGAGCCTTTTTTGCTTTTTCGGCTATTTCTCTTGCCAATCCCATAAAATTATAAGTTAAGGAAAAATAAAATTAAAAAATAAAATTCTGACTATTTTCTGTTCAGTTTAAAATTACCTACTTGTGATTTTATATGGTGGAGATAGAGGTAAGAAAGGGAAGTATAATTGATTGTGAGGCAGATGCTGTTGTAAATGCTGCAAACTCTCTCGGATATATGGGAGGTGGTGTTGCTGGTTTCCTCAAAAGAACATGCGGAGATGAAGTTGAAAAAGAAGCAATTGAGAAAGCGCCAATCCCAGTTGGAAAAGCTGTAACGACTTCTGCGGGTAAGCTTAGAGATAAATTCAAGGGTATAATTCATGCTCCAACTATGGAAAGACCTGCGATGAGGATAGGGGTTGAGAATGTAAAGAAAGCAACCCAAGCTGCACTTGAAGAGGCAGAAAATATGGGGTTTGAGGTCATAGCTATGCCTGGGATGGGGACAGGTGTTGGAGGTGTAAGCAAAAAAGACGCCGCTGAGGCTATGATAGAAACAATACTCAACTTCAAAGCAAAAAAGCTCAAAAAAGTTATATTGATAGATATTGATGATGAGATGGTGAATGAATTCAAAAAAGCTCTTGAATTGAAAAAGTCAGAGGAAAAGAAAGCATGAGAGTTCTTTTCGGACCGGAAATTATTGAGAAATTTGTGTCAGAGGCAAAAGATATAATATTAGATAATGCCAAACATCAAGATAACATAGCAATTGTTGGTATAAAAACAGGTGGATTTTTCTTAGCTAAAAGAATTTATGAGAGATTGAAATCTGAAACTCAGCAAAAAAATATAAATTTTTTCTTTGGTTCAATTGATATAACATTTTGGAGAGATGACCTCACACGAAATCCTCATCCAATAGTTAAGGGAACCGAAATGAATTTTCCTGTTGATGATGCGAAAATATATCTTATTGATGATGTTATATATACGGGTAGAACTGTAAGAGCAGCTTTATCTGAAATTTTTGAGTTTGGGAGACCAAAGGAGGTAAGGTTATTTACTTTGATAAATAGGGTAGGGAGGGAATTGCCTATTCATCCTGACTTTTTTTCTGCGCATCTGAAAGTAAGTGATGACGAGATTGTAGAGGTTATGTTGAAGGAGAAAGGAGCCGAAAAAGATGGGGTTTTGATTTTAGAAAAGGGTAAAAAAATTTGACAGTCTGTTTTTAACATACCAATACAAAACAATGTAAAAAATAATTATATTCAGATAGCAAAATCTAACCCGCAAGCTGATAAGAGCTTTAATTTCTCAATTGGCAAACGTAAAGAAGTTAATTCACCAACAATTAAAGTTAGATGATGATTTAAAATATAAGTATTGAGAAGTTCAGATCTTAGATTACAGGATTTATATTGTCTATGATGTTGAAAAAAACAAGAATGAAAAAAATCTTTTTTATTTTTTCTCTTTCCTTCCTCCTACTTTTATGTGAAGATAAAACGATTCAGAACCTAATAGAATTAGAAGTTATATCATCAAAACTTGTTTTTGTCAAATGGGAAGGAAAAGAGAAAGTAGATTCATACGAGGTCTCAAGGGTAATAGATAACTCAAAAGAACTTCTTGCTTTGTTTCCGTCTTCAATTACTTTCTATCCTGACGGTGGTGTGGAACCTGGGAAAAGATATTGTTGGGAAGTGAAAGCAAAATCAGCCGGTCAGGAGATAAGTTTAGGTGAAGCTTGTGTTAAAATTCCCAAAGAAAATAAAAAAATATCACCTCCACCTTCTCCTTATTTACAAATTCACATCTTTGATGGGAACAAAATAAAAATAATATGGCATGGGAATGGAGGCGAAGGAATTGGTTTCAAGATTTTAAAAAAAATTCAAGATAAGTTTGTTGCAATAGGACTTGCCCCCTCTTCTGTTACATCTTTTGAGATTGAAGAAAAGGAAGGGAAGGAACATTGCTACGGCGTTTTAGCTTATGGTAAAGGAGGAGATTCTGAATTTTCAAACATAGTTTGTTTAAGTTGTCCTAAGGTTTATCGGGACAGCGACGGAGATGGATATGGTATTTCAGAGATGGGTTTAATGTGTTATTTTAAATTTTCCGAATTTAAATTTCCTACTGGTATTACAACTCTTTCAGGGGATTGTGATGATGAAGATTCTAAAAAAAATCCGGAGGTTTTTGATTTACAAGATGGAATAGATAATGATTGCGATGGCAAAGTTGATGACAGTGGGAAAATACAAGTAGAATATGTTTGCCCTTTAACATTTCCTGGCTGTGATGGAATTGATAATGATGAGGATGGAATTATTGATGAATGGAGTGAGTTTGACTATTTGTGGGGGTTTGACTCTACTGATCCTATTAATAACTCTATTGCTAAAGAACGGGGAGAATTTCTTATTCGTTGCCTTAGACCAACCAATTTTCAATTCTCATCCACATACATTTATACTTACGAAACCCCATGCTCTACATACGGAGAAAGAGAATACTATACTGGCGACGGGAAGAAGATAATAGAGGTAGGCTTAGGAACTGCAAAATGTAAAACTCCGGAGTTCAGGGATACTATTTATCCGACCCGAGTTACAATTCTTTATTACAAAGTAACATCGGAGGATCAGCTAATATGTTTTTCTGGAAGTGAGATAAAAGTTGATTTTTCAAAAAAGTTTATACTTGCCATAGGCTTGTATAACGAAAGGTGGTATTATGGGGGGGATCATTACTTTGTAATAAAAATTTATTATGAAGATGGGAAATTATATATTCATATTGAACCTTCTAAGGGGGAGGTGATTGACTATTATAGGTGGGAGGAAAAATTTCCTGCTCCCCCTTACACAGATTGGGACTTTATTATCTTGGAGAGAGAGTACTTGAATACTTCTCTTATTTTCGTTTATAAACCTTGTTTGTGCTCTGAATCTGCTTGGACACCCTGCGAATTTCATCCAACATGTGGTTGTTATGAAAGAGACGAAGAAGGAAAACCATCAATACCCGCCTGTTCGTTCTTTTCAATTTACCAGCGTACAGAAATTTTGGAAAAGTGAAATAAGTTGGAGATGATTAAGATAAGTATGATGTCAATATCATAAAGCTTATCCTTCTTCCGTGAAAGTTATTCTTTATAAAACTTATTCTTCAAGTATTTCCTTTACCATTTTGAATTTTTTTTCAAATTCTTCATCTGAAAGCACAGGTTCGGATTGTGTTATGTCTATTTCGTCTTTTATTTCTATCCAAGATTTGCATCCTGCGTAATCTGGATGATTATTAATTATGACAGGGTTTTTTAATTTGAATACTCTTACAACGAGTGCCCAAACTTCATCGTTCTGCCACCTGTGAAATCTTTCCTCTACAACCTCATATTTCCATATATGGAAATCATCTATTTTTTTTAGTATTTCTTTGTTTTTGATTTTTTTCGCAAGAACAACCTCTGCCCAGTACTTTATTTTTATTTCGTTTTCTCCAAGATTATCTTGGGGAAAAGTTTTTTTGAGTAGCTCTGGTTTCTCATGTGTTTTTGTTGGAAATAGAAAGAAAAATTTTTCTTTAGGAACGAAATCTCCTTCATCTTCAATTATTCCTCCTTTTCTCAAAATAATTATTTGTTCTCCTGAGCCAAGAGCTTCAATTACTGAGTTCCATTCTTTAAAAGCTGCATGGAATTTAATTTGTGGGGAAACCTTCAAGCTCTGTACTCCAACCATAAAATAATAATTTTTTGAGGATAGAATATCAAAAAGAAATTTCCTGTTTTTTTGAAACCTAATTCAAAAATAGCTAAAAGAGACTGAAATGGGTGTTCCAAAATCAAAAAGGAGTAGAATGAGAGCAAAGAGGACGCGGGCTCATCTTAAAGTTATACCTCCGAACCTTGAAGTTTGTCCCCAGTGCGGGGCTCTGAAAGAGCCTCATAAAGTTTGTCTAGAATGTGGATATTATAGAGGGCTAAAACTTATAAAATCAGCACAGGAAATAAGAGAAGAAAAGGAAAAGAGAAGAAAAGAAAAAAGAGAAGCAGAAGAGAAAAAAGAAGAAAAACAAGCTGAAAAGCAAGAAGCAAAAAAATAGAAGAATGGAAAAAAATTGAGATTTGAGAAAATCAAGGGTAATTTCGGACTTTTTGCAGGTTTATCTTTATTTATCTTGATTTTAGTTCTGCCACCGAGCGAAACTTTTGTTGAATACGCAAAGCTGAAACTTTCTGTCTCGGAGGAAACTCAAGATGTCTTGAAACTTGCTCATAGTATGAAGGTTGTATTTGCATATGCGAACCCTGTTATTTTTCTCTTCATTGCAGGTTTCTTAATAGCTGGGGCGATGCAAAAGTGGGGAGAAATTACGCTAAAGCGGCTGTTCTTGAAATAGATTATTTCATCAAATACGGCGGCTGCTTCAATGTTTGTTCCGATCTTGATTTCAGTTTGCTCAAAATCTGGGATTTTACCTCAAAATGTTTTTATACCTGTTGTTGTTGCTGTCTCTATGGCTTTTATGCTTCCAATTGCTGCTCCGCCTAATGCTATCGTCTATGGCACAGGATATATCAAATTAAAAGACATGATAAAAGCTGGGTTAATACTTGACATTATATTTGCCATATACATAACTATTTTCTTTTTCGCTTTCTTTCATATCTTCAACATCTAAAATCTTTTTTCTTTCTCACAAAAAAGAATAAAATTTAATTTGATGATCAAGAAAGAGGAGTATATAAAACTTTCGGCTACACAGATTGTAGATCTGATAAAGAGAGGAGAAGTTAGACCTTCTGAAATTCTTGAGACGGCAATCCAAGTTTCGCACGAACTAAATTCTGACCTTAACGCAATAGTCATATGGATGGAGGAAAAAGCCAAAGATGATTTGAAAAATTTAGAAAAACCAGAAGTAAAAGAAAATGGAAAAATCTATAGTGTTCCCCTGCTTTTAAAAGACCTCAGACAACATTATCCGGGTGTCAGATCAACTGATGGATCAAAAATTCTCAAAGATTTTATACCAGATTATGAAAGTGAGTTTGTATCAAGAATAAGAAAACACGGTGGATTAATTTTTGGAAAAACTAACACATCTGAATTTGGATTTTTAGGATATACCGAACCCGATCTTTTTGGTCCGACAAGGAATCCTTGGAACTTGGAACTTACTCCGGGTGGATCATCTGGTGGTTCTGCTTCTGCTGTTGCAAGTTGCATGGTTCCGGTTGCGTCAGGAAGTGATGGAGGAGGTTCTATAAGAATTCCAGCATGCTATACAGGTTTAATAGGTTTGAAACCCTCACGCGGAAGAACTCCGGCAGGTCCTCCCCGAGGTGAGATATGGCAAGGATTTGGAGTAAATTTTTTCTTTGCAAGAACTACGCAAGATGTAGCTTTTCTTTTGGATGTTGTTAGTGGATATTCTTTAACATCTCCTTTCAAAATTGAACTTCCAAAGGAAAAATACTCTGAGGTTTATAGAAGGGAGCCAAAAAAGTTGAAAGTTGCCTTTACAACAAGATCTCCCATAGATACTCCTGTTGACAAATTCTATAAAGATGCAGTTTTGAAAGCTGCAAGAGAATTTGAAAAAATAGGCTGGTATGTTGAAGAAAAAGAACCTGAGGGATGGGGATGGGATATTTTCCATGTTTTCCTTTCTATGTATTATGGTGAGGCAAATGCTCTTGTGAAAGAGCTTAAAGAAAAATACGGAAAAAGAGTTTTTTCGGAAGTTGAAGCTACGACTCTTTCTCTTTTTGCGTTGGGGGAATTAAGGTCATCGGGTGATTATATTCTTTCAACATGGAAAAGATATGAGCTTATATACAAGCTCAACTTATTTTTTGAAAAGTATGACGTTTTTCTGACACCAACTTGTGCATTTTTACCTGCAAAAATAGGAGAACTAAAACCTCCAAAAATTCAAGAAGAATTTTTGAGAATTTCAGTAAGACTTGGGCTTTTTAAACTTATGGATAAAGTAAAAGTTTTCCGCAATATTTTAAGACAGCTTGAAATAAAAAATTTTCAGAGAACTCCATTCACTCAATATGCAAACATAACCGGTGTTCCTGCTATTTCCTTACCTATATGGTTAGATGAAAAAGCAGAAATTCCATCTGGAATACAAATTATTGCTCCTTTCGGAAGAGAGGATTTGCTCCTTCAAATTTCAAACTTGTGGGAAAATATAGAAAAATGGGGAAATAGATTTCCGCCTCCATATACTAAACAAAAACTCGGAATTAAAGATTAGAAAATTGGTAAAACTACCACTTTACCCATCTTAATCCCTTAACCTTATCCTGAAGGAGTATTTCAAGGTCAATTTTGTAGGGACCTTCTCCTCGGTAAATCTCAGGGGTATTGCCCTCTATGAGACTTTTGACTAATATAGCGCCAAAGTAGTCGCTTGAATCTACGCTAACATAACCTGTTCCTTTACTGTCTATCCAAAAGTAAATTTTGCCTGTTGATGGAACTGTGATTTTTGTGCTATAACTTTCCGGGTCAGGAGCGAGATTGGGAACGGTATTTTCGTTGAACTTATCACTGAATTTTACTCTCACATTCGCTACTTTTCCAACTTCTTCTGCATCTCTAAACTCCGGATTTCCGGAATTATTATAAAAGACAAACCAAGCTGTATTCGGGATGTTTGGATTTGCCTCGTATTCTGGAACTGCTTTTATCTCACCAGTTAAAAAATCAATTTTGACCCAAGAGTTTCCCTCAGTGTCATGAGAAACCAGACCATCTATGCGTACAAACTTTGGAGTTAAATTTAGCGATGCTGTTCGCTTATCTCCCCCCAAAGATGAGTAAGCTAAAACTTCTACGGTCTTGCAGGTGAATCCACCTTTTCTGCAACCGAAAAAATTACAGTAATACCATGGACCTGGTATGATTTATGAAGTTTCTTTTATATTACCTATTTCTGCTCCGTCACAGTATAGCTTATAACCTTCTGCGTTTTGCACTTTTTTCCATTCTATTTTCAAATCTTTTCCCTCATTGACCGCGGTGGAGTTTATTATCTCGGGATCTCCACTAAGTTTGCAACTTGCAATCAACAAAAATCCGATCATTAACGCTACCGTTACTGAATATATTTTACACATAGGCATATAGCAGTTTAATTCCACTTTACTATCAAAAATTTTCATTCAAAATTCTTTGTAAAAATTTTGAAATCTTGAAAAATATTCTGAAAAGATAATTCTGCAAAAATTGCGTAGGTTAGGAACTATTCCTTCCGTTCTCACATCAAACCTCTGAGAATTTCAACATGATTCCCCTCAACTTTTTCCCATGTGAAATCTTCGTCTTCTCTTCCAAAATGTCCGTATGTTGCGGTTTTTTCATATATTGGTCTTCTGAGATCAAGAAATTCTATTATATCTTTGACTGAAAGCCTGAAAAGTTCTCTTACAGCCTTTGCTATTTTATCTTCTGGTACCTTTGATGTTCCGAAAGTTTCAATAGTGATATGGATCGGTTCAGGTTGTCCTATCACATAAGCAAGAGCTACTTCACACTTTTTAGCTATACCTGAGGCGACTATGGTTTTTGCAATTTTGCGAGCCATATAATTTGCAGATCTATCTACTTTTGTTGGGTCTTTGCCGGAGAAGGCTCCTCCGCCATGTCTTGCGTGTCCACCGTAGGTATCTACTATTGTTTTTCTTCCCGTAAGACCTGCATCCGCAAGTGGTCCGCCTTTTACAAATCTTCCGGTTGGATTTACAAAATAGTTCGGCTCTGGCTTCATAAGTTCAGGTGGGATAACTTTTTTTACTATTTCTTCAATTACATACTCCCTCAGAGTTTTCGTATCAATATCTTCGGAGTGTTGTGTTGATACAACGACAGTGTGAATTCTTTTTGGTTTTCCATCTTTATATTCTATTGTGACTTGACTTTTTCCATCTGGTCTCAAAAACGGAGCTTCACCTGATTTTCTTTTCTCTGCAAGTTTTTTTACTATTTTGTGCGCCAAAGATATAGAAAGAGGCATAAGTTCTGGCGTTTCATCAACTGCGTATCCAAACATTATTCCTTGATCTCCTGCTCCTATTTCTCCTGTTTCTCTTTCAACTCCTTGTCTTATGTCTTCTGATTGAACTTTTATATATGGTATGATTTTGCATGTTCTCCAATCTATTGCGTTCTTTTCATCTTCGTATCCTATATCTTTTATTACTCTTCGTGCTATTTCTTCTACATCAACTTTTACACCTGAGTGAGAAAAGAATTCTCCGGTTATAACTATCATATTTCCGCTTGCGAGAACTTCGCAAGCAACCTTTGCAAATTTATCTTGCCTTATATACTCATCTAATATTGCATCTGCTATTTTGTCGCAGAGCTTATCCGGATGACCCTCTGTGACAGATTCAGAAGAAAAAAGCTTTTCCATAGTTTTCTCTAACTTAATTATCTTTTTTCTTTTAATTTCTATATTTTCACAATTTTTTTTGCTTTCTCTCTGAATTCATTTGCTTTTCCTTTCAGCTCACTCACTTTTTCCTTTGCTCTTCTTTTTATCTCTTCTTTTGCAAAGCTAAATGCAACTTGAAGTACTTTTTTCGTATCTCCTCCGTACGCTTGTTTCATACCTTGAAAAAGAGAATACATGTTTTTAGCTATTTGTATCTGTGAGTTTATTCTATCTTTTGCTTTTTGTATTATGTCCATCTCCTTCGCTTTTTGTATTATGGAAGACAGAAGATTTTTTCCATATTCTGATTCTTGCTGAGCAAACTCCTGTTGGACGGCTTCTCGGGGCTCCTCTTGAACCTTAATCTCTTCTTTTTTCTCTTCTTCTTTTTTCATCTCCTCATATCTTTCCCCTTCTTTTTTTCTTTCTTTCTTTCCTGAGGATTTCGCTTTTTTCTTTGCTTCTGACGATGTTTTTTCCTTTTTTTCTTCCATATCCTATAACCTCCTTTGTTTATATGTTTAAAATTAATACTACCTCTTTTTTTTTCAAATTTTTCTGGTTTTTGGTGTTTATGAATTATT
Source organism: Candidatus Calescibacterium sp. (assembly GCA_032249135.1). Classification (GTDB taxonomy): domain Bacteria; phylum Calescibacteriota; class Calescibacteriia; order Calescibacteriales; family Calescibacteriaceae; genus Calescibacterium. The sequence continues at coordinate 89,998 of JAVVGL010000001.1, read as the reverse complement.
GGGCAAATAGGAAGAAATTAAAGGGAAATTGGATTTTTAAGGAAAATGTGTTTAAAATAAAAGAGTAAGCAAAATAAAAAAGGTCATTTCTCTTTTTGGGTGGGAGAAATGGCTTTGTAAGGACACCCATATTTTTGACCATCCGCAGGGAGGTTTATCCTTCTCTGGCGGATTAGGTCGTTTGAATTAGTATCTGTGGAGGTTGAAACATAAATGAGGTTAAAAGGAAAGGTAAAGTGGTTTGATTCAAAAAAAGGATACGGTTTTATAACAAGGGAAGACGGACAAGGTGATGTATTCGTTCATTGGTCGGAAATAAAAACACAAGGGTTCAAAACATTGGTTCAAGGAGAAGAAGTAGAGTTCTCGTTGAAGGAGGACCCAAAAGGTTTGAAGGCAGTGGAAGTGGAAAGGTTGGCTCCGCCTTCATCTCCAAGACCAAAACAAGTTAAGCCTCAAATGAGGGGAGGAAAGGGAATTCCACGAGGAAGAAGGTAAATAAATAAAATATTTTTTTACTTTGTTTTAGAATACCCATCTATTTTCTCCATGAACTTTCGCGCAAGTATTCCTATGTGATATCCATCGTAATATCTATGATCTATTGCGACTCCTATTGAGATAACAGGGCGAGGTTCTATTTTCTCACCTACAATAACTGGTTTTAATCTTATTTTTCCTAATGTAGCTACTATTGGAGTTTTGGAAAGTGGGAATAATGGGGCGAATCCTATTTCAAGTCCGAAAATTCCGACATTTGTTACCATAGCTGAACCGAATGGATCCTGTTCAAGCCCACCTATACTTATTCCAAGTTCATATGATAAAAATCTTGAAATTCTCAACATATACTTTAAGATAAATGGTGGAAGTTTGCTGAATGTTTCTATAAGTTTTGTCATTTTTTTCTCTCTGCCTTCTTTGAATTCTTGTGCTTTTTCTCTGAGTTCTTTTGCTATCTCTGCAAGACTCTTTTTATCTACATTCTTTATCTTAACCCCACCAAGCTGACCTTCCCCGAATTCAACTTGAAAGAATATATCTACTGATTCTCTTTGTTTTAGTTTCCCTCTTTTCATTATAAGGTTAAGATGTGGAAGCTCTCCCAGAGTATCTGCGATTGCTTTTCCTATTACATGGGTGATAGTTATTTTTTCCCCTGTTCTTTCTCTTTCTTCTTTTATGTATTCTTGTATGTCAGTTGTATCTATGTCTATGAAACCATATATTGTGGGATCGTGTGGGTGGTCCCATATCTGAGATGCCACAACTCTCCAAGGTCCAAGTCCCTTTTCCATAACACTAATTATTTTTAGTCCCCGCTTTAATTTTTTATATTTAATATTTTCTTTTCTTTTTACTTCATGTTTTTTTATATTTTCTTTTGGAGTTTGAATTTGTTTAGAAACGAATGATAAAATAAGTTCTATATTGATGGAGAGGAAGTTAGGAAAAGGTTTGGGAGCTCTTTTGACTTCTGTAAGAAAAGACGAGGTTGTTATGATAGATATAGAAAGAATAAAGAGTTCAATATTCCAGCCGAGAAAAAATTTTGATGAAAAAAGTTTGATGGAACTTGCAGAGAGCATAAAATCAAAAGGTATAATAGAACCGCTTATTGTTAGAGTAGGTAAAGATGGATATTACGAACTTATATGTGGGGAAAGAAGACTCAGGGCGAGCAAAATTGCTGGTCTTACAAAAGTTCCTGCAATTATAAAAGATGTTTCAGATGACGAGGCATTTGAGATAGCTCTTATTGAAAATATTCAACGAGAAGACTTAACACCTGTGGAGTTAGCTCTTGCTTTTGATAAGCTATCAAAAATGGGATACACTCACGATGATATAGGTAAAAAAATAGGAAAATCAAGAACATATGTAACGAATGTGCTGAGAATTTTGAGACTTCCTGACAGTGTTAAAAAGTTAGTAGATGAAGGTAAAATTTCTTTGGGGCATGCAAAAGTCTTGTGTTCAATAGAGGATGAAAAAATCATAGAAGATATTGCTGATGAAATAGTTCAGAAAAAACTTAATGTCAGAGAAGTAGAAAAGAGAGTAAGAGAACTAAAATCTCAAAGAAAATCAAAAAATGGAGATGATACAATTTCGCAAATTGTTGATAAAGAAAAATTAGATATAATACTATCTAAAATAAACGAATTTTTCCCAAATGCTTCATGCGATGTAAAATATAAGAAAAAATCAGTTGAGATCGTCATAAAATTTAATAATTAAAAGGATAATATATGATACTCCCTAAAACAGAGGAAGAAATAAAAAATATAAGGAAAGCTGGTAAAATAGTTGCGGAGTTTTTCGAAAAAGTTGAAAAATTGATGAAACCCGGAGTATCAGCAAAGCAAATTGATGATTTAGCGTGGGAGATCGCAAAAAAAAGAGGAGGACATCCGTCTTTTTACGGATACATGGGATATCCTGCTTCATCTTGTGTCTCAATAAATAACGAGGTTATTCACGGAATACCATATAAAGAAAAAATATTGAAAGAAGGTGATGTTGTATCAATAGACTACGGAGTAATGTACGGTGGGTTTCACGCTGACGCTGCTAAAACTTTCATCATAGGGGATGTTGATGAGAGAACAAAGCTTCTTGTTGAGGTCACGGAAAAAGCTCTGCTTGAAGCAATAAAATTTTTAAAGCATGGGGTGAAAACTGGCGATATTGGAAATATAATAGAAAGCTATGTTAAAAAATATGGTTTCTCTGTGGTTAAAGAATATTGCGGACACGGTATAGGTAGAAAACTCCACGAAGATCCTCCAATATTAAATTATGGAAAACCGGGACAAGGAATAGTTCTTGTGAAAAATATGACTATCTGTATTGAACCTATGGTTTGTGCTGGAAGTGGAAAAGTAAAAGTTCTTAAAGATGGTTGGACAGTTGTCTCAGAAGATGGTTCAATTGCCGCGCATTTTGAACATACAGTGAGGGTGGGAGAAGAAGAAAGTGAAATACTTACTCAATAAAAATATTGTATTTTTAGCTTTAAGATATTTCAGGGGTAGATCTCCTTTTCTTAAATTGATGAGTTCTCTTTCAATTGTAGGCGTTGGAGTTGGAGTCGCTACTTTAATCGTTGTTCTCTCGGTGATGACGGGCTTGAGAAAGCAACTGAAAGAAAAAATTCTCGGAATAACTCCTCACATACTCATAACAAAATATGGAGGTGTTATTGAAGATTGGGAAAAATTTGTTGACAAGTTAAAGGAAATTGAAGGAGTAAGAGTTGTTTTCCCTCTCATCGTTGGAAACGCAATACTGAAAAAAGATGAAATTACGACTTCTGTTGTTTTGCAATGCATTCCTGCAAAATATGTAAAAGATACTCTTTTTTTCAGAAAGTTTCTAAAATATGGCGAAGTTTTCTCAGATGACAAAGTCAATGTCGGTCATCAGCTTGCAAAAAATTTAAGATTAGATGTTGGAGATAAAATACTTATTGTATCACCTTATGGAGATGCAACAATTTTCGGCTTTGTTCCAAACACCACAGAAGTTGAAATATCTGGTATAGTTGAAGTTGGTATCTTTGACTGGGATTCTGTTTTTGTTTTTTTAGATATTTCTCAGTGCCAGGAACTTTTTGATACGGGAAGTTGGGTATCATCAGTTGCTGTTATGTTAGATGATCCTGATAAAGCAGACTTTGTATCCGACATTATAGAATATACTTTCCCAGAGTTCGTAGCTTTACCTTGGACGAGAACTCAAAAAAACCTCTTTGCTGCTTTGCGTCTTGAAAAGATAGGAATGACCTTGGTTTTAGGACTAATAGTTGTTGTTGCTTCATTCAACATACTCTCAACCTTGACTATTCTTGTAAGAGATAAATCAAAAGATATTGCAGTTCTGAAGGTTTTCGGTTTCTCTTCTCATCAGATAAGGTTGATTTTCTTGGGAGTTGGTGTTATGATAGGAATAATAGGGATTTTATTGGGGACATCTTTGGGATTGCTAATATCTTTCGTTATATCAAGGTATAAAATCATTCATCTGCCGGAGGATGTATATTTTATATCGCATTTGCCTTCGGAATTAAATTTTTTTGATATTCTTTTGAGTTGGTCTGTTGCTTTCTTTTCTTCGTTGATATCAAGTTGGTTTCCCGTATCTTATGCGATAAGAAAAGAACCATTTGACATCTTACGAAAAGAAGCTTGAAATTGTCTTCTTTTGTTTCATTTATGGTTTTTTAAGACTTTGGAAAAATCCTCCCAAGTTTCGGCTTTTATTACTTCTTTTTTTATTTTCTCCAAACGGTTTTTGTCGTTTATTTTATCTAAAAGGTTTTTGATTTGCTTTGCTTTCTGACTACCAAACTTTAACTTAATGTCCAGAAAGATTGCTTTTTTTAGACCTTTTATAAGTCCTTCTTTGAAACCTTTTGCAAGACCTCTCCTTTCACCTTCTCTTAATCCTTCTTCTCTTCCCCATTTGTAAAAGAGTGTTTTTCTTATATCTATTTGTATTGGCATAGGCTTTACCTTTATTTTGACATCGAATAAACCACCTAAAAAACTTATATCTTCCATATATTTTAAAAGTTCTTTTTCATTTTTGACAATCTCCGAAATCCTTTTCATAACTTTCCTGAATGCTCTTGGTTTTTCTCTGTATTTGCCAGATAAAACTCCGACGACAACCTCGTACGGCTTTCGGCTTCTTATAAACACATCTGGGTCTATCCTCTTCATATCCAGAACTTCATATTTTAAAGTTAGTTTGGGAGTTTTGAGCTCTGACGGTGGAGGTTTCCCTCTTCCAACGAATAAAACAATTTGCGTAGGTTCTTTTTTGTATTTTTCTACTATTGCATAGTAATACTTGAACATTCTTTCTGGCATGGTTTTATCCTGCTGAGCTTGGATTTCAATCTGAAAAATCTCGCCTCCTATCTCAAACAAGATATCTGTATAGAAGGATTTAGCTAACCTTATTTCTGCTGGAAACATTTTGAGTTTGCCTTCTACTTTTCTACCCGTCGCTAACCAGATAATTTTGCTTGCAGCTCTTGAGATAATCTCTTTCAGTATTAGGTCAAATCTTTTCAACTCTTTTCTGCGCTTATATTCTCTTTTCTGCTTATATTCTCTTTTTTCTTTTTGATTTCTTCTTTTTTCTCCATTTCAAAATTTTGTTTTGAATTTTACTTTTTCAATAAATCATCTGGTTTATTAGTTAATTTTACTTTTTTGTTTGGGTTGTTTATATCGGTTATTTTTTCTAAAAGGTTTTTATTAGTTGGGCAATCCCGGGAAATCTTCTCGTTTATTTTGAATTACGATGAAACTTTGATAATAGACTATGATGAAAAAATCTTTTTAAATTTTCATATATGGACAAGGAATTTTATGAAAAAGCATATCAGAGTGGTAAAACTCCGTGGCCATCTGATACTCCTGAACCTGTTTTTGAAGATTTTCTCAAAAAAATAAAACCTGAATTTGATGGGAAAAGTTTGGCTTGTCTTGATATAGGTTGCGGTGAAGGGCGACACATGATTTTGCTCAAAAAAATTTTCCCTGATTCCAAAGTTGTTGGATTTGATATACTCAGAACTCCTCTTATGACAACGAAGCAAAGAATATCAGGTTTTCAAAATACATATATTGCAGTTGCTGATGTTTTCTTCATGCCGTTCAAATCTGAAAATTTTGATATTGTTTTAGACTTTGGAGTTTTCCATCATGTCAGGAAAAAGATGTTGCGAACTTACAAAAGAGAGTTGATGAGAGTTCTGAAAAAGGGTGGATATTTTTTGATAGGTGTTTTCAGCACAAAATTCAAACACCACATACATGAGGTAAGAAAAAGACATTTTATATATCATAAAAAACACTATGATAGGTTTTTTACAGAGGAAAATTTGAAACAAGAATTTGATTTTCTCAAACCTATTGAAGTTTTGGAAAGAGGCAAAGATTTAGAGTGGTTTATATATGGGCTTTTCAAAAAGGAATAAGATTGAACTACACACTTTCCTGAATTACTCTTGCAAGTTCTTGAATTGTTGTAATGCCTTTTATTACTTTTAATATTCCGTCTTCTCTCAAAGTTCTCATGCCTTTTGATATACCTACAATTTTTAGTTTCATTGAATCTGCTTTTGAGTTTATAAGTTCTCTTATATCATCATCTATAAGAAATAATTCAAAGATTCCTATTCTTCCCTTAAATCCTGTTCCGAAACATTCCTTGCATCCTCGACCTTTATAAAGTATTCCATCTGGTATTTGATCTCGTGTAAGTCCTACAAGATCAAGCTCTTTTTGGTCAGGCTCATAAGGAACTTTGCATTTTTGACATATTTTCCTTACTAATCTTTGAGCGAGTGTAGCAAATACTGCTGATGAGATAAGATAAGGTTCTATTCCCATATCTATAAGACGGGTTATTGCACTTGGGGCATCGTTCGTGTGGAGTGTTGATAAAACAAGGTGCCCTGTCAGTGCTGCATGTATTGCTATTGATGCTGTTTCACCGTCTCTTATTTCTCCTACCATTATCACATCTGGGTCCTGTCTTAAAATAGACCTTAACCCTGTTGCAAAAGTCAATCCAACTTTTGGATTAACTTGAATTTGATTTATTCCTTTCAGTTGATACTCTATTGGATCCTCAATAGTTATTATGTTTATTCCCGGGGAATTTATTTCTGAAAGACAAGCGTATAAAGTTGTGGTTTTTCCTGAACCTGTCGGACCTGTTATAAGAATCATACCATAAGTTTTCTTTATGAGTTGTTTCATTTTTTCAATCATATCATCTTCCATTCCGAGCTCCTCTATTTTTAAAATAGTTGCTGTCCTATCAAGAATTCTCAAAGAAACCCTTTCTCCGAAAATTGTTGGCAAAGTTGATACTCTTACATCTATGTCTTTTCCTGCGACTTTGAGTTTTATTTTCCCATCTTGTGGTATTCTCTTTTCTGCTATGTCAAGTCTTGACATAACTTTTATTCTTGATACTATTGGTTCGTGAAGAGATTTATTTATTCTTATTATTTCGTGGAGGACTCCATCTATTCTCATTCTTATTACTGTTTCTTTTTCAGCAGGTTCTATGTGTATATCTGATGCTCTTTCTTTTACTGCTTGGAAAAACAGAGCATTTACGAACCTTATTATTGGTGCTTCACCTTTTTCTTCAAGAATATCTTTTGTGGTTTCTTCTATTTCTGATGCAAAAATTTCCTCCGCTCTTTCAACTTCTTTTGAAACTTCTATTGTAGTTCTTTCTCCATATATTTCATTTATCAGGTTCTCTATTTCACTCTCTTTTGCTACCATAACCTTTATTGGTCTTTTAAATTTTCTTTGCAACTCTGAGATAAGTTCCATATCTTGCACATTTGCCATAACACATGGAATAAAGTCAAATTGACCGTTATCTGAATTCCATTTACCATCGGTTTTTAGGTTTATTTGAGGTTTGAGTATGATGAACTTTTTTGATTTGGCATAGTGAGGCGGAATATCTTTTGCCATATCCTCATATACATATTCTTTTTCTATTTTTGGAATGAATTGTGTTCCGAATTGTAAAGCCAAAGCTTTATATAATTTTTCCTCATCAATTGCTCCCATCTTTACAAGAATCTCTCCTATTTTTCCGCCTTTTTCTTTCTGTATTTTTAATGCTTCTTGAATTTTTTCTTCGCTAACTCCGAATTCTAATAAAATTTCTCCTATCTTTTTTCTCATATAAATTAAAGTTAATCGGAGTTTGTCCGAAAAAAATTTTCTCAAATGTCCTATTTATGTGATGTGAAAAAACTGAAAAATTACTCTTTAAATTACTCTTTTAGGATTTTGAGGAGGTATTCACCGTAGTCTGTTTTTGAGAGTTTTTTTGCAATTTCTTCTAATTTTTGTTTTGAAATCCAACCGTTTCTGTAAGCTATTTCTTCTATGCATCCTATCATAAGTCCTGTTTTCTTTTCTATCGTTGCTACGAATTCTCCGGCTTCAAGAAAGCTATCATGGGTTCCTGCATCAAACCAGGCAAACCCTCTACCAAGTAATTTGACTTTAAGCTTTCCTTCTTTGAGGTATTCTTCATTCACAGATGTTATTTCAAATTCACCTCGCCAAGAAGGTTTTATTTTTTTTGCTTTCTCAAAAACTGTATTATCATAAAAATAGAGACCAACAACTGCAAAATTTGATTTCGGATTTTTTGGTTTCTCTTCTATTGAAATTACTCTTCCTTCACTATCAAACTCAACTACACCGTATCTTTCCGGATCTTTGACAAAATATCCGAAAACATAAGCTCCACCATTTTTTTCAACATCGTATTTTGCTTGTAAAAGTAGTTCGGGTATTCCGTGTCCAAAAAATATATTATCTCCAAGAACAAGGCAGACACTATCTTTATTATTTATGTATTCTTCGGCCGCAAGGAGCGCATGAGCTAAACCCAAGGGTTTTTCCTGAACAGCATACATTATTTTCATCCCAAGTTCCTCTCCATTTCCGAAAAGCTTTTTATATAAAGGGATATCTTCTGGATTTACAACGAAAATTACCTCTCTTATTTTTGCAAGCATCACAAGTGAGAGAGGATAATATATCATAGGTTTGTTGTATATTGGAAGTAGATGTTTATTTATGGCATAAGTTGTCGGATAAAGCCTTGAACCAGTTCCTCCTGCGAGTATTACAGCTTTCATTTAAATGAAAATAGGTAAGTCCTTTGAAAAATTTTGCAAAAAATCAAGTTATTTTCCTGAGTAAAAAAATTTGTAAATTTATGAGGATAAAAATCATTTCTCCTGATAGAAAATTATACGAGGGGGAGTGTGTTTCTGTTTATGTTACGACGGAGCTCGGGGATGCAGAAATTCTTGAAAAGCATGCAGAGTTTGTTGCTATAATAAAAGGAAAAATCAGGATAAGGGAAAAACAAAAAGGGGAGAAAATGGAAGAAGAAAAGGCAGGAGCAAAAAAAGAGGAGGAAATAGATTTGGGAACCAGGAAAGCTTTATTTTATACAAATGGTAAAGAAATAAATATTTTTGTTATATAATTCATATTTATATAATTCATAATTGAGTAATATGGGCTTTAAGTCTGCACAAGGTAAATCCCCAAGAGAAATAACAGAGGAAATTGAATTGGAAAATTTATCACCTCTTGCTACACCAAGTGTAAAGTCAAGAGGTAGAAAGATACCGGAATCCCCTTGCGAAATAAGAACTTGTTTTCAAGTTGATAGAGATAGGATACTGCATTCTAAAGCTTTCAGGCGCCTCAAAAGAAAAACGCAGGTTCTAATACTTCCAAAAGGAGACCATTACAGAACTCGTCTTACTCATACCCTTGAAGTTATGCAGATTGCAAGAACAATTTCTCGTGCTCTTCGTCTAAATGAAGACCTCACAGAGGCAATAGCTCTGGGGCATGACCTCGGACATACTCCGTTCGGACACGCAGGTGAATTTGCCATGAGAAAAATAGTTCCAGATTTCCATCATGCAAAGCAATCAGTTAGAGTTGTTGAAAAGATAGAAAGAGGTGGCAGAGGATTAAACCTTACTTTTGAGGTTATTGATGGAATATTGAAGCACTCAAAAGGTATGGGAAAAATTTTCCCTGATAATCCAGAATTTATTCCTGTTACCGCAGAGGGTAAGGTGGTACGCCTTAGCGATATTATAGCATATCTTAATCATGACCTTGATGACGCCATAAGAGCTGAAATAATAAAGATATCTGATGTGCCATCGGAGATAAGGAAGATAATAGGTGAGGAATACGGAGAAAGAATTGATAAAATGGTAAAGGATGTAATTTACACTTCTTTGAATGAGGGAGATATAAAGTGTTCTGATGATATGCTGTGGGCTATGGAGAGTTTGCGAAGTTTCCTTTATGAAAGAGTATATACATCAGAAATTGTTATGAAAGAAACGAGAAAAGTGGAAAGAATAATTCTTGACCTATATGAATTTTATCTTAACAATCCTGATATATTTGAGATTGAAAGTGATGGATTTTTACAAGATGAACCCCTGGAGCAGCGTATAATAGATTTTATAGCTGGAATGACAGATAGTTTTGCAGTTGATAAATGGCAAAAAATTTTCATGCCCAAACCTTTTGGTGATTGAACATGTGTGCTCATACATTTTTTAGCGAAAAAATAAAAGAAAAAATCATTAGGGCTGAAAATTCCGGAAAACTCAACGGTCCTTTTATACCTTTCATTTTCGGTTCCCTTATTTTCCTTTCTCTTTTTGTTCTCGCAATATACAGAGGAGAGAACATATCGGCAGCGTGGATTTTAGTTCTTGCTCTATCTTCTTACTTTGTTGGATATAGATATTATAGTAGATTCATAGCAAACAGAGTTTTCAGGTTAGATCCTTCGAACCCAACACCCGCTCACATTTTCAATAATGGGTATGATTTCGTCCCTACGAACAAATATGTGGTTTTTGGACATCACTTTGCTGCAATAAGTGGAGCGGGACCTCTGGTCGGACCGGTTCTCGCGGCTCAGATGGGGTATCTTCCGGCTACTTTATGGATAATATTCGGAGTCATTTTAGCTGGTGCTGTTCAAGATATGGTAATTCTCATAATATCTACAAGAAGTAAAGCCAAATCTTTGGGAGAGATAGCATCTGAGCAACTTGGTAAATTCGCGGGAACGCTTGTTCTTTTAGGAATATACTCAATACTTACAATTCTTATGGCTGTTCTTGCTCTCGTTGTCGTGAAAGCTATGTTTGAAAGTCCATGGGGAGTATTTACCATATTCATGACCATACCAATAGCTATGGTTATGGGAGTATGGATGTGGAAGATAAAACCTGGAGATGTTGCTTTGCCATCTTTATTTGGTTTTTTAGCCCTTATTGCAAGTCTTGTTGCTGGAAGATTTATAGCTTTACATCCCGAACTTTCAAAACTCTTTTCTCTTTCCGAAAAGCAAATTGCGATATTCCTTATACTTTATGGAGCATCTGCTTCTGTGCTACCCGTTTGGCTTCTACTTGCTCCACGAGATTACCTAAGTACATTTTTGAAAATTGGAACTGTTGTTATTTTAGCGGTTGGAATATTCCTCGCTATTCCTGAAATAAAAATGCCAGCTATAACACAATTTATAAACGGAGATGGTCCTGTATGGAAGGGGGATTTGGTTCCGTTTTTGTTCATAACAATAGCTTGCGGTGCAATTTCTGGCTTCCACTCACTTGTGTCTTCTGGTACAACTCCAAAACTTTTAGATAAAGAAACAGATGCAAGATTTGTAGGATACGCTGGTATGCTTATGGAATCGTTCGTTGCCGTTATGGCTTTGATCGCTGCTGTTACTATGGATCCCGGAATTTATTTTGCTATAAATTCTCCTCAATCTGAAATAGGTAAGACCGTGGAATCTGCTGTGGAAAAAATAAGAACTTGGGGGTTTTATATTACCGCGGAAGATATAGAAAATCTTGCTCGTGCTATAGAAGAAAAAACTATACTTTCAAGAACTGGTGGAGCTCCAAGTTTGGCAATAGGCATGGCTCTTATATTTTCAAAGGTTTTCGGAGAGCATCTTATTGCTTTCTTTTATCACTTCATAATACTATTTGAAGCTCTCTTTATACTCACAACTATTGATGCTGGAACAAGAATTGGGAGATTTATATTTCAAGACCTTGCAGGTAGATTAATTTCAAAGCTTGGCGATTACAATTCTCTGTTTTCATCTTTTATTGCCACTTTTGTAACAGTTTCTCTTTGGGGATATTTTCTTTATGCTGGGGTTGTTGATCCTTATGGAGGTATAAAGACATTCTGGCCGATTTTTGGTATAGCAAATCAGCTTCTTGCAAGTATGGCTCTTATCATAGCCACAACATATCTTATCAACAACGGAAAATTAAAGTATGCATTTATAACTGCAATTCCTATGATTTTTGTTGTATTCAACACAAGTTTTGGGGCCTTGCAGAAAATATTTCATTCAGACCCAAAGATAGGTTTTCTTGCACACGCAAGTTATCTCAAAGAAGCATTACTGAAAGGTCAATTGCCTGCAAATATTCCATCACCTGATGTGGCTCAGCGGGTTATTTTTGGAGATTACCTTAATGTATTCGTTCTTTCTCTTTACCTTGTTATAGTTTCATTTGTTTTTATTACTGCTATTTCAAGATGGGGCAAAGTTATTTCTGAAAGAAAAAATAATAGTAAATCTGTTTGACTTCAATTTTAGAACTTTATGTTTTGGATTTTCGTTGCTACATTATGTGCTTTCTTTACCGCTTTGAGCGATATCTTATGTAAAATCTTTATAGAGAAAAGGGGAGAGAGTGGCTTATCTACACTCTTTGTAAGGTGGTTTTTTGTGATACCATTTATTATCCCTTTTGTTTTTACTAATTGGCAAAAGATAGATTTAAAATATTTGGTTCTTTATTTTGTTGGAATACCACTTGAAATTATTGCAGCCTATTTTTATATGAAAGCTCTTGAAATTTCAGAAGCTTCACTCGTTCTTCCTTTCCAATCCATTACTCCAATATTTATTCCTTTATTTTCAATCTTTGTTCTTGATGATAAATATTCCTTGTATGGTTTAGGTGGAGTTCTTCTTGTTGGTGCAGGAAGCTTTATAATTTTGAAATCTGCAAATTCTTCCGGTTTGGAGCAATTAAAAGGGAAAAAATCCTCCGATATGAAAGCAGTTTTTCTGATGATTTTATCTTCTTTGATTTATTCTTTCACATCTGTTCTCGGAAGGTATTTAGCTTTACATATTGACCCAATTTTTTTCGGAAGTACATATATGCTATCTAACTCTATTATTTTTTCCGCTATATTTTTACTTCTGAGAAAAGAGAAGGTAAAACTAATAAAACCAGATAAACTTTCTTTACCTATAGGTATAACGATGGGAATAGCTGTTATTACTCATTTTGTTGCTATATCAAAAATTGAGGCAGCTTACATGATATCTATCAAGAGAACGAGTATTCTTTTTTCAGTCGTTCTTAGTAAATTTTTTCTTCAAGATAAAGAATTCGGAAAAAGATTTGAAGGAGCTTTCCTTATGCTCTTGGGGGTTATTATCGTATCTTTGGCAGCAAAGTAAAATGATTGAGAAGAGAAAAAACATAACATTTGTAGATTTTTTGCTCAAACTCAATTTCATATAAATAATATAAAGTATGGGGAAGATCATAGCCGCTGTTAGTATAACTCCTCTGGGTACGGAAACTCCATCTGTATCAAGATATGTTGCAGCTGCTTTACGAGTTCTTGAAAAATATAAAGATATACAACATCAAACAGATGCTATGTTCACAATCTTATACGGAGAAAAAGAGAGGGTTTTTCAAGCGATCTTGGAAATGCAAGAAGCTGTGTTTGAAGAAGGAGCAAAAAGAGTTTCAACTGTGATAAAAATTGATGAAAGGAGGGATAAAGAGGTATCACCAGAAGAAAAATTAGAGAGTTTGAAAAAATGGTAGGTTCATGGCTTTAACTAAAGTAAAAAGAAATTGAATTTTCTCTTGATCCCGTTGTGAATCGTAAGATAAAGTACTCAAAGTTTGAAAAACCTCAGGAACTGGAAAAAAGTTTTTGGATTTGATCTTGTTGTAGTTTCTGGGAAAATTCTGGATAGCGTAGAAAATAGTCAAGGACTTTTTCTAGAAAATAATCAAGTACTTTTTCTTATCGTAGAAATTTAAGCCTTACTGCATTAATATTTTGTGTATATAGTGGATTTTAACATAAATCCTGCAAAGCAGTAGGTTGCTCATGGAGAGTTGGTGGGAGCGAAAATATTCCAAAAGATTTCACCGAAGCATTCCTATATGCCCTATTTGTAGTTATTTTTGTTCTGTCCAGAAGACTTTTTAAACCATTCAATTTCTCATAAGTTCTTCTTTCATCTATTGATAGTTTGACATAACAAATTTTTTCTTCTTCTTTATTATTTCTTCTGCCTTTTCAGATTTTGCAGGAAATGAGTGAGATAATCTTTCTTCTTCAAATACTGCGTTCCTGTATAAAATTCTAACTTTCGCAGGGAATATAAATTCAAAGCTATCGGGGGAGAATGAAGCATCTTTATTTTCCGGTTTTTGTATTAGTGTTTTTATAACTTTCGGAAAAATCGGCAAAGTTTCTAAAGTGTTTATTTTCGCTTCGGAATAAAGTAAAGCCCTTATAAGACCGGTGATTTTAGGCTTAGAAAGAAGAAGAAAAGGAAAATGATTTATAACTCTTTCAATAACTTCCTCTGTATATTTTGGATTGTGCTTTATTTGAATTTTTGATGTAAGCTGCAAAATCTTTGATTTCTCATCATCTATATTCTCGTATGATCTGAATGAAAAATTATCACCAGAAAGTGCAAGAGCAATAGTACAGTATGTTGAAAATTGAGCAGGGATATGATTTGAGAAATCTAAAAATTTTGACGAGATTAAATCAAGTATTGCAGGAATTATGGAGTATTCAATCTCTATTTTCTGAACACAATCAATATCAAATTTACCGAACGATTCTATTATTTTATCTTTTAAAGATATTACGCATTCAAGTTGTGGAAGAACATAAGCACACCCTGGGAGTTCCTTTATCATGAGGGTTCTTGTCAGAAAAAAATCAGGAGAAAAAACTTTCTCTAAGAATTTCTTTTCTAATTTGCTATATGAGAATAGTTTGAAAAAACTATCAAATGCTCTTTCATTCTCTTTGAAATCAAAAATAGATGCTATTACTCCCTGAATTGTGGGGAAAGCAACAGAGAAAACTTTTGTTTCTCCTCCCATAAATCCTCCGAAATGTAAAAAGTGAGGATTTGAGACATAAAATGAGATTTTCTTTGGTATTTTGCTTATATCTCCCATCAAAAACTCTGTGATTGAAGCTGAAATTATACCGTGAAGGAAAGTCATCATCTGACCGTTGAGTGGTCCCATCAAGGTAGCAATTCCAAACCTTCCGCCGATTTCATTCCCCACTATTACAGCCTTCAATACTTTTTCCTTTTCTATTTTGAAATTTTCACCTAAAAATAAAGATGTGAAGACAGCAGAGTGTCCTGTATGTCCTGCAAAAAGATAGTCATCCCAATCGTAAATTGTAGATGCTGCTGAATTTAAAAGAATTTCTTTCAGCGGAGATGATAATCCAATCTTTTCAACTTTTTCTTCAATTCCACTGAATGCTTTGTTTTTTTTACCTGCTTCTGCTGATATTTTCAGATTTTCTATCTGCCTTTCTGCTATTTCTTTTACATCTTGTGGAATTTCTTTTTTTGCTATTTCAAATACCAAATCTCTTAGAAGTTCAAGAATCATATTTTCTTCGCTCCAAGAAGGTTTCTATACAAAATAATTTTATTCACTTCGTTTGTTGTTTCATAAATTTGTGTCAGTCTTACATCTCTCAAAAATCTCTCTACTTTTTTAGATTTATCAGGACCTAATTCCCCGAGTATCTCCATACATATTCTGCAAACCTCAAAAGAAAATTGAGTTGCTGAAAACTTAGCCATAGACGAAAAAGATTCAAATTTTTTTAGGTTTTTAGCAAGGTAATTGAAAAGTAGGTCTTTTAGCATTTCACCTAATTTTCTTCCAAGTTTTCTTGTAGTATTTTCCCATATTTTGGAAGTTTGTGAAAAAATTAAAGCCATAAGTTTTACGGGAATAAGGTCATTTATTTTCATCGTTCCCTCATAATCTTGAAGGAAGCAAGCTGATATCCAAAGGCTTCTTGCCATCTGGAGCTTTGATATAGCTTCTGATATTCTATCTGCAACGAATTCGTTTTCTAATTTTTCGTTTTCTGAATTTATTAGTATTTCCAAAGTTTTCTTTATAGCTCCTTTTGCTATGCCTGTGGCTATTGCTCCAACTGGTGCTCGCGTCAAAGACAGAATAACTCTATCTATAAATGATCCTTCCCCTTCTTTTAGAACTACCATATCATCTGGTACGAATACATCTTCAAAAACAAGCTCTGCTGCGTGAGCTGTTTTTTGTCCCATTTTATTTTCAACTCTGCTTACAATTTTTGGGTTGTTTTCTACAAGAAGACACATAAAACTTGGATTTTGTCTATCTTGTATGGCAAATACTGTGAGATATTTTGCTACTGAACCATTTGAAATGAAAACTTTTCGTCCGTTGAGTATATACCCACCTTTGACTTTTTTTGCAACTGTCAATATTTTAGCTTTTTTGAGCCAATCTTCGTTTTGTTGAACATCAGAGCCACCTGTTGGTTCCGTGAGGGCAAAAGCAAAGAGGATTGGAGACTTCTTTTCGTTCTCAACAACTTCATTTATGATGTGTGAAAAAGAGAATATGTAAGGTGAGAGCAGAATTGGAGTAAGTCCCAGGGCGTGAGCCCCAAATATATTTCCTATTCCGGCAGATTCTGCGCACAACTCTTCTTCAAAAAAAGAGTAGGGTAGCGATTTTACTCCACCTCCTCCAAATTCTTTGGGTATTATGAACGATAAAAACCCTCTTTTCCCTCCTTCTTTTACTATATCCCAATCAAAAAAGTATGGATTTTCTTCCGCTCTTTTTTCTGCTTCATCTATTTTTTCTCTGTTTTCACGAATGAATATTTTTGCTTTTTCTCTTATACTTTCTATCTCTTCTACATATTTTGGAAATCCTTTGATCAGAGGAGATATAAACTCTATGTTATCTAAAAAATCAAATATAAATTTTTCTTTGTCATTCATAGGGTTATTAATTTATCTTTTTGTTATTATCCCAGTTCCTTATTCATAGTTTTTCTTTTTTTCTCTGATGCTTTTTTCTAGCATAATTTTACTGGAAGGTGGAGAATAGATTTCATATTTTCCATTGCCATTGACATTATTGCTTTTTTTGATGTGAGGATCTCATCAAGTTCTTTTCCGATTTGGGTTTCTTTGTTGAGGCTAATTTCTGCTCCACCGGGTAGCATTAATATATTTTCGCCTTCTGCGAGGACTTCTGCTTTTATTATTGCTCCATCTTTTTCTTGGTAAGTTGTGAACAAAAACTTTTTTCTCTCGATTTTAAATTTTAATTTTTGATCCTTCTTTATTTTGAAAGATAGTATTTCTTTTTTGTTTTCTGCTAATGTGAAAGAGCCACCATTTTGAAACTCAATATCTGCTATAAATTTTGGGTAGTTGTAAATTATTACGCCTGCATCTTTCGCTATTTTTGTTGTCACCGGCAGATGTCTTACATGAACATGAAACTCTCCTTTCACTATGCTATCCAGGAGGTTTAAAATGAATGCGGTTGATTGTATTTTTGGTTTTTGTTGTACAGGGAAAGTGATTGCTACTTCGTTGTAAGGTCCTAAACTTGAATCTTTGTACATAAAACCTGCAATTCCACAAAATGTAATCCCAGGTATAAGCTCTGGGACTTTAAATCTTTCCTTTATTCTGGCTGGAAGCAGTTCTTTTACTTTTGATGATTTTGCAAGAAAAAATCCAAAGACCCCATAGGTTGATCTATAAAATACTGGAATTTTCCCTTTTTCTCCCTCAAAATCTATTTCAAACTGCTCTATTCCTCTGAAAAAATCCATACAGAAATTTTAATCCCAATTTTTTTTCTTTTGGAAATTTAGGTTATTTTACCTACCTAATTATCTTTTTGCCTGACTATTTTTTGCTTTTGTTGTTTTTTTCTCTTATCCTTTTTTCTTTTTTTTATTCCGGTTTGAAGAATTCTAATTTGTATATTTCTGTAAGGTTTCTGAGGGTTTCGGCTTCTCTGTATAATTTTTCTACTTTGAAATCTTTCATATATCCGTATCCGCCGAATATTTGGATTGCTTCTGAAAGTAAAATTGGGCTTTCCCTTAGTACAAATCCTGTGATGAAAAACGATTTCCTATGAATTTTTTCCGGATTTTCCGAAAGATTATCTATGATTTCTGAAACGATATTTACAAATTCTGAGATCTTATATATTTTTTCTTTTATAGCAAAGTAATCTTTTATTGGTTTTCCTCCCTGAATTCTTTCTGATGCATACTTTTGAGCTAAACTCAATGCATATTCCATCATTCCACATATTGCACAATCTATAAAGAAATATAGCTTTGAGAAAAACTCATAAGGTGATTGATTTAAATTGCTAAGATGGAGATTTTGCCCGGCTCTATCTTCTTTTTTTGAAATCGTAAATAACTCAAAAGAAAGTGAAGGAATTTTATGTAAGTTAATATTTTCTCTGGAAAACATTTTTATTTTTTCTTTTTCTACTTCAATTATGAAGTCCGCAATATCAGCAAAGATAAAGAACTTTCCATCAGGTTTGAGACATGTTGAGAAAGTTATGTTTTCTGTGGGAACAGAAGAAATTTTATTTGATTTCAAAAGAATTTTTGTAGCGTAGTTCATAGCAATAAATATCCCGGCAGGAAAATTATACCTTGATATTGCTTTTATGATGGCTGATAAATCTTTTATCTCAAATTCTTCTTGGACATCTAAAAATCCGTATTTTTTCAGCTGTTCTGAAAAATCATGTGGTTCCTTTTCATAAATTGATCTTCCGATTTTTTCAGCTAATTCTTCTATTGAGCTCTGATAAATCATATTTTATTCTTAACTCCTTTCATCATTTCAAAAACGATCTTCCTGCTGAACCTGTTGCTATACTGAGAAATAATTTAATTTCCAGGTTCAAAATTTTGCTAAACTTTCAACTTTTTGAATAATTGTTCAAATTGATGATTCTAACTTTATGGTATTTTTGATGTGTTTTCTGGTGTAAATTAAGATAAAGAAAAATGGTTAAAGAAACACCAAAAGACGGATTAGAATATATATACTCAGAGGGGGAGCTTATAGCGGTGATTTTGAGAGATAGATTCTCGTCAAATAAAATAGAATTTTTCACACCAGATAATCTTTCTCAGCAGCTTGGCTTTTTGCCGCATAAAAAAGGTGACATAATTCAGGCTCACAGACACATATATAACAAAAGAGAAGTTCATTTTACCCAAGAGGTTCTTTTTGTAAAAAAAGGAAAAGTCAAAGTAAATTTATACAATAGCAGAAAGCAATATATTACATCGGAGATTTTAGAGAAGGGAGACATAATATTGCTTTGCGGGGGAGCACATGGATTTGAGTTTTTAGAGGATTCTATTTTGATAGAAGTAAAGCAAGGTCCATACACAGGTGAAGAAGATAAAGAAAGATTTGACGGAATAGAAGGAAAAGAGTGAGAACTTTTATGCGATTTCTTCATATACTTACAAAGCCATTTGGATATTTTTCAACCTGCATACCTTTATATCATATTGTGAAATTTTTGAAATTGCACGGGCACGAAAATATTCTTGTGTCTGGTTTAGATGTAGATAAAGATGACAAGATTTATGTGAATCAGATAAAAAAAGGAGAAAAGAATTTTTTCAGAAGGATAAAATTGTGTTTTTCCGCTTTGAAAAACATAAAATACGATTTTCTTTTTGTATATGACCCAGCAGATATTATGGCTTGCACATTCTCTTTACCGATAATAAAAAAGATAAAAAAAATAAAGGTTGTGTGCTATCATCTTGAACTTTTTGTTCTTGATTACCAAAATCCACTAAAAAAACGAATAGGAAAACTTTTGGAGCAGATTTTTATATCAAACTCTGATTTTTTTGTCTCTTTGAGTCCAACAAGAATGAAAATATCAGAGGAGATTTTCAGAATAAGTTGTCCAAAATTTGTGATACCAAATAGCTACGATTTTGCAACTCAGGATTTGCGTCAAAAACCTCATAAAAAAGTAAAAGTCTTGTTTGCCGGTGGACTTGAAAAAGATATACTCGAAGGAATAGAAAATTACATAAAAAATGGCGATTTTATTTTTGTCTTTCATGGGATATCAAAATATGGAATCTCAGAAATAAAAGAAAAAATTTCAAAATTGAAAAATGTCAAAATATATGAGAGAGTTTTAGGGTATGAAGATTTCAAAAATTTTGTTTTGAACCATGATATAGGATTTGTGTGGTATAACACAGAAAGATTGAATGATAAATTCGCTGGATGGTCAGCTTCAAAATATTTCAGATATTTATCTTGCGGAAAACCAGTTATTGTAAAAAATATGCCAGAGCTCAAAGAAACAACAGAAGAAAACAAATTTGGAGTTGTAATTGATTCATTTGCACAAATCCCACGAGCTGTAAGTGAAATTCGTGAAAATTACGCAGAATTTGTAAATTCAATAAAAGAAAATTATCCAAAGTTTGAGTTTTCTCCAAACTTCAAAGTTTTCTATGAGAACCTTGTAAATTCGTAAATATTCGTTGAAAATCAAGGAGAAAAATAAAAGATAGATTGAAAATGAATTTTTTACTTTTTGATAATTACGCCTATACCTGCTCCATCTTGATTAGGGTCAGCAATTATTTCTCTATACTCGTAATTAGATTTTATTTCGTTCCAGAATTTTGAAACTTCTATCTTCTTATCAAACTTACTTTCAACTATGTCATGAAAAGCAATAATACCGCCTTCTCTAATTAGTGGGCTATACATTTCAAAGTCTTTTTTTACACCAGTATATGTATGATCGCCGTCAATAAATAGGAAATCCAATTTTTGCCCCTTTAAGATACTTCTAATTTCGTTCAAAGTATCTATTTTATGAGAGTCTTTTCCTGAGAGAATAAATAAGTTTTGATTTCCTTTTTTAAATGCTTCAAAAATCCGAAGTCTCCAATCAGGATAATTTTCCAAATCAACTCCTATAATAGTTGCATCTTCTTTGGCTAATTTGCAGAAGCAGAACAATGTACCTCCTTTGGCTATTCCAATTTCCAAAATATATTTTGGATTTAACATTTTGAAAATTTTGAGCAGTTCTACAAATTCACTTTTAAATTGTATAGGTCTTATTATTCCTTCATAAAAATTACGAGAAAAATCAAAAATATTATCTGGGTCATCTGAATTGAATTGTCTAATAGAGTAAATAATCTGCTCCAGATTTTTCTTTGCTTTTATATTTAAAGATAATGATTTCAAATTTTGAGAAAATCTGTTGGGTAAGTAATGAATAATTCTATAAGCTAATTCTCTTACGCCGTAATTCTTTAATAGAAAAATTGATTTTTTGATAAGATAGTTCATATTTTCAAACCTCATATTTTTCATATATAGTAAAAAATATTTTGTATTTTTATTATTTCCTTTATTTACTTCAAATTTTCAGCAAGAAATATGTTGAGCAAAGATAAGGACGGTATATTTAGGCAGTTGAGAAGGTAATCATGAATCGGAGCCATTTTTTGTGGAAAATAAGTTCAAGTTGCCATATCAAAGGTAGTGTTATTGTTATACCCCAAACTTTATTTATTTTGAATCCGTGTTTCATAAGAAGCTCTTTGTATTCTTCAAACGGTCTTTCTCCGACATGGTTAAAGTCTTTGTCTGCTCTTGATAGTTTGCCGAAAATTAAAAACTTTATTCTTGAAGAAAAAGCTGCAAGATTAGGAACACTCATCAAAAGCAAACCACCTTTTTTCAATACTCTTTTTATCTCCTTTAGGGCAATATATTGCTTGTCATAAGGAATATGTTCAAGTACATCTAAAAGCAGTATAACATCAAACGAATTATCTTCGTATTCAAGGTTTGTTACATCCCCGTTTTTTACGAAATCGCTTTCATAATTTGGATCAACCCCTTCTATGTCGTATCCTTTTTTTCTGTATTCTTCTACTAAAATTCCTTCTCCGCAACCCACATCTAATATTCTCTTTCCTTTGCATTCTTTGTCAAGAAACTCCCTTACGATTTTTAGCTTTTTCCTGAAAATAAGAAGATACCATTCTCTTCCTATTTCTCCTTGCTCTATTTTTTTGAGCCACTCTCTATGTACATCTTTTTCCGTATAGATCCATCCTCTTTTTGCCATTATTGAAAAATATGCATAATAAAAAATAAAAAAAAGAAAATCTTAAAAAAAGAATTCTTGTTAGAAAAGAAAATTCTTGGAGAAGAGTGGTTTTAGACTTGATGAAGAGTAGTTTAGGAGAAATTTCAAAGAGAATGCTAAATTTCAAAGAAAATGCTATTTTTTACAGTGCAACGCAAGAAAAATCTCTATCATCTATTGAAGGTTTTCCTTCTAATTTGAGAAATGGAAATAAATGAACTTTTTCAAATCCGGCGGTGGTAAGAAAAAACTCTATCTCTTTTGGGAAAAAATATCTTACTTTATGTACTTCTTCAAATTCTTCAAAGCTACTTTCTGAAACATAAAATAATTTATAGGTTATGTCCACTGTGTGATCCATTATGTTGAGTTCAGGGAAGGTTATTCTTATTATTTTTTCTGAATTTGAAATTTTTATTTCTTTTATTTTTGGTTCAGGTTTTTGATGTAAAATCGCAGGTCCGAACCATGCATCAAAAATGAAAATACCTCCGTCTCTGAGATGTTTTTTCACATTTGAAAATGTGGAGAGCAAATCATGATTTTCAGTTATATAACTTATGACAGAAAACATAGAGATTACCACATCAAACTTTACTCCGAGATCAAAATTCCTTATATCTTTTTCTATGAAATCAATTTTTAAGTTTTGATTTCTTACTTTTTCAACCGCTCTTTCTATCATATACTGAGATTTATCAACTCCTACAACTTCATATCCTCTTTTTGCAAGTTCTATTGAATGGTTACCAGATCCACATCCAAGATCTAAAATTTTCCTTCCTTTTACTCCGAACTTTTCCAAAACATTTTCAATCCAGTCGCATTCTTTTTTGTAGTCTTTGTCGTAGTAAATTATGTCATAAAACTTTGAATAGAGCTTTCCAAATGTCTTCTCTTGCATAGCTAAATTTTTATTTTTTGAGAATATCAATTAATGATTGGGCAACAAACCTTATTTTTTCTTCGTCCAAGGTAAGCCCTGATGGAAGGTAAAAACCATACTTTCCAAGATACTCTGATACGGGTAAGTTATCTTTTTTGAACCAGGGAAATTTTTCAAATGCAGGTTGGAGGTGAAGTGGATAGAAAAAAGGTCTTGTCTGAATCCCTTTCTCATAAAGCTTCTTCATAATTTCGTCCGCAGTAGTCCCATTTTTCAGTAGAACGCCGTACATCCAAAATGTGTTTTTGTGTTGTGGATCTTGTGGTGGTAGAGAAATTACACCTTCATCTTCAAGAGGTTTTAG
Organism: Candidatus Calescibacterium sp.; assembly: GCA_032249135.1. Lineage (GTDB taxonomy): Bacteria > Calescibacteriota > Calescibacteriia > Calescibacteriales > Calescibacteriaceae > Calescibacterium. The sequence goes on along the minus strand of JAVVGL010000001.1, from coordinate 66,781 downwards.
CAATTGAGAATATAATTCCCCCATAAAAATTTTCTTCTTTATTCTTTCCTCAATGTTTTCAAGTTGTGCAAGTCCGATAGCTGCTTGGATATTTGTCATTCTGAAATTAAAACCAAGTTCATAGTGGAGAAATCTTTTTTCTGGAATAAAGGCAAGATTCCTTAACCTTTTCATCTTTTCAGCAAGTCTTTCATCATCGGTCAAACACATTCCACCTTCTCCGGTCGTTATTAATTTGTTAGCATAAAAGCTTGTGCAACTTATAATTCCAAAATTCCCACATTTTACTCCTTTGTATTCTGAACCTATTGCTTCTGCAAAATCTTCTATGACATAAAGATTGTATTTTTGAGCAATTTTTACTATTCTATCTACATCGCAAGGAAACCCGTATGTATGGACCATCAATATAACTTTGGTCTTTGAAGTTATTTTTCTTTCTATCTCATCTGGATTCATGTTCCATGTCTTCATATCTGAATCAACGAAAACAGGAATAAGTTCATTATATATTACTGCGAGAGCGCAGGAGATTATTGTGAATGAGGGTAAAATAACTTCTGAACCTTTTTCAAGTTCAAGAGCTCGGAAAGCCAGTATCAGAGCTGATGTCCCACTTGTGCATGCGACTCCAAACTTTCTACCTACATAATTTGCAAATTTTCTCTCAAACTCTTCTATATACTTTCCCTCAGATGATATAAATGTACTTTTTATCGCATCTTGAACATATTCTAACTCTTTACCGGTGAGCCAAGGCTCGCTTACAGGAATAAAGTTTTTCATTACTTAAATAAGTTTGCTTTCTATTTTAGATTTTAGGAAAGCTTGAAAAGTTCAAGATTTGATTTTAAGTCCACACTATAAGTGAGAGTTTTTAATTTAAAATGAGACTTGTTTTTTAAAATCAAGTATAAGAGCGGAGAGTTTATTTCATGAAGGAGCTGAAAAGATTTGACCCAATTTTGAAAGAGATTTTCTCAAAAGCTGCGGGAAAGATTATATCAATAGCCACTGATGAGCAAATACAAGAGGAACTTGAAGATATTACAGGTGAAATAAAACTTATCAAATCCCTTCGCCCAGATTTGCTGCTCAGATCAAAAGAAAAAATTTTCCATATTGAAATTCAGGTTCAGCATGATAAAACTTTGCCTGAAAGGATGCTGATATATTCCGTTGCGATTAGACAGAAGTTTGAGAAATTTCCCACGCAAATTGTTTTATTTGTGGGAAAAGGTAATCCTCCGCCTTCTGTGTTTAGGACAGAATTTACAATTCACAAGTTCAAAGTTGTTGATATGAAGAAAATAGATCCAGATGAGTTTATAAAGAGTAATAAACCTGAGGAGGTTATTGTAGGAATTTTAGCTGGAAAGTTCAAAGATAAACCTCAAATAATAGGAAAGGTCAAAGAAAGAATTGTAGAAATTGTGAAAAATGAAAAAGAAATCATAAAATATATAGATAGCATAAGTTTTTTAGCAGGTTTATTTGATGTTAAAATAGAGATAAAATCTATGCCGATTGAGGTAGACATAAGAAAAACTTTCCTTTATAAGTGGGGAAAGGAAGAAGGATTAAGGGAAGGAAAGCAAGAAGGATTGAGGGAGGGATTAAAAAAAGCGATTTTGTTAGACATTGAGGCAAAGTTTGGTATTTCAAAGGCAAGGCAAGTCAAAAAACTTTTAGATAAGATAAATGAAATAAATAAATTGGAAAAGATAAAGAGAGAAGTAATAAGAACAGAAAGTTGGGAAAATTTTGTCAAATCTATCAAGAACTCAAAATCAAAAAACAAAGTTTAGCAAGCTTATTTGAAGTAGAAATAAAGGTAAAGCCCATGCCGATTCAAGTAGATATAAGGCAAGCTCTTTTTTATTTTCTTATTTCATCTATCCAGTTTGTTTTTGAGACGTGTTCTCTTAAATTTTTGTCAAAGATAAGTTTGAGTTCATAAAGCCATCTTGCTTTCATAGTTTCTCCCCAGACATCATATCTTACTTTCATGTCATGTGGGATAATTTTACCTAAGATTTTGTTCAGGATAAAAAGAAGAAAAAAAGCATTTGACCTCAAAAATAAAATATGATTTGGTGGAAATTTTCCTCCGAAAAACTTTGAATACGACATCTGAACTCCATGTCTGAAAGCTTTTTTTCTCAGGTATTCAATAGAAAGTCTTCTCTCCGGTATCACATGATATACTACTGCATAAGGCGTGTATATTATTTTCTTCCCCATCTCTTTTATTTTTCTACATAAACCACTTTCCCCATCTCCTCTGAAAAAAAGTTTATCTGAAGATTGATAAGCATCGGGATTTACTCCTCCAGCTTTTATATACACATCTTTTCGGAAAGACATATTGTTTCCGATCAGATAATCAACTTCTTTTATTTCGTTCCCGTAATCTAAAACAGAGAGGTATTGGTATTTTAAGTATTTGAAAAATTTTGGAAGTTTTGCTTTGAAGATGGGAACAACTTTCCCTCCTACTGCTGCTATGTCTTCTGATTTGTATTGCTTTGCAATTTCTTCAATTAAATTTCTTTCTGCAAGAGCATCATCATCTATAAACTGAACTATTTCGCCTTCTGCTTCAATTACACCTCTGTTTCTTGCATTATGTAATCCTTCTCTTTCTTCTCTTACATATTTTGCTCCTAAATTTTTTGCTACTTTTTTTATTTTTTCTGATTCGTTTTCGTTTTGTGAGTTATCAACAACCAATATCTCATAAGGTTTTTTTGTTTGGTTTTTGAGCCTTCTTATAACTTCTTCAAGGTTCTCATGTGAAGTCGCAGCAGTTATAACTGAAACTTTCATAACAAAACTTTAATTTCTGGAAAAATTCAATTTGTCATTTTTGCTTATTATTTTAAGTTTATTATGTCACGTATAGGAAGAATGCCTATTGTTATCCCTTCTGGTGTTAATGTGAAAGTTGAAGATGGAGTTATATCGGTCAAGGGACCAAAAGGTGAGCTTTCAATGAAAATTACTCCACCAATAGAGGTCAAGATTGAGGATGGAAAAATTTTTGTAAATAATCCACGACCAAATGATAGAAAAGCAAAGGCAATGCACGGTACAACCCGAGCTTTAATTGCAAATATGATAAAAGGTGTAACAGAAGGATACAAGATTGAGCTTGATATAGTAGGTATAGGTTATAGAGCTGAAATGCAAGGAAATACATTAGTTTTGAGGGTAGGATATTCTCATCCGGTTTATTATACTTCTCCGTGGGATGATGTAAAAGTTGGGTTGAGAAGCCCAGTAAGAATCTTTGTTGAAGGTATAGATAAATATAAAGTAGGTCAGGTAGCAGCTCAAATAAGAGATATAAAACCTCCCGACCCATATAAAGGTGCAGGGATAAAGTATGAAGATGAAGTTCTTCGCTTAAAACCCGGAAAAGCAAAGGGTAAAAAGAAATAAGGGAGATAGGTTTGATATTATAATATAAAAAAATTTTTTTAATTTAATAAAAAAAATAAATTAGGAGTGTAAGATAAGGTGATGGTAGGTATGGTTTCAGAAAAAAAAGAGAGGGATATAAGGAGATTAAGAAGAATAAAGAGGGTAAGGAAAAAAATATTTGGCACTCCCGAAAGACCCCGCCTTTGTGTTTTTAGGTCCAAAAAACACTTTTACGCTCAAATAATAGATGATACAAAAGGTCATACACTTTGTGCAGCTTCAACCCTTGAACTCAAAGATAAGATAAAAAAAACATGGTCGCAAGATGCTGCTCGTGAGGTTGGAAAACTTATAGCTCAAAGAGCATTAGAAAAAGGTATAAAAAAAGTTGTATTAGATAGAAGGTTTTATAAATATCACGGTAAAGTAAAAGCCTTTGCAGAATCAGCAAGAGAAGGGGGGCTTGAATTCTGAAATTTTAAAAATTTATTTTTAAAGGAGGGTTAAGTTTATGGGAAAATGGGGAAAAGCAGGAAGAATGTATGCAGGAAATGCCTACAAATACCTTGAAAGATACATCCCAAAAGAAGATGATGAAATAGTAGAAAGGGTCCTTATGACATCTCGTGTCACTCGTGTAACAAAAGGAGGGAAAAGATTCTCTTTTATGGCATTTTGTGTTGTTGGAAATATGAAAGGAGCTGTTGGATACGGTATGGGTAAAGCACCGGAAGCGCCAGAAGCAGTAAGAAAAGCTATAAATGCAGCAAAGAAAAATATGGTGGTTATTCCTTTGGTGAACGGAACTATACCTCATGAGGTAGAAGGAAGATTTGGAACCTCACGCGTTATACTCAGACCAGCAGCTCCCGGAACAGGTCTGACGGCAGGAGGAGTCGTCAAAGCCATCTTGTATGTTGCAGGAGTTAAAAATGCTCTATCAAAATCAATCGGAGGAAATAATCCAATAAACTTAACAAAAGCTACTTTTGATGCCTTCTCAAAGCTTAGAACTTTATCTTTACAAGCAAAGTTGAGAGGTAAAAGCTTCAAAGAGCTGCTTTGGGAACCTGAAGGTAAATCATCATAACAAAAATTATAAAAATTGATTAATTTTTAACTTATGAAAAAGACAAGTAGGGGTACTCTGATTTATCAGAAAGGTGAAATTATCATAAAGGAAGGAGAAAATGATAAATCCATATTTTTTTTAGTATCCGGTAAGGTTGGAGTTTATAAGGGGAAAAATCTTGTGAGCGTTATAAATCAGCCAAATTCTCCTATTGGTGAAATAAGCGCAATTTTAGGTATACCTCGTACTGCTACATGCGTTGCTCTGGAAGATTCAGAGGTTGTGGTGTATAAGGGAGGAATAGATGAGATAATATCAAAGTTCCCAAAAACTGCAAAAGCTATAATAAAAAATCTTGCTGAGAGGCTTGCTAAAGCAACTGAATTAGGAGCACGGACTGAAAAGTCTGATGTGTCAGAAAATCCTAATACTGCTGCTACTGTGGATCCAGCTATTTCAAGGACTTCTAATGAGAATTTACCTGCTTTGCGGATTTTCAAAGAGATTCCAGACGATAAGCTACCAAAGATTATGGGGTATCTTAGTGAGAAGGAAATAGCTTTATCTCTTTGTGCTTCTCCGCCTGACATCAGAGAAAGATTAGGGAAACTTCTGTCTTCCCGGAGATTTGAAGCTATAAAAGATATTATGTCTTTTTATTCTAAATCGGGTTGGTCGGAGGCGGATATAAGAATTCTTGAAGAGAAAATAAAAGATATAATTCATGCAATTGAAAAGCCTCAGAAATAGCATTTTTTAGAAAATAACAGTTTATTTTACCCCTATTATTTTCACTATTACTTTTCTTTTTCTTGGACCGTCAAATTCTGCAAGAAAAATGCCTTGCCATGTTCCCCAAGGAATTTTTCCATCATTTATCGGTATTGATACGGAGTTTCCTATTATAGCTGTTTTTATGTGAGCATCTGCATTTCCTTCTGTATGAGCGTAATTTCCGTTTTGAGGTATATTTTTTGATAGGAAAGAATGTATGTCCTCTTGGACCGTTGGGTCCCAATTTTCGTTTATGAATACTCCGCAAGTTGTGTGAGGAATGAAAATGGTTATTATTCCATCTTTTATGCCGCTTTCTGAAATTATCTTTTGTATTTCAGAAGTTATATCTACGCTTTGTATTCTCTTTGATGATTTCACTTCAAAGGTTTTTGAGAATGTGACCATCTGATTTTGAGCTAAGTTGGAGCCAAGGGTGGGATTCGAACCCACGACCTGGTGCTTACAAGGCACCCGCTCTACCACCTGAGCTACCTTGGCTCCTTTCTCTGAAAAAAGAAAAGAAAGAAAATATATCTTTTTTTTATTTTATTATTTTAATCCAACTTTTTCTTTTCTCTGGAATTTCTGATTTTTTTGGCTAAATACAAAAGAGAATTTAGGACATTACTTTTTCATCTATGCAGAGACCAGCTGGTATAGTATCTTTGCCAAAAGTTCCTGAGCTCAAAAATCGTCTTCTTTTCACATTGGCTATGCTTACAATTTATAGGCTTGGAATATTTATACCTTTGCCGGGAGTTGATGTTGCAGCTCTAAAAGAATTCTTTGCAAGAGCAGAAGGAACTTTGCTCGGTCTTTTCAACTTATTCTCAGGTGGGGCTATGGAGAACGCTTCTATTTTTGCTCTTGGTGTTATGCCATATATTACATCATCAATTATAATGGAGATAATGAGTACAGTTTTTCCGAAGTTGCAAGAACTCAAAAAGCAAGGCGAGTTAGGAAGACAGAAAATAAATCAATATACACGATACCTCACAGTTGTTTTGAGTTTTTTCCAGGGAATGTTCTGGGCGCTATCTTTGGAAACTACGCTTACCGGCGCTGGATCAATCGCTCTCACGGGAGGTCTATTTTTTAGAATATCAAGCGGGATAATTTTGTCTATTGGAACTATGTCCTTGCTTTGGATAGGTGAGCAGATAACTCGTAAAGGAATTGGCAACGGTGTCTCACTCATAATATTTACGGGAATTGTCGCCCGACTTCCTGGGAATTTAGGGAATGTCATAACTTTGATGCGTCTTGGAGAGCTTGATCCCATGAACCTGATTATGGGAGGAATTATTATGGTGGTTGTAGTTGCCCTTATAGTCTATATAGAAGGCTCATATAGAAAAGTTCCAATTCAGTATGCTACAAGAATTTTAGGAAGAAAAATCGCAGGAGGAGTTTCTTCATATCTGCCGATAAAAGTGAATATTTCAGGAGTTATTCCACCAATATTTGCATCATCTTTGCTTATGTTCCCTTTAACTATTGCTACTTTTTCTCGGAATGAAATTGCTATCAAAATTGCTAACTTCCTTCATCCTCTTTCTCCCGCTTACAACATTATCTACTTTGTTCTTATTATATTTTTTGCGTTCTTTTACACTGGCATAATTTTTAATCCTTACGATATTGCTGAGAATTTGCAGAAGGCAGGAGCTTTCATCCCAGGGGTGAGACCGGGAAATCAAACAGCTGAATACCTTGATAGAATTATAACACGTCTTACATTTGTAGGAGGCATATATGTCGGACTTATTTGTGTACTTCCAACTTTCTTTATAGGTGGATTAAATTTACCTTTCAGATTTGGAGGAACCGCTCTCCTTATAGTCATCGGAGTAGCTATGGACACAATAAGACAAATTGAAGCAATACTTTACACTTCAAGCTATGAAGGACTTTTCGGAAGAGAACCTCTCATAAGGGGCAGAACGGTTTATTGATAGTTTTAGAAAATAGGTTAAACAGTTTTTTGGTAATTCTCACTATGGTAGATTCCCACGCTCACATTCAGCTCATTTCAAAAAGTCCAGAAGAAGTTATAAAAAATGCAAAGGCAGAAGGAGTAAATTTCATTCTGTGTTGCGGAATCGGAGTTGATGATAGCAGAAAACTTCTTGATTTTTCAAATTTTGAGAATGTGTTTTTAGCTTGCGGAATTCATCCTCTTCAAAAACAAGATTTTGATAAAGTAGAAGAAATTGAAGAAATTATTAAGGAAAATCAAGAAACAAAAAAAATAGTTGCAATCGGGGAAACCGGGCTTGACTTTTTCAAAGGAGATAATCCAGATTTGCAAATCAAAATTTTTGAAAGGCATGTTGAAATCGCAGAGAAACTGAAAAAGCCAGTTGTTGTTCATACAAGGGGCTCTTACAAGGGAAATTCTGCTTTCTCAATTGCTCTTGATATACTATCACATAGTAAAGTAAAAGCTGTTTTTCATTGTTTTACTTGGGGAAAAGATGAGATGAAGTCAGCTACTGAAAAAGGTTTTTTCATATCTTTTTCCGGTATTTTGACTTTCAGTAACGACATTCAAGATGTTGCCAAAGAAACTCCTCTTGAATATATACTAACAGAAACAGACGCTCCATTTTTAACTCCGAAACCCTTCAGAGGTAAAAAAGAAAATGAGCCAGCATTTGTAAAGTATGTTGTTGAAAAAATTGCTCAAATAAAAAATATTGATTTTTATGAGGTTTCAAGAGTTGTTGAGCACAACTTCAAAAAACTTTTCTTATCAGCCTAAATATCCCCTTCCTTATTGACCTCCACCTGTTGGTGGCTGAGTTGTACCTTGTTGAGAGGTTGGTTGTGTTGTGCCTTGTTGAGATTCTTGTGTTTTTTCACATTCAACTGATGTTCTATAATCTGTCGTTCTTATGCTAACGCCTGTTGTATCTGATGAGTCTTTAACCTCAATTCTGAAAAGGTGATTACCTCTTTCAAGGTTCTCATATTTGTAAGAAGCAACAAGTTTTGGAAGTTCTTTCAAATTCCCTTCTCCAAGTCTCCTTTGGAATACATGCCAGGGAGTAGGGTTGCCGGAGTTTGGATCGTTAGGATTTATAGATGGTTGTTGGTCGCATTCAGATACTACATGCCTTATTCTCCAAAAAACAAAAGAAGGGTCATCTTGGACTGTGAATTCAAAGTTTATCGTATCCCCGACTTTGAAGACATCTTCTTTTTTTGGTGATATGATTTCTGCGGGTTGAGGTGGAGTTCCAAGTTCAACTCCGAGTCTGAATGGGTGAGCCCAGCATGTCCAAACTGGAACGGGATTTAATGATCTCCCCAAATTTATCTGAGCTATTACTCTCCACCAGTATATTCCTTCTTGAAGATTAAATTGAACCTGACCAACTCCTCCGCCTATTGTAGATATTGGATTCACCTGCCCCCCGGAAGCAGATATTTCAACAGTTTCAACTATTCTTCTGAAATCCGGGTAATCAGAAATTTGAAAGATATATCTTATTGCGTTATCTTGTGGGTCCCAGTAAAATCTTGGGTTTGTTTCGTTTGTCCAAAAATTATTTCGAGGTGCATAAAGAGCGACTCTTCTTACAACTTTATCTGTTTCTGGAATGAAAATTTTCACCGTTGCAGTTATAGGTTGGGGCTTTTCTTTGACTCCTTCTCCCTTTTCATTTTTCACTTGCCTTATAAGAGGTTCTCTTGTGTTCCAGCCCAAAAACAAGTTTTTATTTTCATCTTCTGCTCCTGCGGTTATATATGCTTTTTGACCAACAGGTTGTGGGATACCATCTTCTCCTATTTTGTATATTACTGCTTTTTTGCCGGCAAACGGGACCGGATTTGAAAAATCCACTTCTTCTTCTCCCAAAGCTCTCTCATCATCAATCTCTATTATTATGTCGTAGCCTTTTTTTAAAGTTATTCGTGTATTTGTCCATATTTTCTCTGGCGTTATTGTGATGACTTTTACGATGTTTGGGTTATCTTCTTTGCAATCAATCTTCTGACCGGTAGGATTATTTTCATCTTGATTGCTGCTGCTACACAATGAATTCAATGCAAAAAATAATGGTATTATTAAGAATAAATATTTTCTAAAACTTGCAACCATATCATTTAAGTTAAATATTGGACTTCCTCACGATATTTTTTCCAAATTCAGTTTATGAGGGCTAAAAATCTCTGAACAATCTCAGTTGCATTATAAATTCGGAGTCCTCAGGTGGGATAGGATAGTCTCCCGTAAAGCACGCTGTGCAGAAACTAGGTTTTTCTAATTTTCCTGGTTCATTACCTAATGAGTTTTCTACCGCTTTGAGCATTCCCTCAACACTAAGGTACCCTAAGGAATCGCAACCTATGAAATTTTTTATTTCTTCTATGGAATGCGATGAAGCTATAAGTTCTCCTTTTGATGGTGTGTCTATTCCATAGTAGCAAGGAAACTTTATGGGAGGCGAAGAAATTCTCATATGTACTTCCTTTGCCCCTGCGTCTTTGAGCATTTTTACTATTTTCCTTGAAGTTGTTCCTCTTACAATTGAATCATCTACAAGAACAATCTTTTTCCCCTGGACAACTCCTTTTATTGGGTTGAGCTTCAATCTTACTTCCTCCTTTCTTTCAGATGATGATGGTTCTATAAAAGTTCTTCCGATATAGTGGCTTCTTGTAAGAGCGTAAAAAAATGGAATTTTAGATTCTTCTGCGTATCCCATTGCCGCGAAAAGTCCAGAATCAGGAACTGGTGTTACTATGTCTGCATCTTCGCAGGGATGTTCTTTTGCGAGCATTCTGCCCAGCTCTTTTCTTACTTCCCAAACTTGTTTTTGGAACACAATTGAATCTGGTCTTGCAAAGTATATCAGCTCAAAAATGCATTCTCTTTTTTGTTGTGGATTTTGCTTTTTTATTTTTTCTGATTCTATGCCATCTTTTGAGATTTTTACTATTTCCCCAGGTTCAATTTCTCTTATGAATTCTGCTCCTATTACATCAAGTGCGCAAGTTTCAGACGCTATCACATATGCGTTTTTTATCCTACCTAAACATAAGGGTCTGAAACCAAAAGGGTCTCTTATACCGTAGAGTGAATCAGGAGTCATGATAACGAGTGAGTAAGCTCCTTTTACTTTTCCGAGAGCAAAGAGCAAACGAGTTAGAAAATCTCCTTTTGCTCCCATTATAAGATGTGCGAGAACTTCCGTATCCATATCTGTTGTGAAAACAGCTCCATTTTCTTCAAGCGATTTTCTCAGAGAGAAGAAATTAACAAAGTTCCCATTATGGCATATTGCGGTTTTTATTTCAAATCCATTAATAACTACTGGTTGAATATTCATAATATCAGCTTTTCCTGATGTTGAGTATCGGATATGTCCAACGGCTATTTGACTTTCTCTGGGATACTTTATTTTCCTTGCAAAATCTGAAACTAATCCCAAAGATTTTTCGGTGTGAATTTTATCACCATCTACCCATGCTACTCCTACACCTTCCTGTCCCCTATGTTGTAGAGCGTGGAGCCCTAAAAGCGTATATCTTACAGCTTCTTGTATTCCATATATTCCTACTATTCCACACATAACTGAAAATTTTTCCCTTTTCTTACTTGATTAATTTGCTCTTTTTTCTTCTAATAATTTTTCTTCTTCTATTCCTATTTCTCTTCTTATGAATTCTGTTATTGTTTTCATATCATCTTGATTTATGTAGCATAGCGGGTCCGATGAATTTATTTTCCCAGTATATGCGTATGCTCTCGGTCTGAAACCTCCGCACAAATTTTTTACAGGACATATTCCACATTTTCCTTCAAGCTCTTCCCTTACTTTCTCACGCAAGTATTTTAGTATTGGATTGGAATTATCGTTCCATATTCTTGAAAATTTTTCTTCTCTGACATTTCCTATTTTTTCTGTAAGCCAAAATTGTGAAAGGTGGACATTTCCGTTATGAGCTATAACAGCTATTCTTTTTCCTGTTCCGTCCCCCTTTTGGCTTTTTAGCATTTTGAATACTTTTTTTGCTTTCTCAATTTCTCCTCTCCTTATAAGTTCTGCGAGTATGAAAATTCCGTCAGCTGGATTATCTACTGTGAGTATCTCCATCCTCAATCTTTCTGCTTTTTCTATTACTTTTTTTATAATTTCTCTTGTTTCTTCCGGAGTTAGAGTGGCGTCTTTTATGTCTTTGCCCCTGCCAGTTGCTACAAGATGATATATGCAGAATCTATTTACTTTTTTTTCTTCCGCCCAATCTATGATGTCAAAAAGATAGTCTTTGTTATATCTTGTCAAAGTTAGTCTTACAGAAGTCCTTATATTGTTTTCTATGCATATATCTATTGCCTCTGATGCCATCCTGAATGCTCCTTTTTTACCTCTGAAATTATCGTGAATGTTTTCGGGACCATCTATTGATATACCAACATATCCCACTCCTGATTTTTTTATTTTATCTATGTTCCACGGTTTTATAAGAGTTCCATTTGTTGAGAGAGCTGTTTCAATTCCTTTGAAATTAAAATATTCAAGTATTGTGAAAATATCTTTTTTCATTAGAGGTTCCCCTCCTGACACAAGAACTACCGGAACTTGGAGCTCTGAAAGATCGTCTATTACACCGAAAATTTCTTGTGTTGAAAGTTCATCTGGTAGGGGCTGATACCTTGCAGAATAGTAGCAGTGCTGACACGCAAGATTGCAGGCGGATGCTATATTGAAAACAACAACCGGTCTATATACACCATTATCTTCAAACTTATGAGTTTTAGTTTTACCATCCACATCCCCATATCTTAGTCTATCAGATGGACTTTCTCTTTGTGTTATAAGTTTTGTGAGACCTATCATTTATTTCTTCTTTTTCCTTCCTCCCTTTTATTAATTTTAAGTTCAGGATTTTCAATTAACGAATAGCTGAATTCTTTTTTTGTTTAATATCACTTATTTTTCAATTGTAGTGAGAAAAGAATTAAAATTTTTAAGTTGTGGAGATATGAATATATTTTACATGAAGTCATGAAGTAGAGTATATATGAGAGAAATTAAGAGATTACCTTTTAGACATAAAAAGTGGATGCGAATATCTAATAAGTAAAAGTGCGAATTTAAGTTATGAAGAAGAATTTATTTAAAATGGAGAGCTAAAAAGGTCATTTGTGAGAGTTTTAGAGATAATTGGAGAAGGAGCGAAATATATTTCAATAGAGTTATATTTCAATAGAGTTCAGAAATAGATACCCAAAAATTAAATGGAAAAGTATCGTAGGTATGAGGAATAAGCTAATTCATGAGTATTTTGGCATGATTATAGAGTTGTATGGAAGACAGTAAAGGAAAAAATTCCCGAACTTTACAGAGGCATTGAAGATTTGATCAGGGATTTAGAAATTGAATTTTAACTTTGATCTATAAATTGAAGTTCAGCTCGGTGAAGGTTGCCATATACAGAAAGGTTCTGATTCAAATGGATCACCTGTGTATGAAAATGCTCTTGACCTTGAACCTCCACAAACTTCCTTAAATTCGCAAATACCACATTTACCTTTTAAATTCTTTGTGTCTCTGAGCTTCTGCAAAACTTCGGATTCTCTATATATATTTACTACGTTTTTCTCTCTTACATTTCCGACTTTCATAGGTAAAAATCCGGAAGGGAAAACATCTCCTTTTTTTGAGATAAAAATAAAACCCTTTCCTGCATTTACATTCATAGGAGTTCTTCTCGGTCTTTTTTTCAGATCAAGTTTTTTTACTATGAAATCAAGCTTTTCTTTGAGTTGAAAATATAAGGGACCAAGTTTTATCTTTTCTCTGTATTCATTTTCTGATTTTGTTCTCTGAATAAAAATTCTTTTGTAGTGGTGACCCTCTGTTGTTTTGCAATGAACAAATTCCGCTGCATCAAATAAAAAATTCATGACATCTTCATATTCTTGTGGTGAAATTTGTAGTTTGTCTTCTGCTCTCCCAACTTTCACAAGGAAAAACAGACTCCATGTCATAGGGTTCATTTTTGCTACTATTTCAAATATATCTGCGAGTTTTTCTTTGTTGAGCTGTGTTACAGTTGTATTTATTTGAACCTTGATTCCTGCTTTTTTGAGTTTTTCCCATATATTAATTGTTCTTCTGAATACTCCATCTACTCCTCTGAATTCATCATGAGTTTTTTCATCTGGACCATCCAACGAAAGTGAAATTGCTTTTACTCCTGCTTTTTTCATGAGCTCTATTTTGTCATCTGTAAAAAGAGGTGTAACAGATGGAGAAAATGAAACTGGAATACCAATCAATTTTCCGTATTCAGCTATGGAGAAAATATCATCTCTTTTGAAAGGATCTCCACCTGTTATTATAAAAATAGGAGGAGGAAAACCAAAACCCTTTATTTGATTTAATAATTCTTTTGCTTCTTCTTCTTGTAGCTCTTCTGGTGAGCGGAATATTTCTGAGTTTGCTCTGCAATGTTTGCATGCAAGGTCGCACGCAAAAGTTGATTCCCATATTATTATAAAAGGTCGCAAATTAACATCATATGCTGGCGATCTCACAAGCTTTTGTTGATGAGAAATTGATTTTGAAAACGGAAAATCAATAAATTCAGGTTCCGTTTCAGTCTCTGGAAAATTTGTTTCTTTCTGCACTTTTTTATATTTAGTGCGAAGAAAGATTTAATTTTGTTTTTCAGTCAACAAATACAACCGCTTGATTTTCTGAAACCCGTGGAGGAGGTGGAGGGAATTCAGCTGGATATCCAACTGGTACTATTGCAACCGGTCTTAAATGTGGGGGGTAATTTCAGAATCTCTGAGATTTCTTCTTCATAGAAAGCACCTACCCATACGCTTCCTAGTCCATTTTCATAAGCGACGAGCATAAGGTTTCGCAAGCTACACGCTACATCTTGAATTGCATAAAGTTTTACACCTCTTTCACCGTATCTTGATGATATTTTTCTTTTATCTATGCATCCTACAACAACTAACGGAGCTTGTGCGATGAATATCTGTTCCAAAGCAGCCCTTGCAATCTTCAATTTTATCTCCTTGTTTCTTACAAAGTAAAATTTCCTTGCCTGAAGATTTCCGGCTGATGGTGCCCAAATCAAAGCCAAAATAAGTTTTCTTATTATATCTTCTGGAATTTCCTTTTCAAGATACGCTCTGATACTTCTTCTTTCTCTTATAACTTTGAGAACTTCGTCCATCTATAATTTATTCTTTTCATTTTTTATCATAACGGAAATCTGGGAGTGGTTATCTCCTCTTCTTCGGGAGAAAAATCTATTATCTTCTTTTACGCATATTTTTGAAACAAAAACTTTTTTTGCTCCAAGATTTCGTAAAATTGAGAGAGCAAAACCAGCTAAATCAATAAAAATTTTCCCATCTTTTCTGCTTTTTCGGATTACTTTATTAACTCTGATGTTGTTTTCTTTGCAGAGCCTTTCAAATATTTCTGCCACATCATTCCCTACATTATAACACCTTCCACATATGTGAGGTCCTATAACAAAATAAGATGATGACATGCTTTGTCTAAGACTTTCTATTTTCTGTGCAAGTTCTTGAATTATTCCCTTTGCTAATCCTCGCCATCCTGCATGAATTATCCCTATCAAATCAGGAGTAGATAAAGCTATTGGAAGACAATCCGCAGTTTTCACTCCCAAAGCTACTTTATCAGAAAAACTTATAATACCATCAAAAAATATCTCATTACCATTTCCAAATTCATCAGGATATAGTAGGACACAAGATGTATGCTTCTGTTTTGGGAAAACAATTTCAAAATCAGGAGTATAATCTTTGAAGAAGAAAATGGCTCTACTTCCCCAGGGAAAATCAAATGCGATACCGTGATCAAAAGAGTAAAATTTGTTGTTTTTTATTTTATTCATAATTTCTCTTCTGATTTTTTACTTTCAGCCATTTTTGCGTTTTTTATAAAATCTTTAACCTTTTGTGGATCCTTTTTGCCGATTTCATATTCAACTCCAGATGATACATCAACTCCTGCTGGTTTAAATCTATCTATAAATTGTCTCACATTAGTAGGTGTAAGACCGCCTGATATGAAAAAATCTCTTCCGAAGATTTTTCCCCCTTCAAGAATTTCTAAAAGACTGGTTTCTGAAAATCGGGAGCTATCAAATCCTTTTAATTTTGACGAAGAATCAACTAAGAAAAAATCAACATAAGGAGATAGCCTTTTACATAAATTTACGGATTCTTTGATGTCAGGGAATATAGTTTTTATGATGCCAGCTCCGATTGATTTTACCTCCTCTAAAATTATTTCATTTTCAAGACCGTGTAATTGTATAAAATCAAAACCTTTAAAAACTTTTATATCTTTTTTGTCCGGGTCCCGTAAAACTGCAACTTTTTTTGCCTGTGTCTTTGTAGAAAGTACTTCCTCTGGTTTAAGAACAAATCTCTTGCTACCTTTTACAAAAATAAAGCCTAAAAAGTCAGCCCCTTCTGAATCACATAATAAAATGTCCTCAAAAGAAGTTATACCACATATTTTGACCAGCACAGCCTAAATCCATTAAAAAATTTTCTCATATTTTGTTGGATTTTTCTGGTTTTTCTATTCTTTTCATGAAATATTAAAAAAATATTGTTATGAAGGTAGGGATAAATGGATTTGGAAGAATAGGAAGACTTGTTTTCAGGATAGCATTTGATGAAGGAATTGAAATTGCAGCAATAAATGATGTCGTTCCCCCTGAGGTTTGCGCTCACCTTCTAAAATATGATACGGTATTTGGAAAATTCAAAAGAAAAGTAGAAGTAAAAGAAGGAAAATTGATTTTAGATGGGAAGGAGATAAATATTTTTTCTGAGCAGGATCCAGAGAAAATACCGTGGGGAGAACTTGGAGTAGATATTGTAGTTGAGTCAACAGGTAAGTTTACAGAAAGGGAGAAGGCAGAGAAACATTTGAAAGCAGGAGCGAAAAAAGTTATAATAACTGCTCCCGCAAAGAACCCTGATATTACCGTTGTTCTTGGAGCAAACCATGATAAATATTCACCTTCACACAAAATAATATCTAATGCTTCATGCACAACAAATTGTTTTGCTATGCTTGTGAAAGTTTTACATGAAAGGTTTGGTATAAAAAGAGGTGAGCTCACAACAATTCATTCATATACAAACGATCAAAGGGTGGTGGATGCTCCGCACAAAGATTTAAGAAGAGCAAGAGCGGCAGCGCAAAATATAATACCTACATCAACGGGAGCAGCAAAAGCAATTTATGAAATTTTCCCAGAGCTCAAAGATAAACTTACGGCTCTTGCAATCCGAGTTCCAACACCGAATGTATCTGTATGTGATTTTTCTTGCGAAGTTGAGAAGAAAACAACAAAAGAAGAGGTAAATCAAGCTTTCAAAGAATATGCTGAAGGGAAACTTAAAAGATTTTTGTTATATACAGAAGATCCGATTGTTTCATCTGATGTGATTGGGGAGCCAGCATCATGTGTATTTGATGCAACATTAACTGAGGTTGTAGATGGAAACTTTGTAAAAACGATAGGGTGGTATGATAACGAATATGGATACTCCGCAAGAGTAGTGGATCTGATAAAGTTCATTCAAGAAAGGGGGTAAAATAAAAATTAACTAAAAAATTTCAGTAAAAAACAAAAAGTTTTTCGTGATAGTAAATTTCTGTTTATGCGGTTTGAGGAGGAGCGACGAGGGATTTTGTCTGACTTAAGGCATTTCAACATAGAAACAAAAATACTTAAATTTTCTGATTTCACAAGCGTTGGAATAGGTGGAGAACCTTTCTCATTCGTTTTCCCACGAAATATGGATGCTCTGGAGAAGACTATAGAATATGTAAAATCAAAGGAGATTCCGTTTTGTGTGGTCGGTAATGGGACCAAAATGCTTGTCAGAGATGGAAAAATTCCGCGCCTTGTTATATCGCTCATGAGATTTGATTTTCAAAATTGCACAGAGGAAAAAGATAGTTTTTACCTCAAAGTTGGTGCCGGAACTTCTTTGCAGTTTCTTGTTGCTCTTGGAATAAAAAAAGGATTTGAAGGTGTTGAGAAAATAGCAGGAATTCCAGGCTGTGTCGGCGGAGCTGTGAAAGTAAATGCAGGAACTCGTTTGGGATGGATTTCAGATTTCGTAGAAGATGTGGAAGTTTTAACTATATCAGATGGGAACTTTTGGGTAGAGAAAATAAAACCAAATTTTGGTTATAGATGGAGTAGTATAAAAGATAATCAGATAGTTCTCTCGGTATCTATGAGGTTCAAGAAAGCAAAACCTACTGAGGTGAGAGACAAAGTTTCTCGTTATCTGAAAAAGAGATTTGAAACTCAACCTGTAAATTCTAAAACTTTTGGATGCATATTCAAGAATCCTCCAAATGGGGAGTCTGCTGGAAAAATAATAGATGAGCTCGGTCTCAAGGGATTCAGATTAACAAAGAGGATTAAAATCTCATCAATTCATGCAAACTTTCTTGAAAATGAAGGTGGAGCTTGTTTCCAAGAAGCAGAAGAACTTATAAACTATATAAAAGAGAAAGTCAAGCAAGAAAGGAAAATTGAGCTTGAAGAGGAAGTTATAAAACTTTGTGATTGAGGGAAAAAAGTCAGGATTCACTCTTATAGAAGTTATAGTTTCAGTTTTTTTGGTCTCTTTCGGTATAGTTGTTTTATTCGGAGTAGTTTTTTCTATGCTAAATTACAGAGATTTTATAGAAAAGTCAGCCGATAGAGAATCTACTGCTATATATGTTCTGAATGAGCTCAAAAGAGAATTTGAATCTGTTTACTCGTGTAAAGGCTGTGGATTTATTCTGCAGGAGATGGGTTTTTTTGGTAGACCATTTGATAGTATAATTTTTACAACATACTACGGTGGTACCCACAAAGAGATAGAGTATGTTTTTGAGCAGGAAAAAGGCAAAGAAACTGCTCGGCTCTTGAAAAGAATAGATAATAAATTAGATGGAGATCTAAAAAAGGGAGGTTTTTTTGTTCCAATCCTTGAAGGTATCAAATCATTTGATGTCAAAGCTTTTGGAGATAAGGGATGGCAAGAAAGATGGGATCAAGTAGACGGAATCCCAAAATTTATTGAGATAAACTTATCTGTGGAGTATGGTAAGGGTAAAGAGAGAAATTTTAGAATTTTTGTTGAACCGAAACATAAAGATGTAATAGGGGGAAGAGGAGTTTTAATTACACCATCAAAGTAAATCAGCTTTTGATATAAAAATTCTTCTTTTCCTTAATCTTTCTGCTGCATCTATATCGTTGACATAAAGTACTTTTACAGAAAGATACACATTATCTAACATTTCCCTTAGCTTTTTTACCGATCTTATTTGTGTTTCAAAAAATTTTCCTTTTTCATCGCCTTCAATAAAAATTTTGAGTTTTTCCTTTTTCCATATAGATTCTTTTTCTTTTGGAGATACAACTGCCAATGCTCCCTGTAATCCTCGCGGCTTTGTTATGAAACCTATCTCTTCAAGCTCAGATTCATCTTTTTCAACCTCTGGAATAAAACTTGGTATCACTCCCAACTCTACTCTTACTTTCCGCGGTAAGTCGTCTTCACATATATATACATCTTGTGAGACAAGTTTTTCTGCTTCTTCTGGTTTTATATTTAGCTTCATTATTGCTAATCCATTTTTATATTCTTTCAGGAGTTTTAACCTATACTCCTTTAATTCTTCCCCGTCTTCCTTTATTTCCTTTATAAATATTCTTGGAGGCATTTTTTCTTTTGGAATTCTTTTCCTTATCCTTACTGCAATTTTACCCTTTTTCCCGTGCGTTCTCGCAACATAACCTATGTATATATACTTTTTCCCTTTGTAGAACACTAAAAATAAAAAATAAAAAATAAAAAAATAAGAAAATAAAAAAATAAAAATATAAAAATAAAAGATAATTTTACGCTAAATAAGTTTATGCGAAAAAAAATTTTTGTTTTTTTGGGAGATTTTTCAGATAAAAAACGCATTTTTGAGTCGGTAAGAATGTCGCTCGGGATAACTCTGCGGGGAAATATTGTGTCCTTGGTGCTGTCTCCAGCTGTTATGAAAGCAATTTCAGAATATGACGAAAAAACAAAGTCTGAAATATATGAGTTTTTGCAAGCCCTCAAAGATATGGGAAGTCAGTATGAAGTTAAAAATTTTGATGAAATAAATTTTGACGAAATTTACAATTTTGATGCTCACATTTTTGTAGCTTAAAAATCCTAATTTGATTTGTCATTCTCAGAATTTTAAAATAAAAAATAAAAAGAAAGTAAATAAACATAAAAAACAGTATGATAAGAATGTTTATATATTTTGTTTTTTTTGGTTTGCTCCTTGTTATATTCTTGAACATTTTTGATGTCAAATTCGGAAAATGGTATGTCAATATTCATCTTAAAGATTATATTGTAGATGGACTTAAAAGTATCTCAAAACCTCACAAAGATTTAAATGGTACAGCAACAAAGGAATCAAAAACTGAAAAAGAATTGAAAACTGAAAAAAAATTAAAAACTGGAAAAGAATCAGCGGCCGAGGAAGAGAGAATTGTAGATGAAAAAAAGGAAAGGAAAGTTGATAAAAGTATCAGCGAAGAAGATCTGGATACAGATGTCATAGGAGATGTCATTCAAAAGATATATCAGATGAAAAAAGAAAAAAGATAGCAAATCAAATATAAATAAACAAGAAATGAAGCGAATTCAGAAAGCACTCGGTTTCACAAGGGAAATTATAGTTCTTATTATAACCTTCTTCATTTTTCTTATTCCCTTTATTAGTTCTGTATTTTGGGGGAATAATGATGTTTTTGCAGAGCAAAAAAAGTTCAAAGTTTTGTTTTTAACGATTGATTCATTAAGAGCAGATTTTTTATCTTGTTACGGATACCACAAAAAAACATCTCCAAATATAGATAGTCTTTGTGAAGAGGCTATCTTATTTAAAAATTTTTATGCTGTTTCGGGTTGGACATCGCCTACTTTGGTCTCAATATTTTCATCTTTACTGCCTTCAACTCACGGGGTAGAGGTCAGAGGATATGTTCTGAATTCAAACATAAAAACACCTATTGAAGTTCTCAAAGATAACGGATGGAAAACATACGCTGAACATTGGACAGGAGATACAATAGGAAATTTAGGATTTGAATTTTCAGGAAACAATATTTTTGAGTTTTTGGAAAAACATAAAGATGAAAATTTTTTTGTTTGGTTCCACCTTCGCGGTCCTCATCTCCCTTATTCATATCTTAAAGAATTTTCAGGAGATCTCACGGCTGACTTTGAAAGAATAAAAATTTTCCTTGAAAGAAAAACAATTTACAGAGAAGAGTTTGACCTTTCTTACCTTACCGAGCAAGAAAAAGATTTTATAAGAACTTTATATGAAGCTGATATAAAATTGCAGGATGATGAGATAGGAAAAATAGTTGAACATCTTAAAAATCTTGGAATATGGGATGAGGTAATTTTGGTCATAACGGCTGATCACGGCGAGGAGTTGTTTGAGCATGGATGGGTTGGACACGCTTCAACATCCAGAGATTCAGGTCTATATCAAGAAATAATGAAAATCCCATGCATAATAAGAATTCCCGGAATAAAAAGTTATGAGATAGAAACACCAGCTTCTTCGGTTGATATTATGCCAACTCTTTTTGAAATATTAGGTCTCGGGGATAAGATAAGCAAATTTCCATCAGACGGTGAAAGATTAATTTCTTTTGATCGTAAGAAAAAAAGAATAAAAACTCTGGTAAGAGATAAAAGCAGAACTATTTTTGCCTCAACTTCTCCCTGTGGATGGCAATGTAAAGAAAACGAAAAATGGAAAAGAGTATATGTAATTCAAGAAGAACAATGGAAACTCATTTATTACAATTATAAAGGTGATTCGTACGAGGATAGATTTGAGTTGTTTAAACTCCCAGATGAAAGCAAAAATTTAGCTCTGGAGGAGAAAGAAGTTTTCAGATATATGGTTGAAAAGCTTTTCAGAAAAATTGCTGAAACGAAAATTAAATCTTATGAGCTTGGAGGCCCTGAAAGAGCAAAATGAAAATCTCTCGCATGAAAATTCTTTTGGTGTTCAATCACAAGGAAGTAATAGGTGGTGGTGAGATATACTTTATGGAATATGCAAAAGCTTTGAAAAAGGAAGAAAACGAGAGCAAAGAAAATGAGATAAAATTGGCTGTATTTACACCAGGAGAGGGCGAAATAAGAAAAGAACTTGAAAAAGAAAGAATAAAAATTTTCTCATTTGATATGCCTTCCCCGAAAAACATTTTTCTCATAAAGAGTACTCTCAAAAATTTTGAGAATATGATAGATGATTTCAAACCAGATATAGTTCATATCAACGGTTCGCGTGCGATGATATATGTTTCGCTGCTTAAATTGATGAGGAAAAAAGAAAAAATAAAGAATAATAACTTCAAGGTAATCTGGCATGTCAGAATATCTCAGAAGGATAAAATTGATTTACCTTTATTTATTCTTGCAGATGGAGTTATTGTCAATTCACGAAAGACCCTTGAAAAAAGATTCAACTATATCACAAAATTTATAAAAAACAAAAAAATAAAAGTTATTTACAACGGTATAGATCTTTCATTAAGGGAGAGAGTATTAGAAAAAATAAAAGACGGAACACGTGATAGATTAAAAAAAGAACTTGAAATTGAGGGGGATGTAATATCATCTTATGGAAGGATAGAGGATGGAAAAGGATTTGATTTACTTGTTCTTGCAGCAAAAAAAATAAAAAGGCATAAAAAATTTTCTCTCCTTATAGCTGGTGACGGTCCCCTTAAAAATAAG
The DNA here is from genome assembly GCA_032249135.1 of Candidatus Calescibacterium sp. GTDB lineage: Bacteria > Calescibacteriota > Calescibacteriia > Calescibacteriales > Calescibacteriaceae > Calescibacterium. The sequence goes on along the minus strand of JAVVGL010000001.1, from coordinate 44,645 downwards.
ATTCTGAAAATGGGTGAAGGATTAAAAATTATTTCTCCCGGATTTATGAGGAAAGAGGAAATACTTGCTTTGAGCGATATTGTTGTATTTCCTTCTTGTGTTGATTCATTTGGGAATGTAGTTCTTGAGGCTATGGTTTGTGGCATTCCACAAATTGTTTCATCTTATGCAGGGGCATCAGAAATACTTGAAAACTTCAAAGATGCAATTGTTGTGAATCCGAAAAAAATAGATGAATTTTCTCAAAGTATAGAACTTCTTCTTTATGATGAAAATTTGAGAAGGAAGCTTTCAGAAAATTCAATAAGGAAATCTCACAATTTCTCAATTGAGAATCACAAAAAACAAGTCATTGAATTCTACAAAAATGTTTTAGAGCAAAACTGAAAATTATAAAAATAAAAAGGAGATGAAATAGTGTTTAATGAAACATCGTAAAAAATGCAGACTCGGAAAGTTGTAGATAAGTTAAAGGAAAAGTCAGAGAGACTTTATGAAAATGCTAAATTATTAGAGCAAAGAAAAGATTATACATTTGCTCTTTTTATGCTTGAACAATCTTTACAACTTTTTCTCAAAGCAAAACTTATGGAGCTTTATGGTAATTTCCCAAAAATACATGATATAAGAGAACTCTTGAAAATTTTATCAAAGAAAAATCCAACCTTGAAAAAATATGTGAATAAAATTGAAATTGATATTTTAAATGAAGTTTATATAGGAGCAAGATATTCAGTAAATGAGTATTCTCATGAGAGCTTCAAAGCTTGCGAAAAATTTGTCAAGGAAATACGGAAAATATTGGGAAAATGATAAAGAACAAAAACAAAGTAAGGAAAGAATATAAAAACAAAATTGAGATAGAAGCTTTTAAACTTGAAGTGAAAAAATCAGAAGACCTCATCAGAAATGCTAAAAAATACATAAAATTGTCAAAAAAAATCGGGGAAAAGTATGGATGCAGAGTTTTCATATCGGGATCATTTGGAACTAAAAGGTTCTCCCGCGCTTCAGATTTAGACATAGTGATTGTCATACCAGATGAAAAATTAAGAGAAAAAATTTTGATAGAACTCAGGAAAAAAATCAAAAATCCCAAAGTAAATTTCCATATTATCACAAAAGATTTCTTGTACTTGTATAAAAAAATAGCAGGTAAATAAAGTAATAAATAAAGAAAAAGAAAGAAAAAAATTGATAAAAAAAGGAGGTAAAGAAAATGTGGAGGATAGAAAAAGATACTATGGGTGAAGTCAAGGTTCCAGAAGATAAATACTGGGGGGCACAAACTCAGAGAGCAGTTGAGAACTTCCCAATAAGCGGTTGGGAAATGCCAGAAGAGATAATAAAGGCAATAGCTGTTATAAAGTGGGCTTCTGCAAAAGCGAATGCTGAACTCGGTCTGATTCCAGAAAACATAAAAGATGCGATTTGTAAAGCAGCGGAAGAAATATACGAGGGAAAGCTCAAAGGAAACTTTCCAGTAGATGTTTTCCAGACGGGATCCGGAACATCAACTAATATGAATGTAAATGAAGTAATAGCAAACAGAGCGAATGAAATATTAGGTTATGAAAAAGGGAAAAAATACCCTGTTCATCCGAACGATCATGTCAATAAATGTCAATCCTCAAACGATGTTATACCAACATCAATCCAGATTGCGGCTGTGATGGGACTCAAACACAAACTTCTTCCTTCGTTAAGAACGCTTGAAAAGAGTTTAGATAAAAAAGCAGAAGAGTTCAAAGATATAATAAAAATAGGTAGAACACACCTTATGGATGCAACACCGATAACTTTGGGTCAAGAATTTTCAGGATATAAAGAGCAGATTTCTCATGTTATAGAGTTGCTTGAATCTTACATTCCTCGGCTATCTGAGCTTGCTCTTGGTGGAACTGCGGTAGGGACAGGAATAAATGCGCATCCAGATTTTCCCAAAAAGGCAATAAAATATATCTCTGAATTTTTAGGGCATGAATTTAAGGAAACTCGTAATCACTTTTTCTCACAAGCAACACAAGATGTTATGGTGGCTCTTTCTGGTATGCTTAAAACTTGCGCAGTAGCAATGTTCAAGGTAGCAAACGATATAAGATGGCTTTCTTCTGGACCAAGATGTGGAATAGGGGAAATATTTTTGCCATCGCTCCAGCCCGGTTCATCTATAATGCCTGGGAAAGTAAATCCGGTAATACCAGAATCTGTGATGATGGTTTGCGCACATGTTATAGGTTCTGATGCAACAATAACAATAGGTGGTATGAATGGTAATTTTGAGCTCAACACCTTTTTACCCATCATAGGTTACCATGTTGTAAATTCAATAAAACTTTTATCATCAGCTGCTGAAAACTTTGCGAAAAAATGCATAGATGGAATAAAACCAAATGTAAGTAGAATGAGGGAACTTGTAGAATGGTCTCTTGCACTATCAACTCCGCTCGCACTCAAAATTGGTTACGACAAAGCGGCCGAAATTGCTAAAAAAGCTGTTGAGAAAGGAAAAACTATAAGGGAAATAGTGATAGAGGAAGGTATTCTTAGTCAGCAAGAAGCAGAGAAAATACTTGATCCATTTTCTATGGTAAAGCCTAATGCAGATATTATTGGTTCAGGTGGAGGTTGATTTTGTATTCAAAAAAATCTATTTCATCGTAATCTTTCTTTTTGAATGCAAATTTCATTTTTACCGCCAATACTTTTCTAATTTTGCTTTCGGATATATTTTGATTCCCATTATTTTCATTTGAACCTGCAAATTTATTATCAGTAAATTTATTATCTGAATATTTATTATCTGATTTATCTTTTTTATTTTCTGATTTGTCTTCTTTTTCTCCGCTACCAGAATTTATTCCATCTTCATCAGATTGAGACACTTCATATCTGACGAGTTCGTAGAGAGGAGAGGTATCAATAATCTTTTTGTCTACAAGATAAAATTTTCTTTCTTTGAAAACAAGAAGGGAAATGAAACTGTATTGTTTTTTTTCATCGGCAGAGATACTGTATATAACTGGGAAAATTTTTAATCTTAAATTCTCATCGAGTGGGAGTGAGAAAACGAAAATATCATTTAATCTATCAGAAGTTATTGGAACAAACCACGAACAATTTTGGGTCTCATCTTTATTAACCAAACAATTTACATCATATGTAAAAACACCTTTCATTTCTTCGGAGTTTGCTTGAATAAATAAAAGTCCATCTCTGAAAAACATTTTTGAGTTAAAAATCAAATTACTACCAAGTGGATCTAATCTTGGAGATGGTTTAACTTCCGATGAAACGGCAGAAATAAAATCCTCTCGTTGTTGTTGGGTTGTTATTTCTGAGATATTAATATTTTGGGTAATTCCTTCTTGTGAGATCACATTTATATTGTTCTTTTCACCTATTATGAAAATATATTTTTTACCTCCGGTTTCCGCTATTGCTCCTGATTTTGGTAAATAATTTAATGTAAAATATTTCCCTCTTTTACTACTTATAAATTCATCAATATCTTCTGTGAAAAATATTTTCGTATCCAATTGAGGTAAAACCAGAATAGATTTTCCATAAGAAAAAATTGCTTCCATATTCTGCAAATCCAAAGATAAGCTAATTATAACTTTTCCCTCTTCTGGATCAACAACATCTATGACTTGCCCATTTGAACCTGAAACTAAAACTAAAATTTTTTTATCAACCCAAACCAAATCATGAGCGATTTTTCCTGATAACTCAACATTTTTTAAAAATCTCAAATTATCATCTGAGTATTCAAAAATAGAAACAAATGCAGAACACCAGCTGAGTACATCTTGAGGTGAAGATAGAACAGCCAATTTCCCATCCCTGTAATCCATATCTTTGATATCTTTTAGCTCGTTTGGATTAGGTCTTCGGCAGTTCATATCAATCTGGCAAGAAAAGAGAAAAGAAAGAGAAAAAAGAAAGCTCAATATTGAGACAAAAAATTTACTAAACGATATGACAAAATTTTTGTTTTTCTTAATCATCATTTTTTATTTTCTGATAAATATAAGCTGGTGTAAGATAGAAAGTATGTTCATAGTTATCCAGTAAAGGTGCAGACCTGCCGGAGCGTTCCACAAAATGAAAATAAACATGATTGGCATAAGGTAATTGAAAACAATTTTAAAAGATATATCCTCTGATGTTTGGGGAGAGATTAGCTGTTGAACCAAAAATGTAGCTCCCATAAGAACAGGAAGGAGATGAAACTCAAATACCCAGCTACCTAACTTTAATGAAAAAAGCGTATCAGGAGAAGAAAGGTCCTTTATCCATAAAATAAAGGGAGCATGTCTTAAATCTATTGAATTCAAAAGAGCTTGATACAAAGCAATAAATATTGGAATTTGGATCAGGAGAGGAAGGCATCCTGAAAATGGATTTATTTTTTCTCTTCTATAAAGCTCAAATATTTCTCGGGAAATCCTTTCTTTATCGTCTTTATACTTTTGCTTTATTTTTTCTATTTCTGGTTGAATATCTTTCAATTTCTTCATAGATTTCAAAGAAACGATGTTAAGTGGAGTAAAAATTAACCTGACAAGTAAAGACAAGATTATGATGGAAAATCCTAAATTGCCAACAAATGAATTTATAAACTCAAGTGAGGCAACGATGAATTTAGATATGGGATGCAAGAATCCAAATTTTGCGACATCAGAGGCTTGCTTGTGAAATACTTGAAGCTCATCTTCAATTTTTGGACCGGCAAAAAATCGCATTTTCAATTCGGCAAATCCTTTTGAGATTATTCTATCGCAAGAAAAAGTAGAGAAATTTTCATTTTGAGAGGAAAAATAAACTTTGCAAGATGGCATAACAAGAAATGAAAAGTATCTTCCCTTCTCTCCAAAAAAATCAACAATATTTCCCGATTTCACATCTTTTACATTCTTTATATTTGGAGTAGATGCTATGATTTCTGGATTATCATTTTGTGATTTTCTGGAATAGAAAACTGGAATCACATCTACAATATCTCCGAAAAGATTTATATCTAAATCAAAAACATATTTTGAAACTTTTGAATAACTTACGACAAAAGATAGAGATTCAGAGAAGAATATTATGGTATTACCATATAGATCAAATCTGGTAGGTATTATTTCGGTTTTGCTATCTGGTTTCAGGAAAGCGAATCTGAAAGGTTTTTCATAATAGAAGTTATCAGGTAAATCAACTTTTAATTTGAAACCTTTAAGTTCCACATTCTCTATTATTCCCCAGGAAAAAATAACTTTTAAAAAATCATCATCTATCGGAGTAAAAGAGGTCAAACCAGTTGGGGTTCGGAATATATCATTATCAGATAGGTTGATTTGTGGTTTCTCTAATATTTTTTCTTCGGTTCCTTTAAGATGTTGTTCAGATTGTTTTGCAAGCTGTTGCTTCTGTTTTTCTACTCTTGGTCTTATAACAAAGATATCATAGATAAGCAAAAATAAGGCGGAAATCAAAGTGGCTACGAGAATTCTGGTTCCAGATGACATACGAAAGTATAAAAAAAATAAAAAGGTAACATTATAAGTATAAAAAAACGAAAATTCAGAAAACAATTTTTTACTATTTTTTTTTCTTGAAAAAATGTGAAAATAGTGCAAAAATTTAAACGATTGTTCAAAATTTTTCTGTTATGTATGAGACCATAAAAGTTGAAAAGAAAGAGGATGGCAAAGTGGCATTCGTTGTGCTGAACAGACCAGAAAGAAGAAATGCAATTTCTCCGAAGATGACCTCAGAGTTGCTCCAAGCTCTGAAAGAACTAAATGAAGATCAGGAAGTGAGAGTAGTTGTTTTGACGGGTGAAGGTGATAAAGCTTTCTCCGCTGGCGGAGACTTGTCTCCAGATCCTTCTGTTTCATCTGCATTTTTAGATAGATATGAGAACTCGCGATTATTTGCGGAAATATTTAGAGTAATGGAATTATATAAGAAACCACTGGTTGCAAGGGTAAATGGTGATGCCCTGGGTGGTGGTTTGGGTCTTGTTGCAGCCTGTGATATAGGAGTCGCATCAGAAAATGCAAGGTTCGGAACACCAGAAATAAATGTAGGACTTTTCCCATATATAATACTTGCTACTTTGATAAGGGTAACATCTAATCCAAAAAAGTTGCTCGAACTTATGCTAACGGGGGAAAGAATATCGGCAGATGAAGCTTTGAAACTTGGTTTCATAAACTATGTTGTCCCTCAAGATAAGCTTGACGATAAAGTGAATGAAGTTGTCTTGAAGCTCTTGAAAAAAAGTCCTGCTATTTTGAGGTTAGGGAGGAGAGCATATTATACTGCCAGGGAGCTTGAATTTTCAAAATCTCTTGAGTTTTTATCTTCTATGCTTTCAATAAACACTATGGCGGAAGACCTTGTTGAGGGTGTTATGGCTTTCTTCCAGAAAAGAGAACCTGAGTGGAAAGGAAGATGAAAAGAGAAGATTAAAGATTTTATTTGCAAAAATCCCCCGTTGATATATACTGCTGCTGCCCGGTTATAAAACCTACTCCGCTTGAAATAAAAGAAACAATAGGAGATATAGTTCTATGAATTAGATCAACTGTTACCTTATTGAGCGAATAATTGTCCGGTTCAATCCATCCTTGTGGGTCTCCATCACACTTTTTGAGAGGATCTAAGTTCACCTGAATTGATCCGAAGAAAGTTGGGTCTCGGAATGCTATATAGTAGTATGACCAGGGTACTTCTGGAAATGCACAATCTTTATTTATCCTCAAATTCTTACTTACACCTCTGAAGATAACTTCTTCGGGGAAATGTGCAGAATCAGAGTTGAAAAAGCATCTCGGTATTACCGATGCACAACCTAAAACTAATAAAGATCTCAAAGGAAATTCTGTAATTGAAAAATATCTTGGGACGACCTTTTCATTCTGAGAAAAGAAGGCAGAAAAAACTTTGTACTTCCGAGCTTTTCTCACATATCTTACATTTTCCACAGAGAAATTTTCTAAATCTCCTATTGCTATAGCTTGAATAACTTTATCCTGAAAATCATCATCAAAATCTTTGGTTCTCAAAAAAATTTGGGGTTCTATATATGGTTCAATATATCCTTTATCTCCTTCTGCTGTGGTGAATTTAAAAGGAGCTACTGCAAGAACTATTCTGGGATTGAAAAGACAAGTCCTACCCTCTATACCTCCTTCCATGTGAATATAAATTGGATTTTTTAAAGAAAAGCTTTTTGGTCGTGCGTAAGTTTTTACTTCAAATGTTAGAGTGGTTTTAGTTGCTTGTTTTGTCCTGAATTCTTTTTCAAATATATCTATTGTGTTTGGGGTGTCATTTATTACTCCCTGAGGAAATTCAAAGCATTTCAAGTGAGATGAAACAACATTTTTTAGAATAAAATTTTCTACTGCCCATCCTTTTATCCTGACGCAGATTCTTCTATATCCTTGTAAAAATTTTTCTACATTCTCAATCTTATATAAACAAGTTGCACCAGAGCAATCCTCGTCATTTGTGGAGCATATTCCACCAACACATCTTTTTACTCCATAAGAGTTTTCCTCAACAGAAATAGTATAAGGAATTTGTCCTGTCTCTGGTAGCAGTACCTCTATGGTGTATGAGCTAACATCATTATCTTTTACTTCTATATCATTCCAACTCACATATAAGTCTTTGTTTTCATCTAACATCACTGAGGGGATGATATACTGTCCCATATAAGTCGCTGGTTGGGTAAATCTCCTTATTACTTTATCCTCAAAATCTTTATATATCTTGTTATCTGCTAAAACTTTTTGGAGCTCATAATCATTTACTTTGCCTTCGTCATCCTTTATTCGCACAATCATTTTTTCCTTGTTTTTTTCTTTGACGTAGCATACAAAATTTACTTCATCTTCTGCGAAAAGATCGCACGGCAAAACGGAAAAATTAAGTTCTTTTGTTTCTATGTTCAATTCAATGTTATTTATGTACATCTCTGCCGATATGCTCGCCTGATATTCTCTTCCTGCAACCGGTGTAAGATATGGAGATATGCTGCACCAAAAATCCTGAGTGATCTCTCCTTTTGAGTATATTATGGTTATATATCTTAGTTGAGATTTTTCTTCCCCTCGGAGTTCTAAAAGGGGGTTTACGATAAATCTACTTTTTATTCTGTCCGGTGGTGCAAAGCAGAACTTTTCGCTTGTGCCTATTGCCTCGGCTTCTATTATAAATTCTGGGACTCCGTCTCCTGTAATATCGGTCCATATGGGGAGTATGGCTCTGAGACCTTCTGGATTACTTTTTAGACCTTCAAAAAACTTTTTTGGATTGAACCTTATTGTATCTTGAACAGAAATAAAAGGAATTAAAGACAAAACATATTGAAGGTTTATCCATCTTTGGCTTTCTGGTATTTTTTCGTTCTTTATATCAAATGCGTCTCTGAATCTTGTGAAAGCAGATAAATATCTTTCTCTTGTTTCCTTGAAAAGGAAAGGTCTAAATAGTGTTGATATCAATATTTTATCTATTTTTATTTTTGATCTTCCAATACTTATCAAAAGCCCCTTTTGCAAGCTGGGATAATCAAAAACATTAAGGTCAATAAAATCATCTGTTGACAGCCCATCACCTGTTGAATCTTGGTAAGCTATTATAGAATCTTTATCAGAGTAATTTGTAATAAACTCAAAAATTTTTATGAATAGATCAAAAGCTACTGTGAGATGCTGTGGAACTTCATCTAAAATTCTTTCTGAACCTTTCTGTATTTTTAGAAGATCTGGTGAGGTATCAATTATGTATGCAAGTGATGCAAATAAAGCTACCGTATCAAATGGGTCAGTAGATATTGCAGAGTTGATTAAATCTTCAGGTCGTATCTGAGAGAATAGACCTCCTATTGACGTTTGCACTTGCGGGTTCTGCTGTTGGAGGAAACCTAATAAGTTTTCAGAATTTAGTTTAAATTGAAGTTCTACGAGCTTTTCTATGTTTATATCCCAGTTTATTACAAATATGAATTTGAATATAGCATCAATGATATTTGCAAAGAAACCTATAAAAGCTGCTTCGGTTGGACCCCACTTATTTAAATTTCCTCCCTTCTCCCCGACGAAAAAATGAGCAATAGTATTTTTTTCTGTTCCTAATCTTATTGGTAGTGCGACCCTTATGTAGCATCTTTTAGATACGGCAATTTGTATGTTACGAACAATCTTTTCAGTTTCAGTGAATGCTGGTTCTAAAATAGATCGTATAGCATCAGATAAATTTGCCTTTTTTGTGAGCCTTTTTATTTCATTATGAGACCAAATTGATTTATCAAAATCTGAATTGTCATATTGAATTTCCAAACTCGGGCTTTGACTGAATGCCTCACCTAATCCAAAAGCTATTGATAAAACTGAATTTACAATTTCTACCAAATTTCTAAGGTATATAAGTGCAAGACCATATGAAGCTTCACAATTTTCAGGGTCCTTAGCTTTCACTTCTTGTAAGAGTTTTTCCGCATAGTTGAATTCACCATTTTCTATATAGCTCAAAGCTTGTAAGATTTGACCGTTTAGACTCCCACTTTGATTTTCAGATTTCTTCCTTGCGCAACTTAAAACTGAAATCAGAATGAAAGATATTATTACTACTACTAACTTCTTAAAAAAACTTTTTTTCTTCTTCATATAAAAAATATTAGTATTTTTGGCTTTTATATTACAAATCTAATCTAAAACTTCAAAAATCATAGGTATTCCTCATCTGTTTTAATCTTCATATACGAATTTTTTTACTGATATGAAAAAGTTGTAAAGTCTGTCATTAGCATTACTCATTATTTCGGAGACAGTTCTTCTTGTTTCAGAAAGTCTTGAATGAGTTCCGACATCAGAAAAGAATCCATCGTGTATGAAAAAAGAAATAGTACCTTTTCCCTCATCCAATATCTTTGAGTATCCATCCTTTACTATACATAGTGGTGTTTTCTTCTTCTTCTTATTATTATTTAAAAAATCCTTTATTTCGCTTTTCACAATGTGTATCCCTGTAAAAGTAAAATTTCCTCCTTTGCCTTCCCCGTATATTCTTACGACTTTTCCTGTATTTTTATCAACTTCAACTCCTCCTGGTTTTCCTTCCTTTATCATTATATGAGCTAATGAATCTGATTCAGACCAAGATTTTATGAAACTTTCAATATCTGCATCGCAAACTATATCTGAGTTCATCACTAAAATTTTTTTGAACTTGAATTTTTCAAATACATATTTTATTGTTCCTCCTGTTCCTAAAAGTTTTTTTTCTCGTATGAATTTAAAATCTATTCCTTTCTTTTTTCCAAAATCCTTCAGTCTTCCCTCAAGAATTTCTGCAAGGTGATGAGTATTTACAATGAATTCTCTAAAACCAGCTTTATATGCTAAAAAAAGCGAGAAAGCAAAAACAGGGATTCCTTCTATGTCAATCAAAGGTTTGGGGGTAAAGTCTGTTATTGGTCTTAATCTTTCTCCTTTTCCCGCTGACAAAATCAAAACAGCGTCTGGTTTGAGATTTTTGTTTTTATTGCTCATCAACAAAAGAGAAATCTTTTTTCAAGAATTTTTCTATTTCTTCAAATTCAACTATTCCTGAAACTTTTCCTATGTATTTGCCTTTGTAGAAAAAGTATGACTCTGGCAGAGCGTATGGTTCAAATTCTCCTATAACATCCTTTTGTAAAAAGATGGGGAATTCTATTCCTCCTATTTCGTACTCAAAATTCTTTATATCCTCCGGTTCATCATCAACCGCTATCCCAATTATACTTAACTCTTTGAACTTTTTTACTGCAAGATTAAAAGATGGTATTTCTTTTTTGCAAGGTGGACAATATGTTGCCCAGAAATTTACTATTATAAAATCAGCTTTTTTTGGTTGTATGTTGTTTATTGGCTTAAAATTTTCTATTTTCTCTATAACTTCTGCTATAACATCGTATTCTTTGATAGAAGTTTCCGCTCTATTTGTGTTGGATCTGTGAAAGTTAAGTTTTTTTTCTATGTTCAAAATCTCTTCAAGTCCTTTGAAATTTACCCGAAGCAAGTCAAACTTATTAAAAATAAAAATGAGACTCAATAAGAGAAGAAGAACACCTGATGATATTTCAACTGCTCTGAAAATTCTCTTTATTTTTTTTAAAGATGAAATAAGTGTACCGATGAAGATTGCAGAAATAATAAACGGAATACCAATTCCCAAAGAAAACACAAAAAGGAGCGATATACCTTCTATTACACTCTCTGAACTTGCTGCGATAGATAATATGCCCGCTAAAATCGGGCCTATGCATGGTGTCCATCCGAAAGCAAAGAGAAAGCCTGCTATGAAAGGAAAAATAAAATCTGGGAATTTTTGAGAAAATCTTGATACATCTAATCGTTTTTCTTCAAGTAAAAAAGGAATTCTTATTATTCCTGTAAGATGAAGACCGAAGATGAAAATTATAATACCTGCTAAAATCATAATTTCCCTTTTGAAGTCCCTCAAAAAGCCGCCAACTGCCGCTGATGATGCCCCAAGTATTGAGAACGCAAGAGAAAATCCCAAGACAAAAAGAATTGATTTCAAAATTACTTTCCCTTTTACTCCCGTACTATTTTTTTTCATTTCATTTAAAGATATACCAGCAAAAAAAGTTATATAAACTGGCACAAGAGGAAAAACACAGGGAGAGAAAAATGACAAAATTCCACCAATCAAAGCTATGACAAAATCCATTTCTTTAAATTTAATGCGATTGGCTATTTATAATTGCTTTTTCTGTTTTTAACATTATGGTTAGTATGGCAATTTTTAAATTGAGCAAGTTCAATCTAACCAAGTATTTATTTATTTGTATTTCATCAAAGTTGAACTTTCAAAGTTAAATTTAAAAATTTATGGATTTTATATATATAAAAGGTGCAAGGCAGAACAACCTCAAAAATATAGACCTTAAAATCCCAAAATTCAAATTCGTGGTCGTCACAGGGGTTTCCGGATCCGGGAAATCTTCTTTAGTTTTTGATATACTTTTTGCAGAAGGACAGAGAAGGTATGTAGAGTGTCTTTCTTCATACGCAAGGCAATTTATAGAACAGATGCCAAAGCCGGATGTTGATTCAGTTGAAGGACTCTCCCCAGCCATAGCGATAGACCAAAAAGGTTCAAGATGGAACCCAAGATCAACTGTTGCAACATCAACAGAAATCTACGATTATCTGAGATTACTTTTTGCAAGAGTAGGAGAACCGTACTGTCCGGATTGCAAAATCCCAATTTCAGCTATAACTCCTCAAAGAATTTCAGATTTCATACTATCGCTCAAAGAAGGTTCAAAAGTATTCATTTATTCTCCCTATGTGAGAGGTAAAAAAGGCGAGTACAAAAAAGACCTTGAACTCTGGCGAGCAAGAGGATTTTCAAGAGTAAGAATAAACGGCAAAATATATGACCTATTTGAAGGAATACCTCACCTTGAAAAAACAAAAAAACATACAATAGAAATACTTGTTGACAGAATAATTTTGAAAAAAGATGATGATACAAGAAGAAGAATAGTATCCTCATGCGAGCAAGCAAAAGATATTTCAAAAGGGTTAGTACTCGTAGAATGGGAAGAACCAGAAGAAAATGGAAATGATAATAAAAAAGATATAAAAGGCGAAGAGAAAAATATTAATTCAAAGCTTTTTTCAACGGTTTTTGCATGTCCGCAGTGTTCTTTTTCGTATGAGGAAATTTCACCAAGACTCTTTTCATTCAACTCCCCTTATGGAGCATGTCCTACCTGTCATGGAATAGGAAAAATACTAAAAATAGATGAAGAACTACTTATAGACAAAACAAAAACAATAGAGGAAGGAGCAATCAAACCTTTCAGAAAAAATAATCCTCTTGAAGATGAACTTGAAACAATATCAAAAATCTTCGGCAAGAATGTGCTGAAAACAAAATGGGAAGAACTTCCAGAAAAAGTAAAAAGAGCGATTCTATACGGCGAAGGTGTAGATGGGTTTGAAGGAGTAATAAATTACTTGTGGGAAAGATATAATGAGGGATATTGGTGGGAAGTTGAAAGATATATAACATCTTCTGTGTGCAAAACTTGTAATGGAACAAGGCTTAAAAAAGAAGCTCTTTCTGTTCTTATAAATCAGAAAAACATAAGTGATGTCGTAAATATGACAGTTGAGCAAGCTCTTGAATTCTTCAAAAACTTGGAGTTCGACGAACAAAGAAAAGAAATAGCAGAAAGAATTTTGACTGAAATAATATCAAGGCTTGAATTCATAAAAGATGTAGGACTTGGATACCTTGAACTTTCTCGTGAGTCATCAACTCTATCAAGCGGAGAATCTCAAAGGTTAAAACTAGCGGCACAACTCGGTTCAAAACTCACAGGAGTACTATATGTTCTTGATGAACCTACATGCGGATTACACCCGCGTGATGTTTCAAAACTAATAACAACTCTGAAAAAATTAAGAGATCTTGGGAATTCGGTAATTGTAGTAGAGCACGATAGAGAAACTATGGAATCAGCAGACCTTATAATAGATCTTGGAGAAGGTGGAGGAATTTATGGAGGAAAAGTCGTTTTTTATGGAACGCCGGAAGAGGCAAAGAAAAATCCAAAAGAAAATTCTTTAACTTGTCAGTATCTTTCTGGTAAAAGAGATATCCCGTTTCCTGAAAAAAGGAAGGAGCCGGATGGAAGATGGATAGTTCTCAAAGGTGCAAAAGGAAGGAACTTAAAAAATATAACCGTGAGATTCCCTGTGGGACTATTCATATGTGTATCCGGCGTTTCAGGCTCTGGAAAATCTTCTCTTGTAGTAGATACACTTTATCCAGCTTTAAAGAAAGCTCTCCATGGCGATGGAGCGGAAAAACCTCTTGAATACGATGACATAGAAGGAATTCAATATATAGATAAAGTTATTTTGGTTGATCAGTCTCCAATAGGTAGGACACCAAGGTCAAATCCAGCAACATATACAGGAGTATTTACTCCAATAAGAGAACTTTTTGCGTCTTTACCGGAATCAAGAGCAAGAGGTTATACGATTTCAAGGTTTTCTTTCAACGTTCCAGGTGGAAGATGTGAGGAATGTAGAGGAGAAGGTTTTATAAAAGTAGAGATGCATCTTTTACCCGATATATTTGTGAAATGTAGAGCATGTCAAGGGAAAAGATTCAACAGAGAAACTCTTGAAATAAGATTTAGGGGTAAGAACATAGCTGACATTCTTGATATGACGGTTGATGAAGCGATTGAGTTTTTTGCAAATCAACCTTTCATAAGAGAAAAACTCCAAGTAATTCAAGATATTGGTTTGGGATATATAAAGCTTGGGCAACCAGCAACAACGCTATCTGGAGGTGAAGCACAAAGAGTGAGACTTGCAAAGGAACTTTCAAAAAAACCCTCCGGCAAAACCCTATATATATTAGATGAACCAACAACCGGACTTCACTTTGAAGATATAAGAAAACTTATACAAGTTTTAAGAAAGCTCGTTGATATGGGAAACACCGTGATAGTTATAGAACATAACTTAGATGTGATAAAAGTAGCAGATTGGGTAATAGACCTGGGACCAGAAGGCGGAGAAAAAGGAGGATATCTTATTGCAGAGGGACCTCCTGAAAAAATTGCCGAAACAGAAGGGTCATATACAGGATTCTTCCTGCGAAAAGTTCTCAACCATAGTTCTCACTTTTGATTCAATTTTATCCCTCTTCTTTCTTCCAGTCTTTTTAACATTTCATTTCTTATATTTTCGTTGAACACATCAGGAAATTCATTTTTCAATATAGCTTCTGCATGCAAAATAGCTGATGAATAAAATTGCGGGGTAAAATACAAGAAAATCCGACAGTAGAGAATACCTTTTTTTTCATCAATAAATGTATCATGAACTTTGGTTTTTTCTATGAACTCTTTGGCTAAATCTTCACTAAGTTTCCTGAGAAAAGCTTCTTCGTTTTGTTTTATAAGTCCGCCGAACACATCTTTTAGTTCAGCGTGTAAAACAAATTTCAACTTCGCCTTAGCCTCTGTATCACACTTGACCCGAGCAACAGATATAGATGGATAAACAGAGACAACTGCACTGACGAATGCCTTGTTTCTATCTATCATCTGCTCAAAAGTTATCCATTCCGGAGCGACTTCCTTTGTTGCGCATTTTAATAAAACAAACAAAAAAATAAGTGAAGAGAAAGAGAAAAAAGGAATATTTTTCTCACATTTCATATAGAAAATTATAAAAATTTTAAATATATCAGAAAAATAGGAGCAGAAAAAGAAGATAAAGGGAATGTTGATGGAAGCGAGACAATATGAGATCGCTTTTTGATTTAGTAGAGATAGCAGTAAGTTTTGTAATTCTTTCTATTTCCTTCATAATATTGGTTCTTTCAGCAAATATCACTCAGGAAAAATTAAAAAAGATAAAGGAATTATCCCAGGAAAGTGGAGAATTAATTGAAATAACATTAAAGTACTCCTGCTACCTTCCCGCTCAGAGACGAGTTAGTACTTATACTGGGGCAGAATTCAAATGTGGAGATGGGAATATAGAAAAGATAAAATGAGCACAAAGAAAATAAAGAATAATCAAACAGAAAATAACGAATAAATCAAACGAATTTATGTTGTTTCTATGTTTGAGCTTTTAAGAATCTCAATTTTTTCAGCATTCTTTTTTGCCTTCTTATTTCAATTCACATTTATTTCCAGAAAAATTGTAGAGGTAATAAAAAGTATCAAAGATATTGAGGAGCTAACTTATTTTTCATTCATGATAAGAGAAGATGTTCTCAAAGCGAAAAGTATTTCATTAGATGGAGATAAGATCCAATCGCTCGGATTTATGATGTCGTTATCTGATAAAGAAAACGATTCTCAGTGGGGAATAATAAAAACTTGTCAAGATGGAGAGGCTCATATTTTCAATCTAAATCCGTCAAGCCAGATTTTTGTTTTAGGAGAAGACGGTTCTATAATAACAAAAAATGTCCTTGCGAAAACCAAAATAAAGACTGACGAGTTTTTGGTATATTTTACAGACTGCAATTTCCTGCGTGAAGGAAATTTGGTATTTTCTGATCTTTACAAAGTAAGTTGGTACTCACAATTTGGTAAAATATATAGAGAAGTGGAAAGATACTATGATGGAAAAGTTTCAAAATCAAAATTTTTTGTGGGCAAAGGAGAAATAAAAACAGAAGATGGGAAAATAGTCAAAATTTCAAAAGGAGGGAATGAAATTACTTTCTCTGTAAAGTAAGGGGCCCGTGAGGGCTTTATTTTGATCTTTCTTTCGGCTTTACGCCGGTGCCCTGGGCCCCGAACATAAAAAACCCCTACCCCCAATTAGAAAATATTAATCATAACTTTGCTTTTTTTTTCCTGAATTTGAAATCTATAACGAATAGCAAATTTCATATAGATTTCTCAGAAGATTAAACTTAAAAGAAATATAGCAGGGGAAGAGAAACGAATGTGACAAAAAAGAGAAAGAAGATAAAAATAGATTGGTAAACCAAACTATGCTTGTGTATGAAAAAGAATATGATGTAATAGTCGTTGGAGGAGGTCATGCAGGTTGTGAAGCAGCTCTTGCTGCTGCAAGAATGGGCTGTAAAACACTCCTACTCACAAGTGATATAGAAAAAATAGCTCAAATGTCATGTAATCCATCAATAGGAGGTTTGGGGAAAGGACATCTTGTCAGAGAAATAGATGCGCTCGGGGGTGAGATGGGCAAAAACACAGATAAGACCGGAATTCATTTCAAAAGACTTAATACTTCAAAAGGACCCGCAGTAAGAGGAACTCGGGCTCAGTGTGACAGAACTCTTTATAGACAACAGATGCAGAAAACTTTGTGGCAAACTCCAAACCTTGAAATAAAGCTTGGGCATGTCGTAGATATATGGGTTGAAGAAAAAAACGGAAAAAGGAAAGTAAGAGGTGTAAAGATAGACTTGGGAGTTGTATTTTTAGCAAAAGCTGTTGTAATATCAACAGGAACATTTCTTGGAGGAAAAATTTTCATCGGGCACGATTCATTAGAAGGCGGAAGGCTCGGAGAAAAACCATCAATAGGTCTCTCTGAATCTTTAAGAAAACTCGGATTCAAGTTAGGTAGATTGAAAACTGGGACACCAGCAAGACTTGATGCTAATACAATTGATTTTTCTTCTCTCCAAAAAGAAGAATCAGACTATCCTCCACCTCACTTTTCCTTTTCAACAAAAAAAATAACTCAAAAGCTAATTCCAGTTTATATAACTCATACAACACCCGAAACTCACAAAATAATTCTTGAAAATCTCACGAGGTCTGCAATGTACGGTGGTTTGATAAAAGGAATAGGTGTAAGGTATTGTCCATCAATTGAAGATAAAGTCGTAAGGTTTGGACACAGAGATAAACATATAGTTTTCCTTGAACCAGATGGCTACGATACAAGAGAAATTTATCCAGCTGGCATATCAACGAGTTTGCCTTACGATGTTCAGCTCAAATTTTTGAGAACAATTCCAGGACTTGAAAAAGTTGAGATAATAAGACCTGCCTATGCTGTGGAATACGATTTTTCCGATCCAACTCAACTTTATCATACACTTGAAACAAAACTTGTAGAGGGATTATTCTTTGCGGGACAGATAAATGGGACAACGGGATATGAGGAAGCAGCAGCTCAAGGTCTTATTGCAGGAATAAATGCAGCTTTGAAAGCAAAAGGAGAAGAACCAATAATAATTCCACGAGAAAAAGCTTATATTGGAATACTTATAGATGACCTTGTGGTAAAGGGAACAGACGAACCTTATAGAATGTTCACATCACGAGCAGAGTTCAGGTTGCTTTTGCGTGAAGATAACGCAGACCTGAGATTAAGAGAAATAGGTAGGAAATTAGGACTTGTTTCAGATGAAGAATGGAGAGAATTTTGTGAGAAGAAAAAGAAAATAGAAAAGCTCCTTGAAATTCTTGAATCAAAAAAGATAACGCCAAAGAAAGAAAATGTTGAGAAGCTAAAAGAATTAGGAATTGAAGGAGAGCTTTCAAAACCACTGACTTTAAAAGATTTGCTCAAAAGACCTGGAGTAAGCATTGATAAACTCAAATATTTCGCAAATGAAATTGACGAGTTTGATGAGGAAGTAAAAGAAGAAGTAGAAATATCTGTAAAATACGAAGGATACATAAATCAGGAACTTGAAAGGGCAAGGTATTTGAGGCAACTTGAAAAATGGAAAATTCCCCCTGACCTTGATATAGATTCTATTCCAACATTATCAAATGAGATAAAAGAGAAGCTAAAAAAATATGCGCCTTCTGATCTGCGTGAGGCAAGTCTGATTCCCGGTATGACACCAGCTGCAATTTTGAACCTACAAATATACATAAAATACCATCAAGAAGAAAAAAAAGAAATTTCACCTTATTAAAACAAAGATTTCATTTTGAAAAATGGGACAGACTTCTTTTCTTTTGAAATTGATAGAGGAGAAAGAAAGAAAGAAAAAACAAGAAGAACAAAGAGGATTAGGTAAGGAAAAATTTGAATTGGGCGAAGTTGAACTATCAAGCGTGAGTAAAATATCAGATGGAGAAAAATTTTTGAGGGCACTTTCCCCCGAGCAAAAAATAATCATAATAGCAGAAGTGAAGAAAGCATCACCTTCTGCCGGGAAAATAAAAGATGCAGAAGCTGTGGAACAAGCAAAAATTTATGAGAGGGGAGGAGCAGATGCGATTTCCCTTCTCACAGAAGAGATTTATTTTGGAGGCTCAAAAGATGACCTTTTCAAAGTTGCAAAATCTGTAAATCTTCCAGTATTGAGAAAAGATTTCATAATATATGAAGATGAAATTTATGAGACAAAAAAATTGGGGGCAAGTTCAATCTTACTTATATCGGAAGCGCTTGAACACAAAAAGCTCGAAGAATTCATAAAAATAACTCAGTCCTTAAATCTTGAACCTCTTGTTGAGTGCTTTTCAGAAGAAGGAATGGAAAAAATAATCAATCTCAAAAAACAGCCCAAAATCATCGGAATAAATAGCAGGAACTTACACACTCTTGAAGTTGATCTCAACAGAATTAAAGAAATATACAGAAAGTTCAGAAACTTTCTTAAAAATAAAATAGTTGTTGCTGAAAGTGGGATAAAAACGAAAGAAGATATAATCTCAATAGCAAAAGAAGGTATAACGAGGTTTCTCATAGGTGAAACCTTAATGAAATCTAAAAATCCAGATGAAACAATAAAAGAATTCAAATCTGCTATTTAGTATTAATGATATCACTATTATGCTTTCGTTTATTTTGAAAGTCATAAGTTATACTCCAAGAATGAATTTTTGGCAGTTCATAAATTCTCTCGGAGAAATATTGACGGAATCTTTCCCCATTGTCCTGATTTTTGGAGTTTCAATAGGGATGAGTGTAGGGCTTCAATTCATTTTGGCTTTGAAAATAGTCGGAGCAGAAGCTTTATCTTCATTTTTCTCTACTATATCATTTCTAAAAGAAATAGGACCTATGATAGCTGGTTCCCAGGTTCTTATGAGGTCTGGCACAAGAATAACGTCTGAAATTGCTTCAATGAAAGACAGAGGAATCCTGACCGTTATGGAAGTTTTTCCTCTGAACCCATTTATTTATATTGCTTTGCCAAGGTTCTGGGGTATTGTTTTTGCAACTGTAATTTTTTCTCCTATCTCAACCTTGGTGGCTATATTTTCTTCTGTTTTTCTTTTGCAAAATTTATATGGTGTATCACAAGGGGAGATTTGGAGTGGGATAGAGAAGGCTGGGGGAATATATGAGATATTGGTTGGTATTTTGAAGTGTTTTATAATAGGGATCTCAAATGCTTCTTTTGTAGTGTACTATGGATGGATAGCAAAAGAAGGTGCGGGAGGAATGGCAAAAGCAATACAAAAATCAGTAGGTTATGCTGTTGTTGTAGCAATAATGATAAACCTTTCTTTATCAGCGGTTTTTTTCTGAAAGGAAAAATTTTAAAACTAATCTTCCATCAAAAAATACTCCGTTTGAAAGAGCAGAAAGTTCAGTAAATCTTTGTTTCGAACAGAAAAAACATTTTCCATTGTTACATATGCAAGGATAAATCAAAAACGGTACTGGCTCCGGTGAATGAGTTCTGATCTCACACGGTGTCGGATGATCAGGAATTACAAGAATCTTTATATTTTCATCTTTTGTTTTTTCAAGTAATCTCCCTAAAACTCTTTTATCAAAAATTTCTATTGCGTATTTTTTCTTTTCCGGATCTCCCTCATGACCCGTTTCGTCTGTTGCCTCAACATGGATTATACCTATTTCACCATCTTTTGTGTTATCAAGAATATAATCTACTTTTCCCTCAAAATTTGAGTCAATGTATCCTGTTATTCCGGGAACATCAATAACATTTATTCCAGCAAGCTTTCCTATTCCTCGCAATATATCAACCGCTGATACAAGATGAGCCCTTTTCCCATAAATTTTCTCAAATTGTGGCAAAACTATTTTTCTGCCTTGTCCCCAGAACCAAACGCTGTTTGCTGAATTAGATTCCGATTTGAGAATTTCCTCACAGAGTTTTGTAAGTTCTCTTAATTCTTTTATTGGCGTTATGAATTTTTCTATTTTCTGTCCAAGAATATCGTGTGGAGGAATATGAGGTGTTTTTTCGTATTCATTTAGTTTTTTCTCATCATCTATTTCCCAAAGCAGGTAGTTTCTATAAGATTTTCCAAAAAAAATCTTCATTTTATTAGATTGGAGAAAATCTTTCAGGTTCAGATTTAATTTCTCAATAATTTTTTTTGCTTCTTCGTCTTTTATATGTCCTGCTGAGTGGTCCAAAATAACTCCATCTTTTACTTTAACAAGGTTCATTCTAAAAACAAGAGCTTTCTCCGGAATATCCACTCCCTTTGCTGAAAGTTCAAGCGGAGCTCTCCCTTTTGCGAACTTATACGGGTCATAACCTAAAATAGATAATGTTCCTATATCTGATCCGGGGGGAAGCCCATGAGGGATGGTTCTTGCAACTCCTAAAAATGATTTTCTTGCAAGGTAATCTAAATTTTCTGTTTTTGCTTTCTCTAATGGGGTGCCTCTTTCAAACTTTTCTGCGGCTCCATCTGGTATGAGAACAAAATATCGCATAATTTAAGATATTTTACTCTTGCAGTGAATCTTTTTCAATTTTTTGAAATCTTCTTTGATAATCACTCATTTTTTTCTGATTTTTTCTGGGTTACAAGTCCAACTCTTTCAATGCCTTGTTGTTTTATGACATCCATTACAGATACAACAAAGCCATATCTTACTGATTTATCTGCTTCTACTAAAATTTCTTTTGGTTTTAGTTTTTCTAAATAGTTTTTTAGCTCATCAAGAGAACTTATAACAATACCATTAAGTCTTATTTTTTCATCTTTTGTCACAGTTACAATTGGAGTATCTTCTGCTTGTTCTGTTGGGGTAGAAGAAGTAGCTTCCGGAGTATTTACCTCCAAAGAGTGTTTCAGAACAGGAGCAGTTATCATAAATATTATAAGTAAAACCAACATTATATCAATAAGTGGAATCATATTTATTGAAGCTTCAAAGTCATCTTGTTTTGTTTTGAACTCCATATTTTAAAATTTTAATTTTTTGATTTTTACTTTTTCTGTACTCTGACTGTTTTTGTTATTCATGTTTTACCAATTTTATTTTTACCATATCAAATCTTTTTGCTCCAAAATTTTTCTCTGCGCTTCCATCTCTCACAGATATTTCCAAAGTATTATAAGAACCTATTATTAGTAAAGGTTTCCCTTTCTTTACGCTATCGTACGAGCTAACAAGAGGGGCTTTTACTTTTATTCTTTTTTCTGACTTGTTTGTTCCTAATTGTGATTTTTTTTCTTTGAATTTTGCTCTCAAAATCTCAATTTCTTTTATTCTCCTTCCTTCAAGGTATTCTTTTGGAATATTAGTTATAAGGTTCCCAAATTTATCTATATGAATTATATGACCTATAATTTCTTTTCCTTTTTCTTTTTCTTTACTTGTTTCTTTACTTTTTTCTTTTTCTGCTTCTTTGTATTCTATTATTTTTATTTGTGGTTTTGGTAGTTCCAGTCTTACAGGCAAAACTTCTTCTTTCAGTGAAATTTCCTTGATGATTTCAGGATTTTTTGACAAAAAAGCGCAGGCTGGGGCAAAGATATCCCTCCCGTGAAATGTGTTTGATTTTTCAAGAAAAAGCCCATAACTTTTTGCTTCCTCTAAAACCCTTTCCTCATTTATTTCAAATACTTTGTAATGTTTTGCTTGAAGAAAAATAGGAGTAAATATTCCGTTATCCGGACCAACAAAGAAAATCTTTTTCTTTACTCCTTTGGGAAATTCAATTTCGCTTTCACCTACAATAGGTTTTCTTTTTCCACCAACTCCCGGATCTATTACAGCTAAAATAATACTTTTTTGAGGAAGATACTTCAAAATTTTATCTATTATAAACGCAGCTGAGAATATATCTTGCGGAGGAATTTCGTGGGTAATATCAATTATTTTTGCATCTTGGTTTATAGATAAAATTACGCTTTTTACAACACCAACATATTCATCTTTTGTGCCGTAATCTGTGAGAAAAAAAATAGGAATGTTTATCTTGAACATATTTCAGAAAATTTTTATATATTTTATTTCTTTTTTTCTTCATTTTTATGGAAAATGAAATTTTCTTATGGTTTCTGTTTTAAATTAGAAGTTCAGGGGAGGGAAAAAATGGCTCTGAATGGAAAAAAGAAAATAACTCTGACCGATGAGATGATACTCAGGTATTCAAGGCAAATAATATTGGATGAGGTAGGAGGGGAAGGGCAGAAAAAACTTTTATCTGCAAGTGTATTCATAGCAGGTACAGGCGGTCTTGGAGCACCAGCTGCTTTATACCTTGCAGCAGCGGGTGTTGGAAAAATAGCAGTAGCAGATTTTGACAAAGTGGATTTATCTAATCTCCAAAGACAAATAATATACTCAACAGAAGATGTCGGAAAACCAAAAGCTCTTGTTTCAGCAGAAAAATTGAAAAAGCTAAATCCAGATATTGAAGTAGTCGCCATAAACGAAAAAATATCAGCCTCAAATGTAATTGACCTCATAAAAGATTATGACATAGTTTTAGATGGTTCAGATAATTTTTCAGCAAGATATGCTGTATCTGATGCTTGTGTGATTTTGGGGAAACCTTATGTTTATGGGAGCGTTCTGAGATTTGAAGGTCAAGTCTCCACATTCATACCATCAGCAGAAGGTCCGTGTTATAGATGTCTTTATCCCGAACCTCCACCACCAGGTGTTATGCCTTCGTGCCAAGAAGCCGGTGTTTTAGGAGTTGTTCCGGGAATAATTGGACTTCTGCAAGCGAATGAAGTTCTGAAACTCATTTTAGGGAAAGGACAACCTCTTATTGGAAAACTTTTAGTTTTTGATGCACTAACTACAGAATTCTCTGTGTTCAAAGTGAGAAAAAGGAAGGATTGTCCTGCCTGCGGTGAAAATCCTGTGATAAAAACTCCGCAAGATATTGAAGAATGGTGCTCTGTCCCTTCTCAATCTGGTGGAAATCTGTGATGAGAACTTTTTGATTTTGATTTTGATTTTGATTCGCTACCTATTCCATCATGATATCATATGTTTTGTGAAATTTTGGTGAAATTTGTTTGTTTTTTTATTTTTGAACTTTGCAGATTTTATCTTGTGTTTGGAGTAGAAAAAAGTAGAAATTTAAATAAAAAAATGTGAATCTTGAAAACGAAGTGAAAATGGCAATGTATGTATATAAAGAGAGATCTGCATGTGGAGTCGGTTTTGTTGCAAGTATTAAAGGAGGGAAATCAAATAAAATACTGAAAATAGGGGTAGAATCTGTAAAGAACCTTATTCATCGTGGAGCAGTATCTGCTGACGGTAAAACAGGAGATGGAGCAGGAATAATGACTCAAATCCCTCTGAAAATTGTCAAAAAAGAGCTTGAAAAAAGAGGAATAAATAATTTGGATCCCGAAAAAGTAGCAATAGGAGTTTTCTTTCTTCCAAACTCCCAAGAACATCAAAATTTCATTTTTGAGATAACAGAAAGTTTTGCAAAGGAACTTGGATTTTCTCCGCTTTTTTGGAGAGATGTTCCGCAAGACGAAAATGCACTTGGAGAAATAGCAAAATCATCAAAACCTCAGATAAAGCACCTTTACATAAAGTACGACGGGAATTGGAAAGAAGCAGAAAGAAAACTTTACATTCTGAGAAAGTTTGTAGAAAAAAAAGCAGCAGAAAAGAAAATCTCTCTTTATATACCGTCAATTTCAACAAAAAAAATTGTTTATAAAGGACTTTTCGTAGCGACACAAGTAGATAAATTTTATCTTGACTTGCAGGATCCGGACTACGAAACGTCAATATGCATATTTCACCAAAGATACAGTACAAACACGCATCCACACTGGTTTATTGCTCATCCCTTCAGATTTCTCGCCCATAACGGAGAAATAAATACTTTGTTGGGGAATATAAATTGGACACGAGCTCGGGAAAAAAGTTTATCTACAAAGGTTTGGAGCAAAGATGAACTTGAAATCATAAGACCAATTATATGGGAAGGGGGAAGCGACTCCTCTATGTTAGATAATATGCTGGAATTTCTTTACTTTTCGGGAAGAGAGCTCCCGGAAGCTATGGCAATGCTAATCCCAGAACCTTATGAGGTCGTCCCAGATATGCCAGACGATGTCAAATCATTTTTTGAGTATTATGACTACTTTACTGAACCTTGGGACGGTCCAGCTGCAATAGCTTTCTCCGACGGAGTAGGAGTAGGAGCATGCCTTGATAGAAACGGTCTGAGACCAGCAAGAGTAGGAATAACAAAAGATGGATTAGTTATTGTTTCATCAGAGATAGGAGTAGCAAGAGAAATTCCCCTTGAAGAATTTGAAGAAATAGATAGGCTCGGACCAGGAAAAATGATATATATAGATACGCAAGAAGGGAAACTTTATAGGGATCATGAAATAAAAGGAAAAATTGCTAAATCAAAACCATATTCGGTATGGATAAAAAAATCAAAGAAATTCTCAACTGAAATCACAAAGGACGAATTTTCTTCAATAGACGAAAATGAGTTGATAAGATTACAAAAAGCCTTTGGATATACAGAAGAAGACATAGAAAGATTCTTCAAAGAAATGGCTCTTTTTGGCAAAGAAGCAACTTACTCTATGGGAGATGATACTCCTTTTGCCTTTATGTCCAAAGTTCCGAGAAATATTTTCTCTTATTTTAAACAAAGATTTGCACAAGTTACAAACCCACCAATAGACCCATACAGAGAATACATAGTTATGTCTTTATCAACTACAATAGGAGAAAAAGGAGATATAACTTATGATGATGAAGAACACGCAAATGTTATAAGGTTAGATAGTCCCATCATAACAGAGGAAATTTTAGAGGAACTGAAAAAGAATTTGCCTTTCAGAATTTTTGAAACTGTCTTTGATCTGAACAGAAAATCCTCGCTCAGAGAAAAAATTTACAGTATAGCCTACGAGGCAGCTGATGCGGTTGAAAAAGATGGAATAAAGCTTATAATACTTTCTGATAGAACTGCCGGAAAAGATGGAAAAGTCGTTATCCCATCGCTGATGGTTGTCGGAGCAGTTCATCAAGAGCTTGTGAGAAGAGGTTTGAGGCTAAAAGCTTCTATTGTAGTTGATAGCGGAGAGCCAAGAGAAGAACATCATTTTGCTTGTCTTCTGGGATACGGTGCAGACGCAATTTTACCTTGGCTCGCATTCTTGACAGCTTATCACATAAAAGAAGAGCACAGAGGTAAAGCTCAGGAAATTCAAGATAGATTAAAGCTCGTCAAAAACTACAAATCTGCGGTTGAAAAGGGAATAAAAAAGATAATGAGCAAAATGGGAATCTCTCACATTTCAAGTTATAGAGGTGCTCAAATATTTGAAATAATTGGACTTAAAGATGAGATTGTTGATTTCTGCTTCACAGGAACTCCTAATTGGTTCGGTCAAGACGGTGTAGGCTATGAAGAACTCGCAGACGACTATATTGAGTTTTATAGATGGTCAGAAGATCCATCTCCTTTGCTTCCAAATCTCGGATTTTTTAAGTTCATAAGAGGTAGGGAGTATCACGAGAAAAACCCATTTGTTTTCAGACCCTTACACAAATTCACAGAAACCGGAAACAAGGAGTTTTACAAAGAGTTTACAGCACAAGTTCAGTCAAGACCACCGGTAAAAATAAGAGACCTTTTTGATATAAAACCTCTAGGAGACCCAGTACCAATAGATGAGGTTGAGCCGGTTGAGAATATAGTAAAAAGGTTTTATGTTTCTTCTATGTCCTTTGGAGCACTATCACCCGAGGCTCATGAAACACTCGCAATAGGAGTAAACAGAATTGGAGCAAATATGGGAAGCGGAGAGGGTGGAGAAGATCCAAGAAGATTTGAACCTTATGAAAACGGTGATCTAGCTTCAAGCACTATGAAACAAATTGCATCTGGTAGATTTGGTGTCACAACTGAGTACGCTGTAAATTGTAGAGAACTTGAAATAAAAATTGCGCAAGGTTCAAAACCAGGAGAAGGCGGACAGCTTCCCGGAATAAAAGTTACGGAAGAGATAGCAAGGGTCAGAAGAGCTGTTCCCGGTATAACTCTTATATCTCCACCCCCACATCACGATATTTATTCAATAGAAGATTTGGCACAACTTATATATGATCTCAAAAAAGTTAATCCGCAGGCCCGAGTATCTGTCAAACTTGTTGCGGAGGCTGGGGTAGGAATAATAGCAGCAGGCGTTGCGAAAGCTTATGCCGACACAATCCAGATATCAGGTCATGATGGAGGAACAGGTGCATCGCCTGCAAGCTCAATCAAAAACGCTGGAATAGCATGGGAACTTGGGCTTATTGAAACACAAGCCATACTTATCTGGAATGATTTAAGAGAGAGAGTAAGATTGAGAGTAGATGGAGGAATGCTTAACGGCTGGGATGTTGTCAAAGCAGCAGTTTTAGGTGCAGAAGAATACGGGTTTGGAAGCTCAGCCATGATAGCTATTGGATGTATTATGGCAAGGCAATGCCACCTCAATACATGTCCCGTTGGTATAGCAAGCCAAAAGGAGGAATTAAGGAGAAAGTTCCCGGGTTTCCCAGAAAGGATAGAGAGATATTTTATAGCTATTGCGGAGGAAGTCAGAGAAATTTTAGCATCACTTGGTGCTCGTTCATTAAATGAAATAATAGGTAGAATCGACCTTATAAAACCAAAAAATATTCAACTTGAAAAAACTAAAAAGAATGTAAATATATCGTACCTGAAAAAGTTGTTCTTGAATATAGCAGAAGGGGGTGAAAATCCTTTCGTATATGACTTGCCCGATAAATCAGATTCAGAAATTGATGAAATGCTTGATAAAAGAATATTGGAAATTCTGTCTCAAAAATCAATTTCAAACAAGCTGCCAAGAAACGATAGACCAGAAACGGAAGAAGAAGACCTGAACGGGAGAATAGTCAAAGACGCTTGGGAGAATTTAGAGAAGGGTAAGAAATTAAAGCTCAAATATAAAATAAATAACTCCCATAGGTCTGTTGGAGCAACACTTGCAGGTCTAATAGCGAAAAAATGGGGAGATGGAATATCTTTAAAACCCGGACTAAAACCAAGAACGGTTGAAATAGAGTTTGAAGGGGTTGCAGGTCAAAGTTTCGGAGCATTCCTTACACGAGGTATGAGATTTATACTGCACGGAGTGGCTAATGATTATCTTGGTAAAGCTCTTTCAGGCGGAGAAATAGTTGTAATACCTCCGGTAGAGAATGCTGTGGCAATCGGAAATGTTTGTATATACGGAGGAACTTCTGGATATCTTTTTGTGAAGGGAAGAGCAGGGGAAAGATTTGCGGTAAGAAATTCAGGAGTGTTCGCAGTAATTGAAGGAGCAGGGGATCACTGTATGGAGTATATGACAGGGGGAATTTGCGTTGTTGCAGGACCTGTTGGGAAAAATCTTGGAGCTGGTATGACAGGGGGGATAGGATTTGTTATGTGGTCTGATTTACTCCCGCGTCTTATAAATTCTGAATGGATTTTCTTGAAGAATATTGATGAGGAAGAAGAGTTCAAAGTTTTAGAGAGACTTCTTTATCTGCATGCTGTTCAGACCGGTTCCGATGTTCCAAAAAAACTCCTTTCAGAAATAGATATGGTTCGGGTGGTTGTTCCGAAGGAGTTTCAAAAGTATAAATCAAATTTCCTCAAAGATGCAATTTTGAAGATTGAGAGAGATTTTGCTGATTTTCTCCCGCCGGCATCAAAGGGAATATCAATAACACAAAACCAGTAGGTTTATTTATAATTAGTTAATCTATTTCCATATAAGCAGATCTTTTTTTATCAATAGGAGATACCGAAATTGCCTTTATATTTTGCTCCGCAAATAAGTAAAATTCTAATTTGAAACAAGAACGAAAAAACAAGTTAGTATGAAAAATGAAAAAAATGAAAAAATAGGAAGGGAGAAAGAAAACGAAAAGAAAGAAAAGGAAAATAAAGGAAGGGAAGAGAAGGAAAAGGAAGATACAAAAAAAGATCTAAAAAGGTTTGATCCAATTTTAAAAGAGATTTTCTCAGAAGCAACAGGAACGATATTTATTAAATTTATAATAGCATAAGTTTTTTAGCTGGTTTATTTGATATTGAAATAAAGGTAAAACCTATGCCAATACAGGTTGATATAAGAAAAACTTTTCTTTATAAGTGGGGTAAGGAGGAAGGATTAAAGGTTTGAAACCTATGCCGATGCAAGTTGATATAAGAAAACTTTCCTTGTAAAGTTCTGGTATTTCCTTTTTCACATCTATAACTTTGTATTTTAAAGTTAGGGAACCAGATTTGAAAGTATCTGGTGGAGGTTTCCATTCTCCTATGAACAAAACAACCTGATTTATGTTTTACTACACAAATTTGTTGCAAATCAAAACTTATTTATACTTTTTCGGATGATTACAAAAAGACAATTTTATTTTGATTTTTCCCATTCTAACTTTCGTTATCTTATTTTTAACTCATTATGAAGAAGGGAATACATCCTGAATATAAAGTTGTAAGAGTTACCTGTGCGTGCGGGAACTCATTTGAGGTAAGATCTACAAGGGGAGAAGATTATCAAATTGAAATATGCTCTCGCTGCCATCCTTTCTACAAAGGAACAGAAGAAGAAAAACTCGTAGATAAATTTGGTATGATAGAAAAATTCAGAAAAAGATATAAAGATTTCGCAAAAGAAAAGTTCAGCTAATATAAAATTAGCCAAATTAAATTGAAATGCTAAATTTAGTAAAAGAAAGGAGAAAATAATAAAATGGTAATAAATATTCAAAGGAAAGAGGATGATAAGAATATAGGTGCATGGTTTTCTGTTTCTGGAACTATATCATGGGATGAACTTAAAGATATATATGCAAAGGAACTTGAAAGATACGCAAAAACTGTAAAAATAGAAGGGTTCAGACCAGGGAAAGTCCCCCTTGATATAGTAGAAAAAAGATATGGCGAAGAAATAAAAGCTAATTCAATAAGAGAGAAAATATGGGAAGCATTGGAGGAAGAAACAAAAAAGAAAAATCACTGGATCAAAATATATAAGATAGAATCTTTGGTCTGGTCGCAAAAAGGAGACAATATTGAGTTTTCTCTATCTTGTGAGGTTCTTCCAAGAAAAAAGATTTCTCTTGATGTTGATCTAAAAAAGCCAGATAATTTTGACGCAAAAGTTTCTGATGAAGACATAAAAGAAGAAATAGAAATCCTTAAAAAAAGATATACAACAATTGTTGATGATCCAGAGCAATCGGAACTGACTGAAAATAGTTCCGGAGTTTTTGACATATTTGCAAAAGATATAGCAACAGCAAGAACTTACATAAATCAAAAGGATGTTTTTGTTGATCTTACATCAGCTTATGAATGGTTCAAAAAACTCGTTGTGGGTATGAAGGTAGGAGAAACGAGAGAAGGAATAGCGTATGTGGACCGTGGAGACAAAAAATTTAGAATCACTCTCAAATCTATAAAAAAGAAAGTTATACCATCAGAAGATGATCTTGTAAAAACTCTTGGCTATAAAAGTAAAGAAGAATTTTATGAAGAGATAAAAAAAAGGATAGAAGAAAGAAAGAAAGCTGAACTTAAAAATATCCTTTACTTTACTTTAATTTTCAACATATCACAAAAAAATAATCTTCCTATCCCACAATCTTTATTTCAACAGAAAGCAAGGCAAATTTTAGACGATAATCCTAATATTGATAAGGAAAAATTAGCTACCTCGGCAACTACCCTTGCATTGGAAGATATTGTACTTTATAATCTTATAGAAGATATGCAACTCAAACTCTCAGAAGAGGAGATTCGTCAAAACCTCAAAGAAATATCCACTCAATATAGGCTTACTGAAGAGGAAGTAAATAGGTTATTTGAGTCAAAAAAAGAGGAACTTGAAGATTCTTTCTTGCTTAAAAAAGCCAGAGAGAAACTTATGGAGATCGTTGAAAGCAAAATGGCAGAATTGATAAAATAAAACTTAATCTAATAAAATATATGCTTACTTCAAGTGAGATAGAAACAATAAAAAAACTTCTTGGAAGGGAACCGACACATGAAGAGCTTTTAATCTTTGATGCACTTTGGAGTGAACATGCATCTTACAAATCCTCAAAAATTCATCTCAGAAAACTCCCAACTTCTTCTCCAAGAGTAATAGCAGGTCCCGGAGAAAATTCAGGAATAGTTAAGTTAAAAAACGGAACGCGTATAGCTTTCAAGATTGAATCTCATAATCACCCATCTTATATTGAGCCTTATTCTGGCGCTGCTACGGGAGTTGGAGGAATAATAAGAGATGTTTTATGTGTTGGAGCTCGTCCAATTGCTCTTGCAGATTTTCTATGCTTCGGAAACATAAAAGAAAGAAAAATGAAGTACTTATGCGAAAGAGTCATTGAAGGAATTTCAGATTATGGAAACTCCGTTGGAATACCAATAGTCAGAGGGCAAACTCTGTTTTATAACTATTTTGATCATAACATCCTTGTCAATGTCATGTGTGTCGGAGTAATACCTGATGGCATTGAACCTGTTTCAAGTAAGCCCTCAAAAAAAGGAGTCCTAATTTACCTTGGAGGAAAGACAGGAGCGGACGGAATAGGAGGAGCTTCTATGGCTTCTTCTGCCTTTGACAGAAACATAGTTCAGAAAAGATCTGCTGTGCAAATAGGAGACCCTTTCACAGAAAAATGTCTTATAGAGGCAGTTTTAGAAATACTCTCATCTGGCATAGAAATAATAGCTATGCAAGATATGGGAGCAGCAGGCTTTTTGAATTCAACATCAGAGGTCGCAGCAAAAGGAGATTTTGGAGTAAAAGTTGATGTCTCGGCAGTGCCAAAAAGACAGCCACTATTACCAATAGAAGTTCTGCTTTCTGAATCACAGGAGAGGATGCTTTTGGTTGCAGAAAAAGAATACTTTGACAAAATAAAAGCTATTGCTCAAAAATGGGGGCTTGAATGTGAAATAGTAGGTGAGCTGCAAGATACAAAAAACTATGATGTTTTTGAAAATGGAAAGAAAGTCATCTCTATTCCTATTGATGCTCTCATCAAAAAATCTCCTGTATATGATAGACCGCAAAAAAGACCTATATGGATAGATTCTTTAAGGCAGGTCGCAGTTGAAAAGTTTCCAACTCCAAAAGATCCAGCAGAAACTTTTTTGAAGATTTTAACCCATCCTCTCTTCGCTTCAAAGAGATTTGTTTTTGAACAATACGATTCAACAGTTTTAGGGCAAACTTGCTCCTTTGCTGGTGCAGATGCAGGTATAGTCAGAATAAGCAAATTCAGAAGTTTTAACGAATACGAGAAAGCATCAGACGACGATATTGCAATTGCGATTTCTTTGGATGCGAACCCTCTCTACACTTTTATTGACCCATATATAGGAACGATTTTGTGTGTACTTGAAGGTTTTAGGAACATATCTTGTGTCGGAGCTGAACCTGTTGCAATAACAAATAATCTCAACTTCGGTAATCCTGAAAATGAGGAGGTTATGTGGGAGTTTGTAAATTCTGTTGAGGGTATGGCAAAGGCTCTAAATGAACTTGGAATTCCTGTCGTTTCAGGTAATGTCAGTTTCTATAATGAGTTTGAAGGAGTTTCAATTCCACCAACACCAGTTATAGGAACAATAGGTGAAATCTATCCTTTTAATTTTTCGCCAAAAAATTATTTTGATCCAGGAGATTTTATAGTTTTGGTTGGAGAAGTATATCCTCAACTTGCTGGTAGTCTTTTTATGTATGTTAATTTTGAAAAGGTAGGTGGAATTTTGAAGGAGCCAGATTTTTCACTTGAAAAAAGATTAGGCGAATTTATAAGAAATGTTGTCTCACAAGGTATAGTTAGTTCGGCGCACGATGTTTCTGATGGAGGAATATTACCAAGTATTTTTGAATCTGCTGTTTTTGGAATTTTCTCTCCGAGAATGTCAGAAGTCGGAGTTAAGCTAAAAAAAGTTTTTGTAAAAGATGAGTCAAAATGGGAGTTGTATTTCTTTTCGGAATGTTATCCTCTTTATGTAGTTGGAGTTCCAAAGAAAAAATTTGAGGAGTTTGTATCGTTATGCAATAAAAACAGAATTCCGTATCAGGTTGTGGGAGAAGCTGTGGAAAATGATATATTTGAGGTTGAGGGATTCTTTTCTTTTAAGATTTCAGAACTTCGGAAATTGTGGGAGGAAGCTCTCCCCAAAGAGATTTTATAATTCCTTCAAAGTACCAAGGTAGTGGAGCTACAAATTTTTTGCCAAATATTTCTATTGATAGTGCGTGTAAAAATATGCCTTCATGTTCAAAAAATTTTTCTCCAATTTGTTTTTTGAGTTTTTCTAATTTTTGACCTCCTCCACCGTACATTTCATCTTTGACTATTGGGAAACCTTCTGACGAAAGATGAACTCTTATCTGATGTGTCCTTCCTGTTATCGGTTCTACCTCAAATAATGTTAGGTTTCTTTGGTCATCAGAAATTATTTTTCTTACTATTGTTTCTGCTGATTTTCCTTTTTCGCTTATTCGCATTATTTTTTCTCCTCTACTTCTTCCTATTGGTTTTTTTATTATCCATTCTTTTTTTTCAGTTTTCCCAAAGCACAACGCTAAATATACTTTTTTTACTTTTCTTTCTTTGAATGCTTCTGAGGCTTTTGAAGCTGATTTTTGGTTTTTAGCTACAATAAGAACCCCTGAAACTTCACGGTCTAATCTATGAACTATACCGGGTCTTATTTGACCTCTTTTCAGAGAAATTTCTGATACCTCATCTTCTACCTCAAATTCTATTTTATCTAATATTATATTTACTATCGTGTCCTTTTTATACTCACCTGATGGATGAACAACTATACCTGCTGGTTTATTCAAAACAAGGTAATCTTCGTCTTCGTACAATATCTCAATAGGAAAATCACTCTTTTCTATTTTGATTTTCTTTTCTCTTGGAATTTTTATTTCTATAATATCTCCTTTCTTTATTTTTTCTGATTTTTTAGTTGCAACTTTGTTGTTAATACTTACAAATCCTTGCTCAATAATTTTCTGAATGAAGCTTCTTGATATATTAAGTTTCTCAGATAATAATTTATCTAACCTTTCTTCCCTTTCCTCTAAGTATTTTATTTTCTCTATTTTTTCTATTTCGTCATTTAACATCAAAAAAGCTCATTGTACACTTTCACTATTTTTTGAATTATGTTTGACCAATCAAACTTTTTTGCATACTCTTGACCTCGTAAAGAAAGTTCTTTTCTCAAATCTTCTTTGTAGTATAGTTCTACCATAGCTCTTGCTAAAGAATCCTCATCTTTTGGATCAACAATTATTCCGTATTTACCGTTTTCAAGTGTTTCTTTATATCCTTCACAATTTCCTGCTATAACAGGTTTTCCAGCAGCCATAGCCTCTATTAATACTATTCCAAAACTTTCTCCTCTCGTTGACGGAAAAACACAAATATCTGCTGATTTATAAAGTTGAGCTAGTGTATTTGACGGAACAGAACCAACAAACCACACATTCTTTTCTATGTCTTCTGTCACAAATGAAAGATAATATGTTTTCATTCCTTCTCCAACTATTATGAGGCGAGATTCAGGAACTATTTTTTTGAATATTCTGTAAGCTCTTATGAGATGCTTTACTCCCTTTCTCGGTTCCAGTCTCCCCACAAAAAGGATGTTAAATTTTCCGTCTTGCAAAGATTTTATAGGTTCTGCTTTTGCAAAAAAGTCATAATTTATTCCGTTTGGTATAACTACTGTTTTTTCTTCATCTATTCTAAAAGTTTCCTTTACAATTTTCTGAGCCGATTTAGAAACAGTTATAACTTTTGAAATTTTTTTTCTGAGCGTTTTTATTAAAGGTTCTCCCATTTTTACGAGGATTTTCTCTGGTTCTTCTCTGAAAGCATGAAATGTACAAACACTTTTCTCCGAGTTTCTTATAAAAAGAAAGGAAAATGGAGTATAGGGTTCGTGGGCATGAATGATGTCAAATTTCTCTCTTTCGAGAATATCCTTTACTTTGAAAGAAAGTGAAATAAAAGTAATTGAACCGTTATATATTATTGGGATTGGCTTCCCAACTTTTATTATATCTTCATTATCAAATTCGCTTTTTCCAAAATCCGGAGTTATAACTTTCACTTCAAATCCAAGATTTTTTAACCAAATATACTTGTTCCAAACATGATTTGTAACTCCGCCAACATGAGGGAAAAAATAGGGGGATACAATTCCTATCTTTTTTGTTATCTTATTTCTCATATATAATCAACGTATCCAATCTCATATAGCTAATATATACAAAAAATTCAAAATTATCTCCAACTTGCGAATTTTTCATTATTATTAATCATAATTATGGAAACAGCAAAAACTTCTGATACTTCTGTTTTTTCTTATTCTTATAATCCGTCTGAAATAGAGGAGAAGTGGCAAAAAATATGGGAGGAAAGGCGAGTTTTCAAACTCAAGGGCAAAGGAGAAAAAAAATATATCCTCGTTATGTTCCCTTACCCCTCTGGCAGAATTCATATGGGGCATGTGAGAAACTACTCAATAGGAGATGCTGTTGCAAGATATTACAGGATGAAAGGATATGATGTTCTTCACCCAATAGGCTGGGATGCATTTGGACTTCCGGCTGAAAATGCAGCAATAGAGCACGGAATTCACCCTGCAAAATGGACACAAGACAACATATCTTACATGAAAAAACAACTTAAACGCCTCGGGATTTCTTATGATTGGGATAGAGAAATTGATACATCATCTCCTGTGTATTACAAATGGGAACAGAAGTTCTTTATTGAAATGTTCAAAAAAGGGTTAGCCTATAGGAAACTGGGGTTTGTAAATTTCTGCCCAAAATGTGATACCGTTCTTGCTAACGAGCAAGTGATATCTGGTAAGTGTTGGAGATGTGATACTCCAATTATAAAAAAAAGAATGTGGGGATGGTACCTGAAAATAACCCAATATGCAGATGAACTCCTTGCAGAACTTGATAAACTCGATTGGCCAGAAAGGGTAAAAAAAATGCAAAGAGATTGGATAGGTAGATCGGAAGGGGCAAAAATTCTTTTTCCAATAGATGGGATGGAACAAAAAATAGAAATATTTACAACGAGACCTGATACAGTTTTTGGAGTTACATTTATGGTTCTTGCACCAGAGCATGATCTTGTGTTTGAAATAACTACTGATGACAGAAAAAAAGAGGTTCAAGCTTTCTGCGATGAGGTTTTCAGAATGAGCAGAGAAGAAAGGGGAACAAAACTTCTTGGTGTATTCACTGGAAGATATGCTATAAATCCTTTTACAGGAGAGAAAGTTCCCATATGGGTATCAAATTATGTCTTGCCAGATTATGGAACAGGGGCTATAATGGCAGTTCCGGCTCATGACGAGCGAGATTTTGAATTTGCCAAAAAATTTGGCTTGAAAATAAAACCGGTGATAGTTCCGTATGAAGGGAAACACGATTTTGAAAAAGGAGCTTATACAGAAAGAGGGAAACTTATAAATTCGGGAGAGTTTTCTGGGCTTGATTCAGAGGAGGCTAAAAGAAAAATAACAGAATTTGCAAAAAAGAAAGGTTTCGGAGATTTTGCAGTAAGCTACAAATTGAGAGATTGGGGAATATCTCGCCAAAGATATTGGGGAGCTCCCATACCAATTATTTACTGTGAAAAATGTGGGATGGTCCCAGAAAAAGAGGAAAATCTACCCATTGTTTTACCTCCTCGCATGGAAGATATGGAAGAGTGGAGCAAAATAAAGTGTCCATACTGTGGATCTGACGCAAAAAGAGAAAAAGACACTATGGATACCTTCGTTGAATCATCATGGTATTTTCTTGGATATCTTTCAGGAGATATAGAAAAGGTTGATTTTTCTTCCGGACCTTTTAATCCAGAACTTGTAAAAAGATATATGCCAGTTGATATGTATATTGGAGGTATAGAGCATGCGGTTTTGCACCTTCTTTATGCAAGGTTTTTCACAAAGGTTCTTCGTGATCTTGGTTATATAGATATTTCTGAACCATTCTCAAAACTTGTAACTCAGGGTATGGTTATAAAAGATGGTGCAAAGATGTCAAAGTCAAAAGGAAATGTTGTTGATCCAGATGATGTTGTACGAGATTTTGGAGCAGATACAGCCAGAGGATTTATTCTTTTTGCTGCACCTCCCGAAAAAGATCTTGAATGGTCATGGCACGGTGTAAATGGAATTTTCAGATTTCTCAACAGAGTTTGGAACTCTTTTATGAAAACAAAAGATTTTATAAAAAAAGAGATAGAGGGAAAAAATGAACTTGGTTACAATTTAGTTTTAGACGACAAAAATGTCTTAGTTGAAACTCAAAATGAACCAATAATTTCTTTGAGAAAATCATATGCCAAATCTATCTTGTCCGCTGATGAAGACATAAAAGAGTTGGCGTTCAACACTGCTATTGCTCGCCTTATGGAGTTTATAAATTCGTTTGAAGATTTTTTGAAATCAAAACCTAATTTAAACAAAAGAGAAGATATACTCTGCATTTTGGGAATGATGGTAGGATTTCTAAAGGTGCTTTCAATCTTTACTCCACACATATCGGAAGAGCTCTTCCATATCTTGAAGAAAGAATTTGAAGGAA
Source organism: Candidatus Calescibacterium sp. (assembly GCA_032249135.1). GTDB lineage: Bacteria > Calescibacteriota > Calescibacteriia > Calescibacteriales > Calescibacteriaceae > Calescibacterium. The sequence goes on along the minus strand of JAVVGL010000001.1, from coordinate 7,246 downwards.
AAGAATATGAAAAATCAATTCTTGAAGAAAGCTGGGTATATATAGATGGTCTTGAAAAATTTACGATTGAAGAGTTTATTTCTATTCCTGTTCAGGTAAATGGGAAGCTAAGAGGAGAAGTTGTGGTAAAAAGAGGAGCAGAGCAGGAAGAGGTTTTGAAATTAGCTCTGCAAAATCAGAAAATCTCAAAATATCTTGACGGAAAACAGATAAAGAAAGTGATTTTCATCAAAGACAAAATCATAAATATAATTACGTAAATGATTTTTCTCTTACCTTATTGAAAATTCCGTTTTTTCATATTTTCTCAGAAAACCTTTTTTTGTTGGAGAAGAAAGGAAATTACAGAAGTCCAGAAGAAAAGGGGAGTTGTTATCTATTTTCATTATTTCTTTTACAACTTCATCTATTTTCAAAGATACATCAAGGTAGATTTTCAAAGCTTTTTTGAGTTTTTCTATCTCGTCTGATGAAGCTCCCGCTCTTTTTAATCCAACAAGATTTAACCCAGCTATCCGCGGATCAACTCCGACGACCAAAACAAACGGAGGAACATCTTGATTTAAAAATGAAGCAGCTCCAACCATTACGAGTTTTCCAACTCTTACAAATTGGTGTGAGCCTGAATATCCTCCGAAAACCACTTTATCTCCTACTTCGGTATGTCCTGCAAGTGCTGCAAAGCTTGTTATAACGCATTCAGATCCGACTTTGCAATCATGTGCAATATGAGCATAAGCCATGATAAAATTTTTTGAACCAATCTTTGTTATGCCTCCGCCTTCTTTTGTTCCTCTGTGAATTGTTGCAAATTCTCGGATTATATTCTCATCTCCAATCTCAACAAAAGTTTCCTCATCTTTATATTGAAGGTGTTGAGGTGGTGTTCCTATAACTGCGTAGTGGTAAATTTTATTTTTCTTACCTATTTTTGTGTTTTTCTCTATAATAACCCCCTCGCCTATATATGTTTCATCTCCAATCTCAACATTTTCTCCTATAAACGCTGTTTCAGAAATAAATACGTTTTTACCTATTTTCGCTGTTGGATGTATCTTCATATTTATAAGCTAAAATCTTATTTCCAGCATAAAAATAAAGGGAAAGGGAAAAAATTTTTCATAAAAAAATAAAATTATATTTTTAGAAGACCAAAAAGGAGGTTTACGAAAGGTGGATATTATGAATTTAATTTTTCAGGTAATTTTTTTGATTTTGGGAGTTGTCCTTTCTGTTCTCCTTACGAGGTTTCTTGCCCAAAATGGAAAGATATTGAGGCGAACCGAAGAACTACTAAGACAAAATGAAGAAATACTAAGACAAAATGAAGAAATACTAAAACAAAATCAAGAAATATTAAAGCAGACACAGGAAATATTAAAGCAGACACAAGAAATATTAAAGCAAACGCAAGAAATACTGATGCGAATTGAAGGATTAGAAAAAAGAATGGATGAAGGGTTCAAAATGATGGCGCAAAAAATGGATGAAGGGTTCAGAACAATAGGAGAGAAGATGGACCAAGGTTTTAGGCTAATTGCTCTCCTGATTTTAGCTGAAAGCCCAGAAGAAAAGAGAAAATTAGCAAAATCAATTCTTGGCGAGAAAGATTAGATTAATCAAAACTTTTCTTCAATTTTCAGCTTTATAAATTTATGATAAAACATTCATCTCCATTTGTAGGCAAAGATGAGATAAAGGCAATTGAGAAAATTATAAAAGAGGGAATATTATCGAATGGCAGTATTGTTGAAAAGTTTGAAAATAAAATTTTGGATTTTGTTGGAACAAAGTTTTCTGTTGCTGTAAGTTCTGGTTCTGCTTCACTATTTTTGATTTTGAAATTTTTACCAAAAGTTTTTCCTTCTCTGAAAGGAAAAAAGAAGGTTATTATACCATCCTTTGCATGTCCAGCAATTTCAAATGCAGTTTTATTTGCGGGATATGAACCAGTACTTTGTGATATAAATCTTGATACTTTTTCTCTGGATTTTGCCGATGTAAAAAAGAAAATAACACCAAACACATTAGCAGTAGTATATATTCATTCTTTCGGTATATGTGAAGATTTGAAGGAATTTTCTAAACTTGGAATACCTTTAATAGAAGGTATAGCTCAATCTTTTGGAGGCAAAGTGAACGGAAAATTTGTAGGTTCATACGGTTTAGCTTCATTCTCCTCTTTTTATGCCACAAAAGTTATAACAACTGCTGAGGGTGGAGCTGTTTTTTCTGATGAAAGAAACCTTGTGGAAAAAATAAAAGATTTCATAGATTATGACAAAAAAGATTATGAACCCGATCAGTTTCGGTTCAACTTCAAAATGTCAGATGTCCAAGCCGCAATTGGTTTAGCTCAACTCAAAAAACTTCCTCAAATTTTAAAAAAAAGAAAAAATTTGGGATTCTACTACATAAAAAAACTTTCTGAGTTGAATTTAAAACTCCCACGAAAAGAAAATAACATATTTTTCAGATTTGTTGTGCTTACTGATGGGAAAATGAAATCAGAAAAAATTATTGATTTTTTAAGAAAAAAAGGAGTGATGGCAGAAAAACCAATATGGAAGCCTCTTCATTACTTTTACAAGAGTTTTGCAAACTCTGATTTGAAAAACACAGAATTCGCTTATGATTATGGAATTTCTTTACCCATACATACCTCAATTACAAAAAAGCAAGTTGATTTTATAGTGAAAGCTCTGAAAATTGCATTATAAAGATTTTTGGAAAAATAAAAAACAGCATAAAAATAAAGGATATTTTTAATTCAGTAGCAGGGTCTAATTCAGCTGTGGAGGTTTGATATATGGTAATGTCAGATAAATGGATAAAGAAAATGGCAAAAGAGTATGGCATGATAGAACCTTTTGAAGAGACTCTTGTAAGAAAAGGTGTAATATCTTATGGACTTTCTTCTTATGGTTATGATTTCAGAATAGCAGATGAGTTCAAAATTTTCACTAATGTTGCTTCAACTATTGTTGACCCAAAGAACTTTGATGAGAGGTCTTTTGTGAGCGTAAAAGGTGACTACTGTATAATTCCGCCAAACTCATTTGTTCTCGGAAGGTCTGTTGAGTATTTTAGAATCCCAAGAGATGTCATAGGTATATGTCTTGGAAAATCAACTTATGCAAGATGTGGAATAATAGTAAATGTCACTCCCCTTGAGCCGGGATGGGAAGGTTTTCTTACAGTTGAAATTTCTAATACAACTCCATTACCCGCAAAAATATACGCTTGGGAGGGAATTGCACAAGTTATTTTTATAAAAGGAAATGAGGAGTGTGAAATATCATATAAAGATAGGAAAGGAAAATATATGTATCAGCCCGGAATAGTAATACCAAAAGTTGAGCTTGATGTTTTAGATGATAAAAAATAAAATAAATAATGGATGAACAAATTAAAAAATTGAGGCAGGAAATTGATAAGATAGATTCAAAAATTATCTATTTGCTTGATTTGAGAGCTAAAATTGCAAAAAAAATATACGAGATAAAAAAGCGCACAAATCTTGCATCTTTTGACCCTTTCAGAGAAGATGAAAAAATAAAGTTTGTAGAAGAAAAAATAAAAATTTTTCCAAAAAGTTCCGCAAAAGATATCTTTGTTGAGATATTTTCCGGAACAAGAAAACTTTACGAAGATATAAAAGTTGGGTTTTTAGGACCTGAAGGAAGTTTTTCATGGGAGGCAACCTTGAAAGTTTTCGGATCATCTGCAATTTTATTACCGCTTTCAAACATAGAGGATATCTTTGAGGCAACTGAAAAGGAAATCTGCAACTATGGAGTTGTCCCTCTGGAAAATTCAAGAGATGGTATTGTAGGAGAAACATTAGATCTGCTCATTGAGAAAAATGTAAAGATAGTTTATGAGATTTCAATACCTGTTTCCTTTTCTCTTCTTTCAAGAGTAGATGATTTAGGTAAGATAAAAAAGATTTATTCTCACCAGAAGGCGATAGCTCAGTGTTCAAGATGGATAAGAGATAATCTCAAAGGTGCAGAATTGATTTTTACTAATTCAACATCAGAAGGAGCAAGACTTGCCAGCGAAGATCCAGAAAGCGCAGCAATAGCACCAGAAAGATTAGCTCAAAAATATAACTTAAAGGTTCTATTTTCAAACATCCAAGATAGCTATGAAGAAAGAACAGAATTCATAGTTATAAGCAAGAAAAAAGAAAGAGAAGAGGAAAATAAAAAGAGTAGGGTATTATGGAGCAGTGATATAAGAGAAGCATTTTGTTTTTCTATAAAAGATGAACCAGGAGCTCTTTTCAGAGTCCTTGAACCTCTTGCAAAAAATAAAATAAACATGAAGAAAATTCATTCTCGCCCTGACAAAATCACAAAAAGATATAATTTCTTCGTTGAAATAGAAAGAAAAAAAGGAGACGAAAAGAAAGTTCAATCTGCTTTTGAGAAAATTTCAAAAAACATAACTTTTTTCAAAGTCCTCGGAATATACGCTTTCAGAAAAGCGTAGCTGAGTAATAAGCTTTGATATTTGATATTTATAGGTTCTCTTACCGCAAGTTCCTTACCATTTTAACCATGTTTTTGAGTTTTAAAAAAGCGAATTTTCTTGGCAAATATTCAAGCCCGCAAGATGGACTTATCATAATAAAATCAAATGGGTAATTTTTCAAAACTTTTTTTATTCTTGGAACAACATCTTTTGTTTTCTCTATATACGTGTTTCTTCCATCAACTACTCCGAGCATAAGAGGTTTTTTTATTTGAGATTTTGAAAGCTCATCTTCTAATTTTGAGTATGTCATATCAAAACCCAAAATATCTGCTGGTATATTCCAGAATTTTTTGATATCCTTTGAAAAATCTCTGAAATAGAAAAAGTAGATTATTTTTGTTTCTGGTTTTTTCGCTTGGTATATTCTTTCAAGGTAGGGTAGAGCATTATCTACATCTTTTCCTTCAAGAGCTGGTTCATCTATTTGTATAAACTGAGCTCCTTCATCGGATAAAATTTTTACCTCGTTTTCAATTAACTTTGTATAAATATTCAGAGCTTTTGAAAAATCTCCTTTTGTGAGCTTTGCAAGCGTTATTGGTCCAGTAAGAACAGGTTTTACTATCTTTTTCGTTAAGGTTTTGGCAAATTTGAAATCTTCCAAAACCACAGGAGAAATTTCCGGATCTTCCGGGGTGTTTTCATCTATTACAGGTTGTCTAAAATATGTATTTGTATCAAAGAACCTCAAAAGTCCATTTATTTTTACTCCCTGTATATTTTTTGCAAAGTGAGAAATCTGATCATACCAAGTTATGAGCCCATCTGTTACGATATCAAGACCAGCTTTTTCCTGCTCTCTTATCGCAAGCTCAATAAATTCTTTCTGAACATTTCTGAATTCCTCTTCTGAAATTTCTCCAGTTTCTCTTTTTGCCCATGCTCTTCTTAATTTTTGAAGTTCTTCCGTGTCTCCGATTCTCGGATAGCTCCCGGCAGAAGCAGTAATTAACTCAACTTTTTTTGCCTTTTGCACTCTTACTTTTTGTAATTTCTTTTTTTCTTTTTCCTTCTGCTTTGCTTTTTGAACCATTTTTTTCTTCTCTTTACCTTTTCCCTTCAACTTTTTCTCTTTTCTCATTTTTTATATCCTCCCTCTTTTTATTTATTTCATTTTTTTATTTCTTATTTTCTTTACTTTTGAGTTTCTCTTTTTCGCAAAATTTGGAAATTTGTAAAATCTTTAATTCAAAAAATCTATCACAAATGCACAAAAATTTTTAAGTTTTGAATTTGTATTTTAGAGTTTTTAACTTTACATTTATGAGGGAAGTTTTGCAGATAGAGGTTTATGAAGTTCTAAAAGGGAAGATAGGGGAGCAGGAGGCAAAGCTTCTTATTGAGTATATAGAACTCAAAAAGAAAGAAGTCGCTACAAAGGAGGATATTATGAGGTTGGAAGAAATTATAAAGATGGTGGAAAAATCCACAAAGGAGGATATTATGAGGTTGGAACAATCTACAAAAGAAGATATCATGAGGTTGGAAGAAATTATAAAGATGGTAGAAAAATCTACAAAAGAGGATATTCAGAGATTGGAAGAATTCGTAAAAGGGGAACTTCAAAGAATAGAAAAATCCACAAAAGAAGATATTCAAAGATTGGAACAATTTGTAAGAGAAGAAATTCAGGGACTGGAAAAAAGAGTAGAGAAGGTAGAAAACGAAATAATTGATCTGAAAAAAGAACAAAGAAGAAATCTTTATTGGATTTTGGGAGTATATATAACACTATGGGCAACTACCATCGGGGGAATTATCACTATACTTTTAAAAATGAAATTCTAAAACAAAATTCTAAATAAAAAATCTTTCAAACAAAATATATTCCCACTTCAATCTAATTACTAAAAGATTTTTGTTGTAAATACTTTCTTTTTTTTTTTTTTTTTTTTTTTTTAGAATTACATAAAGAATTATGCTGAAAGATTTAACACCTGATGAAATGGAATTTGGGAAAGCTCTTTATGATGATGGAACTCACAAATTTATATGGCTCGGTTGGTCGTATAAGAAAGGGGGAGAAGTTCAAACAAATCAATATCTCATCATAAGCAGAGATAAAGGAATATTACTTGACCCCGGCGGAATTATAAATTTTCCACATGTCAACTCCATCGTTGCATCTTACATATCGCCAGAAAAAGTAGAAGTTATAATTTATTCACATCAAGACCCAGATGTCATATCAGGAATTGGGCTCGCCTTATCTACATATAAAAATGCAAAAGCTTATATTTCAAGATTATGGTTGAGGTTTGCTCCTCATTTCGGAATTGATGTAGAAGACTTACGTAGAATAGTTCCAGTAGAAGATAGAGGCACGAGGATAAACATTCCAACGGGGTATCTTGAACTTATTCCCGCTCACTTTTTACACTCTGCTGGTAATTTTTCTGTTTACGATCCACAAAGTAAAATTCTGTTTTCAGGAGATATAGGAGCTTCCGTTATGCCAGATGATAATTTTTACTTTGAAGTAAAGGATTTCAGGTCTCACATAAGGTATATGGAGGGTTTTCACAAGAGATATATGAAATCTCAGGTAGCAACGAAAAAGTGGGTTTCTATGGTGAGAAGGTTAAAAGTTGATATAATAGCTCCCCAACATGGTGCAATTATGAGAGGGAAAGTAGCAGAAGAGTTTTTGAGCTGGCTTGAAAATCTAAGATGCGGAGTAGATTTAATAGACGAAATCTACGGG